>NZ_JAKFCM010000001.1:0-2563 GCF_036676645.1 Ramlibacter sp.
GGCCAAGGCCGCCCAGCCCGCCGAACCCCGCCTCTCGCGCACGCGCCGCCCGCCCGAACTGGAAGTCGCCGACTGGCAGACCGCGCTGCGCCGCCAGTTCGGCCGCGAACAGCGCTTCGGCCTGGAGAACCTGGGGCAGGAGCCGGTGTTCTCCGACTTCCGCGTGCACAACCCCGCCAGCGGCAGCGGCACGCACTACCGCGTGGCCATTCGCGGCCAGGCCCCGGGCCAGAACTTCTGCACCTGCCCTGACTACGCCACCAACCATCTGGGCACCTGCAAGCACATCGAGTTCACCCTTGCCAGGTTGCAGGCCCGGCGCGGCGGCAAGGCGGCGCTGTCGCGCGGGTTCCAGTCCGAGTACAGCGAGATCTGGCTGGCCTACGCAGGCACGCGCGAAGTGCGCTTTCGCGCCGGCACGGGCTGCCCGCCCGCGTTGCGCGCCCAGGCCGAAAAACTGTTCGACGCCGCGGCCGGCGGGGCCCTGCCGCGGCACAGGCTCAATGGCCTGGAGCACCTGATGCGGGCCGCCAGCGACTGCGGCCACGAGCTGCGCTGCCACGATGACGTCTGGCAGTTCGTCGCCCAGATTCGCGACGGCGAGCGCCGCCATGCGGCCCTGGTGGCGGCGTACCCGAAGGGCATCCGGGACAAGGCGCTGACCCGGCTCCTGAAGGTCAAGCTCTACCCCTACCAGGTCGAGGGTGCGCTGTTCGCCGCGCGCGCCGGCCGCTGCCTGATCGGCGACGAGATGGGCCTGGGCAAGACCATCCAGGCCATCGCCGCGGCCGAGTTGTTCGCGCGCCACTTCGGCGTGCGGCGTGTGCTGGTGGTGTGCCCGACCTCGCTCAAGCACCAGTGGAAGAACGAATTCGCGCGCTTCACCGAGCGCGAGGTGCAGGTGGTCCACGGCCTGCGCGCGCAGCGCCAGCGTCAGTACCGCGAGGACGCATTCTGCAAGATCGTCCACTACGAAACGCTGGCGCGCGATGCCGACCTGATCGATGCCTGGGCGCCGGAACTGGTGATTGCCGACGAAGCGCAGCGCATCAAGAACTGGAACACCATCGCCGCGCGCGCCCTCAAGCGCATCGCCAGCCCGTATGCGGTAGTGTTGACCGGCACACCACTGGAGAACCGGCTGGAGGAGTTGGTCTCGATCATCCAGTTCGTCGACCAGCACCGGCTCGGCCCCACCTGGCGCCTGCTCGACGAGCACCAGCTGCGCGACGAGGCCGGCCGCGTGATCGGCTACCGCGCGCTCGACCGCATCAGCCAGACCCTGGCGCCGGTGATGCTGCGCCGGCGCAAGGCCGAGGTGCTGACGCAGCTGCCCGAGCGGGTGGACAACCGCATCTTCGTGCCGCTGACACCCGAGCAGCGCGTGCACCACGACGAAAACGGCGGCATTGTCACACGCATCGTCTCGCGCTGGCGCAAGACCGGCTACCTGTCGGATGCCGACCAGCGCCGCCTGCAATGCGCCCTGCAGAACATGCGCATGGCCTGCAACAGTACCTTCCTGCTTGACCATGAAACCGACCATGGCCACAAGGTCGACGAGCTGATGACCTTGCTCGACGAACTGCTCGAAGACCCGTCGGCCAAGGCCGTGGTGTTCAGCCAGTGGCTGGGCACGCATGAGCTGATCGTGCGCCGCCTGGGCAATGGCGATGGTCAGCGTGCCTGGGGCCATGTGCTGTTCAGCGGCAACGTGCCGGGCGACAAGCGCGGCGCATTGGTCGAGACATTCCACAACGATCCGGATTGCCGCCTCTTCCTCTCCACCGACGCGGGCGGCGTGGGGCTGAACCTGCAGCACGCGGCGGCCGTGGTGATCAACATGGACCTGCCGTGGAACCCGGCGGTGCTGGAGCAGCGCATAGGCCGCGTGCACCGCATGGGCCAGTCACGCGGTGTGCAGGTGGTCAACTTCGTCGGCCAGGGCAGCATCGAGGAGGGCATGCTGTCGGTACTGGCCTTCAAGAAGTCGCTGTTCGCGGGCGTGCTCGACGGGGGCGAGCACGAGGTGTTCCTGCAGGGCACGCGCCTGTCCCAGTTCATGAAAAGCGTCGAGCAGGTGGCCGGGGCCATGGGCGAGGACGAAGCGGATCCGGCAGCGGAGTCGCCCGCCGCATCCGGCGCTGGCGACACGCCACCCGCTCCGGTCGACCTGTCGAAAATGCAGCTACCGATGCAGGTGCAGGTGCAGGACGAGATACCGGTGACTGCTGAAACCGAAACCGCTGCTGAAGTCGCGACGCCACACACCGAACCTGCCGACCCGTGGGCCGCCATCCTGGAGGCGGGTGCCGCCTTGTTGCAGGGGCTGGCCAGCGCGCGCTCCGCGGGTGGCGCCATGCCCGGCACGGCGCCCATCACCATCGAACGCGATCCGGTCACAGGCCAGGCCAGCGTGCGGCTACCGCTGCCCGAGCCCGCCGTTCTGCGGCGACTGGCCAAGGCATTCGAGCCCTGGCTGCGGTAGCGGCCGGCTATCGCCGCAGGGGCAGGGGTCGGTGCGCGCGACTTTGTGGTTCAGGGCACTGCGCGGAGGGATGAG
>NZ_JAKFCM010000002.1:0-3660 GCF_036676645.1 Ramlibacter sp.
GCGAAGGTCTTGTAGACCACGCCCTGCAGGGCCGGGTCCACCAGCTCGGCGCCCGGGTCCACCTGCAGCCGGCTGGCCACCAGCGCGAGCTGGGCCGGGTTGACCGCGAAGCGCACCGTCACGTCCACGCCCAGCGACAACCCTTCCACCGACTGCACCGGCGCCGGCCCGTCGTGGCGCGCCATCTCGGCCGACTTCCAGTTCTGGTCGCGCAGCGACAGCACCCGCAGGCGGTGCAGGCCGGGCACCACCCAGACATTGCCCGCGCCCAGTTCCTGCTGGTGGCCGGTGAGCTGGTTGGTGCGCAGCGCCGCCTGGCCCGGGTTGATCGTCAGAGCGGGCGGGTGGCGCACCAGGGTGTAGCCGCCGGCGACCAGCAACAGGACCCCCACCACCACCGGGGCGGTGTGCCGGGGCAGGCGCAGCGGCGGGCGGGGCCGTGCCGGCGGCGCACCGTCGTCGAACAGGGGCGCGGTGCTGGCGTCGGGTGCCGGCCGGGCGAAGGCCTGGCGCAGGCGGGCGGTGAGTTGCTTGAGCGAAAACGACATGGTGAAAACTCCTGGGGATCGGGGGGCAGACGCCGCTCAACCGATGAACCCGATTCTTCGCAACGGCCCGGGAAGCTACAACGCAGGCGCCGGGCGAGAGGCTTCAGGCCCGCGGCGGATTTGCTTCGCCCGCGGAAGATTCCTTCCGCGCCGCGCGCCTGGGGCCATTTCATAATGGCGCACCATGTCCAGCCCCACCCCGACCCTTTGCGTGGCCCTGATCGAGGACGATCAACCCACCAGCCGACAGCTGGCCACCTGGATCCGGTCGGCGCGGCCCGACATCCGGATCGACCAGTGGTTCAACCGCGACGACGCGGAAAACGCCATCAACCGCGTGCCCTACGACCTGGTGGTGCTCGACATCGAACTCGGCCACGAGCGCCATGCCGGCGTGGCCCTGATCAACGCGATCAACAAGAACCGCCAGGGCACGCCGGTGCTGGTGGTCTCGGCCATGCCCGCGGCCATCTACCGCAGCATCATGAAAGCGCTGGACGCCTGGGACTACCTGCAGAAGACCACCTTCGAAGAGCACGATTTCATCGAGACCTTTCTGGACATCCTGCGCGTCTCGCGCAAGCAGGCCGCGGTGGCCGCACCGGCGGCGCCCGCCGACGAGCTGAGCCTGGACCCGCTGTGGCAGCGCACGCCGATCTGGCGCGGCCAGCGCATCAACCTGCCGCTGACCGCGCAGCGCATCCTGGCCACGCTGCACCAGCGCGCGGGCGAGGTGGTGTCGTACGAAGAGCTGTTCGACGTGGTCAAGAGCGGGCGCAACCGCGACAACGTGCGCAAACACGTGAGCACCATCCGCGACGCGTTCCGCGAGGTGGACCCGCAGTTCGAGGGCATCGAAAACGTGCCGATGCGGGGCTTTCGCTGGGTGCGCACGGCCCTAGTTTCCGCGCCCGGCCGAAAGCCCGCATGAAGGTGCCGGGCCTCGACCTGCCCCGCTTTCGCATGGGCAAGCTCGGCGTGCCGCGCCTGGGGCTGGCCGGCTTTCGGCGGCGCATCTTCTTTCGCGCCGTCTTTGCGCTGCTGGTGCTGGCCACGCTGGGCCTGGCGCTGACCGTGCTGCGACACGAAAAGGAGCGCAGTTACCTCAACTACCAGAACAGCTTTCGCAAGACCCAGTCGGAGATCCTCGCGCGCCTGCGCCACCCGGCCGGCCAGCTCGCCCTGCTCAATCCGCAGCACGAACCGGCCGCGCCCGGCCAGGGCGCCGAGCTCTCGCCGCTGCTGCTGCCCTTTGGCGCGCTCGACTTCGACGACCCGTTCAAGGCCCAGCAGGCGCTGGAGAGCTCGGGTTGCGCCGTGTTGTTCCAGGACGGCTCCAGCGCCTGCGCGGCGATCGGCAGCAACCCCTACGCGGGCGGCTTCGTCTACCTCGCGGGCAGCTTTGTCAGCCCGCCGCTGGTGGGCCGCGAGCGGGGCCAGCTGGACTTGCAGGACGTGCACCGCGCCCGGGTGCACCTGACGCTGCGCGGCCAGACCACCCGCTGGATCGCGCCGCTGGAGCTGGTGGCCAGCGCCCCCGGCCAGCAACAGGCGCCGCTGGTGGGGCGCTGGGCGGGCTTTCGGGCGCCCGCCGCCGGTGCGGAGCCCGACACGCTGCAACGCAAGACCCGCCCGGTGCGGGATTTCCGCGGCTGGGTCTGGCAAAGCCCGGACTGCGCCGACGAAGGCCAGGCGCAGCCTGACTGCCCGCGCCGCGCCTTCTATTCCATCCGCCTGCCCTCGGACGCCCTGCGCGTGGCCAACCTGCCGCCCGCCCGGGTGGTCTGGCCGCCCGCCGATCTCGCCGACATCCGCGTGGGGCTGCAGATCGTGGGGCCCGCGTCCGCGCAACTGCTCGACACCGCCGCGCCACGCCAGGCCGAGCCGTCCGCGCTGGCCGAGCTGGCGCAGTCCCTGCTGCCGGGCGAAAGCCTGCAGATCCAGCGATTGGCCAGCACCCTGGCCCCGGGGCTCACGCGCCCCCCCGCCACGCAGACCCTGCACGGCAGCGCCGACCCGGGGGAACGTGAATCGCCCTGGGTGCGCCACATCGTGGGCCTGCTGCCGGTGGACACCCGGGTGCCGCTGCTGCAGGCGGTGGACACCGTGGCCACGCCGGTGGGCCGCTTCGAGATCACGCTCACGGGCGACGTGCGCACGGTGGAGCGCCGCATCAGCATCGTCGCCACGCGCCTGCTCTGGCTGGTCGGGGCCATGCTGGGCGCGATCGTGCTGGCCTGGCTGCTGATCGAGATCGGCCTCATCCGCCGTGTGACCCAGCTCACCCGGCGCGCGGCGGCGGTGTCGTACAACGTGCACGCGCCCCTGCCGGAAAACCGGCTCGCCGACCTGGACGTGAGCGATCTGCGCGGCAGCGACGAGCTCGGCATCCTGGCCGGGGGCCTGTCCGACCTGCTGCAGCGGGTGAAGAACGACATCTCGCGCGAACACCAGCGCGCCCAGCAGGAGCTGGACATGTGGCACGCCGTGGGGCACGAGATCATGTCGCCGCTGCAGTCGCTGATGGTGCTGCACGGCCGGCCCGAGGACCCGAGCCACCGCTACGTGCAGCGCATGCAGCAGGCCGTCAAGGTGCTGTACGGCCACGCCTCCCCGAGCGAGGCGATCGTCGCGGCCGACATGGCCAGCGAGCGGCTGGACATCCACGCCTTCCTGCGGCAGATCGCCGACAACGCGCACTTCTCCGGCATCGACAGCGTGCGCTACCTGGACGCGGACAACCCCGGACTGGCGGGCCTGCAGGTGCGGGCCGATGGTTTCGCGCTGGAAGACGTGGTCACGCACCTGCTGCGCAACGCCCAGCGCTGCCGCACACCGGGCACGGCCATCACGCTGTCGCTGACGGCCGACCCGCAACACGCCTGGATCGCGGTGCACAACCAGGGGTCGGCGATCGACGCGGCGCTGCTGCCGCGCATTTTTGACTACGGTGTGTCCGACCTGCCGCCGACCGAAGGCCACCGCGGCCAGGGCCTGTTCGTGGTCAAGACCTACATGGGCAAGATGGGCGGCACGGTGCAGGCGCGCAACGTGGCCGATGGCGTGCTGTTCACGCTGGGGCTGGCCCGGCTGGCCTGAGCGCACAAAAAAA
>NZ_JAKFCM010000003.1:0-1884 GCF_036676645.1 Ramlibacter sp.
CACCCCAGCATGCGAAAATTTCACGATGCAAGAACTCGACAACTGGCCCGCAGACGAGCGGCGCCGGATCTCCGGCGTTTTCACCGACATCGATGACACCCTGACCACCGAAGGGGCGATTACCCTTGATGCGCTGGAGGCCCTGGCTGAATTGAAAGCCGCCGGGTTCAAGGTGGTGGCGATCACCGGACGGCCGGTGGGCTGGAGCGAGCCTTTCGCGGCAAGCTGGCCGGTCGATGCCATCGTGGCGGAAAACGGCGCAGTGGCGCTGCTGCCGGAGTCCCAAAGCGCCGCGCCGCGGCCGCTCTCAAAAATCTACCAGCAGGACGCGGCCACGCGTGCAGCCAACTTCAGCCGTATGCAGGCCGTGCTGGCGCGCATTGAGCGCGAGCTGCCCGGCATCCACCGCGCCACCGACTCGCCGGGCCGGGAAACCGACATTGCCATCGACCACAGCGAGTTCACGCAGCTCAGCGATGCGCAGATCGCCGCCGTGGTGGCGCTGATGAAAAGCGAGGGCATGCACGCCACCGTGAGCAGCATCCACATCAACGGCTGGTACGGCAGCCACAACAAGCTTGAAGGCGCGCGCTGGATTGTTCGTGAACTCTGGCAGCGCGACCTCGACGCCGAGATGGCGCGCTGGGTCTACGTGGGCGATTCGACCAACGACCAGCTGATGTTCAGGACTTTCGCCAACAGCGTGGGCGTGGCCAACATCGCGCGCTTTGTGCCGCAGCTGGCGCACCTGCCGCGCTATGTGACGCGGGGCGAGCGCGGCGCGGGCTTTACGGAGGTGGTAAAGATGTTGCTCACCCCTATCGGGACTCACTGCGTGTAGTCCCTTTTCCCCTTGCAGGGGACGAGGCCCGCGGCCCGGCAAAGCCGGTTCCGCGGCCTCTGCTGGAAGAAACATTACCCCTATCGGACGCGCACTTCGTGTCGCGCCTTTTCCCCTTCCCGGGGACGGCGCCTGCGGCCGGGCAAAGCCCGATCCGCGGCCCCTGCTGGATTAACGGAGGGCGGCCGCGCGGCGCAGCGAGGACCAGCGCAGCCAGGCGCCCAGGGCGGCCACGGCCAGTACCAGGCCCGCATAGCCCTCCACCGTGGCCGGCAGGCCCAGCGGCGCGATCAGCCGGCCGGCCAGCATGGCCGGCACGCTGAAAGCGAGGTAGCTGGTGGCGTAGAGCGCGGCGAACAGCTCGGCCCGCTGCTGCGGCTGCGCCAGCGGGGCCAGCGTCTGCACCTGCGCCGAGAAAGCCGAGCCGCCGCCGAAACCGGCCAGCGCCGTTCCCGCAAAAAACAGGCCCACCGACTGGACGCCCAGCGACACGGCCACCAGGCCAGCGCCCAGGGCGAGCCAACTCATGCCGACGGCGCTCATGCGCGCGGGAGCCAGGCGCCTCAGCAGCGTCGGCGAAGCGGCGCCCAGGCCGAAGAATGTCGCGATGGCCAGGCCGTTGACGATGCCGTTGTGGATGCCGAAGATCTGCTGCAATACGGAAGGCACCAGCGACAGGTACAGGCCCGCGAGCGACCACACCGCCAGCATCGTCGGCACCCCGCGCACAAATTCAGCACGCGCCGCCACCGGCACCGAAATGCGCGGCACCAGCGAGGCCAGCGCGCCGGGGCGCGGCGTGACACTTTCCGGAAGGAACAGCGTGGCCACCGCACCCGTCACGCAGATGGCGGCCAGCACGCCGAACACCAGTGGCACCGGGTGCAGCGCAAGCTTGACCGCGATGCCGGTCAGCAAGGCGCCCACGGCCAGGCCCGCCAGCGGCGAGACGCTGCCTATCATCGCGCCCAGCCGCTTTTGCGCGGCCGGGGCCGCCTCCACCACCGCCGCCGTCAGCGCGCCGCTGACCATGCCGGTCGCAA
>NZ_JAKFCM010000004.1:0-17342 GCF_036676645.1 Ramlibacter sp.
TGGTTGGCGATCGCCACCACCACCCAGCGGCGCCCACCGGCGCCGTGCACGTAGCCGGCCACGCCGAACACGTCGCGCAGGCTGCCGCTCTTGAGGTGGGCGCGGGCCGGCGCCTGCAGCCGGCGCAGGGTGCCGTCGCTGCCCGATAGCGGCAGCGAGGCCAGCAGCTCGGGCATCAGCGGCGAAGCCCAGGCGTGCTGCAGCAGGCGGGCGAGCTGGGCCGCGCTGATGCGGGCCTCGCGCGACAGGCCGGCGCCGTTGTCGAACAGCGGCGGGTGCGGGCCGATGCGCTCCCGCCACCAGGTATCCAGGATCGCACGCGACGCGTCGCGGCTGCCCTGGCCGGTGGCCTGCAGGCTGAGCGTGAGGAACAGCTGCTGCGCCATCACGTTGTTGCTGAACTTGTTGATGTCGCGCACCACCTCCGCCAGCGGCGGGGAGGCGTGCTCGAACAGCGGCGCCAGCCCGGCCGGCACGGTGCCGTCGCGCACCTGCCCGCCCAGGCTGCCGCCCATCTCCTGCCACAGCCCGGCCACCAGGCGGGCCGCATGGCTGGCCGGATCGGCAAAGGCCAGCGGCCAGCGGCGCTCGCCGCAGGCGGACGGGTAGGCGCCGGCGAAGAGCGGTTGCAGCGGCGCGCTGAAGTCGGCCTGCAGGGCGGCGCGCCAGTCGCCGCACCCGCCGCCGGCCACGGGCACCGAGCGAGGCCACTGCACGCCGGCCAGGGGCGGGTCGGCCATCACCCGCGCGCTGCCGTCGGCCTGCGGCAGGAACGTGAGCACCACCGTCTTGTAGTTGAGCAGGAGCGCGTCGGGGGCCACGTTGTAGGGTCGCAGCGGCTCGCCATCGAATGCCGCGGCGTCGTGCGGCGGCAGCTCGAACGCACCGTGGTCCAGCACGATGTCGCCGGCGATGCGGTCCACGCCCAGCGCGCGCAGCCGGCGCAGCAGCAGCCACAGGCGCTCCAGCACCAGCGTGGGATCGCCCTGGCCGCGCAGATACAGGTTGCCCTGCAGGGTGCCACCGGTCACGGGCGCGTCGGCATAGACCGGCGTGGTCCAGGTGAAGGCCGGCCCGAGCAGCTCCAGCGCGGCGACGGTGGTGGCCAGCTTGGCGATCGAGGCCGGGTTGACCGGCACCTCGGCGCGGTGGGCCAGGCGCGGTGGTGACCGCGGGTCGACGTCGGCCACCAGCAGCGTCACGGCGTCGCGCGGCAGGCGGGCGCGCGCCAGCGCCGCGTCGACCTCGGGCGGCAGCGCCTGCGCGGCCGCCGCTGCGGCACACAGCCAGGAGGCCAGGAGCAGCACGAGGCGCATCGCCCGATTATGGGGGCCGATAATCCTGCGCTTGCCCGCCCGCCCCGTCCCGAACCGACCGTGAACCTGCTTGCCTTCGACACCAGCACCGAGGCGATGAGCGTGGCGCTGCAGCGCGCCGGCGCAGCGCCGCTGGAGCGGCGCGGCGAAGGCGGCGCCAGGGCCTCGTCCACCTTGATCCCGACCGTGATGGAGCTGCTGGCGCAGGCCGGCATCGGCCTGGCCGCGCTCGATGCCATCGCCTTCGGCTGCGGCCCGGGTTCCTTCACCGGACTGCGCACCGCCTGCTCGGTGGCGCAGGGCCTGGCCCTGGGCGCCGGGGTCCCCGTGCTGCCGGTGGAGACGCTGATGGCGGTGGCGGAGGACGCGCGCGGGCGCTGCGGCGCCACCGACGTGCTGGCGGTGCTGGACGCGCGCATGGACGAGGTCTATGCGGCGCGCCACCGGTTCGACGGGGTGCGCTGGCAGCGCGAAGGCGAGATCCGGCTGTGCGCGCCCGATGCCCTGCAGGCCACGGCGCCCTGCCTGGCCGGCAACGCCTTCGGCCCGTACGGCGACCGCCTGCCCGCGGCCGCAGCGCAGGTGGAGGCGCTGCCCACCGCAGCGGCCCTGCTGCGGCTGGCGCCGGCGCTGCTGGCGCAGGGCCTGGGCCGCCCCGCCGAGCAGGCCCTGCCCCTGTACGTGCGTGACAAGGTGGCGCAAACGTCGGCCGAGCGCGAAGCGAGCCGCGCCCAGGCCGGCGCGCGGGCCAGAATGACGCCATGAGCGCCGTGCCGCAAGCCCGCGAGGCCGCCTTCGAGCCGATGACCGAATCGCGGCTGCCGCAGGTGCTGCCGATCGAGCGCAGCGCCTACGACCACCCCTGGACGCATGGCAACTTCGCCGATTCGCTGCGCTCGGGCTACGAGGCGCAGCTGCTGTGCGCCGGCGACCAGGTGCTGGGCTACTTCGTCGCGATGAAGGGCGTCGACGAGGTCCACCTGCTCAACCTCACGGTCGCTCCCGCCTGGCAGGGCCAAGGCTGGGGCCGGCTGATGCTGGAGGCGCTGGCGCTCTGGTCCCGCCGCCAGGGCGCCCAATGGCTGTGGCTGGAGGTGCGGGTGGGCAACGTGCGCGCCCAGAGGCTGTACGAGCGCAGCGGCTTCCGGCGGGTCGGCGAGCGCCGCCGCTACTACCCGGCGGCCGGTGGTGGCCGCGAGGACGCGATCGTGATGAGCCTGAAGCTGTGACGCTGGAACTCGATCCGCGCCGCCTGGCCATGCTCCGGGAAATGGGGCTGCGGCTGCTGCCTCCCGGGCGGGACGACGGGCCCGCGCCAGCGGCCGCGCCCGAGGCCGAAATCGCCCTCGTCGCGGCCGCGCCGCCGGAGCTGCCGGCCGAGGCCCCGGCGGGCAGCGGCACCGACGACCGGACGGCTGCCATCGCGACCCTCGACTGGGAGGCGCTGGCCGCCGCGGTGGCCGGCTGCCGCGCCTGCGGCCTGTGCGAATCGCGCCGCAACACCGTGCTGGGCGTGGGGCCCGCCCGCGCCGACTGGATGGTGGTGGGCGAGGCGCCGGGCGAGCAGGAGGACCTGCGGGGCGAGCCCTTCGTCGGCCCGGCCGGCCAGCTGCTGGACAACATGCTGCGCGCCCTCGGGCTGGACCGGCGGCGCAACGTCTACATCGCCAACGTGCTCAAGTGCCGCCCGCCCGGCAACCGCAACCCGCAGCCGGACGAGGTGGCCCGGTGCGAGCCCTTCCTGCGCCGCCAGGTGGCGCTGGTGCAGCCGCGCGTGATCCTGGCCATGGGGCGCTTCGCCGTGCAGAGCCTGCTGCAGTCGCAGGAGCCGATCGGCCGGCTGCGCGGGCGGGTGCATGCCTGGCAGGGTGTGCCGCTGGTGGTGACCTACCACCCGGCCTACCTGCTGCGCAACCTGCCGGACAAGGCCAAGGCCTGGGCCGACCTGTGCCTGGCGGCCGACCTGATGGACGGCGGCGCGCCCTGAGCGGCTAGAGGGGCGCCAGCGGCCGCCAGGCCTGCGGCGACAGCGTGCGCGCCGCGTAATCGATGCCGCACCAGCGGGCGTAGTCGCCCAGGGTGCGGGCCGGGCCCAGTCCGTACACCCCGAGCGGCCGCCCTGCCACCAGCGCCGCCAGCCGGGCGCGCGAGCGCTGCTCCAGCTCCCACCAGTTCCGGTCGCGCCCGGCCTGGTGGGCGGCATCCCAGTGCAGCGGCCGCGGCGGCACGCCGGAGCGGCCGTCGTTGTACAGGTGCGAGACCGGCAGCCCGGGCATGTGGAAGATGTCCCAGCCATGCGTGAACAGCCGCAGCGCCAGTGCCTGCTCCTCGCCATGGAAGTACAGCGCCGGGTCGTACGGAAAGGCCAGCGCGAACGCCCCCGGCGCGAACAGGCAGCCCGCGCCCAGGTGGAAGCCCGGCACCGGCCGGTCGCTGTCGACCGGCTGCGCCTCGAAGGCCAGCACCGGGTGCCCGGGATCGAAGCCGGTGCCCGGCTTGACGACATGCGCCAGCACCTTGCCGGTGGCCGGGCGCGGCACCGGCAGCCCGTCCTCGAAGCCGAACGCATTCGGGTAGGACGAGATCACGAAGTCCGGCCGGCCCGGCGCCAGCGCGTGCGCCTGCGCCAGCAGCCGCTCGTCCCAGCCCGGCTCGAAGTCCATGTGGGAGTCCAGCTGCAGGAACCAGTCCTCGCCGTCGTACAGGGCCATGGCCAGCGCACGTGCCCAGCAGGGGCCGCGGGCGAACACCGGGGCTATGCGCTGGTAGCTCAGGCGCGCAGGAGCCAGCAGCTCGAAAGTCGACGGCGGCGGCGGCTGCGGGCTCTGGTCCAGCACGCCGAAATGCAGGTCCTGGGGGCGGGCGGCGGCGGCGCGGGCGCGCGCCAGCGTGAAGCCCAGGACCGGGTCGCAGTAGGCGGCGATGCTGATGAAGATGCCCATGGTGAGGGGCCCGAGCTTGCCGCAAGGCCTGGCGGGCGTGTGGCAGGTGGCGCAGTGTTCCGGCCCGCGGTACCGGCTGCCGCCCGTTCGCTCGCCCGGTTGTCCAGGATGTAACGGTATGCTACCGTCGAACTCGACGGCAGGCGCCGCGCTTCGTGCTGCGTTGCCCGGTATCCGATTGACTCCCACGAGGGCTGCACAGCCATGTCGCGAAGCCAGATCCCCGCTCCGATCCGCTCCCGTCCGAGGCAACGGCCGACTGCCGCCGGCCGCCGCCCGCTGGTGCTGGCCCTGGCGATGGCCACCGGCTTCGCCGGCGCGGCGGCGAACGCCCAGCCCACTGGAGCCCAGGCCATCCATGGCAGCGCCACGCTCAGCCAGCAGGGCAGCACGCTGCTGGTCACCACCCGCAACGGCGTCGGCACCAGCCATTCGGCCATCAACTGGCAGAGCTTCAACGTGCCGAACGGCACCACCACGCACTTCGCCCAGCCCGGCGTGACCAGCACCTCGATCAACCGCGTGCTCGGGCCCGATCCCAGCGCCATCTTCGGCACGCTGTCGTCCAACGGCCGGCTGGTGCTGGTCAACCCCGCCGGCATCGCCGTCGGCGCCGGCGCGGTGGTCGACACGGCCGGCTTCACCGCCTCCACGCTGCGCATGAGCGATGCCGACGCCATCGCCGGGCGGCTGCGCTTCGGCGACGGCAGCGCCGCCGGGCCGCTGCGGGTGGACGGCCAGGTGCTGGCGCGCACGGGCGACGTCGTGCTGATCGGCACCGACGTGCAGGCCGGCGCGCAGGCGGTGATCCAGAGCCCGGAAGGCGCCACGGTGCTGGCGGCCGGCCAGAAGGTGGAGCTGACCGGCCGCGGCCTGGAAGGCATCCGGTTCGAGGTGCAGGCGCCGGGCGACCAGGCGCTGAACCTGGGCACCTTGCGCGGCGACGCGGTCGGCGTGTTCGCCGGCACGCTGCGGCACAGCGGGCTGGTGCAGGCCCAGGCTGCGACGGTCGAGGGCGGCCGGGTGGTGCTGAAGGCTTCGGACCATGCCGAGGCGGCCGGCAGCACGCAGGCGCAAGGGCTGGGCGGCGCCGGCGGGCAGGTCGACGTGCTGGGCCGCACGGTGGGCGTGATGGCCGGGGCCACGATCGATACCTCCAACACGAACGGTGGCGGGCTGATCCGCGTGGGCGGTGACATCAGGGGCGGCAACCCCGACCTGCCGAATGCCCAGGTCACGTACGTGGCGGCCGATGCGCAGTTGCGCGCCAATGCCACCGGGCGTGGCGACGGCGGCACGGTAATCGTCTGGGCCGACGACACGACCCGGGCCTACGGCCGCATCGAGGCCAGGGGCGGCGCCAATGGCGGTGACGGCGGCTTCGTCGAGACCTCGGGCAAGCGCTACCTCGACGTGAACGGCGCGCGGGTTGATGCATCCGCTGCTGCAGGACAAGCCGGCCAGTGGTTGCTCGACCCAAGCAACATCACGATCAGGGCCGGCTCCCCCGACAGCAACATCAGCGGTGCGCCCACTTTCGCGCCGTCCACCTCCGCGGACTCGGTCATCAGCGACCAGACCCTGGTCGGCGCGATCAACGGCGGCTCCTCGGTCACGGTCACCACCCTGGGCAGCTTCGGAACCGGCGCGGGCGACATCGTGTTCGACACCACCAACGGTCAACTGACCATCCTGAAATCCGGCGCGGGCACGACCGACCTGACCTTGCAGGCGGACGGCCAGATCCGCTTCACGGGCCCCTCGCAAACGCACTTTCTGGTCGATGTGCCCGACACGGCGCCAAGCGCGGGGACGCTGAATCTTCGGCTGGAGGCGGCCGGCGGCGTGCGCACCGACAGCGGCGCCCAGGTGCAGTTCAGCACCGCGGGATATTCCACCAACCGCAACCGCCTGACGGCCGTGCTGCCGGCCGGCAAGACCTGGCAGAACGACGGCGGGGTCACGCTCAACCTCAACAGCCTGCTGAGCATGGATGGCGCCACCTTCAGCAATGGCTCGCTGGGCATCCTGGATGGCTGGGCCGGGCCCAACGGGGGTATCGGCGGCGCCGGTGCGCTGGGGACATTCAACAACGCCGGCCAGGTCAGCCTGTCCGAGGGCGCCTTCCGGGTGGCCCACCTGACCAACACCGGCAGCTTCGATCTCTACAACAACACGGACCTGGAGGTCACCCGGTCGTTCGCCACGACCGGCTCCTTCGGGTTCAACGGCCGCAACCTGCGCGTCGTGCAGAAATCCGGTCCGCTCGACCTGGGCACCGGCTCCGGCCTGTGGGCCAGCGGTGCGATCGAGCTGGCTGCGCTCGGCGGCGACCTGCTGGTGGACCGAGACCTGCGGGGCGCCAGCGCCAATCTGTCGGCTGCAGGCAATCTGCGTTTCACCTACGTGGACGCTTCCGGCGATGGCTCGATGCGCATGTCCGGCGGCCCGGTGAACATCACGGCCGGCGGCAGCATCAGTGGCGGGTCCGTCGACAGCTACGGCGCCGGTTGGGGCGAATCCGCTCCAGGAGCCGGCGGCAACATCAGCATCAGCGCGACCGGCGACATCGCGCTGTCTGGCTCCATCTACGCAGAGGGGGGCGGCGCGGGCAGCTTCGGCACCGCAGCGGCTTCCGGTGGAACCGTGAGCCTCCAGTCGACTGCCGGCAGCGTGTCGGTCGCCGGCAGCATCGGGGCGTACGGCGGCAGTGGCGGCGACGGCATGGCGGCACCGGGCGGCCAAGGGGGAACGGTGCGCGTCCGGGCGGCGGGCGACGTGAACCTCAATTACATCGACGTGGCGGGCGGCTACGCCTGGACCAGCGGATCGGCCGGGGGCCGCGGCGGCGTCGTCGACATCGAGGGTGGCCGGCTCAACCTGATGGACATCTACGCCGAGGGCGGCAGCGGCGGCAGCGGCGGCAACGCCGCAGGCGGCGCCGGTGGCGCGGGCGGCGACGTGCGGCTGGTCCAGCGCACCGGCCAGTTCGACCTGACGCAGACCTGGGTCGACGCGGAAGGCGGCGGCGGCGGCGACAGCAGCGTCCTGGGGGGCGCCGGTGGCGCGGGCGGACGCATCCAGGTCGTGGCTCAGGGCGGCGGGGTGCAGATGACCAGCGGCTACGACTCGCTGCACGCCCGCGGCGGCGCCGGCGGCTACACCGACGGGACCGGCGCGGGCGCGCGCGGCGGCCAGGGTGGCCAGGGCGGCTCGATCCAGGTCAGTGCCGCCGCCAGCAGCACGCTGCTGGCCCAGCTGGATGCTTCCGGGGGCGAAGGCGGCTATGCCGGCGGCACCGGGCTGGGTGGCCAGGGCGGCAACGGCGGCGCCGTCCAGATCGCCCTATCCGGAGCGGCGTCGGCGCTGACGCTGGCCGGCGACTTCCATGCCGGCGCCGGCGCGGCCGGCGAGGCCTTCGACGACTTCACCTACGCGATCGACCCGGCCCGCTCGGGCAGCATGGGCGACGCCTGGGGCAGCTTCCGGGCCTTCGCACCGGCCGGCATCGTCGTGCCCTCCAGCATGCCGTACGCCGAGCCGTCGCCCACCGAGGGGCCGATGGCCGTCCAGCTCGTCACGACCCAGTCGGCGCCGGCCGAGCTGCGGATCGACGCCCAATGGACCAACGACGGCGCCGTCACGGTGGCGTCGGGCGCGCGCGTGATGACCACCCAGAGCCTGGTCAACAATGGCAGCCTCCACCTCGCCGGCGGCAGCTCGGTGGAGCTGGGCCACTACGACCACTACAGCGAGACCTTCACGGCCGGCGGCGTCGCCCTGGTGAACGGCGCGGGAGGGACCGTCACGGGGTCGGGGACGATCGCTGGCGACCTGGTCAATGCCGGCACGGTCGCACCGGGCGGCACCGGCGCGATCGGCGCGCTGCGGGTGGCGGGCAACTACACGCAGCAGTCCACCGGCGTGCTGCTGATGGACATCGCGGCCAATCCGCTGCCCTACCAGCCGGGCGTCACCTACGACCAGCTGGCGGTGCAGGGGAACGCGACGCTCGACGGCCAGCTGCAGCTGGCATCGATCGCGGCAGTGGCGGCGCCGTCCAGCAGCCTGCTGGTCGCGGGCGCCACGCAACTCGTGTCGGCCTCGACGGCGCCGACCGATGCCTACGAACTGATCAGCGCGGCCTCGGCAAGCGGCCAGTTCTCGCTGATCTCCGGGCCGCCCGAGCTGGTGTCGCAGATCCGGATGAACGTGGGGGGCACCCTCGTGCCGGTGCCCGGCTTCACGGCCGCGCCGTCGACCTCCTCGCCGATCGGCGAGGGCCTGGTCGCGGCCATCCAGGAGGTGCTGCCGGGCGTGTCGCTGGAGCAGATCCAGCAGGTGGTCACCGAAAGCCAGAACAACGCCATCGCGACCCTGCCGCAGGACGAGGACGAGGGCCAGCCGGAAGGCAGCGCCGACATCGTCGTGACCGACAGCGCCTGCAAGCCGGGCTGACCGGCGGCTGCGGGCGGGGCCGGCGCTCGCCCCCGAGCCCGGAAGCTCAGTAGCGCGGCAGGTCCGGGTGCGCCAGCCGGCCACCGCGCACCAGCATCTTGCCGTACTCGGCGCAGCGGTTCAGCGTCGGCACCACCTTGCCGGGGTTGAGCAGCCCGGCGGGGTCGAACGCGCGCTTCAGGGCGCGCATCTGCTCCATCTCGGCGGGGCTGAACTGCACGCACATGGAGTTGAGTTTCTCCACCCCGACGCCGTGCTCGCCCGTGACGGTGCCGCCCATGGCCACGCTGGTCTCCAGGATCTCGGCGCCGAACAGCTCGCAGCGGCGCAGCTGGTCGGCGTCGTTGGCGTCGAACAGGATCAGCGGGTGCAGGTTGCCGTCGCCGGCATGGAACACGTTGGCGCAGCGCAGCCCGTACTTCTTCTCCATGTCCTGGATCGCCAGCAGGATGTCGGCCAGGCGCTTCCTCGGGATGGTCGAGTCCATGCACATGTAGTCGGGGCTGATGCGGCCGGACGCCGGGAAGGCGTTCTTGCGCCCGCTCCAGAAGCGCAGGCGCTCGGCCTCGTCGCGGCTGACCGTGATCGCGGTGGCGCCGGCGGCCCGCAGCACCTGCTCCATGCGGGCGATCTCTTCCTCCACCTCCTCGGGCGTGCCGTCGCTCTCGCACAGCAGGATGGCCTCGGCCGTGAGGTCGTAGCCGGCGCGGACGAAGTCCTCGACCGCGGCGGTCATGGGCTTGTCCATCATCTCCAGGCCGGCCGGAATGATGCCGGCGGCGATCACCGCCGCCACCGCGTCGCCGGCCTTTCGCACGTCGTCGAAGCTGGCCATGATGCAGCGCGCCAGCAGGGGCCTGGGGATCAGCCGGACGGTGACTTCGAGCGCCACCGCCAGCATGCCCTCGCTGCCGATCACGGCGGCCAGCAGGTCGTAGCCGGGCGCATCCAGCGCCTCGCTGCCGAACACCACCGGCTCGCCGTCGGCCGTGAAGCCGCGCACCCGCAGCACGTTGTGCACGGTCAGCCCGTACTTCAGGCAGTGCACGCCGCCGGAGTTCTCGGCCACGTTGCCGCCGATGGTGCAGGCGATCTGGCTGGACGGGTCGGGCGCGTAGTACAGGCCGTGCGCGGCGGCTGCCTCGCTGATCGCCAGGTTGCGCACGCCGCACTGCACGCGGGCGGTGCGGCTGGCCGGATCGACCGCCAGGATGCGGTTGAATTTCGCCAGCGACAGCGTGACCCCGCCCCGGTGCGGCATGGCACCGCCGGACAGGCCGGTGCCGGCGCCGCGTGCCACCACCGGCACGCCCAGCGCATGGCAGGCGCGCAGCACGCCCTGCACCTGCTCCTCGGTCTCCGGCAGCGCCACCGCCAGCGGCCGCTGCCGGTAGGCGGTTAGCCCGTCGCACTCATAAGGAGTGGTGTCCTCGGCATGCCACAGCAGCGCATGGGCGGGCAGCACCGCCTGCAGCGCGGGCAGCACCTTGTCCAGCAGCGAAGCCTGCGACAGCACGGAAGGATCGAGCGGAGCGTTCATGCGCGGTACCGTAACCCACGCCGGCCGGGCGTGCGCTGAAGATTATTCACGGGCCGCGGCGGCGCCCTTCAAGGCGTGGCCGGCCGCGGCTTCAGGCCAGGCTCTTCTTCAGCCAGTCGGCGAAGGCGGCGCACTCCCAGCGGTCCATGGCGCCGGTGCGCCAGCACAGGTAATGGGCGTGCGGGCTGGGCACGTTGCGCTCGCACAGGCGCGCCAGCCGTCCGTCCTCCAGCCAGGGCTGGCCCAGTTTCAGGCGCACCAGCGCGATGCCCAGGCCCTGCGCGGCGGCGTCGCACATCAGGCCGATGTCGTTGAAGGACGAGCCTTCGGCGGGCTCGGGCGCATCGATGCCGTGCGCCAGGAACCAGGTGCGCCAGGGCTCCAGCGGGCTTTTCAGCAGGCGGGCGCCCAGCAGGTCGTCGATGGTGTCGAACGGCCCGTGCTCGCGCAGGAAGGCGGGCGAGGCCAGCGGCGTGACTTCGTCGGTCAGCAGGCACAGGTGCTCGACGTCGGCATAGCGGCCGGTGCCGAACCGGATGGTGAGGTTGGCGTCCTCGGCCACCACGTCCAGCAGCGGGATGGACACCTGCAGCGTCAGGTCGATCTCGGGATAGGCCTCGGCAAAGCTGCGCAGCCGCGGCATCAGGATCGAGCGGGCGAAGGTCGGCGTCACCGCCACGCGCAGCTTGCGCTTGCCCTGGGCGGCGTCGCGTCCCGGGAAGCGCTCCAGGCTGGCCAGCCCCTCGCGCACGTGCGCCAGGTACTCGCTGCCTTCGGTGGTCAGCGAGAAATCGGAGCGGCCGAACAGCTTGGCGCCCAGGATCTGCTCCAGTTGCCGCACCCGGTGGCTCACGGCGCTGGGCGTGACGCACAGCTCGTCGGCCGCCTGCGTGACCGAGCGCAGGCGCGCCAGCGCCTCGAAGGTCAGGAGGCACTGGATGGGCGGGATGCGGGGCGGCATGGGTTGTCACGCCGGGCTTGACCCGGCATCCACGAATGAACGCGGTGTCGATCGTGGGTCCCCGCTTTCGCGGGGACGGTTGTCTCGCATGATGCTTCGCATCATTTGAAGACAACCGTCTTGTGTCCGTTGAGCAGGACGCGGTGCTCGCTGTGCCACTTCACCGCGCGCGCCAGCACCTGGCTTTCGGTGTCGCGGCCGACCGCGGTGAGGTCTTCCACCGTGTGCGCGTGGTCCACCCGGGCCACGTCCTGCTCGATGATCGGCCCTTCGTCCAGCTCGGCGGTCACGTAGTGGGCGGTCGCGCCGATCAGCTTCACGCCGCGCTCGTGCGCCTGGTAGTAGGGCTTGGCGCCCTTGAAGCTGGGCAGGAAGCTGTGGTGGATGTTGATCGCCCGGCCGGCCAGCTTGCCGCACAGCTCGTCCGACAGGATCTGCATGTAGCGCGCCAGCACGATCAGTTCGGCCCGCTCGGATTCGACGATCTCGTACTGGCGCGCCTCGGCCTGGGCCTTGTTGGCGGCCGCGACCGGCACGTGGTGGAACGGCACGTTGTAGCTGGCCGCCAGCTGGTAGAAGTCGCGGTGGTTGGAGATGATGGCCGCGATGTCCAGCCGCAGCAGGCCGCTCTTCCAGCGGAACAGCAGGTCGTTCAGGCAGTGCCCTTCCTTGCTGACCAGGATCACGGTGCGCATGGGCTCGTGCACGGCGTGCAGCTTCCAGCTGATCCGCAGCGGCTCGGCGAAGAACTGCAGCTGCGACTTCAGGTCCTCGAAGGTGTGCTGGGCACAGGCGAACTGCACCCGCATGAAGAACAGGCCGGTCGCCGGGTCGTTGTACTGGGCCGCCTCCTCGATGTTGCCGCCGCGCTCCAGCAGGAAGCCGGAGACGGCGTGGACGATGCCGGTGCGGTCGGGACAGGACAGGGTGAGGATGTAGGCGTGCTTCATGGTCGAACCCGCCATTGTCGCAAAGGCCCTGGGGTTGGCCCGGCGGCAGGGCCAAGGCATGATGGCCGCTCCGCCCCACCCACCAGCCCGCCATGCACCGCCGCACGATCGTCCTAGCCGCCGCCTCGAGTTCCCTCGCCTGGCCCGCGGCGCACGCGGGCGGCCTGGGCGCGCTCAGCGATGCCGATGCCGGCCGCGGCCTGAGGGTGGCGCTGGAGACCGGCGCGCTCGCTGCCGTGCGCCTGCTGGGCGTGCCGGATGGCTTCCTGGGCAACCCCCAGGTGCGCATCCCGCTGCCCGGCGCCCTGCAGGACGCGTCCAGCCTGCTCAAGGCGCTGGGGCGGCGGCAGCAGGTGGAAGAGCTGGAGGTGGCGATGAACCGCGCCGCCGAGAACGCGGTGCCGCTGGCCCGGAACCTGCTGGTGAACGCCGTCAAGAACATGTCCGTCGGCGATGCCAAGGGCATCCTCGCCGGGGGCGACACCTCGGTGACGGAGTTCTTTGCCGGCAAGACGCGCGAGCCGCTCTCGGGCCAGTTCCTGCCGGTGGTGAGGAAGGCCACCTCGCGCGTGGGCCTGGCGGCCAAGTACGACCGCGTGGCCGCCAAGGCCGCCGGCTTCGGGCTGGTCCGGCAGGAGGACGCCAGCATCGACCACTACGTCACCCGCAAGGCGCTGGACGGTCTGTACCTGGTGATCGGCGAGGAGGAGAAGAAGATCCGCCGCGACCCGGTCGGCACCGGCAGTTCGATCCTGTCCCGGGTGTTCGGCGCCCTCCGCTGATTCCCGCAGGCGGCCGGGGGGCCGGCCGTCGCACAATTGCGCTTCGCAACCCAAGGAGCTGTCATGGCCTACAACGACTTCAACATGGACAACCAGTGGTTGCCCTTCACGCCCAACCGTCAATTCCGCAAGGACCCGCGCGTGTTCGTCGGCGCCGACGGCATGCACTTCACCACCCATGACGGCCGCCGGGTGATCGACGGCATCTCCAGCCTGTGGTGTGTGGGCGCCGGCCACAACCGCAAGCCCATCAACGAGGCGATCAAGCAGCAGCTGGACACGCTGGACTACGCCACCGCCTTCCAGGCGTCCAACGACAAGGCCTTCCAGGCGGCCGGGATGATCGCGGCGATGGCCCCCGGCGACCTCAACAAGGTGCTGTTCTGCAACTCCGGCTCGGAAGCCGCCGACACCGCGCTGAAGGTGGCGCTGGCCTACCACCGCGCCCGCGGCGAAGGCCATCGCAACCTGTTCATCGGCCGCGAGAAGGGCTACCACGGCGTCGGCTTCGGCGGCATGAGCGTGGGCGGCATCGCCGCCAACCGCAAGGTGTTCGGCACCTCGCTGCTGCCGCGCGTGGACCACATGCGCTTCATCCACGACCCGGTGAACCACGCGTTCATCCACAACCGGGAGCCCGAGTGGAAGGAAGACCCGCTGCTGGACCTGGAGCAGCGCATCCTGCCCTTGCACGACCCGAGCAACGTCGCCGCCATCATCGTCGAGCCGGTCGCCGGGTCGGCCGGCTGGTACCTGCCGCCCAAGGGCTACCTGCAGCGCCTGCGCGAGATCTGCGACAAGCACGGCATCCTGCTGATCTTCGACGAGGTGATCACCGGCTTCGGCCGCCTGGGCACCAACTTCGCCGCCGACTTCTACGGCGTGGTGCCGGACATGCTGAACTTCGCCAAGTGCGTCACCAACGGCGTGATCCCGCTGGGCGGCGTGATCTGCCGCGACAAGCTGTACGAGCAGATGATGAAGACCGACGCGGCCGAGCACGTGGTCGAGTTCTTCCACGGCTACACCTATTCTGGCCACCCGGTCGCGTGCGCGGCCGCCATCGCCACGCTGCAGCTGTACCAGCAGGAGAACCTGTTCGCCCGTGCCGGCGAAATGGGCCAGGTGCTGGGCGACGCGTTCCACGGCACCCTCAAGGGCCTGCCCAACGTGATCGGCATCCGCAGCCTGGGGCTGGCCGCCGCGGTCGAGCTGGCGCCGATCGCCGGCACGCCCGGCAAGCGCGCCTTCGACATCTTCCTGGACTGCTTCCGCAAGGGCTCGCTGGTGCGCCCGGCCGGCGACGTGCTGGTGATCGCGCCGCCGTACGTGGTGGAGAAGTCGCACATCGACCAGCTGGTGAACACGCTGGCCGACTCGATCAAGGCGCACGCCTGAGGCCATCCCGGTCGCGCCGCAGCTGCTGCCGCAGCTCGGCGCAGTAGTCCCTGGCCGCTGCGCCGGCCGGCCGCTCCAGCAGCACCGGCCTGACCACCAGCGACGCCGGCAGGTGGCGCGGTACGCCGAGCGCCAGATCGGCATGCCCCGCCCCGCTCAGCAGCACCACGGCCTTGCCGGGCTGCGTCGCCTCCATCACCGTCTGTGCCATCGCCCGGTCTCGCGCGATCTGCACGCGCACCATGGGCAGCAGCTGGCGCTGGGGCAGCAGGTCGCAGTGCCCGGCGCGGATCGCTTCGTGCTGCGCCGCCACCGCTGCGTCGTCCAGCGTGCGCTCGAGCGAAGCATCCGACACGGCGGCCCGCATCTCGCCCGGCGGCAGGTTGGCGCCGAGCACCGGCACGCCGGCGCCGACCGCCGCCATCACCGCGGGAGCATAGGGCGGCCAGGGCCAGGCCTTCGGGTCCCAGTTCAGCGCCTGGCGCACAGTGCCTTCGTCCGCGTCGCGCGGCAGGCCGGCCGTGCTCCGGCCCCGCTCGGCCATCTCCAGCGCCAGCGCGGCGAGCCGGCCGCGCGACGCGAGGGCCTGCACCACGTCGCGGTGGAGCCGCTGGTGGCTGGCCTCGTCGTGGAGCTCGCCGAGCAGCACCACGTCGGCACCCTGCAGGTCCTCGGCGCGCGGCGGGGCGCTGCCGCAGCCGGCCAGCTGCAAGGACAGCGTCAGCGCGGCGAAGGCGAGCAAGGGATGCATCGGCGGATACTAAGCGGCCCCCGCCACCGGCGGTCGCGCGCCGCCTGCTTGCCGATGAAGTCCCCGTTTCCTGCCCGCGTCGCCGGCACCCTGGCCCTCGCGCTGGCGGCGGCGCTGGCGTGCAAGTGGCTGCGCACGCCGCTGCCCTGGATGCTGGGGCCGCTGATCGCCACCGCGCTGGCCTCGGTGCTGGGCGCGCCCACGCAGAGCTGGACGCCGCTGCGCAATTTCGGCCAGTGGGCGATCGGCGCCGCGCTGGGCCTGTACTTCACGCCGCAGGTGACGGCGCTGGTGGCGCAGTTGTGGTGGGCCATCGTGCTGGCGATCGCCTGGGCGTTGCTGCTGGGTTGGCTGTTCGGCCGCTGGCTGCAGCGCGCGCTGCGCGACCGCTTGCCGGGCAGTGCGGCGCAGCGGCGCGCCACCAGCTACTTCGCCGGGGCGGTCGGCGGCGCCTCCGAGATGACCCTGCTGGCCGAACGCGCCGGCGCCCGTACCGACCTGGTGGCGGCGGCGCACAGCCTGCGGCTGCTGATCGTCACGCTGGTGCTGCCGTTCGCCTTCAGCTGGCTCGGGCTGCACGGCCTGGATCCGTCGCTGCCGGGTCCCCGCGAGGTGCGTCCCGGCGGCCTGGCGCTGCTGCTGCCGGTCACCGCAGCCGGCGCCTGGCTGCTCGCGCAGACCGGCCGGGCCAATCCCTGGTTCATAGGCGCGCTGCTGGCCGCGATGGCGCCGACCATGGCCGGCATCGAGCTGTCGGCGATGCCGCAACCGCTGGTCAATGCCGCCCAGCTGCTGATCGGTGTCAGCCTGGGCGTGCGCTTCCGCGCCGAATTCGTGCGCACGGCGCCCGGCTGGCTGGCGGCCGTGGCCTTGGGGACGCTGGGGATGATTGGCCTGTGTGCCGGCTTTGCCGCCCTGCTGGCCTGGGGCACGGGCCTGCACGCGGCCACGCTGGTGCTGGGCACCTCGCCCGGCGGCATCGCCGAGATGGCGATCACGGCCAAGGCCCTGCAACTGGGGGTGCCGGTGGTGACTGCGTTCCAGGTGTGCCGGCTGGTGGCGGTGCTGCTGCTGGTGGAACCCCTGCACCGCTGGGGATGGCTGCGCTGAGCAGCCAAGGCGAAGGCGTGGCGCCGGGTCGGCGCCTCAGTGCATCACGAGCGGGTTCTGGGCCAGCTCCGCGTAGCCGTCGAGCGTTTCCTCGACCTCTTCCTGGGTGGGCGTGTTGAGCTGCCAGGCGTTGATCTGGCGCTGGAACGCATCGGCCCAGGTGCCGTCGAGGTACACCTCCTTGTTGGTGCGCTTGTCGACGATCTCGAAGCCGTGGCGCACCGTGCGCGGCGGCGGCTCGCCTTCGGCGGCTTCGTTCGCCTGCATGTGCACGACGACGAAGGAGTCGGAGTCATAGAGCATCTGCATGGTGCTGGATCCTTTGCGCTCCAGATATCAACGCCCGGGCCGCTTTCAAGATGACCCAGGCCACTGGGTTGGCTTCGGACCCAGAGTAGGCAATGCCTGCCTCAGCCTTTGTCGGTGCCGGACCCCTGCAGGTCGAGCCAATCGCCATGGGGGGCTGTCAGACGCAGGCGCACGGGTCCGTAGTCCCGCCCGGGGACCAGCCAGACTTCCAGCCGCACGTCGTATTCGTGCCGGGGCGCGCGTACCAGCTTCAGCGCCGTGAGCCGCCCCGCCGGCAGCGCCAGTTCCTCGGCCCCTTCGACGCGGAACGGCCAGTCGCCGGCCTCGCGCGTGGTGGCCGTCGCCAGCGTCACGGTCGCGCCCGGCACGAAGCGGGCGGGGTCGCCGGCGACCAGCGCCGCCAGCTGCAGCAGCACGCTCAATCGGTCCTGCGCGCCCGGCGGCAGCGGGGCCTCCGGCTGGTTGCCGCTGAAGACGATGCGCCCGCGGCCGCGGTCGAAGTGGGTCGCCTGCTCGCCGCGCAGGCGCTCGGAAAAGCGCAAGGGGGCCAGCCCTTCGGGGCCGAGTTCGCCGCTGCTGCGCTGGGTGCGCGCCGGCAGCGGCGGCGCAGTGACCCGCAGCACCGCCTCGTAGGAGCGGCCGTCGTGCCGCCAGTCGAGTTCGGCCTCGCCGGCCACCGTCTGCCCGCGCCGGCGCGCCGTGACGGTGTAGCGCCAGCGCGCGGGCGCGGGCAGCACGATCGCCAGGGGCGCGGCGCCGGCCGGCGGGCCGGCGGAGGGGGTGGCCGGCGCAGCGATCTCCGGCGGCAGCGCGCGTGCCGGCGCG
>NZ_JAKFCM010000005.1:0-65800 GCF_036676645.1 Ramlibacter sp.
ATCCGCATCGGCCGAGTGCCCATGGCGGGCCTCCCGCCTGGCCAGTGGCGTTACCTCGCACCGGGGGAGCGCTTCTAGCGCCGACGTGCAATCCGCGGGTCGAGAATGTCTGCTCCTGGCCGGGAGCAGTCTGCCGCCTGGTAGTGCAATTGGGGCAGCAACGGCGTCGGCTGCCGCTCCTTGGACAGAGACTGCTTTGCAGCGGTACCAGTCTTTTGCGTAGGCGACCCTAATGTCGCCGGTGCGCGCAACAGCTGCCACTCGCGCCTCTGCCGTCGGCCGCGTTAGGTAGCCGGAATCCGGCTCGATGTACTGCCTGCCTACGCTCGACGAAGTGATCAGTAGCCAGCGAAACCGGGACGTAGATTGATGGATTTTGATGCCGGCCGCGCGTCGAAGCCGTCGCGGCCACGGGCGAGAACGCAGAAGTCCAGGAACTCCTGGAAGCTTGGCAACGTGCTGACCGCGGGGACGGAGACTGACGAGCGCACCCGGCCTGCCCGATGGGCCCCATGTTCTTGCACCGTAGTAACATAAGTGCTACCTAGCGAGCACACCCAAGGTGAAGCAGTGGCCCTAACTCGTGACTTCAAGGAAATGGTGCTGGCGCGCGTCCAAGCCGACCCCAAGTTTCGCGATGCCTTACTTAAGGAAGGCATCGAGACCCTGCTGGCCGGAAACGTGGACACTGGCAAGGCGATCCTGCGCGACTACATCAAGGCGACGGTCGGCTTCGAGCAGCTTGGCGCCGAGACCGGCTCATCGCCCAAGAGCCTGATCCGCATGTTCGGCCCGACTGGCAACCCGCAGGCGCGCAACCTGTTCAGCGTCATCAGCCACCTGCAGCGCCATGCCGGGCTGACCCTGCATGTGACGGCCAATCCACAGTAGGACGGGGCCCGGCTCAAGATGAACAACAACACGCCGGGGCAAGAAGGAGCGGAGCCACTGCCAGCAGCCGCGAAGCTGGTGGCGTTCTATCTCAGTCGCGACCGCGTGCTGTCGCTGATCGACACCGAAAGGCTGCCACCGCTCCATCTGCAAGCCCTTCAAGGCGCCGATGTGCCGATGGCAACGGCCATCCTGACGAATGCCGTCGGCGCGCATTTGCTGCAGGCAATCGCTGCCGGGGGAGTTCGAACGCTGCAGCAGCTTGCCTTCGACGGGTCTCTGACCGACGGCACGCCGTTCATCTACAACGGCCACTTCTTCGGCAAGGGATTCGGCGCCGACAACAAGAAGCCCGGCCTGACGCTGACCGGGCCGCTCGACGAGCCGCTCGAAGGCAAGAAGCTGGTCCTGGAGTTCTCCAAGAACGGGCTGGTCAACGACACCGCATACACGCGCATGTCTGGATCGACGCGCCTCTTCGCATACGCCTACGTCGCGGAAATCACCGATGACACGGTGCGGGCCATCCCGTACGCGATCGGGGATCTGGTGACGAGCCGCTCTACGATGGCACTGCCGTTCGCCTCGACCTTGGAGCTGCGGCCCAACGACATCCAGCAGTTCTCCGGCAGCGACCCGATGTGGGCTCCGACGAAGGCCGAGTTCGCTCGCATGGCCGAGGTGACGGAGCGAAAGGTCAAGGAGACCATCGCCGGCTTGCTGGGCGAGCACGAGGTACCGGCGGACTGGGGCGGCGAGGAAAGCGATCTGTTCTCTGCGGAACTGCTTGTCCGCGGCCAGCGCCGCACGGGCGCATTCCTGCTCAAGGGTCCGGCAAAATTCCATCCGATGATGCCGAGAGACCTCGGGAAGAACGGCGACCAGCTGTACCGCTTGTTCAACATTCCCGCGGCCATCTACATCGTCCAGCACTGCCACACGATCAGCCCTTCGGTCCGCAAGACCGTCGAAGCCTTCGCGCTTCAACGGTCGCTTACGGCCCCTTGCCGCTACGTGATCATGGATGGCTACGAAACGGCGCGCCTGCTTCGCGCAGCCGGGGCGTGGCCGGCATCGAAGGGTTCGCCGCAAGAGATGGCGGGAGGACGTTCATGACGCAGAACACGTTCAAGCCGGAGACACTGGGTGCCTGGGTGGTCCATCACGGTCGCAAGCTGCAGAGCGACCAACGTGGACCTGCCGAATTTTCGGCCATTGACGGCGCCGCCAAGGGTAGCTTGCTCCTCGCCGGGATGGCGTCATCGGACAAGGCGGACCTCTCGGCCAAGGAGGTCTCGGCGCTCGCGCAAGCGGCAAGCCTGAACCCGAAGACCGAACTGGCCGGCTATCTCGCCATGTTGAAGTCGCGTCAGTTGATCGATGTGACGGCCGGCGGCGCGGTGTCTATTCTGGGCCTCAGCTCGCGCAAGGTCCTGCAGGAGTCCGCCGCGATCTTCGAGTCCCTCGGCCCCACGACCGAAGAGCGCGCTGCAATCGATCTGGCCGAAGAGGCATCGATCACGCCGCGAATGCAAGCGCGTGAGCGGAAGCGCCTCTCGGACGCGTTTGCCATGCAGCTCGGCGACGTGGATGAGCTGCTGCGGCGTTCGGCCGAGATCGGCTTCGTCGATGTCGAGCAGGACGGTACGGATCGCCTGCTGTTCAACGGCAACCTGTTTCGCCGCAACAGCGTGATGAAGTCCAAGCATGTGCTGGACAGCCTGACCGCAGGCGAGCGCGACCGCATCGCACAGGTCACCGAGCTCTTGTCGCAAAGCGGCTGCGTCGACCGCGACCGGGTGAAGAAGATGCTGACCGAGCCCTTGTTCGACAAGCTCATGGCTGCAGGCTTCTACGACGTGAACATGGTTACGAACGACCAGGGTGAGCACGCTTTCGTGACCGCACCGGCGGCGTTCCACAAATTCGTCGATCCGATGGTCGACGACGCGTTCGACCTGGCGAAGGCGCTCGTGGCCGCGCTCACCTACGGCATCGCCAAGAGCGATCCCGGACGCGGCCGGATCATGCTGCCGTCCGTGCTGCTGAACAGACTCGTGCAAGGCTATGAAGTCGGACCGGCGACCGCGATCGGCCAAGACTACAAGGTGCTCGAACTTCGGCGCGTCATCAGCCTGCGACCAGCCGGGAGAGGCATGTACTTCATGAAGCTGCAAAAGCGCGACATCGGCCAGGTCGCGCAGCAAGTGTTGCTGCACGGCGGCGCTAGCGACCAGGTACTGGGCTCGATCCCGTCCGCGGCGATGTCGGGCTACACAGGCCCCGAGGAGTCGCGGGCCACTTTCAGACGGAATCAGAACCGGCCGAGCCGGAAGCATACGGGGGACATCTTGCAGACGCTCCGTGAACAGGGGGGCGCATGATCAAGACCGTCGCAACAGACAAGGGCGGACGCGCCGAAGAGGGACTCGCCGCGCACTTCCGCAACATGGGCTTCTTCGCCCTGCGTGGCTTGCCGTTCCGCCACGACGAAGAAGACATCACCGATGTCGACGTATGGCTGTATGAGCGCGGTGCTGGCGCAGAGCGCCGTCGCTTCATCGTCGATTCGAAGAACAAGGCCAGGCCGAAGCTTGTCGAGCGCCTCTTCTGGACCTACGGTGCGCGCGACGCCCTCGGGATCGATGGCGCCTACGTGGCATCGGCCGGCATCCGCGAGGCCACGCGCCGGCTCGCCAGACGCCTGCGCATCACCGTCGTGGACCTGCAGACCGTCGTGATCGACGAGTCCACGGTCACCCATCGACTGACCCGCGAAGAGCTTGGCAAGCTCATCGGCGAGGCGGATCGCAACCGAGACAGTAAGAAGTGGCGTACGCATCTACACGACACCCTTGCCGCTCTATTGACCACCTTCGGAGGCAGTAGCGCGAACGTCGCACTACGCAGTGCCGGCTACTTTGCCGATCAGGTATTGACGGCAGCACCGGGCTCGCCGACTTGCCAGCTCGCAGCCCGAGGGTTCTATCTGTCCGTCGCGGCAGCGGCCATTGGCCTCGACTACGTCGTCGCGCAAGCTGCCTATCAATCCGCAGACCGATTGCAGCTGGAGGTGGAAGACACCGTTCGGTACGGATCGGACCACGCCGAAACGAAGCGCCGGCTCGATCTTGCCCTGCAGGTGGTGCGCCAGTACCTCCCCAACGGGGCGGCGCAGGCGAATCAGTTGCGCGAGAAGATCGCCAGTGACACGGAAGACTTCCAGGCCGACGTGATCGCGGAAGTCGCCCTGAAAATGGGCCGCACCGGAAGTCTTTTTGATGCCGCCCAGGATCTGGAGATGGCGGCCCATCTTCGCCGGTTGCCGGCCTACTCGTCATTGAGCACAGAAGCCCGCTCCATCTGCGGGGCGGTCATGGACTTCTTCGAGCTAGACCGCGCCCAACTTGCAGAAATGCTGGATTCCAGCGGGTCGCGCGGCTCAACCTCAGTAGCTCATGCCGCACAGACGGAAGAAGGGTAAGGGACAGCTGCCACGATGACGAAGCTCATCCTCAATGCCGTTCGCATCCGGCCCGCCGAAGGGAGCCACCTGCTGGTCGGCGTACAGCCCTACGACAAAGAGACGCTTGCCGGACTTCGTCGTGAGCGGGCCGGACAGTACTTCTTTCGCAGGGGCGGTGTCGACGGAAACAGCATCCTATCCGTTCCGCTGGACGCCGTCTTGGCGAGCATAGGCAACCAGGTCGATGAAGTCGATCTGTCCAAAGCCCATTGGCTGGTGGCGCCTCTCGCACTCGACGCATTGCTTCGAACATTCGTGCGTCTGGGTCGGCCAGTCATCCGCGCGGCGCACCCGCTTAGAGTGCTCTCGCAGCGGCCGGCGAACTTGCTGCCGACTGACGCCGGACTGCCGGAATGGCTGCAGCGCCGTATCGTGCTCGAATTCGAGACACGAACGTTATGGGCCACCGGGAGCAAGCCGCAGACCGTCATCCTCTGCAGCGTTCGAACACGCAACATCATTGACGCCGACAGCCGCGTGCTGCTTGAACACGATATCCCGCTGATCGGCCGATACGTTGCACGAAAGCACCTGGAGGACGATCCGCGCACGATCGACTCGTTCAAGCTCGCGGGTCGTGTTGCACGGGTCGACGGTGGCAGACTGATCCTTGAAGACACTGGCGATGGACCTCAATGGATCGCCCTACAGGACGCCTTCCTTGAGCCAAGAAAGGAGAACGTCAATTGGTGCATCGAACACTTGCTGAAGGGTCGCGCCGTCCGGGCCATCGAGCAAGCTGACGACGCAGCCGCACATCATCTGTCGGGACCGCAACGGCTGGAGTTGATCCGACGGACCTTTGACTACCTCCGCGGCCTCGACCTCGAGCTCGCGCCGGGCGTAGCACTCGAAATCGGACAGATGATCTCGCAAGCTGCCAACACCTGGCGCCAACGAACCGAAGCGATTCAGAAGCCGTTGCTGGTGTTTGATCCCGACGGCACGCGCACGGACCGTTGGAACGAGCGCGGTCTGGACCAACACGGGCCGTACGATCGCCGCAGCTTCACCCCCAAGCAGTTGCGCATTGCCGTGGTTTGTCAGGCGCACTACGAAGGCCAGGTCGACGCCTTCTTGGCCAAGTTCCTCGAAGGCCTGCCCGAAATCCAGACGGGCAAGGGCGAATGGGTACGTGCGCCTTACGCGAAGGGATTCGTGCGCCGCTACATGCTGGAGTCAGCGAAGATCACGTTGTTCGCCGCCCGCGGACAACGCGCGAACGACTATGCGGCGGCGTGCCGTGAAGCGATCGCAGCCGCCACGAATGGCGGCTTCGAGTGGAGCCTGGCCATCGTCCAGATCGACCAGGAGTTCAAGGACCTGCGCGACGAGCTGAATCCGTACTACGCCACCAAGGCCATCTTCCTGAAGCATCGCGTCCCGGTTCAAGAGATCACCGTCGAGACGATGAACTTCGCGAACCAGCAGTTGGTGTTCGCGTTGAACAACATGAGTGTGGCCACCTACGCGAAGATTGGCGGCATCCCTTGGCTCCTGAAATCCCAGCCGAGAGGCGCGCACGAACTCGTGATCGGTATCGGTTCGCAGGACCTGACGTCGGACAGGCTCGCGCAGCGGAAGCGAATCGTCGGCCTGACCACGGTCTTCAGCAGCGACGGCAACTACTTGCTGGACGACATGACAGCAGCCGTGGACTATGACGGCTACGCCTCAGCGCTCTTGGACTCCTTGAAGCGGTCGATCTCCCAGGTTCGCAACGCCGATGGCTGGCGCAGCTCGGATGATGTGCGCTTGATCTTCCATGTGTTCAAGGAAATGGCAGATGGCGAAGCCGAGGCGGTTGGCAAGGTCGTGCAGCAGCTCGGCCTGACTCAGGTGAAGTTCGCGTTCCTGCATATCGTCGACCACCATCCGTTCGCGATATTTGACGAGGCCAGTAAGGGAACGCGGAGCCGAGACGGCATGAAAGGAGTTCTCGCGCCGGAGCGCGGGCTTTCGGCGCAGATCAGCGATCGAGAAACCCTGTTGTTCTTCACCGGCGGCCGTGACCTGAAACAGGCCCGGGACGGCCACCCCATGCCGACGCTCTTGCGCCTGCATCGTCAATCGACGTTCCAAGACATGACGTATTTGACCCGCCAGGCCTTCGACTTCTCGTGCCACAGCTGGCGCATGTTCACGCCGGCGCCGCTGCCGATCACAATTCATTATTCGGAGTTGATGGCGCGGCTACTGAGCGGGTTGCGCAACGTACCCGACTGGGACCCCGACACGATGCTCGGCCCCGTGAGTAGAACGCGATGGTTTCTCTAACGGACCTCGACCACTGGTCGCTTCGAAGGACTCTGGCGCGCGCAGCGGCAGACGACAGCAGTCAGCCTCCGCAGGCGCGCGGCTTCGCCGCCTGGGTCCAACAGGATCTCCCGGTTCAGCTCGCTCTCCTCAAGGCGCTGGCAGGCGAAGCGGTGTGCTTGGCAGATCAGCGACAGTCCAACATCGTTGCCCTCCTAGGATATGCAACCACTGTGGACGCGTCGTACGCGTCGGGCTTTGCTGACGGCGTTGCGTGGCTTCGACAGCGCCAATACTTCATCGCGGGCCGGGCAACGGGCTTCGAAGTCAACGGCCTTGCGCTGTTGGGCGTCGCCATCGGCCTGCGGGCGACCGCCGATGCGGGCGGCGAGGCAATCGCATGGCTCAAGGGCCTCCTGACGCAATCGTTGCAGCAGCATCGTCCGGCAGACTGGAACGAAGCGCTGATCGCTGCCGCCGCTGAAGTGCTCGGCGATCGATCTGCAGTCGGCAAGATTGCGGCAGATCTTCGGGTCGCCTTAGGAGCAAGGGGTGTGCTGACGGCAGAGCCGGCCACACGGGCCGAGGCGTGGGACCTCATCGCCGGGCTGACTGGTGCGGACGACGGGATGAGCCGCGCCGCGACTCAAGCTGCAGCACTCGGCTTCCTCGTCAGGGAATCGTCCACGCTGCGGACTGGTACGAGTTCCATCTCGGATGTTGCCAACGTTCTGAGCGGGCTGAATCGCTCAATGCGGCGGTGGGTCTGGGAGTCCAAGCCGAGAACGCCGCGGTCCGCCCTCGCGCGCTGGGTCGTCGACAACGAGTACCACGTCCAAGACATGCTTTGGGTCGTTTTGGCGCCTGTGTTCCCGGACCTTGACGACGAGGAGTGGCTGAAGTCGCTGGGCCAGCACCATCCCCGCGCCGATCTCGCGATCCCTTCGCTGCGGGCCATCATCGAGGTGAAGTTCGCGCGCAAAGATGGAAAGTCGTTCAGCGAACTCATTCAAGAGGTCGCTGCCGATGCCAGCACTTATCTGCAGGACGGCAGCGGCTACGCCAGCATCATTGCGTTCATCTGGGATGATGCCGCACGAACCGAAGAGCATGCCGAGCTGCGCCAAGGCTTGCTCCGCGTCCGCGGAGTGGTCGACGCCATCGTTCTGTCCCGTCCACAGAAGATGGATCGATCCCCTCCTGCCGCTTCGGGCAACAAGGCCTAAGCGTGTGCCGCGCGTGCCTGGCTCGAGCCTCTCGACAGTAGGCTTCGAGGTCGATCGCCATCGGTGGCCATCCATGGCCAAAAGACGCCTCCGATGGCCCTAAATACAGTTGCGGTCAATTCGAAGGCCCTGGACGATGCGAGTTGGTAGCCGGAATCGTCGGCGCGCCGAACGACTGGTTCCTTTCCAAGCTGTCATTGGCTGGCCCCATCTCGAACGGCGGCTATCAGTCTGAAGCGGTCATTCAGCGACGCTGCGCCTAGCCTGAAAGCCTCCGCGCGCAGTAGCAGCGCGATGGCTGCTTCCGACCCGAAGCGGACGTCGCTTGCGTGGGCTGGCAACGTGCCGTCCTCTGATCGAGCGGCTACGGCAAGTGCTCTCTCAGGGTTCGGATGCGTCCGGCTGGCGCAAGGAGTCCATGACGCTGCGCCAGCCATGCGCGTCGTCCGCGTCGCGCCCGAGCATCCATCGCATCCACGCGAGCGCGCGTGCGTGGTCCTGCGCCGCCAGCGCGAGATCGATGGCCTGCGCGACCAGGCGCAGCGTCGGCCGGTTCTTCGTATCGGCCCACGGGATCTGCGCGCCGGGCCAGCGCTGGGACGCGGCCACCACGAGTGCGGCGGCGGCATAGGCCAGTTCCCGCGCGGCGCGCGTGATCCCGGAGGTTGCGGCCTGTGCCGTCATTCCACGGGCCGCTATCAACAAGTCATCCATCACCGGCACCGTGCAGCACAGCAGCGGACGCTCCTGCAGCCAGCGCGCTGCCTCCTCGGGCGCGCCGAGCAGATCGTTCGCCTCGGCTTCCAGGCTGGTGAAGACGGGCACGACCGTGCCGAATCGGCGCGTCCATGGCGCCAGGGCGCGCTTGACCTCCTGGCCCGGCTGGATGCGAAGCAAGGTGACCCCGTCCGCCTGGTCCACGCGGACCGGGTGCAATTGCGCAAAGGCTTCCGCTTCGAGGTGAGGCAAGGGCGTGCGCAGCAGCTCCGTCCAGGCCTGCACCTTGCCGTGTGGCGGATGCGGCGCGACATCCCGGGGTGCGGGCGCCTCGGGGGCCTCCGGATCGGGGGGAAGCGGCTCGTTCCCGGGCCTCGCAAGCGTTGCGCTTGCCCGCAGTTGCGCGGATGCCGCCGCACTCATCCTGCGATTCGCCTGCGGCGCTGCGGGTGCCTGTTTCTGTGGATGCTCATGGAAGCCCTGCTCCTTCTTGCTGCGCGAGTCTAGTCAATCATGCATCCTCTGTACATCTTTGATCGCATCGGGAGCAGGGCCAGGCACATGGTGGTTGCATTGCCGTCCGCCCCGTAGTCTGCCCTGCACCCGTGCATTGCAAGAAGCAACAAGGTTGGACAACCCGGAGTGCGCCGCCTAGGCTGACTGGCCGTTCTTGAACCGGGGGCATCCAAGGTGGCATCGACGTCAGGCCTCATGGGCAACGCGATCGAACGCGACAGTCGTCCGGCCCTGATCACGTCGATCAGTGCCGTGACGCTGGCGACCCACGACATGGCGCGCTCGGTGCAGTTCTACCTGGCGCTGGGATTTTCCTTGCGCTATGGCGGGTCCTCTGCATCCTTCAGCAGCTTCAGTGCAGGCAGCGGGTGCCTCAATGTCACCACGGAGGGCAGCGAACGCGACTGGTCCTGGTGGGGCCGGATCGTCTTCCATGTGGCGGATGTCGATCTGCTCTACGGCCAAGCCCTGGCGGCCGGCCTGCAACCCCAGGCAGCCCCGATGGACGCCACCTGGGGCGAACGCTACTTCCACATCACGGATCCCGATGGGCACGAACTGAGCTTCGCCAAGCCCTCCGCGGCGCCGCCGGCCCGCAGTCACGGCTGACCCTGGATACACGGCCAATACAGAAAAGCCGATGACGAAACGCAGCGATTACATCGTTGGGGCAAATTGCCCCCTGCCGCGACACCCGTCAGCAGTTCCAGACCGCACCCGGTGCGGCCTCGAGGCGCCTGGCGCGGCAGCCACCACCCCGTCACTCCATCGATGAGGAGAGCGCCATGCCAGACCCGATCGTTTCCGCCCTGCAGCAAGCCTTGCGCGGACGTGTCGTCGGACCGGAAGACACCGACTACGACGCCGTCCGAGCCCTCTACAACGGCATGATCGACAAGAAGCCGCGCGTCATCGCCCGTTGCGTCGATGCAGCGGACGTCATTGCCGCGGTCAACTACGGCCGCGAGCAAAAGCTGCTGATCGCCATCCGGGGTGGCGGACACAACGGCCCGGGCCTGGGCAGCTGCGACGGCGGGCTGATGATCGACCTGTCCCTGATGAAGAGCGTGCGCGTCGATCCCGGGGCGAAGACGGTGCGGGTGGACCCGGGTTGCACATCGGGTGACGTGGACCACGCGACGCACGCGTTCGGCCTGGCGGTGCCGTTCGGCATCGTCTCCACGACCGGGATAGCGGGCCTGACCCTCGGTGGCGGCACCGGCTACCTCACGCGCAAGTACGGGCTGACGATCGACAACCTGCTCGAAGTGGACATGGTGCTGGCGGACGGCACCTTCGTGACGGCGAGCGAGCGCGAGCATCCCGACCTGTTCTGGGCCGTGCGCGGGGGCGGCGGCAACTTCGGCGTCGTGACCAGTTTCCTGTTCAGGGCGCATCCGGTCCGCATGGTGTACGCGGGACCGGTCTTCTGGGAGGCCACGCATGCCAAGGCGGTCATGTCCGCCTACCGCGATTTCCTGCCCACCGCGCCGGAGGACCTGGGCGTGTTCGTCGGCCTGAAGACGGTACCCCCCATGGACCCGTTCCCGAAGGACTACTGGGGGCGACGCGCCTGCGCCATCATCGGCAGCTACAACGGCAGCGCGGCCGAGGGCGAGAAGATCATGGCCGGGCTGCTCGGCAAGCTGCCTGCGCCCATCTTCAACTGGATGGGCGAGATGCCGTTCCCGGCGATCAACGCGTTGTTCGATCCGTTCTTCCCGAAAGGCCTGCAGTGGTACTGGAAGGGCGACTTCGTCAAGACACTGTCCGGCTCGGCCATCGACACCCACATCGCACAGGCGGCCGATGCGCCGAGCGACTTCTGCCTGATGCACCTGTACCCCCTCGACGGCGCCGCGCAGCGCGTCAAGAAGGATGCAACGGCCTGGAACACGCGCGACGCGACCTGGTCGATGGTGATCGCAGGGATCGACCCGGACCCGGGCAAGGCAGAGGCGCTCAAGAGCTGGGGACGCGCCTACTGGAAGGCCATCCATCCGTTCAACATGGAGGGCGCCTACGTCAACTTCATGATGGACGACGAGGCCGATGGCCGTGTGCAGGCGACCTACGCAGACAACTACGCCCGCCTCGCGGCGGTGAAGGCCCGATACGACCCGCGCAACCTCTTCCGCGTCAACCAGAACATCAAGCCAGCCGCCTGAGCTTGACATCGTGCCCGTGCGAAGGCGCGTTCCGGGACGCGGGGCGCACTTGTGGGCCCGGCATGCGAAGCGAACAATCCTCGTCCCGCCTTTCTCGCGCAAGGAGTTCGCCCATGTCTGCTGATCCGTTCGCCCAGCTGAAAGCGTCGCAGCGCGAAGGCTGGTCGCTGTTCGCCCCGCTCGAGACCCACACCACGGTGACCGCGGCCGAACTCGTTCGCCACGCGCGCATCCGCGCAGGGCAATCGGTGCTCGACGTCGCCTGCGGCACCGGCGTGGTGGCCCTGACCGCCGCGCGGATCGGCGCGAAGGTATGCGCCCTCGATCTTTCGCCGGCGCTCATCGAGCACGGTCGCAGGCATTCGGCCCTGGCCGGCGTGGAGGTCGATTTCCGCGAGGGCGACGTCGAGGCGCTGCCCTACGAGAACGCCGGCTTCGATGTGGTCGTCAGCCAGTTCGGCCACATGTTCGCTCCCCGGCCGGAGGTCGCCGTCGGCGAGATGCTGCGCGTGCTGAGGCCGGGTGGCACCATCGCCTTTTCCACGTGGCCGCCCGAGCACTACGTGGGCCAGATGTTCGCGCTGGTCGCCAGGTACGTCCCACCGCCCGCCGGGGCCGCGCCGCCGCCGCTGTGGGGCGATCCCGGTGTGATCCGCCAGCGCCTGGGCGAGGCCGTGGAGGCTCTCTCCTTCCGGCGCGGCGTGATGATCTTCCCCGCACTGAGTCCGCAGCACTATCGCAAGGGCATCGAGGAGACGCTGGGGCCCGTCGCCAAACTCGTCGCCGGGCTCGAGGACGACCCCGCGCGGCTCTCGGCTTTCCGCTCCGAGCTGGACGGGTTCGTTGCGCAGCATTTCGAGGGCAATGCGATCCGGCAGGACTACCTGATGACGAGCGCCCGGAAACGATAGTCCACGGGGCCCGTCCTGCGCAGGTCGGGCGGCCGCTTCACTGCCGGCGCCAGGCTCTCAAGGCTTGGCCGCAACCGCTTCGGCCAGGTGCCGCAGCAGCACCGCCCCATTCCCGCGCCACGCACTGCCGTGCATGCACGCCAGCGTGGTCGGCCTCAGCTGCGCCAGCCGCCCGAGGACCTCGGCGGTCTGCGGCGCATGGGCGTAGTAGTCCATCGGCTGGCGGAAGGCCTCGCTCGGCCCCAGGATGTCCGCCTCGGTGAGCGCCCGATCGCCGTGCCCCGGCTGGGTGAGGATGTCGCCGCAGAAGAAAGTGCCGGTCGACGCGTCCATCATCAGCCCGCAGTCCCACCCATGCGGCACGTGCGGCGTGTCCAGCCATTGCAGGGTGTGCCGGCCCAGGCTGAGCTGCTCGCCGTCGGCCAGCGCGCGCGGGGTGCGGTCGACGACGTCGGAGACGGACACCATCGCCGCGATGCGGCTGCAGACCGGTACGGCCTGCGGCGCGGCGGCCAGCCACAGGTCGAGCGAGCCGCACTCGTCGGCCTCGAAGTGGGACAGGCCCACGTAGCGCAGGCGCTCCACCGGCATGACGGCGGCCATGGCCTCGCGCACCAGCCCGTACAGCTTGCGTGGGCCGGTGTGGAACAGCAGCGGCTCGTCGTCCAGCACAAGGTACTGGTTGAAGCTGAAGCCGTTGCCGTCCGGGAAGTCGATCGGCGTGTTGATGCGGTAGATGCCGTCGGCGATCTCGTGGATGTTGGTGCGGGACTGGGGATTGGTGATCATCGGTTGGCCTCGCTGGTTGGGAGACCGCTCGTTTTAGCCCAAGGCTGCCGGACCGTTGCACGCAATCCCTGGGACATTGCTCCTGCCGTGCCGGCCGACCGCCGAGCCTTCCGCGGCTACCGCTGCCCGAACGCCAAGCCGGCGAACAGGTCCTTGTGCTCGCGCGGTTGCGAACGCCAGTACTGCCTGGGTGCCTGCACCTGGGCACCCAGCTCGGCCGCGGCGCGCCAGGGCCAGCGCGGGTCGTACAGCATGGCGCGCGCCAGCGCCACCGCGTCGGCTTGGCCACTGGCGACGATGGCCTCGGCCTGCGCCGGTTCGGTGATCAGGCCGACGGCGACCGTCGGCAGACCTGTTTCGGCGCGGATGCGTTCGGCGAAAGGCACCTGGTAGCCCGGGCCCAGCGCGATCTTCTGCTGCGGCGAGACGCCGCCGCTGCTGACGTGCATGGCCGCGCAGCCGCGGGCCTTCAACTCGCGCGCGAGTGCGATGCTGTCGGGCAGGTCCCAGCCGCCCGGCACCCAGTCGGTGGCGGACACGCGCACCCACACCGGCATGCCCGCAGGCACGGCCGCCCGCACCGCGTCGAACACCTCCAGCGGGAACCGCATGCGGTTCTGCAGGCTGCCACCATGGGCGTCGGTCCGGTGGTTGGCCAGCGGCGAGAGGAACTCGTGCAGCAGGTAGCCGTGCGCCAGGTGCAGCTCGATGCCGTCCAGGCCGAGCCGCACGGCGCGGCGCGCGGCCCCGGCAAACTGGTCGCGAACGCGGGCCAGGCCGGCGGCGTCCAGCGCGGCCGGCGCATGCTCGGCCGGCGAGTGCGGCACCGCGGAGGGCGCTTCGGCGATCCAGCCGTCCGGGTCGCCGGGCGGGATCTGCGCGCCGCCGTCCCACGGCGCACGGCTGGATCCCTTGCGCCCCGCGTGGGCGAGCTGCACCGCCACCGCAATGGGCGAATGCGCGCGGATCGCGGCGATCACCCGGCCGAGCGCGCGTTCGTTCGCGTCGCTGTACAGCCCCAGGTCGGCGGGCGAGATGCGGGCAGTGGGCGACACCGCGGTCGCCTCGATGATCAGCAGCCCGGCACCCGACAGCGCCAGGTGGCCGAGGTGGATCAGGTGCCAGTCGGTCGCGCTGCCCTCCTCGGCCGAGTACTGGCACATCGGCGCGATGACGATGCGGTTGGGCAGGCGCAGCGCGCCCAGTTGCAGTGGTTCGAACAGTCGGCTCATGCGGGCTCCCGTGGACGAGGCTCATTGTGTCGGCTCCCGATGGGATGGCACCCGCGGACATGCACGGCAATGGCGGAAAGGCCGCCTGCTCGGCCGCACATCGCGATTGCCAACGCCCTCCATCCCCGGCACGATTTCGTCGCGTGCGGGGCACCTCGTGACCCCGCCTGCCGGCGCCGGATGCGGAGCCGGGCTGAACACGAGGACCCACGGGCGCCGCCGATGTTCTTCCTGTGGCCCGAGTCCCTTTGGCTGATGCCGGTGCTGCCGCTGCTGCCGGTGGCCTACCTCTGGCTGCTGCGGCGCCGGCACCTGGCGGCCCTGCGCTACAGCAGCCTGCGCATCGCGCGCGAAGCGGCGCACGGGCGCCACTGGCGGCGCCACCTTCCACCGGCGCTGCTCTGGCTGGCCTGCGCGGGGTTGCTGCTGGCCGCCGCGCGACCGGTGGCGCGGGTGACGCTGCCGTGGGCGCGCTCGACCATCCTGCTGGCGATGGACGTGTCGCTCAGCATGCGCGTCACCGACGTGCACCCGACCCGCTTCGAGGCGGCGCAGGAGGCCGCGAAGGTGTTCCTGCACAACGTGCCCGGGGGCATCGAAGTCGGGCTCGTCACCTTTGCCGGCAGCGCGCACGTCGCCCAGCGGGCGACGCTCGACCGGGCGTCGCTGGCCGCCGCCATCGACGGATTCCAGATGCAGATGGGAACGGCCGTGGGCGACGCCATCCTGCTGTGCCTGGCGGAACTCTTCCCGGACCACGGCATCGAGGCGGGCGGCGTGGGCTTCGGCCGAAATCCGCAAGGGCGCAGCCTGGACGAGAGCGCCAGGCCGCCGCCCGGCCCGGTCCAGCCGGTGGCGCCGGGCTCGTACACCTCCGCGGCCATCATCCTGCTGAGCGACGGCCGCCGCACCATGGGCGTCGAGACGCTCGAGGCGGCCGGGATGGCCGCCGAGCGCGGCGTGCGCATCTACGTGGTCGGGCTGGGGACCGCCGGCGATGCCACGACGCCGGAGGGCCTGCCGATCTACGTCCAGCTGGACGAGCCGACGCTGCGCGAAGTGGCGCGCATGACCGGTGGCGCGTACTACCACGCGGGCACGGCCGAGACGCTGCGCGGCGTCTACGAGAACCTGGGCTCGCGGCTGGAACTGCAGGCGCGCGAGACCGAACTGGCCGGCTTGCTGTCGTTCGCGTCGGCGCTGCTGGCGCTGGCCGCGGGCGGCTTGTCCGTGCTCTGGTTCGGTCGCATCGCCTAGGGCCGCGCTCAGCGCACCGCGGCCTCCCCGAGGGGTACCTGGCGCGTGCCGGGCTGCGCGATCGGGAAGTCGCGCAAGGCGGCCTGCAGCAGCGCCACCGGGCTGGCGCCGGAGCTGCCGCTGGCCTGGGACTGGAACACCACCCGGCCCGCGGCCAGGTCGCGGATCTGCACGTCCACCCGCTGCGACGCCCGCACGCCGGTGCCGCCGATCGGAAAGCCCAGCCCGATGCCGATGCCGCTGCCGCCTCCGCTGCCGCCCGCGATGCCCACGCCGACCGTCGGCCCGCCTCCATACGGCCCGCCCCAGGGGCCATAGGCCGCTGGGTCCTGGCTGGCCCCCAGCTGCACCGACAGGCGCGGCGCGGCGTCGTCGCGGCGCAGCCCCGCGCGCGCCAGCAGCACCTCGGCGGCGGCCTCCAGTTCGCCCTGCCGCGGCTGGACGGCCTGGGAGGGCAGGCGCTCGAAGCGATAGCCGGTTCCGGCCGGCACCTGCACCGGGCCGGTGAAGACCTGCACGGTCGCCGGGGGCGGCGCGCCGGCGCAAGCCGCCAGCAGGGCGGCGAAGGACACGAGCAGCAGGCGGCGATGGCGGGACGGATTCATGGGCCAATGGTCCCGCTGCATCGGCCGGCGCGGTGTAGGACCGCAGCCGCTGCACAGGCGGTGCGCGGCTGACCGGATCCCCTGCAGCTGGCTCAGCGCGCCGCGCTTTCGTGCACCGGGCAGCGTGGCACCGTACCGGGCGGGCACGGCGTCCCATGTCACCATGCGCGCACCACGAAAGGCACCCATGCCCTACGAACTGCACTACTGGCCCACCATCCAGGGCCGCGGCGAATTCGTCCGGCTCGCCCTGGAGGCGGCCGGCGCACCGTATGTCGATGTCGCGCGCGAGCCAGGCGGCATGGACGCGATGGCGGACTACCTGGCCTCACCCGAAGTGCGGCGGCCACCGTTCGCGCCGCCCTTCCTGGTCGACGGCAAGGTGGTGGTGGCGCAGACCGCGGCGATCCTGCTCCACCTGGGGCCCAGGCTGGGGCTGGTGGGCAAGCGCGAAGCCGATGCGCTCTGGACGCACCAGATCCAGCTGACGATCGCCGATTTCGTCGCCGAGGTGCACGACACGCACCACCCGATCGCGGTCGGCCTACTACGGGGACCAGCAGGCGGAGGCGCAGCGCCGCACCGCCGAATTCCGCAGGAGCCGGCTGCCGAAGTTCATGACCTGGTTCGAGGCGGTGCTCGAGCGCAATGCGCGCAACGAAGGCGCTGCGATGCCCCATCTCGTCGGCGGACGGCTCAGTTATGCCGACCTGTCGCTGTTCCAGGTCGTGGACGGCTTGCAGTACGCCTTCCCCAGGGCGGCGCGCCGTGTGTTGAAGAAGGTGCCGCGGGTGGCCGCGCTGCACGCCGGCGTGGCCACCCACCGCTGCTTGCGCGCCTACCTGGCGAGCGAGCGGCGGATCGCCTTCAACGAGCAGGGCATCTTCCGGCACTACCCGGAACTGGACGGCTGACCCGGGGACGCCGGAGCCTCGCCCGGCGGCTCGCCCGCTTCGGCAAAGGCCTTCAGCTTGGCCAGTGCCGCCTCCCACTGGCGCCCGATGACCTCCAGGGTCCGGCGCGCGGCCTCCACTTGCGTGGGATCGAACTGCCACAGCCGCTCGCGGCCGATCTTCAGGTCCTTCACCAGCCCGGCCTGCGCCAGCACCTGCAGGTGCTTGGTGACCGCCTGGCGGCTGATGTCGGTGTTGGCGGTGAGCTGGGTGATGGAGAACGCGCCGCCGGCGCACAGCACCGCGACCAGGCGCAGGCGCGTGGCATCGCCCAGGGCGAAGAACACTTGGGCGAGCTGCGACGGCGCGGCAGTCGGCGCGGCGCCGCCCGGATCGGCGTTCGCGGATTCAGCCCGCGGCTTCGGCATGGCGGCGGATGTTCTGCAACTGGGCGTCCCAGCCGCGCGAGTTCATGCGGAAGGCCTCCAGCCGGCGCTGTGGCGGCACCTTGTCGAAACCGGACTCCACGGTCTTCACCAGCGTGGCGCCGTTCGGGGCATCGTGCAGGGTCCAGGTCACCAGCGTCGGCTCCTCGCCGCTGTAGTCCACCTGCGGGTCGACCGCATACGGGTGCCAGCGCCACGCCAGCAACTCCTGGGGCTGCACGCGCTCGACCCTCACCTCGAACAGGATGTGGGTGTAGCCCTCGATGGTGATCGGCCCGCGCGCCACCTGGCCAGCCGCGAAGGCCTGCCCGCGCAGGTCGGCGCCGAACCAGCGCCCGAACGCCTCGGCGTCGGACAACAGCCGCCACACCCGGGCGCGCGGCGCGTCGATGAGGATGCTGCGCTCGATGCGGTCGCTGGACTGGGGCTCGTTCATGGCGGGTCTCCTTGGGGTGGGGTGGGAGGAATGAAGAAACGCAACTGGATCGTTGCATGAATTCTGCGCCGGCTTCCAAATTTACGCAACCACCTGGTTGCTTTTTTTGACAAAACCCTCGAACCCGGCCATCCGGCGCGCACCGCGGCGGCCTCCCGACGCGACATATGCACGGGCCTGGCCCCTGGCACGGCAGCGGGGCCGGCCAACCCAGCCGGATCGTTTCTAATACGGACCCCGCCGCCAGGCTGCCGCCTCGGATCGCGGGCCGAGCCGGGCTCCGGCTCCCGGGCCTTGCAGGCCCACTTCGCACGGGCACTGCGCCCACCCGGACCACCACGAGGACCCGCATCGCCCGGCCAGGCACAGAGGATCGTTGTCTTGCACAGCACGTTCGGCACATCGCGGCTGGTCCGCCTGCTCGGCCACTGGACGCCCGTGGAGGCGGACCGGTCGGGCCTGGACTTCGCCGAGCGCACCAGCCTGTGGGTGGGCCCGCTGGAGGCGATCCGGCTGCAGGCGGCGCAGCAGCCGGTGCAGGCGCCGCCCGCCGCGGATCGCAAGCCGCCGACCGCCGCCGCCACGATCCGCGCGCTGGACGAGGACTTCCGGCGCGTGCACGGCGTGCTGGCCCGCGCCATCGGGCAAGACCCCCTCGCCCTCGCCAACCTGCAGGCGGGCGATCCGGACATCGGCTACGCGCCCTTCCGCCACCGCCACCTGGAACTGCAGCGCCAGATGGAGCCGATGGCATCGGCCCTGCGCGACCACCTGCGGCAGACGATGCGGCGGCTGTCGCCGCGGCTGCGCGAACTGGCCGAACTGGACGCCGCGCTGGAAGACGTGCTGGCCGTGCGTGGGCAGAAGCTCCTGGCCACCACCGTCGCCCGGCTGGAGCGCCGTTTCAGGCAGTTGCTCCCGACCGGCCCCGGCGACCCTGGAGCGGCCGGGCCGCCCGGCCACTGGCTGCACGCCTTCGGCGAGGACTGGCGCAACGCCCTGCTGGCCGAACTGGACCTGCGCCTGCTGCCCGCAGCCGGGCTGCTGGACGCGGTCCGCAACGAACACCTCCAACAAGCATGAGCAATCGAATCTTCGGACTGGCCTTCTGCCTCGGCCTGCTCGCCCTGGGCTGGGTTGCCAGCGGCTTCGTCGGCACCAGCCCGCTGGCGCTGGCCATGACGGCCGTGATCGCGGCCGCCTACGTCATCGGAGCGAATGAACTGCGGCAGTTCCGTGCCGCCACCGGCACGCTGCGCGCCGCGCTGGACGGCCTGTCGGCGCCGCCCGCCGCACTGGCCGACTGGCTGGCGCGCGTGCCCGAGAGCCTGCGCGACGCCGTGCGCCAGCGCATCGAAGGCGAGCGCGGCGCGCTGCCCGGCCCGGCGCTCACGCCCTACCTGGTCGGGCTGCTGGTGATGCTGGGCATGCTGGGCACCTTCCTGGGCATGGTGGTCACCTTCAAGGGGACGGTGTTCGCGCTGCAGGGCTCCACCGACGTGCAGGCGATCCGCGCCGCGCTGGCCGAGCCGATCCGGGGCCTGAGCCTGTCGTTCGGCACCTCGGTGGCCGGCGTGGCGGCGTCGGCCCTGCTGGGGCTGATGTCGGCGATCGCGCGGCGCGAGCGGCTGGAGGCCGCGCGGCTGCTGGATGCCAGGGCCGCCGGCGCGCTGCTGCCGTTCTCGCTGGCGCACCAGCGCCAGGAAACCCTGCGCGCCGTGCAGTCGCAATCGCGCCTGCTGCCCGAAGTCGCCGAGTCGCTGCAGGCGATGATGGAACGCATCGAGCGCCGCAGCGAGCAGCTCGATGCGCAGCTGCTGGAGCGGCAGGCGCAGCTGCAGCGCGAGGTGACGGCGGCGTACGCGGAACTGGCGCGCAGCGTGGGCGCCTCGCTGCAGCAGAACCTGGCCGCCAGCGCGCAGGCTACCGGCGAGACCCTCCGGCCGATCGTGCAGTCGGCGATGGGGCAGCTGGTGCAGGAATCGCAGGGCCTGCAGCGGCGGCTGGGCGAGGTGGCGCAGGCCCAGGCGGAGGCCCTTGCCGGCCGGTTCGCGACGGCCGAGCAGGGACACCGCGAGCGCATGGACGAGATGGCGTCCCTGTGGCGCACCGAACTCGCCGCGCTGCGGCAGGAAGAAGGCCGCCGCGGCGAAGCCGCCGTGCACCGGATGGGCGAATGGCAGGCCACGGCCGCGCGGCAGCTGGCGGCGTTGCGCGAGGAGGAGCACCAGCGCGGCGATGCGGCGGTCCGGCGGCTGTCCGATCTGCAAGGCGCCGTCGCGCAGCACCTGGCCACGCTGGGCGCGGCGCTGGAGGCGCCGCTCACGCGGCTGCTGGACACCGCCGCCGAGGTGCCGCAGGCGGCGGCCGGCGTGATCTCGCAGCTGCACGAGGAGATGAGCCGCGTCGCCGGGCGCGACAACCTCGCGCTGCAGGAACGCACCGTGCTGCTGGAGCGGCTGGGCGCGCTGCTGCAATCGCTGGAGCAGGCCTCGGGCGAGCAGCGCACCGCCATCGACGCGCTGGCCGGCACCGCGACGTCGGTGCTGGAGCAGGCCCAGGCACGCTTCGGGCAGGCGCTGGACGCGCAGGCCGGCCGGGCCACGGAGATGGCGGCGCACGTCAGCGCCGGCGCGGTGCAGCTGGCCGGCGTGGCCGAATCCTTCGGCGAGAGCGTGCGCCGTTTCCAGGCCAGCCACGACAAGCTCGCCGACACGCTGCAGCGGGTGGAAGCCTCGCTGTGCCGGTCCACCGAGCGCAGCGACGAGCAGCTGGCCTACTACGTGGCGCAGGCGCGCGAGGTCATCGACCTGAGCATCGCCTCGCAGCAGGGGCTGCTGGACAGCCTGCGCCAGCTGCAGGGCAAGGCCCGGCCGGCGGCGCTGGCGGAGGCAGGCGCCCCGTGATCGGCCTGGACGACAGCGACGCCGCGGCGCAGGAAGTCGCGCCCGCCTGGACGGTGTTCGCCGACCTGATGTCGGGCCTGCTGGGCGCCTTCGTCCTGGTGCTGATCGGCGTGCTGGTCGGCCAGATGGACCTGGCGGCCAGCCTGGAAGCCGAAATCGCGAAGCGGCGCATCGAGGAGCAGCGCCGCATCGCGCTGGAGCAGGCGCTGGCGGTGCCGCTGGCCAGCGGCCGCATCACCGTGGACAACGGCCGCATCGGCATCAGCGGCAGCGTGCTGTTCGCGGTCAACTCCGACCAGCTGCGGCCCGAGGGCCGGCAGCTGCTCAGGAGCCTGGTGCATCCCCTGCGCGTGTACCTGGGCGAGCGCAACGAACTGCTGATGGTCAGCGGCTTCACCGACGGCACGCCGGTCCAGGACGGCAATCGCCGCTACCAGGACAACCTGGAGCTGTCGGCGCAGCGCGCGCTGACCGTGACGAGGGCGCTGATCGAGGACGGCATGCCGCGGTCGCAGGTGTTCTCGGCGGCCTTCGGCGCCGAGCAGCCGGTCGCGTCCAACGCCGACGAGAAGGGGCGCGCGCTGAACCGGCGGGTGGAGATGGCGCCGGTGCCGCGGGCGGCGGGAGCCCGGCCGGGGGGCCCGAATGGCTGAAGCCCCATCGACCCGCGACGACCCGCCGCGGACCCTGGCGCAACTGAACGCCTACATCCGCCGCGCCACCGCGGCACGCCGCGCCGAAGGCGACCACCCGGACGAACTGGGCAGCGTGCGACGCTTCCGCCAGGCCTGGGAGCGACACCGCACCGGCGACCGGCTGCAGCAGGCCGTCGCGCGCTCGCCCGCGAACGCCGGTCCGCTCAACCCGCACGCGCTGGTGCTGCGATCGCTGGAGCGCATGGGCGACTTGAGCCCCGACTACCTGCGGCGCTTCATCGAGCTGATCGAGGCGCTGCAATGGCTGGAGCGCGCCGCCGCGCCATCCCCGCGCGAGCGGCCCTCCGATGCGAATCGACCGGCCCGCCGGCGGCGCAGGAAATGACCGTCTTCCCCTGGCTCGACGCCGCCCGCGCGTTCGCGGCCCTCAGCGTCCTCGTCTACCACCTCATCGCCCACTGGGACTGGACCGGGTTCCCCGCCAGCGGCCCGCTGGCCTGGTTCCGCGGCGGCTGGATGGCGGTGGACCTGTTCTTCGTCATCTCCGGTTTCGTGATCGGCCTGTCGGCGTTCAGCCGCATCGACGCGCACGGCAGCGGCTTTCGCGCCGGCTTCCTGCGGGCCCGGCTGGCGCGCATCGTGCCGCTGCACGTGCTGACCCTGCTGGCCTACGTGGCGCTGGTGGAACCGTCCTTGATCCAGCGGGCCGACTTCTGGCCGAACCTGGGTGCGCACCTGCTGTTCGTGCACAACCTGTTCTTCGACTGGTACGGTGCGATCAACGGGCCCAACTGGTCGCTGGCCACCGAGATGCAGTTCTACCTGCTGATGGCGCTGGCGGCTCCATGGCTGCGACGGGCGCGGCCCGGGTCGATCGCGCTGGCGTCCATCGGCATCGCCTGGGCCTGGCGCTGGGGCGCCTGGACCCTGTACCAGCCGGGCCCGCAGGACGTCGCGTACATGGCGCAGACCCAGCTGCCCGGCATGCTGGACGAGTTCGCGATCGGGCTGCTGCTGGCCCGGTTCGTCCGCGCGCCCAGCGGCCAGGCCTTCCTGCGCCGCCTCGCGGCCGACGCCCGCCGGCGCTGCGCCCTGCTGGCGCTGGCCGCGCTGGGCGGGTGGGCAGTCGTCTCGCTGGAGCAGGCCTGGGACTACTGGGAGTGGCCGGCGATGGCGGTGTTCTTCCGCACGGCCCTGGCCGCGTGCGCGGCACTGCTGGTGCTGGCGCTGTGCGGCTGGCCGCCGCCGAAGAAGGGGGTGCTGGCCGCCGGCGCGCTGTACCTGGGCAAGGTGTCGTACGGCATCTACCTGTGGCACCTGCCGGTGCTGTTCCTGCTGGGGCAACACAGCGAGCTGGAGCCCTGGCAGGCCCTGCTGGTCGCCGTCCCGGCCACCGTGGCCCTGGCGGCGCTCGGCTGGCATGCCGTGGAGCAGCCGCTGCTGCGGCGCTGGACCCGCCCCGCGCAGCCGGCTCCCGCCGGCACGGGCACCGCGCCGGCGCGGCCGCGGCCGACCTGAAGCCGGTCGGCCCGTGCGCCGGCCGCCTCCGAGGGTGGCAAGATCGCCGCTTCCCAGCAAGGAATGCCCATGGTCCTCCTCGAATTCGCGATGTCGCCCACCACCACCAGCGGCGGCGAGAGCCTCAGTCCCTGGGTGGCCCGCATCCTGGACATCGTCGACCAAAGCGGCCTCAGCTACCAGCTCACCGCCATGGGCACCCTCCTGGAAGGCGACTGGGACGAGGTCATGGCGGTGGTCGGCGCCTGCTTCCACGCGCTGCAGGCCGACTGCCCGCGCATCGGGATGAACCTGAAGATGGACTACCGGGCCGGCGACGCCTCGCGCCTGCGCAGCAAGGTCGATGCGGTCGAAGGCCAGCTCGGCCGCAAGCTGCGGACCTGAGCCGGTCCGTCACTGCGCCTGCTCGCCGCCGCCCACCATCCAGGGCGTGCCGAAGCGGTCGGCGCACATGCCGAAGGCTTCGGTCCAGAAGGTCTTGCCCATGGGCATGATCACCGAGCCGCCGGCGGACAGCGCATCGAAGATGCGGCGCGCCTCCTGGGCGGTCGGGTATTTCAGCGCCAGGCTGAAGCCCCCCATCGGCTTGTGCTGGCCGGCCGGCGAGTCCGAGGCCATCAGCCGGCGCTCGCCGTCGAGCACCAGGCAGGCATGCATGATCCGGTCGGCCGAGCCGGGCGGGCAGGCGGCGGGGTCGGGCGACTGGGCGTAGGTCATGAAAGTCTCCATGCGCCCGCCGAGCACCTGCTCGTAGAAGCGCATCGCCTGCGCGCACTGGCCGTCGAAGAAGATGTAGCTGTCGAGACTGGGCATCGCGTTTCTCCTGCTCGTTGGAAAAGCGACGGGCACCCGGCAATTCGCGCGCCCGCCTGGCCCGACGACGAACGGGCGACCCCGAAATCGACAGCCGGTGCGCGGACGCTCCGCCCGGCCGGCGCCGCGGCCGGCGCAACGGCCCGTCAGCGGCCGTGGTGGGCGCGCGAGTCCTCGGGCGCCTGGCCTCGCTCGGCCATGCCGTAGTCGCGCAACACGCTGGCCACCCGCAGGCGGTAATCCTCGAACACGCTGGCACGGCCCCGCTCCTGGGCCAGGCGGTGCGCGTGCAGCCCGCGCCAACGGGCGACGGCGGCCTCGTCGCGCCAGAAGCTCAGCGACAACACCTTGCCGGGCTGCGACAGGCTCTGGAAGCGCTCGACCGAGAGGAATCCGTCCGCCTGCTCCAGCAGCGGTCCAAGGACCGCAGCGGTATCCAGGTAGGCCTGCTGCCGCCCGGCGCGAGGAATCACTTCGAAGATGACGGCGATCATGGGCGCACCTCGTCCAGGTCCAGCCCGCGCGCGAGCGTGCCCGGCACGGCTTCGCAGAAGCTGCGCTCCTCGCGCAGGATGAAGCGCAGCCGCTGGGCCACCTCGAAGTTGGCGCGGGCTTCCGCGTCCGCCTTCAGCCGCGCCCGGTAGGCCTCGTACGCCGCCAGGCTGTCGAACGCGACCAGGCCCCAGGCGATGTCGCTGGTCCCTTCATGGGGCAGGAAGTAGCCGGCCAGCCGCCCGCCGCAGCGCGGGATGATGCGGCCCCACTGCCGGGCGTATTCGGCGAAGGCCTCGCGCTGGAAGGGATCGATCTGGTAGCGGATGAAGCAGGTGAGGGTCATGGTCGTGTCCCGGTGGATGCGAGGCCGCCATCGTGCGCGGCAGGCCCGGGGCCCGGCTTCGCTGCGGAGCGAAGCACGGCCGGCCGCCCTGCTGCACACTCGAATGCATGAACACCAACCAGGTCGCCCGGATCGCCGCGCTGGTCGGCGAACCGGCGCGCACCGGCATGCTGATGGCGCTGATGGACGGCCGCGCGCTGACCGCACGCGAGCTGGCCGACGCCGGCCGCATCACGCCGGCCACCGCCAGCCGCCATCTGTCGCTGATGGTCGAGGCCGGGTTGCTGCGGGTGGCGCACCAGGGCCGCCACCGCTACCACCGGCTGGCCACGCCCGAGGTGGCGCGCCTGCTGGAAAGCATCATGCAGCTCGCGGCGCAGTCGCAGCCGGCGCCGCGCCGGGTGGTCACCGGCCCGCGCGACGCCGCCCTGCGGCTGGCGCGCACCTGCTACGACCACCTGGCCGGAGGGATCGCCGTGGCCATCGCCGACCGGCTGGTGGAGGACGGCGCCGTGGTGATCGAGGACGACACCGCGGCGCTCACCGACCGCGCCGGCCATGCCCTGCACCCGCTGGGCCTGCCGATGGAGGCTCTCGCAGCCGCAGGCCGTGGCAGCCGTCCACCCTGCCGCCCCTGCCTGGACTGGGGCGAGCGCAAGATGCACCTGGCCGGGCGCTTCGGCGCCCTGCTCTGCTCGCATTGCCTGGCGCAGGGCTGGCTGCGGCCCAAGCCCGGCACGCGCGGGCTGGACCTCACGCCGCCGGGCGCCATCGCGTTCCGCGATTGGCTCGGCGAGGAGCGCTGGCGCGCGCTGACCGCGCACGAATGAGCTCTCGTCTTTCGCCCTCCCCCGAGAGCGGGGGGCGCCAGCAGACCCTCAGCGCCGGCCGCCCACCATCGCCAGGACCTTGCCGACGTCCAGCGTGCGCGCCTGCTGCTGCATCTGCGGCAGGTAGCGCGCCTGCAGGTCCTGCGCTTCGCCGGCGATGCCGGCATAGGCCTCCTTGAGCATCTGCGACGACAAGGTCCGTCCACCGGCGTAGTAGCGCCGCGCGACGTGGCCCAGCGCATAGGTGGCCGCGAAACTCATGCCGGAGCTCACCGCCTGCCGCCCCACGCCACCCAGCAGCCCGCCGCCGACCCGTCCGAGCAGGCCACCCAGCAGCTTGCGGCCGGCCTGCTCGAGGTATTGCGAGGTCAGGCCCACGCCCACCGTCGCCAGGAAGTCCTTGACGTGCCCCTGGTCCAGTTCGTAGCCGTACGACTGGCCGATCCGGTACACCAGCCGCATCTGCAGCGGAATGATGGCCAGCGTCGACAGCGACTCGGGCAGCAGCTCCAGCGCGCCGTTGGTGATCGCGGCATTGAGGATCATCTGGTCGAGCTCGGCCTCGGCCAGGGTGGACGGGCGACCGCCCACCGGCTGCACCGGTGACGGCGCCGCGCGCACGCCGGCATCGGGCATGGGGCCTTCCAGCGGCGCCGCCGCCAGCGCCTGCGCATCGTCCGTGAACTGCTGCGCGCCGGCGTCGTCCAGCCCCAGGGAGGAACGCAACTGCGCCAGGAACCGCTGCTCGGGCACGGACTGCACGCCGTCGGCATCGCACACGCACACCGCCATCTCGTAGGCCAGTTGCCGCGCCTGCGGCGACTGCAGTGCCGCCGCGGCCTGGCCGACCGCCACACGCTTCATCAGCACGTCCTGCACCAGCGTGGGCAGGTGCACGGCGTCGGCGTGCGCCAGCCCTTCGGCAATGCGCCTGACTTCCTCCCGTTCGCGGTCGTGCTTGCCGCCGTCGGCAAACGCCGCCATCAGGCTGAGCGTGACGACGGCCTGGGTTTCGGACGGGCTCATGCGCGGGCACTCCTGGAAAAAGACCGTTGGGTCCCGCGCCGCGGCCGGGGTTCCCGTGCGCCTACCCGGGCACCGGCATGGTGAACCAGAAGGTCGCGCCGAGGCCGGGCCGGGCTTCGGCCCACACCCTGCCGCCCTGGCGGTTCACCGCACGGGCGACGGTGGCCAGGCCCACGCCGGTGCCGGGGAACTCGTCCTGGCGGTGCAGGCGCTGGAAGGTGCCGAACAGCTTGCCGGCGTGGGCCATGTCGAAGCCCGCGCCGTTGTCGCGCACGAAGAACTCGCCCGCGCCGGAAGTCCCGAACACGATCTCGGCCGGTGCCGCGCCGGAGCTGAACTTCCAGGCATTGCCCAGCAGGTTCTCCATCACCGAGCGCATCAGCCGCACGTCGCCCAGCACCACCAGGCCGGGCTGCACCTGCCACCGCACGTCGCGCCCGGGCGATTCGGCTTTCAGGCGCTGCAGGATTTCCGCCGCCAGGCAGCTCAGGTCGACCCGGCCGCGCACGACTTCGGCCCGCGACACGCGCGCCAGCGACAGCAGCCCCTGCACCAGCTGCACCATCTCCCCGGCGTTGGCGCGGATGCGCTGCAGGAAGTGGGCGGCCCGCGTGCCCTCCAGGTCCGGCCCCAGTTCCTGCTGCAGCAGTTGCGCGAAGGCGCCGATGCGCTGCAGCGGCGACTGCAGGTCGTGCGAAACCGAATAGGAGAACGCCTCCAGCTGCTCGTTGACCAGCCGCAGCGCAGCCTCCTGCGCCATCAGGTCGGTGATGTCGGTGTCCACGCCGACCCAGAAGATGACCCGTCCGTCCTCCCCGCGCACCGGGTTGGCCCGGTAGGTCGTGGTGTGCCAGCTGCCGTCGCGGGCACGGATGCGCCGGGTGCCCTGGAAGGTGGAGCCGTCCTGGCGGCACTGCGCCCATCGCTGGGCCATGTCGGCCCGGTCGTCGGGGTGGATCAGCTGGCGCCAGTGGTGGCCCAGCCAGTCCGGGGGCGCCCCGCCCACGAGGTCGTACCAGGCGGGACTGATGTAGTTGGCCCGGCTCCCGGTGTCGACCGTCCAGATCGGCAGCGGGGCCTGCTCGGCCAGGGTACGGAACAGCGCCTCCTGCTGCTGCAGCTCGCGCGTGCGTTGTTCGATGCGGTCTTCCAGCGTGGCATTGAGCTCGCGCACCTGCTCGACCAGGTGCATCAGGTGGCTGATGTCCTGCAGGGCGCCTTCCACCCGGACGATGGCGCCGGCGGCATCGCGCACCGGCTGCCCCACCGAGTGCACCCAGACCGCCCGCCGGTGGGGCGTGGTCAGCATCGCCTGGGCCTCGAAGGGTTCCCCCTGCTCCAGGGTGCGCCGCACCGCCGCCTGGAAGGTGGCTTGGGCGGACGCATCGAGGCGGGCGAGCAGTTGCGCGAGCGGGGTGCGGCGCTCGGGCCGGAAATCCAGCAGGGCGGCCGCCTCCGGCGACCAGGTGATGCTGGCGTCGGCCACGTCGTAGCTCCAGGAGCCCAGCCGCGCCAGGCGCCCGGTCATGCGCTGCATGTCGGCCTGTCGCTCCAGCTGGGCCTGGGCGGTCTTCAGTTCGTGCACGTCGGTGGAGGTGCCGTACCAGGACACGATCGCGCCGTGCGCGTCGTGGTTGGGAACGGCGCGCACCAGCTGCCAGCGGTAGCTGCCGTCGGCGTGGCGCAGCCGCATCTCCACCTCGACCGGCATGTCCAGGCTGGCGCGCTCCGCCCGCTCCCGGGCGACCCGGCGGGTGTCGTCCGGATGGGCCAGTTCCTCCCAGCCGACCCCGATCACGGCGTCCACCGGCTGGCCGGTGGCGGCGGTCCAGCGCTCGTTGACGAAGTCCACGATGCCGCTGGCATCGGTGATGAACACGATCTGCGGCATGGCCTGGGCCAGTTCGCCGAAGCGCTGCTCCATGTGCCGGCGGCGCCGGGCCTGCCGCTGCAACTGCCAGCCCAGCAACACGGCCGCCGCCATGGCAACCGCCCACAGGCTGCCGGTCAGCCAGGCGAACCGGCGCCAGTCGGCCAGCAACTGCGAAACCGACGACCCGACCGTGATGATCAGCTGCGGGTAGGCGGGCAAGGTCCGGTAGGCGAACACGCGGTCGATGTCGTCCCCGACGCTGATCGCGCGGAAGGCGCCCGTGGGCGACGAGGGCAGCAGCTGCGCGAACAGCGGCAGGTGCGAGAAGTCCTTGCCGAGCATGGCCGGTCGCGGCGGGCTGCGCATCATCAGCTGGCCGCTGGCGTGGAACAGGGCGATGGCGCCCTGCGCACCGAGCTCGAGCTCCTGCCAGTTGGCCTGGATGTGCGGCGGCTCGATGGCGGCCGCCAGCACCCAGCGCAGCCGCCCCGCGGGGTCGCGCACGGCGCGCGACGCCACCATGATGCCTTGCCCGGTCACGCGGCTGCGCACGATGCGGCCGACGTGGAAGTCGGTTTCCGGATGCTCCAGGTGGACCCGGAAGTACTCGCGATCCTGCACCGGGAATCCGGCACGGCCCTCCATCGACCAGAACAGGATGCGGCCCTGCGGATCGACCACCCAGAGGTTGCGCAGGAAGGACAGCCCGCCGATCGCGCGGCCCAGCATGGCCCGCACGCGCTCCGGATCCAGCTCCTGGGCTTCCATCAGGCGCAGCTCGTGGGCGGCCAGTTGCATGCGCACGTCCACCGCCTGCAGGTTGCGCGTGGTCTGCTCGGCCGTCACGTGGGCGATCGCGCCGGTCAGCTGTTCGCCGGCCCGCATCGCCTCGGCCCGGAAGTAGGCCAGCGCCATCGCCAGCAGGGCCCCGGAGGCCAGCCCGAAGGCGAGCACCGCCCACAGGATGGGCGGACGCCACGGACGCAGCCCCTGTGCCATCGGTGTCGAAACGGTCGGCCCGAAGTCGGCCGGCTTGCGCCGCTGCATCCGCATCCCCCCTATTGTTGTGCTGAATCCGGTCGGCCATGATGCGCGGGGGCCGCGCTCCCGGCACAAACAGGCCGGCACGTGTAAGGAAAGCGACAAGGCTTTGCCGCAAAGCCCGTCGGCGCGCATACTCGTGCCGATATTCGATGCGCCGTCCAGGCGCACTTCGCGGAGGATTTTCATGGGCTTGATGGATCGGCTGCTCGGCAAGGGCGGCGCCGGTGCCACGCGCGCGGCGGCCGCGCAAGGGCCGCAATCGACGCTGGGCTCGCCGCAATCGGTGCGCAAGGAGGTGGCTCGGCTGGCGGTGCGCGAGGCGCTGCGGCACAACGGCATCCCTGCGCAATGGATCCGCTCGGAGGCACTCACCACCGCCGCACCCGGGCGCGAAACCGGGGTGCACGTGCGACTGGTGGTGCAGCACTGGGACGCCCGCCTGATGCTGCACGCGGTGGCGTTGCAGGACGCCATCGAGAAGCGCATCGCGACACTGGACCCCGAGGCCGGGCAGTGGCTGATGGGCCTGTCGTGGCAGTTCGCCCTCGACGATGCGGCCGCCTGCCCGGCGCTGCCGCACCCGGGCAGCTGGACGTCCGGCCCCGGCGACTCGCCGGCCGCGCCGGCGGTGGACCCGCAGGGCGCCGGCGTGCCGGCCGGCGAGCCGCCGGTCGAGCGCGAGAAGCGGGCCGAGCTCGAGCGCCTGCTCAGCGCCCGCGACGCGCAGTTCGGCTCCGACGAGGAAGGCGGCGACGGCTTCGGCAAGACCCAGCCCATGCCCTTCGAGAAGACGCAGCCGATCACGGCACTCGACCTGCCCACGGTGCACGCGTTCGAGAAAACCCAGGTGATGGAGCACGGGCGGGCCTACCAGAAGACCCAGCCGATGCCGCCGTCCGAGCGGTCCGACGACCCGGGCTGACCGCGCGATCGGCCGGTGGCGCAGCGGCGGCGCCTGCGCCGGCCGCACTGCGCTGCGCTAGCATGCCCGCCGATGAGCAGCCCCGCAGCCGGCCTCCCGGCCGCTCCCCTCTGGACCCGTTTCCTGGCCTTCCTGGCCCCGCTGGTCCTCACCAACGTGCTGCAGGCGCTCTCCAGCACGCTGAACAGCATCTACCTGGGCCGCATGCTGGGCACCGCGGCGCTGGCCGCTGCGGTGGCCTTCTTTCCCCTGCTGATGACCCTGATCGCGCTGGTGATCGGGCTGGGCACCGGCAGTTCCATCCTGGCCGGGCAGGCCTGGGGCGCCAGGAAACCCGAGGTCGTGCAGCGCGTCGCCGGCACCACGCTGGCCGGCGCCGCCGCGCTCGGCATCGTCGTGATGGCGACCGGCCTGCTGGCGATCGGGCCGGTGCTGCAGGGCCTGCGCACCCCGCCCGAGGTGCTGCCGCAGGCGGTGGCGTACGCCCGGGTGATGCTGCTGGCGCTGCCGGCGCTCTTCCTCTCGATCGTGGCCGCCGCGCTGCTGCGGGGCGTGGGCGACAGCGTGACGCCGATGAAGGCACTGCTGGTCACGACGGCGTGCACCATGGTGCTGACGCCGGCCCTGATCCGCGGATGGATCGGGCTGCCGCCGCTGGGCGTGGCCAGTGCCGCCTGGGCGGTGCTGGCCGGCAACCTCGCCAGCCTGGCGTGGCTGGGCCGGCACCTCGCCCGGCGGCAGCACGTGCTGGCCTGGCGGGCGCTGGCGCCGCACTTGCGGTTCGAGGGCGCCCTGCTGCGGCAGGTGGCCCGGCTGGGCATCCCGACGGCGCTGTTCTTCATCACCGGCTCGCTGGCGGACCTCGCGCTGCTGTCCCTGGTCAATGCGCACGGGCTGCACGCGACCGCCGCCTGGGGCGCGGTCGGCCAGGTCACGGCCTACGTGCAGTTCCCGGCGATGTCGATTTCCATCGCGGCTTCGGTGTTCGCCGCACATGCCATCGGCGCCGGGCGGCTGCCGCAGCTGCGCGAGGTCACGCGCATCGGCCTGGGCATGAACCTGGCGCTGACCGGCGGCCTGGCGCTGCTGGTCGCCGTGCTGGCGCGGCCGGCCGCCGGCCTGTTCGTGGACGATGCCGCCGTGGTCGACCTCGCCTCGGCCGCGCTGCGCCTGACCGTGATCGGCAGCGTGCTGTTCGGGATGGCCAGCGTGCTGAGCGGCGTGATGCGCGCCACCGGCACCGTGCGCGTGCCCACGCTGATCACGATCGGCTGCCTGGCCTTGCTGATGGCGCCGCTGGGATGGGCCTTCGGGCGCGCCTTCGGCCTGCCCTGGATCTGGCTGGCCTACCCGGCCACGTATGGAATCGGCCTGTCGCTGCAGGCGGCCTACTTCTTCGGCGCCTGGTCGCGGCGCCCGGTGCGCGCACTGGTGTGAACCGGCGCCCGGCCGCTCAGAACAGGTCGCCGGTGCGCGGCGACGGCGGTCGCACGGTGCGCACGCTGCCCGCCCTGGGTGCGCGCGGCGGCAGCGGCGAAGCCTGGGCCAGCAGCGGCTTGTCCCACCGGCGGAAGTAGGCCGGCGCATCCTGCACGCGGCAGCCGAGCCAGTTGCCGTAGTCCTCCGGGTCCAGGATCACGACCATGCGCTTTTCGTCCTGCGGCCGGTGGAAGCGGCGCATCAGCGGGTGTTCGTCGGCGTTGACGGTCAACATGGCGAAGCTCAGGACCTCGCGACCGTCGGGATGCCGCCAGGGCGCCCAGACGCCGGCCACGCCGAACGGCACGAAGCCTTCCTGGTGGATCGCCCAGCGCACGCACTCGCCGCTTTCCCAGCTGGGCTCGTAGATCGCCTCGCAGGGGATCACGCAGCGCTGCCCGCGATGCCAGGCGTCACGGAAGCTGGGCAGCCGGCCCACCGTTTCGCTGCGCGCGTTGTAGGTGCGCCGGCCGAAGGCCAGTTCGGTGGCGAAGTGCGGCAGCAGGCCGAAGATGCCGTCGTCCACCACGCGCTCGAAGCCGGAGCCCTCCTGCGCCAGCCGGATGAACGGCGCCAGCCCCAGCGGCCAGGCATCGACGGGCTCGTCGTCGCGATCGCGCGCCACGCCGAAGAAGGCCAGCAGGCGATCGCGCCGGCTCACCGGAACGTAGTTCGAGCACATCGCGCGATGCTAGCCGGGGCGCCCGCCTCCCCCATCCGGCAGAGGACCGGGTGAGGGATAGCCCGCTATTGTTTGTGTAGCGAGCGCTGCGTACACTCCCCCTCCCCGCCAGGGTCGGCCGGCGGGCGCGAAAAGAACACCAAGGATGAGTTCCAGGGACAACGCAGCCATCTTCCAGTTGCTCGCGCTGCTGGAGGCGCGCTATGCGATCCGCGTGCTCTGGGCACTGCGCGACGGCCATCCCCAGACCTTCCGCCTGCTGCAGGACAGCGTGGGGGGCATCACGCCCAACACGCTGAACACGCGCATCAAGGAATTGCGCGAGGCCGGGCTGCTGGGACGCGGCCCGGACGGCTACTGCGTGACGCCGGCCGGTGCCGACCTGCTCAAGCGCCTGTCCGACCTGTCGGCCTTTGCCGCGCGCTGGACGGCCGCCCAGGGCCGCAAGCGGCAGGCGCCGCCCGCCGACTGAACGCCGGTCTTACGGCCGTGCCAGGGCCGGCCGGTAAACTCGCCGGCATGATCACCACTCCTTCCGGCCTTCAATACGAAGACACCGTCCCCGGCACGGGCGCCGAAGCCCGACCGGGCCAGCACGTGCACGTGCACTACACCGGCTGGCTCTACGAGAACGGCCGCGCCGGCGCCAAGTTCGACTCCAGCCACGACCGCAACGAGCCGTTCGCGTTCTCGCTGGGCGCCGGCATGGTGATCAAGGGCTGGGACGAAGGCGTCGCCGGCATGAAGATCGGCGGCAAGCGCACGCTGGTCATTCCGCCGCAACTGGGCTACGGCGCCCGCGGCGCCGGCGGCGTGATTCCGCCGAACGCGACGCTGAAGTTCGACGTGGAGTTGCTGCAGGCGCACTGAGCGCTGGGGGGTCGTTGCGGGTTCGATCCGCAATCCGTCCTCCGGCCGCCGAACACGGGCGTTGGCTGCTCAGAGGGCAGGCGATGGTTCCCGGCGTTCGCCGGGATGACACGGTTGGGTGTCATTGCGGGCTCGACCCGCAATCCCTCCCCCAAGCGCCGAACACGCGCGTCGCTGATCGGAGGGCGGGAGATGGCTCCTGGCGGTCGCCAGGGTGACACGGTTGGGTGTCATTGCGGGCTCGACCCGCAATCCATCCCCGAAGCGCCGAACACGCGCGTCGCTGATCGGAGGGCGGGAGATGGTTCCCGGCGTTCGCCGGGATGACATGGCAGCGGACCTTCGCCCGGTTGGCATGAACGCGGGCGATCCCGGCCTTCCCGCTGCCCATCCGTGGCTGCGGTCGGGCTGGTGCGGCTAGCCCGTTCGGGCTGGCTCAGCCATTTTTTGCCGGGCGGTCCCGATCGTCGCCTTGAAAAGGACTACCCTGCCCTTAGGTGCTCCGCAGCTTTCACCGCCGATTCGACCAACAACGAGATGAACCCCGAAGACCCCAAGATCGAACCGACCCTGGACGGCGCCCCGGCCCCGACCGACCTCAGCCCCGAAGCGCAGGAGGCCGCCGGCGCGGCCAACGAGGCCGACCTGGCGACCTCGCTCGGCGAACTGGAGGCCCTGCGCGCGAAGAACGCCGAGCTCTCCGAGCAGTACCTGCGGGCCCAGGCCGAGGTGCAGAACACCCGCCGCCGCGCCGACGACGAAATGGCCAAGGCGCGCAAGTTCGCCATCGAGAGCTTCGCCGAGAGCCTGCTGCCGGTGTGCGACAGCCTGGAAGCCGGGCTGGCGGTGCAGGAAGCCACTGCGGAGCAGATCCGCGAGGGCTCCGAGGTCACGCTGCGCCAGCTCAAGCAGGCGCTGGAGCGCAACAAGGTGGTGGAGGTCAATCCCGCCGTCGGCGCGAAATTCGATCCCCACCTGCACCAGGCCATCTCGATGGTGCCGGCGCCGGGCCAGGAGCCGAACACCATCGCCTCCGTGCTGCAGAAGGGCTACCTGATCGCCGACCGGGTGCTGCGGCCGGCGCTGGTGATGGTGGCCGCGCCGCAGTGAGCGCGGGGAACGTCTTGAAACAGGCCCGGTTATCCACAACTGGGCTGCAGTAGGGAATCAGGGGCCCCGGCCCCGCAGGTACAGGACAGGAGAGAAGACATCATGGGCAAGATCATCGGCATCGACCTGGGCACCACCAACTCGTGCGTGTCCATCATGGAGGGCAACACCCCCAAGGTCATCGAGAACAGCGAGGGCGCGCGCACCACGCCCTCCATCGTGGCGTACCAGGAAGACGGCGAGATCCTGGTCGGCGCCTCGGCCAAGCGCCAGGCCGTCACCAACCCCAAGAACACCATCTACGCGGTCAAGCGCCTGATCGGCCGCAAGTTCGAGGAAAAGGAGGTCCAGAAGGACATCCACCTCATGCCCTACCAGATCGTCAAGGCCGACAACGGCGACGCCTGGGTGGAAGTGCGCGGCAAGAAGCTGGCGCCGCCGCAGGTCTCGGCCGAGATCCTGCGCAAGATGAAGAAGACGGCGGAAGACTACCTGGGCGAGCCGGTCACCGAAGCCGTGATCACGGTGCCGGCGTACTTCAACGACGCCCAGCGCCAGGCCACCAAGGACGCCGGGCGCATCGCCGGCCTGGACGTCAAGCGCATCATCAACGAGCCGACCGCGGCCGCGCTGGCCTTCGGCCTGGACAAGCAGGAAAAGGGCGACCGCAAGATCGCCGTCTATGACCTGGGCGGCGGCACCTTCGACATCTCCATCATCGAGATCGCCGACGTCGACGGCGAGAAGCAGTTCGAGGTGCTGTCCACCAACGGCGACACCTTCCTGGGCGGCGAGGACTTCGACCAGCGCGTCATCGACTACATCATCGGCGAGTTCAAGAAGGAACAGGCGGTCGACCTGTCCAAGGACGTGCTGGCGCTGCAGCGCCTGAAGGAAGCGGCCGAGAAGGCCAAGATCGAGCTGTCCAACAGTGCGCAGACCGACATCAACCTGCCGTACATCACGGCCGACGCGTCGGGCCCGAAGCACCTGAACATCAAGCTCACCCGCGCCAAGCTGGAAAGCCTGGTCGAGGAGCTGATCGAGCGCACCATCGCGCCCTGCCGCACGGCCATCAAGGACGCCGGCGTGAGCGTGAACGACATCCACGACGTGATCCTGGTGGGCGGCCAGACCCGCATGCCCAAGGTGCAGGACAAGGTCAAGGAGTTCTTCGGCCGCGAGCCGCGCAAGGACGTCAATCCCGACGAGGCGGTGGCCGTGGGCGCCGCCATCCAGGGCCAGGTGCTGGGCGGCGAGCGCAAGGACGTGCTGCTGCTGGACGTGACCCCGCTGTCGCTGGGCATCGAGACGCTGGGCGGCGTGATGACCAAGATGATCGCCAAGAACACGACCATCCCGACCAAGTTCGCGCAGACCTTCTCCACCGCCGACGACAACCAGCCGGCCGTGACGATCAAGGTGTTCCAGGGCGAGCGCGAGATGGCCAGCGGCAACAAGCTGCTGGGCGAGTTCAACCTCGAGGGCATCCCGCCGGCCCCGCGCGGCCTGCCGCAGATCGAGGTCACCTTCGACATCGACGCCAACGGCATCCTGCACGTCAGCGCCAAGGACAAGGGCACCGGCAAGGAGAACAAGATCACCATCAAGGCCAACTCGGGCCTGTCCGAAGAAGAGATCCAGAAGATGGTGAAGGACGCCGAGCTCAACGCCGCCGAGGACAAGAAGAAGCTGGAGCTGGTGCAGGCGCGCAACCAGGGCGAGGCGCTGGTGCACTCGGTGCGCAAGAGCCTCGCCGAGTACGGCGACAAGCTCGAGGCCGGCGAGAAGGAGAAGGTCGAAGCCGCGCTGAAGGACGTCGAGGAAGCCCTCAAGGGCGAGGACAAGTCCCTGATCGAGGACAAGACCAACGCCCTGATGACCGCCAGCCAGAAGCTGGGCGAGAAGATGTACGCCGACATGCAGCAGGCCCAGGCCGCGCAGGCGGCGGGCGGCGCTGCCGGCGGCGCGGAGCAGGCCCCCGGGGCTGGTGCGGCGCCGGCCGACGACAATGTGGTCGACGCCGAGGTCAAGGAAGTCAAGAAGGGCTGATCGCGGCGCCCGGCCGATGAACGCGCGCCGCGTTGGTGAAGAGCCAACGCGGCGTTTGCGCTGAAAGAAACGATTACCACACGATGGCCACCAAGCGGGATTACTACGAGGTCCTGGGGGTACCCAAGAACGCCTCGGAAGAAGAGATCAAGAAGGCTTATCGCAAGCTGGCGATGAAGTTCCACCCCGACCGCAACCAGGGGGATGCGGCCAAGGACGCGGAGGTCCGGTTCAAGGAGGCCAAGGAGGCCTACGAGATGCTCTCCGACGCCGACAAGCGCGCGGCCTACGACCAGTACGGCCACGCGGGCGTGGACCCGAACATGCGCGGCCCGGGCGCGGGCCCGGAGGGCTTCGGCGGCTTCGCCGAGGCGTTCGGCGACATCTTCGGCGACATCTTCGGCCAGGCCCGCGGCGGCGGCGCACGCGGGGGCCGGCAGGTCTATCGCGGCAACGACCTGTCGTACGCGATGGAAGTGACGCTGGAGGAAGCCGCCGCCGGCAAGGAAGCGCAGATCCGCATCCCGACCTGGGACCCCTGCGACACCTGCCACGGCAGCGGCGCCAAGCCGGGCACCCAGGCCAAGCCCTGCGGCACCTGCCATGGCGCCGGCGTGGTGCAGATGCGCCAGGGCTTCTTCTCGGTGCAGCAGACCTGCCCGACCTGCCGCGGCGCCGGCAAGATCATCCCCGAGCCCTGCCCCACCTGCCACGGCCAGGGCAAGGTCAAGAAGCAGAAGACGCTCGAAGTCAGGATCCCCGCCGGCATCGACGACGGCATGCGCATCCGCAGTGCCGGCAATGGCGAGCCGGGCCACAACGGCGGCCCGCCGGGCGACCTGTACATCGAGATCCGGCTGAAGAAGCACGCGATCTTCGAGCGCGACGGCGACGACCTGCACTGCGTGGTGCCGATCTCCTTCACCAGCGCCGCGCTGGGCGGCGAGATCGAGGTGCCCACGCTGCAGGGCAAGGCCGCCATCGACATCCCCGAGGGCACCCAGGCCGGCAAGCAGTTCCGCCTGCGCGGCAAGGGCATCAAGGGCGTGCGCTCCAGCTACCCGGGCGACCTGTACTGCCACATCAGCGTGGAGACCCCGGTCAAGCTCACCGAGCACCAGCGCAAGCTGCTCAAGGAACTGGACGACTCGCTCAAGAAGGGCGGCTCGCGCCATTCGCCGGGCGAGGAGAGCTGGAGCGACAAGCTGAAGAGTTTCTTCAGCGCCTGACCGGGTCCATGCGGGCCCGGGCGGCGGCCGGCGGGCCGGCGCCGGTACGAAGCCAGACCCTGGCCAGCGCCATCGCCGCCAGGGCGGTCCCGCCGGCTGCGGCCAGGGCCAGCGCCCAGTCGGCCGCGTGCAACGGCCGCAGCTGCAGCAGCTGGCTGGTGAACGGCCACTGGACCAGCGCCACCGCCGAAGCCACCGTGCCGGCGACGATCCAGCGTGCCGGCGCCGAGCGCAGACCCGTCAGCGCGGCCGTCAGCGCGCCGCTGGTGAGCACGAGCAGGACCAGCGCCATGGCGCGGGCGTGCCCCACGTCCCTGTCGGCGCCGAGCGCGTGCACGTAGCCGCCCACCAGCAGCGCGGCCGCCAGCGCACCCACCAGCAGGATGCCCAGCCAGGCGTCCAGCGGGAAGAAGCGGGCCTTGCGGCCCCGCTCCACGGCGGCCAGCCGGCCCGGGGACGGCAGGTCCTGGAAGGCCAGCATGGCCGTCGGATGGATGACCAGCTCGACCCAGACGATGTGGATCGGCAGGAACAGCAAGGGCATTCCCAGCAGCGGGATGACGGCGGCGCCGGCGACGAAGGGGATGTGGACCAGCAGCAGGTAGGCGAAGGCGACGCGCAGGTTGCGGAACAGCTGGCGGCCCTCGGCCACCGCGTCGACGATCGTGCGGAAGTTGTCGTCCAGCAGGACCATCGGGGCGACCTCGCGCGCGCTCTGGGTGCCGCGCTCGCCCATGGCGATGCCGATGTCGGCCTCGCGCAGGGCCGGAACGTCGTTCACGCCGTCGCCGGTCACCGCCACGATCTCCCCCTGGGCCTGCAGCGCGCGCACCAGTTCGAGCTTCTGCGCCGGCGTCGCGCGGGCGACCACGTGCAGGTCCGCGGCCAGCCCGGCGGCGGCCTCTTCGGCGCCGGCCAGCGACAGCACCCGGGGTTGGCCGGCGCCCAGGCCGATCTCGCGCGCGATCGCCGCCGCCGTGGCGGGGTGGTCGCCGGTCACCATCAGGACCCGCATGCCGGCGGCCAGGCACTCCTGCACGGCGTCCTTCACGCCCGGGCGCACCGGGTCTTCGAAGGCCACCAGGCCCGCCAGCGCGAAGCCGCCGTCCGGTTCCACGCGGGCGGCCGCGGGATCGACCGGGCGCTCGGCGCAGGCCAGCACCTTGTGGCCGGAGCCCGCCAGTTCCTCGACCTGCGCCATCCAGTCGCGCTCCTGTGCGGCCGACAGGTCGCAGCGGGCGAAGACCGTCTCCGGCGCGCCCTTGAGGTAGGCGCGCAGGCCGCCGCCCGGGTCGCGCAGCAGCGTCTCGCGCCGCCTGGCCTCGGTGAACGGGAACTCGGCCACCGGCGCGCCGTCCGCGATCGGCACGCCCACCGCCCGCAAGGCGAGATCCAGCGGATCGGCGCTCTCCGCCCGGGTGGTCGCCACCGCCACGCGCAGCAGCCCGTCGAGGCCGAAGCCCGCCGCCGGCAAGCCATGCGCGAACACCAGCCGGCCTTCGGTGATGGTCCCCGTCTTGTCCGAGACGATGGCGCTGGTGCGGCCGATGTTCTCGACCGCGACGGCGCGCCGCACCAGTCCCTTGCGCCGGGCCAGGCGCAGCACGCCCAGGCCCAGGAAGAAGGTGTAGATCACCGGGAATTCCTCCGGCAGTGCCGCCACGGCCAGCATCACCGCGCTCAGCAGCGCGTCCACCCAGCCGTGGCCCTGGCGCAGCCGCACGGCCGCCAGCAGCAGGCAGACCAGCAGCGCCAGCACCAGCAGCGTGCCGACCAGTTCCGCGATCGCCTTCTGCAGGGGGGTCGCGGCATGCCGGCCGCCGGCGGCGATGCGCGCAATCTCGCCATAGCGGGTTTCGGGGCCGGTGAAGACGGCGCAGAAGGTGGCCGTTCCGCCCAGCAGGCGGGTTCCGGCGGTGACCCAGTGCGCCTCGGCCACGCGCCCCGCGCCGCCGGGCTCGCCCGCCAGCGGCAGCTTGCGCACCGGCAGCGACTCGCCGGTGAGCATCGACTCGTCGACCTGCAGCTGGCTGCCCGCCAGCAGGATGCCGTCGGCCGGGAACCAGGCTCCGGTGCCGACCTCGACCACGTCGCCGGGCACCAGCTGGCGCGCCGGCAGGTCCTGCCAGGAGCCGTCGCGCCGCGCGCGCGCCGTCGTGGCCAGGCGGCTGGCCAGTCCCGCGGTGGAGGCCAGCGTCCGCCGGTGCAGGTAGGCATCCATGCCCAGCAGCGGCAGCAGCGCGGCCAGCAGCGTCAGGGCCTCCCCGGTGCGGCCGAGCAGACCGGACAGGGCCGAGGTCGCCAGCAGGAACCAGATCATCGGATCGCGGGCCGTGTCCCGCGCGATCGCGCGCCAGCCGGCCGTTTGCGGCGCAAGGATGTCGTTCGCGCCGAATCGGCGCGACGCGGCCAGTGCCTGCGAGGTCGACAGCCCGTCGCGCCAGCGCCCGCCGCCGGCGAGCCGCCCGGTCGGGATCGCTCGTTCGGCCATGGTGCGGTTGTATCCCGAAGCGTGCTGCCCGCGGTAGCGGCGGCGCGGGCCGGCCGGCGCGCGGCCCGATCGGATGCTTGCCCGTTTGTCCCGCCAACGCGACAGTGCCATTGGCGGGCGCGGAGCCGGCCCGCAAAATGGCGGGATGTCGCTGAAGCTGTTCAGGTCGACCGGCTACCACTCCATCCTGACCCCCGGGGAGGCGCGGCTCGCGCTGCATCCGGGCTGGGCGGTGGCCATGGCTGCGGGCTGGGTCGGGCTGGCCTGCAACGTCTGGTTCTGGCAGGCGCTGGCCAGCGGCGGCCGGGACCTGCTGCCCGCCACCGGCGCGGCGCTGGCGCTGTCCGGCGCGGCCGGCTTCGCGCTCAGCCTGCTGGGCTGGCGCCGCACCTTCAAGACCGCCGCCACCGTCGTGCTGCTGCTCGGCGCCCTGCTGGCCGGCGGCGTGCTGACCCAGGACATCCCGGCCCGCCTGCTGGTCGACCCCACCCTGCGCCTGTCCACCCTGATGCCCACCTGGGCCAGCCTGTTCCAGTGGCAGGTGCCCACGCTGCTGGCGCTGCTGGGCGGCGTCCCGGTGATCTACCTCTGGAACGTCCAGCTGCGGCGGCTGCCCGGATCGGACCAGTTCCGCACCAACCTGGCCGGCATGGTGGCCTGGGCGCTGGTGTTCACCTGCGGCTTCGCCGCCCTCTACGCCCTGGCCTGAGCGTCAGAACAGCCGACCCTGCCCTGGCGGCGACGGCGGGCGGAACAGGGTCGTGTCCATCTCCACCCGCTGCCGGTTGAAGCCCAGCCGCTGCGTCGCCCGGCGGAAACGCTGGGCCAGCAGGTCGGCCCAGGGGCCGCTGCCCTTCATGCGGGTGGCGAAGTCGGCGTCGTAGTCCTTGCCGCCGCGCATGTCCTGCACGCGTGCCATCACGCGCTGCGCCCGCTGCGGGTAGTGCAGTTCCAGCCACTGGCGGAACAGCGGCGCCACCTCCCAGGGCAGCCGCAGCACGTGGTAGAAGGCGCTGCGCGCGCCGGCGTCCCAGGCGGCTTGCAGCACCTGCTCCATGTCGTCGGCCAGGAACGGGATCTGCGGCGCCAGGCTGACGCCGCAGGGCACGCCCTGCTCGGCCAGCGTTCGCAGCAGCCGCAGCCGCCGGTGCGGCGCCGCGGCGCGCGGCTCCAGCTTGCGCGCCAGGCCGGCATCCAGCGTGGTGATGGTGACGTACACGGCCGCCAGCTTCCTGCGGGCCATGGGCGCGATCAGGTCGAGGTCGCGCTCGACCCCGCTGGACTTGGTCACCAGCGAGAACGGATGGTCGGTCTCGTGCAGCACCTCGATCACCGAGCGCGTCAGCGCCAGCTCGCGCTCGACCGGCTGGTAGCAGTCGGTGGCCGTGCCGATCGCGATCATGCGCGGCTCGTACTTCGGCCACGACAGCTCGCGACGCAGCACCTGGGCGATGCCGCGCTTGGCGATGATCTTGGTCTCGAAGTCCAGCCCGGGCGACAGGTTCAGGTAGCTGTGGGTAGTGCGCGCGTAGCAGTAGATGCAGCCGTGCTCGCAGCCGCGATAGGGGTTGAGCGAGCGGTCGAAGTACACGTCGGGCGAGTCGACCTCGCCGATGGCGCTGCGCGGCTCTTCCCAGATCACCTCGGTGGCCGGCGGCGCCGGCGCACCGGTGTCCTCGCCTTCCCAGCCGTCGTCGAAGGCCTCGCGTTGGTCGCGCTCGAACCGGTGCGGGTGGCGCGTGGCCGTGCCGCGGCCCTTGATGGGCTCGACGGGGGCGCGACGATCGGTCATGCACTGTATTTTCATACAGTTCGAATGCCCGTGGGGGCGGATCCGGCCTACCCTCTCCCGAGCCGGCAGCGACCGGCCGCCGGAAAAGAGGCCTGAATGGACACCCTGCTGCTCTCGCGCATCCAGTTCGCCGCCAACATCAGCTTCCACATCCTGTTCCCCGCGATCAACATCGCGCTGGCCTGGTTCCTGGTGTATTTCCGCGTCCGCGGCAATGCCGCGCGCGGCAGCGACCGGGAGCAGCACTGGGAGGAGGCCTACTACCTCTGGACCAAGGTGTTCGCGCTCAGCTTCGCGCTGGGGGTGGTGACCGGCGTGACGATGAGCTTCCAGTTCGGCACCAACTGGCCGGGCTTCCTCGAGCGCGCCGGCAACGTCGCCGGGCCGCTGCTCGGCTACGAGATCCTCTCCGCCTTCTTCCTGGAGGCCACCTTCCTGGGGATCATGCTGTTCGGCCGCAGCCGGGTGTCGGACCGCATGCACCTGTTCGCGGCGCTGATGGTGGCGGCCGGCACCACGCTGTCGGCGTTCTGGATCCTGAGCCTGAACTCCTGGATGCAGACGCCCACCGGGCACAGCGTGGTCGACGGGGTGGTGCAGGCCGACGACTGGCTGCGGATCGTCTTCAACCCCTCCTTCCCCTACCGGCTGGTGCACATGCTGCTGGCCTCGACGCTGACGGCGTCGTTCCTGATCGCCGGGCTGTCGGCGTACCAGTACCTGCGCCGCGCCGCCAACGACGGCAGCGCGCTCGCCTTGCGGACTTCGATCACGGTCGCCGTGGTGGCCGTGCCGCTGCAGATCCTCGCGGGCGACCTGCACGGCCTGAACACGCTGGAGCACCAGCCGGCCAAGATCGCCGCGCTCGAAGGCATCTGGCACACCGAAAAAGGCGCGGCGCTCACCTTGTTCGGACTGCCCAACGAAGCCGAGCGCCGCACCGACTACGCCATCATGGTGCCCAGGCTCGCCAGCCTGATCCTGGCGCACGACCCGGACGCCGAGATCAGGGGCCTGAACGAATTCCCTGACGCGCACCCGCCGGTGGCCCCGGTGTTCTGGAGCTTCCGCGTGATGGTCGGCATGGGCGTGCTGATGCTGGTCGTGTCCTGGTGGATGGCGCTGGCCTGGTGGCGAAGGCGACGCGAGGCCGGCCCGGCCATGCCGCTGTCCCGCTGGCAGCTGCGCGTACTGGCGGCCATGACCTTCTCCGGCTGGGTCGCCACGCTGGCCGGCTGGTGGGTCACCGAGATCGGCCGCCAGCCCTTCCTGGTGCAGGGGGTGCTGCGCACCGCCGACCTGGTGGCGCCACACCCGCCCGGCGTGGTGCTCTCGACCCTGATCGGCTACCTGCTGCTCTACGCCTTCCTGCTCGTCGCGTACGTGGCGGTGCTGATGTACATGTCGACCCACCCGGCGCAGCAGCCGCCGCCCACGCCCCAGAGCGCCCGGCCCGGCACGCCGATCGGCGGCCGCGCCTGAGGAAAGGAGGACACCATGGACCTCGACTGGGCCCGGCTGCTGCCGCTGTTCTTCATGGGCGTGATGGGACTGGCGCTGCTGATCTACGTGGTGCTGGACGGCTACGACCTGGGCGTGGGCCTGCTGCTGCCCCTGGCCACCGACGAGCAGAAGGACGTGATGGTCTCCAGCATCGGGCCGTTCTGGGACGCCAACGAAACCTGGCTGGTGCTGGGCGTGGGCGTGCTGCTGATGGCGTTCCCGCACGCGCAGGGGCTGGTGCTCAGCAGCCTGTACCTGCCGGTGGCGCTGATGCTGCTGGGGCTGATCCTGCGCGGCGTGTCGTTCGACTTCCGGGTCAAGGCGCGCGACCACCACAAGGCGCTGTGGAACCGGCTGTTCGCGATCGGCTCGCTGATGGCGGCCGCCTCCCAGGGCTGGATGCTGGGCAGCTACCTGATGGGCTTCGACCGGGACCGCAACTCGCTCGCCTTCGCCGCCGGCATCGCCCTGACGCTGCCGACCGCCTACGCGATGATGGGCGCCGGCTGGCTGGTCATGAAGACCGATGGCGACCTGCGGGCCCGCGCCGTCGGCTGGGCGCGCAAGGTGCTGTGGCCCATGGGGCTGGCGCTGGTGGGCATCTCGCTGGCCACGCCCCTGGTCAGCCAGACGGTGTTCGACCGCTGGTTCTCGATGCCGCAACTGATCGGCCTGCTGCCGATCCCGGTGGCCTGCGCCGCCGCGTTCTACGCGGCCTGGCACGTGATCCGGCGGCCGCAGGTGGTGGCCGCCGGCTACGGCTGGATCGTGTTCGCCAGCACCGTGCTGATCTTCGTGATGGCCTTCCTGGGCCTGGCCTACAGCCTGTACCCGTACATCGTGATCGACCGCCTGACGGTCTGGCAGGCCGCCGCCTCGACCGGCTCGCTGGTGGTCAGCTTCATCGGCACGGCGATCACGCTGCCGGTGATCATCGCCTACACGATCTACATGTACCGCGTGTTCTGGGGCCCGACGCGGGAGTTGAGCTACGGGTCGGGCGCTTGAGGGCGACTGGCCCGAGCGGTCAGGCGCAAAGGCGGCGCCTGGCCTCCTCGTATTCCCGCTTCAATTTCGCTATGAATGCCGCGGCGCTGCCCACTTCGTGCACGGCGCCTATGCCCTGCCCGCAGCCCCAGATGTCCTTCCAGGCCTTCTTGCTGCCCTCGCCGCCGCCGAAGTCCATCTTGCTGGGGTCGCTCTCCGGCAGGTTGTCGGGGTCCAGTCCCGCGTTGCGGATGGAGGGCTTGAGGTAGTTGCCGTGCACGCCGGTGAACAGGCTGGAGTAGACGATGTCGTCGCTGGTGCAGTCGACGATCGCCTGCTTGTAGGCATCGGAGGCGCGCGCCTCGTGGGTCGCGATGAAGGCCGAGCCGATGTATGCGAAATCGGCGCCCATGGCCTGCGCGGCCAGCACGGCGCCCCCGGTGGCGATGGCCCCGGACAGCGCGAGCGGGCCGTCGAACCACTCGCGGATCTCCTGCACCAGCGCGAACGGGCTCTTGATCCCGGCGTGGCCGCCGGCGCCCGCAGCCACCGCGATCAGGCCGTCGGCGCCCTTCTCCACCGCCTTGCGCGCGAAGCCGTTGTTGATCACGTCGTGCAGCACCACGCCGCCGTAGCCGTGGATCGCGTCGTTGACGTCGGTGCGCGCGCCCAGCGAGGTGATGATCACCGGCACCTTGTGCCTGACGACCATCTCCATGTCGTGCTCGAGCCGGTCGTTGCTCTTGTGCACGATCTGGTTGATGGCGAACGGCGCGGCCGGGCGTTCCGGATGCTGGCGGTTCCAGGCCGCCAGCGTCTCGGTGATCTCGTGCAGCCACTCGTCCAGCTGCGACGCCGGCCGGGCGTTCAGTGCCGGCATGGCGCCGACGATCCCCGCCTTGCACTGCTCGATGAGCAGCTTCGGGTTGCTGACGATGAACAGCGGCGAGCCGATCGCCGGCAGCGCGAGGTTTTGCAGGGCGGGGGGCAGTCGGGACATGGGTCTCCTTGTCGTCAGAAGGCTTCCGGCGCCATCGCCATCACGCTCTCCGCGCCTTCGACGATGGCGTCGCGGGCGGCGGGCGCACGCGACAGGACGTGCTCGGCATAGAAGCGCGCCGTGGCGACCTTGGCCTGCATGAAGGCCGTGTCCTCGCCCCGGGCCGCCAGCTCCTCGGCCACCAGCAGCGAGCGCGCCAGTTGCCAGCCGGCCACCAGGTTGCCGGCCAGCAGCAGGTAGGGCACCGATCCGGCGAAGGCCGCGTTCGGGTTGCCGCGGGTCTCGCGGGCGATGAAGTCGACCACGTCGAGGAAGGCCTGGCGCGCCGCCGCCAGCCGCCGCAGCACGGATTTCGCGGCCGCCGAATCGCGCCGCGCCAGTTCGCCCTCGGTCTGCTCGATCTGTCCGGCGATCGCCCGGGCGACCTGCCCGCCGTCGCGCGCGGTCTTGCGGCCGACCAGGTCGTTGGCCTGGATCGCGGTCGTGCCCTCGTAGATCGGCAGGATGCGGGCGTCGCGGTAGTACTGCGCCGCGCCGGTCTCCTCGATGAAGCCCATGCCGCCGTGCACCTGCACGCCCAGCGAGGTGACCTCCAGGCTCATCTCGGTGCTGTAGCCCTTGACCAGCGGCACCATGAATTCGTAGAAGGCCTGGTTCTGCCGGCGGACCTCGGCATCCGGGTGGTGGTGGGCCGCGTCGTAGGCGGCCGCGGCCACGCTGGCCATCGCGCGGCAGCCTTCGGTGAGCGCGCGCATGGTCATCAGCATGCGGCGCACGTCCGGGTGGTGCACGATGGGCGCGCTGGCGTTGATCGAGCCGTCCACCGGCCGCGACTGCACGCGCTCCTTCGCGTACTCCGCCGCCTTCTGGTAGGCGCGCTCGGCGATCGCGATGCCCTGCACGCCCACCGCATAGCGGGCCGCGTTCATCATGATGAACATGTACTCCAGGCCGCGGTTCTCCTGGCCCACGAGGTAGCCGACGGCACCCCCGTTGTCGCCGTACTGCAGCACCGCGGTGGGCGAGGCCTTGATGCCCAGCTTGTGCTCGATGCTGACGCAGTGCACGTCGTTGCGCGCGCCCAGCGAGCCATCGGGGTTGACCAGGAACTTGGGCACCACGAACAGGCTGATGCCCTTGACGCCCTCGGGCGCACCGGCCACGCGCGCCAGCACCAGGTGGACGATGTTGTCCGCCATGTCGTGCTCGCCGTAGGTGATGAAGATCTTGGTGCCGAAGACCTTGTAGCTGCCGTCGGCCTGCGGCTCGGCGCGGCTGCGCACCAGCGCCAGGTCGCTGCCGGCCTGCGGCTCGGTCAGGTTCATGGTGCCGGTCCACTCGCCGCTGACCAGCCGGGCCAGGTAGGTGGCCTTGAGTTCGTCCGAGCCCGCCGTCAGCAGCGCCTCGATGGCACCGTCGGTCAGCAGCGGGCACAGGGCGAAGCTCAGGTTGGCCGAGTTGAGCATCTCGCTGCAGGCTGCGCCCACCGTCTTGGGCAGCCCCTGGCCGCCGAAGTCGGTCGGGTGCTGCAGCCCCTGCCAGCCGCCTTCGGTGTACTGGCCGTACGCCTGCCGGAAGCCGGGCGTGGTGCTGACCTGGCCGTCCTTCCAGCTGGAGGGATCGAGGTCGCCCGGCACGTTCAGCGGCGCGACCACTTCCTGGTTGAACCTCGCGCACTCCTCCAGCACGGCCTGCGCGGTGTCGAAGCCGGCTTCCTCGAAGCCGGGCATCGTGGCGATCTCGTCGATCCGCGCCAGGTGGCGGATGTCGAAGAGCATGTCTTTGAGGGGGGCGCGGTAGGGCATGGGAACTCCAAAGGGGCTAGGGGCTGGGGACTGGGGACTGGGGCTGGGGGAATACCGTTCGGTCCGAACCGGCAAGGGCTGTGATCGGAGCGGGGCTGTTTCCCTAGCCCCTAGCCCCTAGTCCCTGGCCCCTGCTGGTGAAGGCGCTACAGCGCCTTCACCAGCTCCGGCACGGCCTGGAACAGGTCGGCCTCCAGCCCGTAGTCGGCCACGCTGAAGATCGGCGCCTCGGGGTCCTTGTTGATCGCCACGATCACCTTGGAGTCCTTCATGCCGGCCAGGTGCTGGATGGCGCCGCTGATGCCCGCGGCGATGTACAGCTGCGGCGCGACGATCTTGCCGGTCTGGCCCACCTGCAGGTCGTTGGGCGCGTAGCCGGCGTCCACCGCGGCGCGGCTGGCGCCGATGGCGGCGCCCAGCTTGTCGGCCAGCGGCGTGATCACCTCGGTGAACTTCTCGGCCGAGCCGAGCGCGCGGCCGCCCGAGACGATCACCTTGGCGGCGGTCAGCTCGGGCCGGTCGCTCTTGGCGATCTCCTGGCCCACGAAGCGGCTCTTGCCGCTGTCGGCCACCGCGCTGGCGGCCTCCACCGGCGCGCTGCCGCCGGAGGCCGGCGCCGCGTCGAAGCCGGTGGTGCGCACCGTGATCACCTTCACCGGATCGGCGCTCTGCACGATGGCGATGGCGTTGCCGGCATAGATCGGCCGCTCGAAGGTGTCGGGGCTGTCGACCTTGGTGATGTCGCTGACCTGCGCCACGTCCAGCTTCGCGGCCACGCGCGGGGCGACGTTCTTGCCGCTGGCGGTGGCCGGGAACAGGATGTGGCTGTAGTCCTTGGCGATGGCCAGCACCTGGGCCGCCACGTTCTCGGCCAGGCCGTGGGCGAAGGGCTCGCCGTCGGCGTGGATCACCTTGGCCACGCCGGCGATCTGCGCGGCGGCCTTGGCCGCTGCGGCAGCATTGTGGCCGGCCACCAGCACGTGCACGTCGCCGCCACAGGCCGCGGCCGCCGTGACGGTGTTGAGGGTGGCGGCCTTGATGGACGCGTTGTCGTGTTCTGCGATGACGAGGGAGGTCATGGGGGGAAGGGGCTAGGTTCTAGGGGCTAGGTTCTAGGGGCTAGGGGCTAGGGGAGGACAGTTGGGACTTCAAGGCTCAGGGCTGCGGGGACCGGCTGTTGCCCTGGTCCCTAGCCCCCAGCCCCGAGTCCCTTCTCATTCAAATCACCTTGGCCTCATTGCGAAGCTTCTCCACCAGCGTGGCCACGTCCGGCACCTTCTGGCCGGCGCTGCGCTTGGGCGGCTCGGTGACCTTCAGGGTCTTCAGCCGCGGGCTGGCGTCCACCCCCAGGTCGGCCGGCGTCACCGTCTCCAGCGGCTTCTTCTTGGCCTTCATGATGTTGGGCAGCGTCACGTAGCGCGGCTCGTTCAGGCGCAGGTCGGTGGTCACCACCGCCGGCAGCGTGATGGCCACCGTCTCCAGGCCGCCGTCGACCTCGCGCGTGACCTGCGCCTGGCCGCCGGCCACTTCCACCTTGGAAGCGAAGGTGGCCTGCGGCAGGTCGGCCAGCGCCGCCAGCATCTGGCCGGTCTGGTTGGCGTCGTCGTCGATCGCCTGCTTGCCCAGGATCACCAGCCCGGGCTGCTCCTTGTCCACCAGCGCCTTGAGCAGCTTGGCCACCGCCAGCGGCTGCAGCTCCTCGTCGGTGTGCACCAGGATCGCACGGTCCGCGCCGATCGCCATCGCCGTGCGCAGCGTCTCCTGGCACTGCTGCACCCCGCAGGACACGGCGATCACCTCGGTGGCCACGCCCTTTTCCTTCAGCCGGACCGCCTCCTCCACCGCGATCTCGTCGAACGGGTTCATGCTCATCTTCACATTGGCGATGTCCACACCCGTGTGGTCCGACTTCACGCGGACCTTCACGTTGTAGTCCACCACCCGCTTGACCGGGACGAGAACCTTCATCAGGGGGCTCCTAAAGGGGAAGAATTGACGTTGACGTAAAGCCCAAAATTCTATGCCGCGGTGCGACATGGGCTCGGGGCAAAAAAGAACGATCGTTCGCTTTTGATTATAGGGACGGGCGGACGGTCGCCTGGCTCGGGCGTGGCGGATCGCATCTCTGTCATCGTCACGACATTTCGGTGCGCGCGCATCGCTCCACTCCGGGTAATTCAGGACCGACATTCGTCAAGCCCACGCTTACAGTGCGCCGACCCCTATCGCAAGGAGCTTTGCACGATGAAACGCCTGTCGCTTTCGGCCGCCGCCCTGGCCGCCGCCTTCGCCTGTGCCCCGGCCGCCGCGCAGACGGTGCTCACGCTGTCCAGCTGGGTGCCGCCCACCCACTCGCTGACCCTGGCGCAGAAGGAGTGGTGCGACCTGGTCGCGAAGAATTCCGCCGGCAAGATCAAGTGCAACCAGCTGCCGCGCGGCGTCGCCGCGCCCCCCGGCACCATCGATGCCATCAAGAACGGGCTGGCCGACGTCTCCTTCACCGTGCACGGCTACACCCCGGGCCGCTTCGTGCTGACCCAGATGGCCGAGTTCCCGTTCCTGGGCGACAGCGCCGAGCCGCTGTCGGTGGCCTTCAACCGGGTTGCCGCCAAGCACCCCGAGTTCGCCAAGGAGCACGCCGGCGTGCATGTGCTGACCTACTTCACGCACGGCCCGGGCATGGTCCTCAACACCAAGAAGCCGGTGGCCAAGCTGGAGGACCTGCAGGGCATGAAGTGGCGCGTCGGCGGCGGCATGGTCAACGAGATCGCCAAGACGCTGGGCATGAACGTCACGCTCAAGCCGGCGCCCGAGTCCTACGAGCTGCTGTCCGGCGGCGTGATGGACGGCACGCTGTTCCCGGCCGAGTCGGTCGACTCGTTCAAGCTCGACAAGCTGATCAAGTACGCCACCACCTTCCCCGGCGGCCTGTACAACACCAGCTTCGTGTTCATGATGAACGAGGACAAGTACAAGAAGCTCAGCCCCGAGGAGAAGAAGGCCGTCGACGACGCCTCCGGCGAGGTCGCGGCCCGCATCTTCGGGCGCGGCTGGGACAAGGTGGACAACAAGGCGCTGGAGAACATGAAGGCCAACGGCGTGCAGTTCACCAAGGCCGACGCCAAGTTCATCGCCGACGTCAAGTCCCACACCGCCAAGCTGGAGGAGAAGTGGGCCAAGGACGCCGAGGCCAGGGGCCTGAAGGACGCGGCCAAGGTGCTGGCCGAGTTCCGCGCCGAGATCGCCAAGGCAGCCAAGTAGAACGGCGGCCAGCTTGAACGGAAGGCGGCACCTTCTGCCCGGAGGTGCCGCCTTCGCACATGGGGGCGCGCGCAAGGTCCGGCGCGCCTGACGGAATGCCCAGCATGAAAAAAACCCTGGAGCTGCTGTGCGGACTGCTGTCCGCCGCGGCGCTGTTCGCCATCATGGCGCTCACCTTCTTCGATGTGCTCGGGCGCAAGTTCCTGAGCAACTCCATCACGGGTTCGCTCGAACTCACCGAACTGCTGATGGTGGTGGTGATCTTCAGCGCGCTGCCGCTGGTCTCCGAGCGCGGCGAGCACGTCGAGTTCGACTCGCTCGATCCCTACCTCCCCGGCTGGCTGCGCCGCGCGCAGGCGGTCGTGGTCCACCTGCTGTGCGCCGCCGTCCTGTTCGCGCTGGGCTGGCTGATGTGGGACACGGGCCGCCAGTTCCTGGCCAGCGGCGAGACCACCGCCCAGCTGCAGATCCTGAAGGCGCCGTTCATGTACGGCATGGGCGTGCTGTGCGCCGTCACCGGCGCCGTCCACCTGTGGCTGCTGGGCCAGCGGCCGGGCCGCGACCGGGCCGAGGGCGAGGGGGCCGCGCTGTGACGGAGGCCCTGCTCGGATTCGCCGCCATCTTCGCGTTCGCCGTGATGCGGGTGCCGCTGGCCTTCGCCATGGGCATCGTCGGCTTCGCCGGCATCGGGCTCACGCGCGGCTGGATACCGGCCATGGCCAGCACCTCGCAGGCCGTGTACGAGACCGGCTTCGCCTACACCTTGTCGGTGGTGCCGCTGTTCATCCTGATGGGCAATTTCGTCGCCCGCGCCGGCCTGGCGCACGAGCTGTTCCAGGCGGCCTATTCCTTCATCGGCCACGTGCGCGGCGGACTGGCCCACGCCACCATCGCCGCCTGCGCCGGCTTCGGCGCGATCTGCGGCTCGTCGATCGCCACCGCGGCCACCATGAGCAAGGTAGCCTATCCCTCGATGCGCAAGCTGGGCTACAGCGAGTCGCTGTCCACCGGGGTGATGGCCTCCGGCGGCACGCTGGGCATCATGGTGCCGCCCTCCACCATCCTGGTCATCTACGGGATCATCACCCAGTCCAACATCGGCAAGCTGTTCGCCGCCGGTGTCATCCCCGGCGTGCTGACCGCGCTGGCGCTGATGGCGGCCGTCTCGGTGATCACCGCGCGCGACCCCGAGCACGCCCCGCCGGGCGAACGGGCGAGCTGGTCCGAGCGCTGGCGCGCCGTGCGCGGCATCTGGGGCGTGGCGGTGCTGGTGGTGGTGGTGCTGGGCGGCATCTACGGCGGCTTCTTCACGGCCACCGAAGGCGCGGGTTTCGGCGCCTTCGGGGCCTTCCTGTTCGCCCTGCTGCGCGGCCGGCTGAGCTGGAAGGTGCTCTACCAGGTGCTGGTGGAGTCGGCCCGCACCACGGCCATGCTGTTCACGCTGCTGATCGCCGCCACCATCTTCGCCAACTTCGTGAACTTCACGACCATGCCCGGCGACCTGCGCGACTGGATCACCCACCTGGGCCTGTCGCCCACCATGATCGTGGTGGCCATGATGGGCATCTACGTGGTGCTGGGCACCGTGATGGAGGAGCTGACGATGGTGCTGCTGACCATCCCGCTGTTCTTCCCCATCGTCACCGGCCTCGGGTTCGACCCGATCTGGTTCGGCGTGCTGATCGTGATGGTGGTGCAGATCGGGCTGATCTCGCCACCCGTCGGCATGAACCTGTTCGTGCTCAACTCGCTGCTGCCCGGCGTCGGGCTGGCCACCATCTTCCGCGGCTGCTGGCCGTTCGTGGCGGTCATGGTCGTGATGCTGGGGCTGCTGATCGCCTTCCCCCAGCTGAGCCTGTTCCTGCCGTCGATGATGAAGTGAACGGGTCGGTGGCTGGGCGCCGGGCCGCCCCGGCGCCTGCGCTTCGTCCGCCGCCCTGACGGGCCGGCCGCGGCCAATTGGCGCGCCTGCAGAGGCGGGAATTCCCCGCCGTGCGCGGCCGGGTCCCACAATGGGACGAGCTTGTCCTCCGGGCCGAACCATGCAGTTCACCGCCGCCCCTGCATACCCTTCCCCCTTGGCGCCGCCCCATCCGGCTGCGCCGGCCGCGGCCGGGCTGGGCGCGGTGCGCACGCTGGCCGGACTGCTGGCCTGGCGCGTCGCCCAGACCCCCGAAGCCGAGGCCTACCGCCAGTACGACGAGGCGCGGGCCGCCTGGGCCGGCACGAGCTGGCGCGAGTTCGGCGAACGCGTGCAGCGGTTCGCGCGGGCGCTGGCCGCGCTGGGCCTGCAGCGCGGCGACCGGGTCGCCATCCTGCTGCCCAACAGCGTGGACGCGGTGGGCGTCGACCAGGCGGTGCTGGCCCTGGGCTGCGTGCCGGTGCCCCTGCACGTGACCGACAACCCCGGCAGCATCGCCTACATCCTGGGCGACAGCGAGGCCAGCGTGCTGATGGCGGACTCGCTGTCGCACTGGCAGGCCATCGCCCAGACGGAGATGGTGCCGGCGGCGCTGCGGCACGTCGTGGTGCGCCAGGGCGAGCCCGGCGCGATCGGGGGGCCGCCCACGGTGGTGTCGCTGCGCGACTGGCTGGCGCAGGGCGATGCCGCGCCGGCGGCCAGCCCGGCGCAGGTGCAGGAAGACGACCTGGCAGGCCTGGTCTACACCTCCGGCACCACCGGCAAGCCCAAGGGCGTGATGCTCACGCACGCCAACATCCTGTCCAACGTGAAGGCCGGCCTGGCGCTGCTGCACCCCCGCGTGGAGGACGTGTTCCTGTCCTTCCTGCCGCTGTCGCACACCTTCGAGCGCACCTGCGGCTACTACGTGGCCATCGCCTGCGGCGCCTGCACCGCGTTCGCCCGCTCGGTGCCGCAGCTGCCCGAGGACCTGCTGACCGTGCGGCCCACCATCCTGGTGTCGGTGCCGCGCATCTACGAGCGCGTCTACGGCAGGCTGCAGACGATGCTGGAGGAGTCCACGGTCAAGCGCACGCTGTTCCACTGGGCGCAGGCCGTGGGCTGGCGGCGCTTCTGCCGCGAGCACGGGCTGCCGGTCGAGGGCGCCGGCTCCGCCGCGATCGATGCGGCGGCCTGGCCCCTGCTTTCGGGCGCGGTCGCCAGCCGCCTGCAGGCCCGCTTCGGCGGACGCCTGCGCCTGGCCATCAGCGGCGGGGCGGCGCTGTCGCAGCCGATCGCGCGGACCTTCCTGGGCCTGGGCATCCACATCCTGCAGGGCTACGGCATGACCGAGAGCTCGCCGGTGGTGTCGGCCAACACGCCCGGGGACAACGACCCGCGCACCGTGGGTCGCCCGCTCGAGGGCGTGGAGGTGCGCATCGGCGAGAACCGGGAACTGCTGGTGCGCGGCCCGAACGTGATGCGCGGCTACTGGAAGCGGCCGCAGGACACGGCCCGGGCGATCGATCCCGACGGCTGGCTGCACACCGGCGACCAGGCGGCGCTGGAAGACGGGCGGGTGCGCATCCTGGGCCGCGTCAAGGAGATCATCGTGACCAGCACCGGCGAGAAGATCGCCCCCGTGGACCTGGAGACGGCGATCGCGGCCGACCCGCTGTTCGAGCAGGCCTACTGCTTCGGCGACCACCGCCCCTTCATCGCCTGCCTGGCGGTGATGGGCCGGGAACCCTGGGAGCGCCTGTGCAAGGGCCTGGGCCTGGACCCGGACCAGCCCGGATCGCTGGCGAATCCGAAGGCCGTGCAGGCGGCGCTGGCCCGCATCCGCGAGCTGACCCGCGACTTCCCGTACTACGCCCAGCCGCGCGCGATCGGCCTGCTGCGGGAGCCCTGGACGGTGGAGGACTCGCTGATCACGCCCACGCTCAAGCTCAAGCGGGCCAACCTGTCGGCCCGTTTCGCCAGCGAGATCGAGCGGCTGTACCAGCGCTGAGCCGCCCTGCGCCGGCTGCGGCCGCGGGCGCCGTTCGAGGGCTGGGAACCGGAGCGTGCCCGCCTTGCGTCCGGTCAAGTGCACCGGCACGGCCCCGGGCTAGATTGAATTGTCGGCCGGCACCCGCCGGCGCAAGGAGGCCTGCCATGTCCCTCACCCGGATCCTGCGTTCCTTCGTCGCGGCCCTCGTCCCCACGGCCGAGGCCCACTGCGACACCGCCGACGGCCCGGCCGTCACGGACGGCCGCCGCGCGCTGGCCACCGGCAACATCAACCATGCCCTCAAGTGGATCCAGGCCGACGGCGAGCCCGAGCTGAAGGAGGTCTTCGCCAAGGCCCTGGCCGTGCGCAGGCTGGGCCCGGAGGCCGCCGAGGTGGCCGACCGCCTGTTCCTGGAAACCCTGGTGCGGATCCACCGCATGGGCGAGGGCGTCGGCTTCACCGGCATCCAGCCCACCGGGGCACACGTCGAGCCCATCGTGGTGGCCGCCGACCGGGCGCTCGAAACCGGCGATGACCGCGAGGTGCGCGCGCTGGCGCCGGCCGAGCGGCGCGACGAGCTGCACCGCCGCTTCCACGTGGCGCTCGGCAAGAAGGGCTTCGACGTCGACGACGTTCCCGCCGCCCGCGACTACGTCGCAGCCTACGTGAGCTTCTTCAAGTACGCCGAGGGCGAGGACCACGAACACGGCCACCATGGCCCTGGCGGCGCGCACGCCCACCATGCGGAGCACCACCCCTGAGGCGGTGCGCTGGACGCCCCTGGTCCGCATCCGCGGGCGCTCCATGCAGCCCACGCTGGCGCCGGGCCAGCTGCTGCTGACGCGGCCGCCGATGGGACGGGTCGCCGTCGGCGACATCGTCGTGATCGGCGCCGCACCGGGCACCCGCTACGTCAAGCGGGTCGCCGCCGGGCCGGGGGATGTCGTCGAACTCGAAGCCGGCCGCCTGCGCGTCAACGGTCGTCCGTGGAACGGGCAGCGCCGGGTGGCCGGGGCGAGGGTGCAGGCCTGGCGCGTGCCCGCCGGCCACTGGTTCGTCGTCGGCGACGACCCGCAGCAGTCGGACGACTCGCGCGTGTGGCCGCAGCCGTTCGTGCCGGCGGCCCGGATCAGCGGCGTGGCGCTGGTCCGCCGGCCGCGGCCGGGTCGCGCCATGCCGGATGCCGCGCCTAGGCGCGCGCCAGCTCGACGCCCGCCGCGCGCAAGCCCCTGAGCGCGGCCAGGTTCACGTCGGAGCGCACGTTCAGCTGCAGCGTGCTGGCATCGGGAATCCAGAACTGGATCGTGAACTCCAGCCCCTGCGGCAGGAAGCGGCCCAGCCGCGCGGCCGGCGGCGGGTCGGCCATCACCAGCGGCACCGAGCGCGCCGCCTCCACCAGCACCCGCTGCACCACCTCGACGTCGCTGTCGAGCGCCACCGTCACGTCGGTGGTCACCAGCACCTTGGGGTCGGCCGTCGACAGGTTCTCGGTGCGCTCGATGATCAGCTTCTCGTTGGGCACGATGGACTCGCGCCCGTTGGCGGCGCGGATCAGGGTGTAGCGGGTCTTGATGTCCAGCACCCGGCCCTCGAAGTTGTCGACCTTGACCATGTCGCCGATGCGCAGCGAGCGCTCGAACAGGATCACGAAGCCGCTGATGTAGTTGGACGCCAGCTTCTGCAGCCCGAAGCCCAGGCCGACGCCGAGCGCCCCGCCCAGCACCGACAGCGCCGTCAGGTCGATCCCGGTGGCCGACAGCGCGAACAGCAGGGCCACCAGCAGCAGGCCGGCGCGGATCGCGTTGGCCGCCACCTTGCGCAGCGACAGGTCCTGCACGGACGGCTGCAGCACCTGCCGCTCGATCACCGCCGACACCCACAGCGCGGCCACCAGCACCACGCCGGCCCACAGCAGGCCCTCGAACAGCGTCAGAACGCTCACGCGCGACTTGCCGAAGGCGAAGTGGATGGCATCGAGCTCGGCCATCACCGCCGGCAGCACGCCGGCCACCCAGAGCGCGGCGGCGATCCAGGCCAGCCAGGAGAACCAGCGCTCCGCCAGCCGGGCCAGCGCCGAATGCGGGAAGGCGAGGGTCAGCACGCGGGCGATGAAGCGGATGCCGGCCAGCGACAGCAGCAGCGGCACCGCCAGCCGCAGCAGCGCGAGCGGCAGGTAGTCGTCGACGATGGCGCGGGCGGCATAGACGAGCGCCAGCGCCAGCAGCGGGAACATCAGCCCGTCGACCACCATGCGGCCGAACCAGACCGAGCCGCCGCGCCGCCTGCGGCCGATCGCCCAGGACAGCCCCGCGGCCAGCAGCAGGCAGCCGAGCAGCACGCCGGCCTCGATCGGCAGGCCGGGGTGGTCCAGGCTCAGGATGAGCCGTCGCAGCGGGTTGGGGGTCATCGCGCCGGCACGCCCCGCCGACCGGCGCAGGGCCGGATCAGCCCCACTTCGGCTTGCGCTTCTCGGTGAAGGCCGCCACGCCCTCCTGGGCGCAGCCGTCCATCATGTTGACGGCCATGGTCTGCGAGGCCAGCTGGTAGGCCGCCTCGATGCCCAGCTCGCGCTGGCGGTAGAACAGCTCCTTGCCCATGGCCAGCGCCTTGCGCGGCTTGGCCACGATGCTGGCCAGCAGCGACTCCACCTCCTGGTCCAGCCGCTCGGGCGCGACCACCCGGTTGACCAGCCCGCGCTGCTGCGCCTGCTCGGCATCGATGAACTCGCCGGTGACCAGCATCTCCATCGCCTGCTTGGGCGCGATGTTGCGCAGCAGCGGCACGCTGGGGGTGGAGCAGAACAGGCCGACGTTGATGCCGCTGACGGCGAACTTCGCATCGGTGGAAGCCACCGCCAGGTCGCACTGCGCGACCAGCTGGCAGCCGGCCGCGGTGGCGATGCCGTGCACGCGGGCGATCACCGGCACCGGCAGCTTCTGGATAGCCAGCATCACCCGGCTGCACTGCGTGAACAGCTGCTGGTAGTAGCCCAGCTCGGGCCGGGCGATCATTTCCTTGAGGTTGTGCCCGGGGCAGAAGGCCTTGCCCTCGGCGGCGATCACCACTGCGCGCACCGACTCGTCGTCGGCCAGCTTGTCCAGCGCGGCCTGCAGCGCCCCCAGCATCTCCTCGCCCAGCGCGTTGAAGTTGCCGGGGCGGTTCAGGGTCAGGGTGACGACGCCCCGGGCGTCGCGGGTTTCGAGGATCGGCGGATTGTCCATGTCAGTGCTCCTTCTCTCGGCTTGGTCGTTCACAGGTCCGCCAGTACGCGCACGTGCGCCTCGACGCTGCGGCCCAGCGCGCCGAGGTTGTAGCCGCCTTCCAGGCTGGACACGATGCGCCCCTGCGCATGGCGGTCGGCGATGTCCCGGATGCGGTGGGTGATCCAGGCGTAGTCGTTCTCGGTCAGCCCGAGCTGGCCCAGGTCGTCCTCCCGGTGCGCGTCGAAGCCCGCGCTCACGAAGATCATCTGCGGGCGGAACTGCTCCAGCCGCGGGATCCACAGCAGTTCGACCAGCTCGCGCACTTCCATGCCGCGGGTGTACGCCGGCACCGGGACGTTGACCATGTTGTCGGCCGAAGGCGGCTCGCCGGTCCAGGGATAGAACGGGTGCTGGAAGATGCCCACCATCAGCACGCCCGGATCGCCCGCCAGGATGTCCTCGGTGCCGTTGCCGTGGTGCACGTCGAAATCCACGATCGCCACCCGCTTCAGGCCGTGCCGCGCCAGCGCGTAGCGCGCCGCCACCGCGACGTTGTTGAAGAAGCAGAACCCCATCGCGCGGTCGCGGCAGGCATGGTGGCCGGGGGGGCGCACCGCGCAGAAGGCGTTGCGCAGCTCGCCGGCGATCACCGCGTCGGTGGCCGCCAGCGCGGCGCCGGCGGCATGGAGGGCGGCGTCCCAGGTGTGCAGGTTGAGGGCGGTGTCGGGGTCCACGTACGCGTAGGGGCTTCCGCCGGCGGCGATCTGGTCCTTCAGTTCGGCGCCCAGGCCGCGCAGCGCCGCGATGTGCATGCGCTCGTGGGCCAGCTCCAGGTCGTACAGCGAGGCCTCGGGCGCTTCGCGCCGCTCCAGCGCGTCGAGCACGCCGGTGACCAGCAGGCGGTCGTCGATCGCAGCCAGCCGCTGCGGGCACTCGGGGTGGCCCGGCCCCATTTCGTGCAACCGGCACGACCCATGCGTGAAATACCCGGTCTTGTTCGCACTCATGGCTGGCGGCACGGAAAATTCGGATAACGTCAGGCCCTGATGGAAGCACGACAAAAACTCAAGGCGCTGCTGGACCAGCTTAACACGGTGATCGTGGGCAAGCCCGACCAGGTGCGCGACTGCGTCGCCTGCCTGCTGGCCGGCGGCCACCTGCTGATCGAGGACGTCCCGGGCGTGGGCAAGACCACGCTGGCGCACGCGCTGGCGCGCTCGTTCGGGCTGCACTTCTCGCGCGTGCAGTTCACCGCCGACCTGATGCCCAGCGACCTGTCGGGCGTGTCGATCTACGAGCGCGGCAAGGAAGCCTTCGTCTTCCACCCCGGCCCGATCTTCGCGCAGGTGCTGCTGGCCGACGAGATCAACCGGGCCAGCCCCAAGACCCAGAGCGCGCTGCTGGAGGCGATGGAGGAAAAGCAGGTCACGGTCGAAGGCGAGACGCGGGCCCTGCCCTCCCCCTTCTTCGTGATCGCCACCCAGAACCCGCACGACCAGCTGGGCACCTTCGCGCTGCCGGAATCGCAGCTCGACCGCTTCCTGATGCGCATCTCGCTGGGCTACCCCGACCGGGCCGCCGAGCGCGAGCTGCTCTCCGGCGCCGACCGGCGCGACATGGTGGTGGGCATGGCCGGCAAGCTGACCGCGGCCGACCTCGAGGCCCTGCAGCGGCAGGTGCTGGCGGTGCACACCGCCGAGGCGCTGCTGAACTACGTGCAGGACCTGGTCGCGGCCACCCGCAGCGGCCGCTGGTTCCTGCAGGGGCTGTCGCCGCGGGCCGGCATCGCGCTGGTGCGGGCCGCCAAGGCGCAGGCCCTGATCAGCGGGCGCGACTACGTGGCGCCCGACGACGTGCAGGCCATCCTGCCGCAGACCATCGCGCACCGGCTGGTGCCGGTCGGCGACGCCGGCCGCGGCCCGGTCGAGCAGGTGCGCGCCATGCTCGACGCAGTGCCCCTGCCTTAGCGAATGACGAATGACCTCGCCTTCGGCGTCGCATGACGAATGACTGAAGACCCCTTTGTCATTCCGGCGGCGCAGCAGCCGAGCCATTCGTCATTCGTCATCAACCCGGCCGTCGTGGTGCGCAAGCGCTTCCGCGCTTGGTGGCAGGCACGGCTGCCGCTGTCCGACACGCTGGCGCTCACCCAGCGCAACGTCTACATCCTGCCCACCCGGCCCGGGCTGATGCTGGCGGCCACGCTGCTCGTGCTGCTGGTCGCCTCCATCAACTACCAGCTGAACCTGGGCTACCTGCTCACCTTCCTGCTGGCGGGCAGCGCGGTGGCCGGCATGTACGTGTGCCACGCCACCCTGCGCGGCCTGACGCTCACGCTGGCGCCGCCCGAGCCGGTGTTCGCCGGCCGCAACGCGCCGCTGCGGGTGACGCTCACCAATGGCCGCAAGGGGCCGCGCCACGGCATCGGCCTGTCGGTGCTCGACGCCGGGCACGAGGACCGGTGGGCCTGGACCGACGTGCCCGCCCAGGGCACGGCCACCGTCTCGGTCGCCTTCCAGCCGCCCCGGCGCGGGCTGCACCCGGTGCCGCCGCTGACGGCCGAGACCCGGTTCCCGCTCGGCACCTTCCGCGTCTGGACCGTGTGGCGGCCGGCAGCCCGGGTGCTGGTGTGGCCGGCGCCCGAGTCCTCGCCGCCGCCGCTGCCCGAGGGCGAACCGCGCGCCGGCACCATCGGGCCCGCCCGCGTGCAGTCGGCCGGCGAGTTCGACGGCGTGCGCGCCTACCGCCGCGGCGACCCGCTCAAGCTGGTGGTGTGGAAGAAGGCGGCCAAGGCCGACGAGCTGGTCAGCCGCGACACCCAGCAGGCGCAACGGCGCGAGCTGTGGCTGGACTTCGCCCGGGCCGGCGCGGTGGACGGCGAGGCGCGGCTGTCGCGGCTGGCGGCCTGGGTGCTGCAGGCCGACAAGCTGGGCGTGGACTACGGCCTGCGGCTGCCCGGCCTGCAGATCCCGCCCGATGCCGGCGAGGGCCACCGCCGCCGCTGCCTGGAGGCGCTGGCGCTGTGCTGACGCGGCCCGCTCCCTTCGCGGCCGCGCCGCCGGGCGGCGACCGGCCGGCGGCGATACGCCGCCGCTGGCTGTCGGCGGCCGCGTCGCTGCCGCGCGAAGCCCGCGACACCCTGTTCCTGCTGGCGGTGATCGCCTGGCTGATCCTGCCGCAGGCGGCGCGCCTGCCGGGGTGGTGCGTGGCGCTGGCGGCCGCCATCCTGGCGTGGCGCGGCGTGCTCGCGGTGCGCGGGGCGCCGCTGCCGCGCCCGGCCTGGGTGCTGGGGCTGCTGGCCGCCACCGTTGCCGCCACCTGGTTGTCGCACCGCACGCTGCTGGGCCGCGACGCCGGCGTGACGCTGATCGTGGTGCTGCTGGCGCTCAAGACGCTGGAACTGCGCGCCCGCCGCGATGCCTTCGTGGTGTTCTTCCTCGGCTTCTTCACGCTGCTGACCAACTTCTTCTTCTCGCAGTCGCTGCCGATCGCGGCAGCGATGCTGGTCGGCCTGCTGGGGCTGCTCACGGCGCTGGTCAACGCCCACATGCCGGCGGGCCGGCCGCCGCTGGCGCAGGCGGCGCGCACCGCCGGCACGCTGGCGCTGCTCGGGGCGCCCCTGATGGCCGTGCTGTTCCTGCTGTTCCCGCGCTTCGCGCCGCTGTGGGGCATCCCCAGCGACGGCATGACCGGGCGCACCGGCCTGTCGTCCACCCTGCGCGTGGGCAACGTGGCCCAGCTCGCGCTGGAGGAAGGCATCGCGATGCGGGTCAAGTTCGAGGGGCCGGTCCCGGCCGCCCGCGACCTGTACTTCCGCGGGCCCGTGCTGTCCAGCTTCGATGGCCGCGAGTGGAAGCCGCTGCTGCCGCGGCTGGGTGCCTACGTCGCGGCGCTGCTGCCGCCGGTCGCCCTGCAGGGCCTGGGCGAGCCGGTGCGCTACACCGTGACGCTGGAGCCGAGCAACCGGCCCTGGCTGCTGGTGCTCGATGCCGCCACCCGCGCGCCGACCGCCCCGGGCCTGGAAGCGGTCAGCGGCGGGGAGCTGCAGTGGGTCTCGACCCGGCCGGTCACCGACCTGCTGCGCTACCAGGCCGAGAGCCACGTCGAGTGGCGGGCCAACGTGCAGGGACGCTCGGCCCTGCTGCCGCCGCACTACCGCGAGCTGCCGCCGGCGTACAACCCGCGCACCCTGCAGATGGCGGCCGACATGATGCGCGCCGCGCCCGGCGGCGCCGCCGACAAGCCGGCGCTGGTGCAGGCCGCGCTGGAGCGCCTGCGCACCGGCGGCTACGTCTACACGCTGGAGCCCGGCGTGTACGGCGAGCACACCGCCGACGAGTTCTGGTTCGACCGCAAGCAGGGCTTCTGCGAGCACATCGCCTCGGCGTTCGCGGTGCTGATGCGGGCCATGGACATCCCGGCGCGCGTGGTCACCGGCTACCAGGGCGGCGAGCTCAACGCGGTCGATGGCTACTGGGTCCTGCGCCACAGCGACGCCCATGCCTGGACCGAGGTCTGGCTGGCCGGCCGCGGCTGGGTGCGCGTGGACCCCACCTCCATGGTCGCGCCTTCGCGCACCGGATCGCGGCAGCGCCTGAGCGCGCCGCAGGGCGCCTTCGCCACCGCGGTGGCCACCGTCGATCCCAACCTGCTGGCCGAGCTGCGCCAGGCCTGGGACGCGGTCAACAACGGCTGGAACCAGTGGGTGCTCAACTACACCCAGAGCAAGCAGCTGGACCTGCTGCGCAGGCTCGGCTTCCGGTCGCCCGGCTGGGAGGATCTCAGCTACGTGCTGATCGGCATCGTCGTCGCGGTGGCGCTCGCAGGCGCGGCCTGGGCGCGCTGGGAGCGCAGCCGGCAGGACCCGTGGCTGCGCCTGCTGGCGCGCGTGCGCGCCCGGCTGGCGCAGGCCGGGGTGCCGCTGCCGCCCGCCGCCGGGCCGCGGCAGATGGCCGCGGCCGTCACCAACCGTTTCGGCGAGCAGGGGCGGCCGCTGGCAGACTGGCTGCTGCGCCTGGAAGCGCAGCGCTATGCGGCGAGCGCCCCCGCCCCCCTGCCCGCGCTGCAGCGCGAACTCAACCGATTGCCCTGGCCCGCCCTTCGATGACCCCTGCGCTCACCGCTGCCCTGCTGGCGGCCGTGGCCCTCGCCCTGCCTGCCACGGGCGCACTCGCCAGGCCGTCGTCGCCCAAGAAGGTGAAGGTCCAGGCGCCGGCGCGCCAGGGCACGCCCTATGCCGTGCGCGACGACGCCATGGCGTTTGCCGAACAGCTGGCGGAGCGCCGCGGGCTGGATCCGCAATGGACCCGCCAGGCCGTGGCCCGGGCGCAGCGCCTGCCGGTGGTCGAGCGGCTGATGCAGCCGGCCCCGGCCGGCACGCCCAAGAACTGGGCCGTGTACCGCAGCCGCTTCATCGACCCGATCCGCATCCAGGCGGGCGTGCGCTTCTGGCAGGACAACCGCGAGGCGCTGGCGCGGGCCGAACGGGAATTCGGCGTGCCGGCCGAGATCGTGGTCGGCATCATCGGCGTGGAGACGATCTACGGCCAGCAGATGGGCAGCTTCCGCGTGCTGGACGCGCTGGCCACGCTGGCCTTCGACTTCCCGGCCGCGCACCCGCGCGCCGCCGAGCGCAGCGAGTTCTTCCGCGCCGAGCTGGGGCAGTTCCTGGCCTGGCAGAGCCGCATCGGCGCCGACCCGGCGCAGCCGCTGGGCAGCTACGCCGGCGCGATGGGCATGCCGCAGTTCATGCCCAGCAGCTGGGTGCGCTGGGCGATCGACTTCGACGGCGACAGCCGGGTCGACCTGTGGCGCAGCCCGGCCGACGCGATCGGCTCGGTGGCCAACTACTTCAGGGCCTTCGGCTGGCAGCCGGGCCTGCCCACGCACTACCCGGTGGCCTTCGACGTGGAGCGGCTCGACCTGGACGCGCTGCTGGCGCCGGACATCCTGCCCACCTTCAGCGTGCCGAGCTTCCTGGCCAAGGGCGCGCACCTGGACGGCGACGCGGTGCGCCACGACGGCCCGCTGGCGCTGGTGGAACTGCAGAACGGCACCGACCCGCCCAGCTACGTGGCCGGCACCGAGAACTTCTACGTCATCACCCGCTACAACCAGTCCAGCTACTACGCGATGGCGGTGATCGAACTGGGGCGTGAAGTGAAGGCTGCGCTGCCGCCCTGAAATCGGGCGCGAAATCGGGGTCAGGTACTTGTCATCCCGGCGCACGCAGGGATGCCCTGCACGACAGCTGCGCGAGTTCGGCGCGCGGGTGATGGATGGCAGGGCAAGCCCGCAATGACAAGCCAGGGGCGCCGCGAACGGCGGAACCTGCTGCAACGCCCGGCGGGTCAGCCGCGCGATGACACGGCCTGCGCGAGCCGCGCCGCCACCCGCCCGACCTGCTGCTCGCGCGTCTCGCCGAATCCGCGGCGGAACAGGCGCAGCGAGGCATACCAGGGCGAGTCCTCGCGATCGAGCAGCCAGCGGGCGTCGGCGTTCGGCGGCAGCAGCACCCAGGCGGGCACACCCAGCGCCCCGGCGAGATGCGCGGCCGCCGTATCGACGGTGACCACCAGGTCGAGCTGCCGCAGCATCGCGGCGCTGTCGGCGACATCGCGCCAGCCGGCCGTCAGGTCGACCAGGCCGGCCGCATCGGCGTCCACATCCGACCAGCGCCCCGCCGCGCCCACCTGCAGGCTGAAGCCCTGCACGCCGGGCAAGCCCAGCAAGGGCTGCAAGCTGCCGAGCGCCAGGGAGCGGTTGCGATCGTTGGGATGGCCCGGCGCACCGGCCCAGGCGATGCCGAGCTTGAAGCGGCCCCGCCACGGCGCCAGCCGCTGCGCCCATGCCGCCAGGCGATCCTGCGGCGCACGCAGGTAGCCCTCCGGCGAAGGAATGTCCTGCAGCGTGGTGCCGAAGCGCCCCGGCAGGTCGAACAACGCGGCGTGCAGGTCGGCCTGCAGGTCGCGGTCGGGCGCCAGGCACTCCACGCCCGGGAAGCTCGCCTCCACCAGCGGCACCAGCGCGGTCGGCACCGCACACACCGGTTCCGCGCCGAGCCGCTGCAACCGGGGCAGGTACCGCAAGGCCTGCAGCACGTCGCCACGCCCCGGCTCGGCGTAGACCAGCAGGCGCTGGCCCCGCAACGATTGCGAGGGACCCTGCCACTCCAGTTCGGCCTCGAAAAAGGGCGGACGGCGCGCCCGCGCCGGATCGTCCCAGCGCCGCGCGAATTCGCTCCAGCCCTCCGCCAGCCGGCCCGACAGCAACAGGCAGCAGGCCAGGTCCTGGCGCGCGGCGGCGAGCTGCGGGTCCAGCGCCAGCGCACGGCGCAACTGCAGCTCGGATTCCTCCAGGCGACGCAACTGCAGCAGCACCAGCCCGAGCATCCGCACGGCCCGCGCGTGGTGGGGCGCCAGGTGCACCGCCGCGCGCGCGTGGGCGAGGCTGCGGCCGAACTCGCCCAGCCGCCACAGCACCCCGGCCAGATCCACGTGTGCCTCCAGGAATCCGGGCTCCTGCACCACGGCCTCGCGAAAGCGCTCGGAGGCGGCCTCCAGCTCGCCGGCCCAGGCCAGGCAGCGGCCATAGTGCAGCAGCGTGCCCCGGTCGCGGTCGCCGATCGCCTCGTACAGCCGCCGGTAGGCCGCCAGCGCCCGGGCGTGCTCGCCCGACCGCAGCAGGCGCTCGGCGCGCTGCGCGAAGAGGAAGGTGGCGGCGGAGCCGGGTTGCAGGTCGGGCACTGTGGCGCAGGATAGCAACCGCACCCGCCGCTTCAGGGCGCCGGCTCCGGCAGGCGGTGCCGCCAGTAGCGCGGCTGCGCCTGGCGCTCGCAGCGGATGCGGTCCGGCTGCGCCGACGACCACCAGGCCGCCCCGCAGCGCGCCGAGTCGACCACGGTGGCGTTGCGCTGCAGGTAGCGCTCGACCACCGCCGGCGCCGGATGCCCGAAGCGGTTGCGATAGCCCGCCTGCACCAGCGCCCAGCGCGGCTGGACCGCGTCCAGGAAAGCCTCGCTCGACGAGGTGCGGCTGCCATGGTGCGGCACCAGCAGCACCTGCGCCCGCAGCGGCGCCGCGCGCGCCAGCAGGGCCGCTTCCTGCGGTTGCTCGATGTCGCCGGCCAGCAGCGCCACCTGCCCCGCAT
>NZ_JAKFCM010000006.1:0-1703 GCF_036676645.1 Ramlibacter sp.
GGGGGTGGGGCTGGTCAGGGCAGCTCGCGGTTGACCGCGGTGGGGTCGGCGCGCGGCCCCACCATGCCCAGCCGCGCGCGCAGCGACTGTGGCCGGCCGCTCAGAATGGCGGCGTAGTTGGTGGTGTTGGCCAGCACGCGCTTGACATAGTCGCGGGTCTCGTCGAACGGGATGTTCTCGGCCCAGATGTCGCCGGGCAGCACCGGCCCGTTGCGCCAGGCCCGGGGGCGCCCGGGGCCGGCGTTGTAGGCCGCGGCGGCCATGGGCAGCGAACCCTCGAAGTCGTCCAGCGCGAACTTCAGGTAGGCCGTGCCGATGGCGATATTGGTGTCGCGCTCGCCGATCTGGTGTGGTTGGAAGTCGGTCAGCCCGATCTTGCGCGCGGTCCAGCGCGCCGTGGCTGGCATCACCTGCATCAGGCCCGAAGCGCCCACGCCGGAGCGCGCGTCCATCACGAAACGGCTTTCCTGGCGGATCAGGCCGTACACGTAGGCCGGGTCCAGGCCGATCTCGCTGGCGCGCCTCACCACGGTGCTGCGGTACGGCATGGGAAAGCGCTGTGCATGGTCCTGGGCCTGCGGTGTGCGCTCGCTGGTGTTGATGCAGCGGTCCCACAGATCGTTCTGGCAGGCCAGTTGGGCGGCGGCGAGCAGTTCGCGCTCGTTCATGCCGCCCGGCGTGTGCAGGCCGACGGTGTAGTTCCACTCGCGCACGCCCTCGCTGCGCAGTCCCAGGCGGATGGCGGCGAGCGCGCGTTGCAGGCCGGGGTTGCGCTCGGCGGCCCGCAACTCCTGCGGCTGCAGGGGTTCGGGCTCGGGCGGCACCGTCACCAGGCGGCCCAGTTCTTCCAGCGCCAGCTGCTCGTAAAAGCCGCGCGACGAGGCGATGGAGGCGTACAGCTCGCGCGAGCGCGCCGTGGCCGCCAGCGCGTCGGGTTCCTTGAGCGTCTGCATGGCGCGGGCGCGCCAGTACACCCACACCGGCTCGCGCTGCTGGGCCTCGTCCATCGCGGCGATGGCGTCGCGCACAGTGCCCCAGTCCCCGGCACGCAAGGCGGCGCGCGCCATCCAGGCCAGGTGGTCGCTGTGCATGAGGTTGGCCTGCCCGCGGGTGAAGTGCGTCAGTGCGTTGTCGTGCAGCTTTTGCGCCGCGCGCTTGCCGATCACGCCCCAGAGCCAGCTGCGCTCTTCCTGCGTGAGCTGGGCCTTCCAGCGCGTGTGCTCCATCTCCAGCGCCGCGAGCGCCGGTTCTTTATCCGCCAGGCGAATGATGGCCAGCGTCACCAGCTCCTTGGTGCGCGGGCGGATCGCGGTGATCTTTTCGTCCAGGTACTTCGCGGGGTCGCGAGCGATGGCGCTGACGGTGGCCACCCAGCCCGGGTCGAGCATCGCCACGGCCTGTTCGGCCGTGCGCGGGCGGTTGGCCTCCATCGCCAGCCGGGCGCGTCGCCAGGCCACTTCGGGAGCGAGATGGCCGCTGTCGAGCAGGGCCTGCGCGGCGGTGGCGCAGCCGTCGTCGGCGTCGCGTTGGCTCAGCCAGAGGCGCTGCACCTGGGTGGCCACCACATCGGCGGGCGTGCGCCGGTCCACCGCGTCGAGCATCAGGGCGTAACAACGCAACTCGCGGTCGTCGTTCATGCGGTAGTGGGGCAGCTCGCTGGCCAGGGTGGCCCAGTCGCGCCGCTGGCCCAGCTGCAGCAGCCA
>NZ_JAKFCM010000007.1:0-90676 GCF_036676645.1 Ramlibacter sp.
GCCGAACTTGGTCGACAGGATCGTCGTGATCGCCGCCGTCAGCGTCGTCTTGCCGTGGTCCACGTGGCCGATCGTGCCCACGTTCACGTGCGGCTTGGTGCGCTCGAATTTACCTTTTGCCATTTTTCGCCTTCCGAAACATCGAATGACCTGGGGATGGACCAGCGAGCATGCGAGCTGCCCCGTCCCCTCCGACTAACCAACAACTAACCTGGTGCCCTTGGCGGGAATCGGACCCGCGACCTCTCCCTTACCAAGGGAGTGCTCTACCACTGAGCCACAAGGGCGAAATTCTTCTCGCCGACGCAAGCCGATCGGTGGAGCGGGAGACGGGAATCGAACCCGCGTCATTAGCTTGGAAGGCTAAGGTTCTACCATTGAACTACTCCCGCATCGGGCGTGGTTCCAAGGCCCCTGGCGGTGCCCGACGGCCGAGCCGGCGGACGCTCCTTCTTCGCTGCCACTTTCGATCTCTTGCATACTCGCCGGGCTTCTCATCGAAGCCTGGTGGAGGAGGTTGGATTCGAACCAACGTAGGCGTAAGCCAACAGATTTACAGTCTGCCCCCTTTAGCCACTCGGGCACCCCTCCGGCGAACCGCGGAATATACCATGTTTGAGGCGCCCAACCCCTGCTTTTACACTGCGCCAATGCGGCCCGGCACCGATCAGGTGAAGAAACCCGGATGCCCGCGGGCGGCAAGCCACTCGCGCGCCTGGGCGAAGTGGCCGCAGCCGAGGAAAGGCACGGGCGGCCGGGCCGCCGACAGGGGCGAGGGGTGGTTGGCCTGCAACAGCAGCGCCTCGCGGCCGTGCGCCTCGGCGGTGCGGGCGATCAGCCCGGCCTTGGCCTGGGCGTGCGCACCCCAGAGCAGGTAGGCGCAGGGCGTCGCGGTTGCCGCCACCAGCGCCAGCACCTCATCCGTTAGCATTTCCCAGCCCTTGCGTGCGTGGCTGCCGGGCTGGCCATCCTCGACCGTCAGTGCAGCGTTGAGCATCAGCACCCCCTGCTCGGCCCAGTGCACCAGCGAGCCGCTGGGCGGCTGGGGCCGCCCGCTGCCGCAGCCCAGTTCCTTGAAGATGTTGCGCAGCGACGGCGGGATCTTCACGCCCGCCGGCACGGAGAAGGCCAGCCCTTCGGCCTGGCCGGCGCCATGGTAGGGGTCCTGACCCAGGATGACGGCGTGCACGCGGTCCAGGGGCGTGGTCTCCAGGGCCCGCAGGGGGCGCGGAGGGTAGATGGTCGCGCCGGCCGCGAGGCGTTCGCGCAGGAAGGCGGACAGCTTGCGTCCGGCGTCCCCCGCGAAAAAACGATCGACCACCGGCTGCCAGCCCGGCGCCAGTTCGATGGCCGACGGATCCCAGCCCGGCAGCCGTGCCGCGGCCGGCGCCGGCAGCGGCAGCGCCGCCTGGAGGTGCGCGCTCACTGGCCGAACAGCGCCGCCAGCGCCTCGCCAGGCTCCGGTGCCCGCATGAAAGCCTCCCCGACCAGGAAAGCATGCACGCCGGCCGACCGCATGCGCTGCACGTCGGCGGGCGCCAGGATGCCCGATTCGGTGACCAGCAGCCGGTCGCCCGGCACCTGCGGCAGCAGCGCCAGCGTGGTGTCGAGCGATACCTCGAAGCTGCGCAGGTTGCGGTTGTTGATCCCCACCAGCGGCGTGGGGAGCTTGAGGGCCCGCTCCAGCTCCGCCCCGTCATGGACCTCGACCAGCACCGCCATGTCCAGGCCGTGCGCGATCCGCTCCAGCTCGGCCATGAGCCCGTCGTCCAGGCAGGCGGCGATCAGCAGGATGCAGTCGGCGCCCATCGCGCGCGACTCGTAGACCTGGTACGGATCGACCACGAAGTCCTTGCGCAGCACCGGCAGGTCGCAGGAGGCGCGCGCCTGCTTCAGGTAGTCGGGCCGGCCCTGGAAGAACTGGCGATCGGTCAGCACCGACAGGCAGGCCGCGCCATGTGCGGCATAGCTCTGGGCGATGTCGGCCGGCACGAAGTCGGGGCGCAGCAGGCCCTTGCTGGGGCTGGCCTTCTTGATCTCGGCAATGACGGCGCTCGCGCCCGCGGCGATCCGGCGCCGCAACGCGCCTTCGAAGTCGCGCGTGAGGACACGGCTTTCCGCATCCGCGCGCACCGCCTCGAGGGGCAGCCTCTTCCTGGCCGCGGCGATCTCCTCGCGCTTGACGGCAACGATCTTCTCGAGGATGTCCATGCGTTCAGGCGCCGAGCCGGCGCGACAGGGTCACCAGGCTCTCGAGCCTGGCCTTGGCCGCACCCGAAGCGATGGCCTCGCGGGCGCGGGCGATGCCGTCGGCCATGCCGGCCACCACATTGGCCGCGTAGAGCGCCACGCCGGCGTTGAACACCACGATGTCGCTCGCCGCCCCCGGCTGCCCGTCCAGCACGCCCAGCAGCATGGCGCGCGACTGCTCGGGCGTCTCCACCTTCAGCGCCCGGTTGCTGGCCATCGGCAGCCCGAAGTCTTCCGGGTGGATCTCGTATTCCGACACCTGGCCGTCCTTCAGTTCGCCGACCATGGTGGCGGCGCCCAGGCTCACCTCGTCCATGCCGTCGCGCCCGTACACCACCAGGGCATGCTCGGCACCCAGCCGCTGCAGGGCGCGCACCTGGATGCCGACCAGGTCGGGGTGGAACACGCCCATCAGGATGTTCGGCGCGCCGGCCGGGTTGGTCAGCGGACCCAGGATGTTGAAGATGGTGCGCACGCCCAGTTCCTTGCGCACCGGCGCCACGTTCTTCATGGCCGGGTGGTGGTTGGGCGCGAACATGAAGCCGATGCCCACCTCCTGCACGCAGCGGGCGATGGCTTCGGGCGCCAGGTTGATCTGCACGCCCAGGCTCTCCAGCACGTCGGCGCTGCCCGACTTGCTGCTGACGCTGCGCCCGCCGTGCTTGCTGACCTTGGCGCCTGCCGCCGCGGCAACGAACATCGAGCAGGTCGAGATGTTGAAGGTGTGCGAGCCGTCCCCGCCGGTGCCCACGATGTCGACCAGGTGCGTGCGGTCGGCAATGTGGACCTTGGTGGAGAACTCGCGCATCACCTCGGCCGCGGCGGTGATCTCGCCGATGGTTTCCTTCTTCACGCGCAGGCCGGTGATGAGCGCGGCCGTCATGACCGGCGACAGCTCGCCGCTCATGATGAGGCGCACGATCTTGAGCATCTCGTCATGGAAGATCTCGCGGTGCTCGATGGTGCGCTGCAGCGCTTCCTGGGGGGTGATGGACATGGGGGTTCCTGAGGGGCTAGGGGCTAGGGGCTAGGGGCTAGGGGCTAGGAGCTAGGGGCTAGGGGCTAGGGGCTAGGGCTTGGGGGCGGCGGTCAGGCGGCGCGGGGCGCCTCGGTCAGGGCCAGCCGGATCCCGAAGGCGAGGAACATCAGGCCGGCGGCACGGTCCAGCCAGTGCAGGCGGCGCTGGATGGCCTGCCGGCGCGCCATCCAGGCCGCCGCGAACGCCCAGCCGCTGTTGACGGGGATGCTGTTGAGGTTGAACAGGATGCCCAGCGCCACGAACGCAAGGGCCTTGTGCGGCGCATCGGGCGCGATGAACTGCGGCACGAAGGCCAGGAAGAAGATCGCGACCTTGGGGTTGAGCACGTTGGTCCAGAAGCCGCCGAGGAACACGGCGCGCAGGCCGGCTGGCTGCGCGCTGGCCAGCGCCGCGAGGTCGGTGGAGGCCTGCGGCGCCCGGGCGAGCAGCAGGCGCGCGCCGATCCACAGGAGGTAGGCGGCGCCCGTCCATTTCAGGACGGTGAACGCCGTGGCCGAAGCGGCCAGCAGCGCGCCGACGCCGACGGCCGCCGCGAACACGTGCACGAAGCACCCGGCGGTGATGCCCAGGCCGGCCACGACGCCGGCGCGCACGCCGGATCGCAGCGCATGGCTGACGATGTAGAGCACGTCCGGCCCCGGCGTCAGGTTGAGCAGCCAGCCGGCGGCGATGAAGATCAGCAGGTGCTGCAGGTCCGGCATGGCGTGCCTCAGCCGGCCAGGAAGCGGCGGATCGCGGCGGCCGCGCGGTCCACGCCGGCCTCGTCCACGTCCAGGTGGGTGACGAAGCGCAGGCGGTACAGGCCGGTGGCCAGGATGCCCTCGGACTCCAACGCCCCCAGCAGCTCCGCCGAGCGATCGCGCGCCGGCCCCAGCAGGTCGGCGAAGACGATGTTGGTCTGCGGGGGCTCGACCCGCAGGCCTTCGATTCCGGCCAGGCCTTGCGCCAGTCGCCGCGCCAGCGCGTGGTCGTCGGCCAGCCGCTCGACGTGGTGCTCCAGCGCATGCGAGGCCGCGGCGGCCAGCAGCCCGGCCTGCCGCATGGCGCCGCCGGCCATCTTGCGCACGCGCCGCGCGCGCGCGATCAGCTCGCGGGAGCCGCACAGGGCCGAGCCGGCCGGGGCACCCAGGCCCTTGCTGAAGCAGACCGACACCGTATCGAAGTGCCCGGCGATGCGGCGCGCGACCGCGCGCGCATCGCCGCCTTCGCCCGCCACGGCGACGGCCGCATTGAACAGGCGGGCGCCATCGAGGTGGGTCGCCAGCCCCTTGGCGCGCGCCAGCGCCGTTGCCTGTTGCAGGTAGTCCATGGGGATCACCTGGCCGCCCAGCGTGTTCTCCAGCGCCAGCAAGCGGGTGCGGGCGAAATGCGGGTCGTCCGGCTTGATCGCCGCCTCGATCGCCGCCAGCGCCAGGGTGCCGTCCGGCTGGTGCTCCAGCGGCTGCGGCTGCACGCTGCCGAACACCGCCGCGCCGCCGCCCTCCCAGCGATAGCAGTGCTGCTGCTGGCCGACCACGTACTCGTCGCCGCGCTGGCAGTGCGCCAGCACGGCGCACAGGTTCGACTGGGTGCCCGTCGGCACGAACAGCGCCGCCTCGAAGCCCAGCAGCGAGGCGATCTGCTCCTGCAGCGCATTCACGGCGGGATCGTCGCCGAAGACGTCGTCGCCCAGGGGCGCCGCCAGCATGGCCCGGCGCATGGCCCCGGTGGGCCGGGTGACGGTGTCGCTGCGGAGGTCGACGAGGTTCATGCGGCCTGCTCCAGGAAGTTCTTCAGCATCGCGTGCCCGTGCTCGGTGAGGATGGACTCCGGGTGGAACTGGACGCCCTGCACGGCGAGTTCGCGATGGCGCACGCCCATGATCTCGCCATCGTCGGTGCGCGCGGTGACCTGCAGCTCCGCAGGGCAGCTCGCGCGCTCGATGGCCAGCGAGTGGTAGCGATTCACCGTGAAGCGCTCCGGCAGGCCGGCGAAGACGCCTTCGCGCGTGGTGGTGATCGCGCTGGTCTTGCCGTGCATCAACTGCGCGGCGCGCACGACGCGCCCGCCGAAGGCGGCTCCTATGCTCTGGTGCCCCAGGCACACGCCCAGGATCGGCAGCTTGCCGGCGAAGTGGCGGATGGCCTCGACCGAAATGCCCGCCTCCGCGGGAGAGCAGGGCCCCGGCGAGACCAGCAACCGGTCGGGCGCGCGTGCCGCCACGCCCTCCACCGTGATCTCGTCGTTGCGGAACACCTCCACCTGCGCCCCCAGTTCGCCCAGGTACTGGACGAGGTTGTAGGTGAAGCTGTCGTAGTTGTCGATCACCAGGACTTTCATTCCAGCCCCTCCTCGACCAGCTCCGACGCGCGCAGCAGGGCCCGCGCCTTGGCTTCGGTTTCCTTCCATTCCAGCTCGGGCACCGAGTCGGCGACCACGCCGGCCGCGGCCTGCACGTACAGGGTCTGGTCCTTGACGATGCCGGTGCGGATGGCGATGGCCACGTCCATGTCGCCGGCATAGCTGAGGTAGCCGCAGGCGCCGCCGTAGAGGCCGCGCTTGCTCGGCTCGAGCTGGTCGATCAGTTCCATCGCATGCACCTTGGGCGCGCCGGTCAGCGTGCCGGCCGGAAAGGTGGCCTTGAGCACGTCGATGCTGTCCATGCCCGGCTCCAGCAGCCCCTCGACGTTGCTGACGATGTGCATCACGTGGCTGTAGCGCTCGACGGCGAAGGCCTCGGTCACCTTCACGCTGCCGACCCGGGCGATGCGGCCGATGTCGTTGCGCGCCAGGTCGATCAGCATCACGTGCTCGGCGCGCTCCTTGGGGTCGTTGACCAGCTCCTGCTCGATCGCCTTGTCCTGCTCCGGCGTGGCGCCGCGCGGCCGGGTGCCGGCCAGCGGGCGGATCGTGATCTTGCGGCCCTGCTCCACCTGCTCCTGCCGCACCAGGATCTCCGGCGAGGCGCCCACCACCTGGAAGTCGCCGAAGTCGTAGTAGTACATGTAGGGGCTGGGATTGAGCGAGCGCAGCGCGCGGTACAGCGACAGCGGCGACTCGGTGTAGCGCTTCTTGATGCGCTGGCCCACCTGCACCTGCATGAAGTCGCCCGCGGCTATCAGCTCCTTGGCGCGCTCCACCGCCTTCAGGTAGTCGGCCTTGGCGAACTCGCGCTCGGCGGGGAAGCTGGCCGACGGACGCACCGGCGGCGCGCTGACCGAGTACTTGAGCTGTTCCTTCAGTTCGCGCAGGCGCTTCTTGCCGGTGCCGAAGGCCTCGGGGCGGCCCGGGTCGGCATAGACGATCAGGTACAGCTTGCCCGACAGGTTGTCGATGACCGCCAGTTCCTCGCACTGCAGCAGCAGGATGTCCGGGCAGCCCAGCGTATCGGGCGGGCAGGAAGCCTGCAGCCTCTTCTCGATGTGGCGCACCACGTCGTAGCCGAAGTAGCCGGCCAGCCCGCCGCAAAAGCGCGGCAGGCCGGGCCGCAGCGCCACCTTGAAGCGCTGCTGGTAGGCAGCGACGAAGTCCAGCGGGTTGCCGCGGACACGCTCCACCACTTCGCCGTCCGTCACCACTTCCGTGACGGCATCGGCGCCGAAGCCGCCGGCCCGCAGCAGCGTGCGCGCCGGCAGGCCGATGAAGCTGTAGCGGCCGAACCGCTCGCCGCCGACGACGGACTCCAGCAGGAAGCTGTGCCGGCCGTTGCCGCGCCCGTGGGCCAGCTTCAGGTACAGCGACAGCGGGGTTTCGAGGTCGGCGAACGCCTCCGCAATGAGGGGGATGCGGTTGTAGCCCTGGGATGCAAGGCTCTTGAACTCGAGTTCGGTGATCACGGGATGAGCCTCCACAAGCTCGCGCGGCCACGGGCCGCTTTCCATTTCGGGGGTCCCAGCGGGTGGGACGGCGGGGGCACGGGGGTGCCCCGTGCAGGTCAGGAACGCACGTCGACAGGCTTGCGCCAGGGCCAGGCTCCCCGGCCGAAGCAACCTGTCAGGATGGTGCGGTGGATGGACATCGCGGCCGAGTGTAGCAAAGCCCTTTCGCTGGCGAAAACCCCTGTTGCCCCTCGCCGGCGCATTCGCAACAATCGGTAACTCAAAACGAACGGTCGTTCTTTTCCAAGGAGATTGCCATGAAGGTCTTCCGATCGCTCGCCGCCGCGATGGCTGCCATCGCCGTCTGCGCCGCCGCGCAGGCCGAACCCGTGACCCTGTCGGGCGTGAAGTACGAGGACGCCAGCGAACTGCGCGGGGCGAAGCTGCAGCTCAATGGCGCCGGGGTGCGCTACAAGGCGGTCTTCAAGGTCTACACCGCCGGGCTGTACCTGCCGAAGAAGGCCAGCACGCCCGAGGAAGTGCTGGCGATGCCCGGTGCCAAGCGGCTGAGCATCACCATGCTGCGCGAGATCGATTCGGCCGAGCTGGGCAAGCTGTTCTCGCGCGGCATGGAAGACAACATGGACAGGACCGCCTTCTCCAAGCTGATCCCGGGGGTGGTCCGCATGAGCCAGATCTTCAGCGACCATAAGAAGCTCAACCCGGGCGAAAGCTTCATGATCGACTGGGTCCCCGGCACCGGCGCGATCGTGACCGTCAAGGGCGTTGCGCAGGGCGAGCCGTTCAAGGAACCGGAGTTCTTCAACGCCCTGCTGCGCATCTGGCTCGGCCCCAGCCCGGCCGACTGGAAGCTCAAGGATGCCCTGCTGGGCAAGGCGGGCTAGAGCCAGGCGCCGACCCCGGCCAGCGAGTCGAGGAAGCCGTCGGCATCGGCCGACCGCACCGGCTGGCCGTGGTTGTACCCATAGCTGACCAGCACCACCGGGCAGCCGGCCGCGCGCGCGGCCGCGGCGTCGTTGACCGAGTCGCCGATGACCAGCGTGCGTGCCGGTGCCGCACCGAGCACCCGGCAGGCCTCCAGCAGCGGCAGCGGATCGGGCTTCCTGCGCTCGAACGCGTCGCCGCCGAACACCTGCCCGAAGAAGGCAAGCAGGCCCTTTTGCCGCAACAGCTCGCGGGCGAACCCGGTCGGCTTGTTGGTGACGCAGGCCAGCCTCAAGCCGGCATCGCGCAGCGCCCGCAGGCCCTGCTCGGCGCCCGGGTAGGCCGTCGCGTGCCGGCCGTTGACCTTGCCGTAGTGGCGCTGGTAGGCCGTCCACGCGGCTTCGTAGAGCGCGTCGGCGCCGCCGGCTTCGCGCAGGGCCGAACGCACCAGGTGTTCGGAACCCTTGCCGACCAGCCGTTCGACGGTGGCGGCGGGCAGGGCCGGCAGCGAGAGTTCGGCCAGCGCGCCGTTCAAGGCGACCACGAAGTCGCCCAGCGTGTCGACCAGGGTGCCGTCCAGGTCGACGATGGCGGCTTGCAATCCGGTGAAGCGGGACATGCAGCGAGTGTGCCGCAAGGCGGCAGCGCCCCGGCTCAGGCGGGCCCGGCATCGAGCTGGGGCCGTCCCCAATGCCGGTGCCGGGCCATCGCGGCGATGAACGCCTGCGCCAGCGGCACGCGGCCGGCAGGCTCGCCCTTGGCGACGAGCACGCCGTGGGCCGGCGTCGACCCCGCCTCGGCGCCGGCGAGCCGCAGCAACTGCGCCGCCTCGCCGATCAGGCAGATCGGCTTGCAGTGGCGATAGGCCTCCAGCAGGAACTGCACCGCGCGGCCGTCCTGCGCCAGCGCCTGCGCGTGCACGGCGCCCCCGGGCACCAGCACCGCGTCGAAGCCCAGCGAGGATGTCGTCAGCAGGCAGCGATCCACCGGCAGCTGCTGCCCCGAGGACGTGGACACCACGCCCATGTGGGCGGCGACCACCTTGACGCTCACCTGCTGCTCGGCGAGCGCCTGCTGGATGATCTTGAGGGCGCCGATCTCCACCCCTGCCGCGGCCAGCACCGCGACCCGGCGCGTCGCCAGCGGGCTGTCCGCCGACTCGATGCTGAGCGAGGGCGAGGCTTCCACCGGCGGGCGCTCGCGCCGCTCGCGAAAGCCCGCCCGACCGGCGGCCGCCCGGCCGTCCGCCACCAGCCCCAGCGGCTCGGCCACCTTGCGGGCCAGCCGCGCATCCACGTGCGCCAGGTTGTCGACCACGCGCTGGCGGATCGCCGCCGTCTCGACACGGGACAGCTCGAACTGGAAGGCGCAGACCATGTGGTCCTTCTCGGCCGCGCCCTGGCTGTTCCAGAACAGGGTGGCATGGCTGAAATGGTCCTCGAAGCCGGCGCTGCGGCGGCGCTGCTTGGGCGAGTCGATCGCCTCCGGGTGGCTGCGGAAGCCCTGCTGGCCGCCGTCGACGCGGAACTCCGCGCCGCTGGCCAGCGTATTGGGTTCATACGCCACCGCACCGCGCGCGATGGCCGTGCGGTGCCGGCCGTCGCGCTGGAAGGTGTGGAAGGGGCAGACGGGGCGGTTGATCGGCAACTCGTGGAAATTGGGCCCGCCCAGTCTCCCGAGCTGGCTGTCCAGGTAGGCAAACAGGCGTCCCTGCAGCAGCGGGTCGCTGCTGAAATCGATGCCCGGCACCAGGTGCGCCGGATTGAAGGCCACCTGCTCGGACTCGCAGAAGAAGTTCTCGGGATTGCGGTTGAGCACCAGCTTGCCGACCCACTGCACCGGCGCCAGTTCTTCCGGCAGCAGCTTGGTGCAGTCCAGCAGGTCGACGCCCAGGGCATCGGCCTTGGCCTCCTCCACCAGCTGCACGCCGAGCTCCCACTCCGGGAAGGCGCCCTGGTCGATCGCTTCCCAAAGGTCGCGCCGGTGGAAATCGGGGTCCTCCCCGGCCAGCCGCCGCGCCTCGTCCCAGGCGAGCGCGTGGCACCCCAGGCGCGGGCGCCAGCGGAACTTGACGAAATGGGTGGCGCCGTGCGCGTTCACGAAGCGGAACGTGTGCACGCCGAAGCCTTCCATCATGCGCCAGCTGCGCGGCAGCGCACGGTCGGACATCAGCCACATCAGCGCGTGGGTGGTCTCCGGCGCGAGCGAGACGAAATCCCAGAAGCTGTCGTGCGCGCTGGACGCCTGCGGCATGCCGTGGTGCGGCTCGGGCCGCAGCGCATGCACGAAGTCGGGGAACTTCATCGCGTCCTGCACGAAGTACACGGGCGCGCTCGCGCCCACCAGGTCGTAGTTGCCTGCGCGGGTATAGAACTTGACCGCGAACCCGCGCAGGTCGCGCACGGTGTCGGCCGAACCGCGCTCGCCGCTCATGCCGCAAAAGCGCGCGAACACCGGCGTGCGCAGGCCGGCTTCCTGCAGGAAATCGGCGCTCGTGAAGGGGCGCAGCGTCTTGTACACCTCGAAATAGCCGTGCGCGCCGGCGCCGCGCGCCCCGACCACCCGCTCCGGGATGCGCTCGTGGTCGAAGTGGGTGAGCTTCTCGCGCAGCTGGAAGTCCTCCAGCAGCGTCGGCCCACGCGCCCCGGCGCGCAGCGAGTTGTGGTTGTCCGGAACCACCACCCCCTGGCTGGTGGTGAGCATGCCCTCGGCCGGCTGGACGAAGGCGTCCAGCTGCTTGTGCTTGGCGCTGCCGCCGTCGGCGGTGCGGGTTCTGCGCTGCGCGTCCGCTCGGGACTGGGCCATGGATGTTCCTGGATGCGGCATCCGCGCAGGGGCGCAGGTGCGCGCCGTTGGCGGGGATCAGGTGTCGAGATCGAGGGCGGCTTCGATGGTGTTCACCAGCACGGCCAGCGCGACCGCAGCCACGGCGGCGGCGGCGCACCACACCAGCCAGTCCGGCATTGCTGCGATCACTTCCATGGCTCGCTCCTTCGGTGCACGCGTCCGCATTCGGAAGGCCCCACTCTGCCAAGCTCATGGGGAGTGGCCCGTAGCCCGGCAGCGGGCGAGTTTGTCCGACACCGCAGCTGCTTCGGGTAGGAGCGCGCCGACAGCCCATGGGCTACAGGGTTGACGCGAGCGGTCCTACTGCGCCTGCGTCCCGAGGCTGCGAGCATGGCCGCATGCCGATGCAAGGAGTAGCGCGATGTCCCGACGGATGACCAGGGCGACCGAACCGGGCGGCGACCCGCCCGAGCCAGGCACCAAGGGTGGCAACACCACCCTGGTGCAGGGCGAGACCCAGCACCGCGTCCCGCGGATGCCGCACGAGCGCGACGAGTCGGCCGACGGACAGGCCCGCATGGAGCCGTCCAACCGCCGGGTGGGCGAGCGGGCCCATGCGGACGCGCAGCGCGGCGTGGCCGACACCACCCGGGGCGCCGAACTCGACGCCGCCTACGGCAAGCTGCGCAAGGAACCGCCGGGCCGTGCCAGCAAGCCGCGCTGACCGGATCAGCCGGCCAGCGCGTGCCGCATGGCGGCGATGACGCCGGCGTAGTCCGGCTGGCCGAAGATCGCGCTGCCGGCGACGAAGGTGTCGGCGCCGGCAGCGGCCACCCGGGCGATGTTGTCGGCCTTGATGCCGCCGTCCACCTCGAGCCGGATGTCCTTGCCGCACGCGTCGATGCGGCGGCGCGCCAGCTCGATCTTGCGCAGGGCCGAGTCGATGAAGCCCTGGCCGCCAAACCCCGGGTTGACGCTCATGACGAGGACGAGGTCGATGTCCTCGATCAGCCAGTCCAGCACGTCCAGCGGTGCCGCCGGGTTGAACACCAGCCCGGCCTTGCAGCCGCTCGCCTTGATCGCCTGCACGCTGCGGTGCGCGTGCGGCGTGGCGTCCGGATGGAAGCTGATGTAGTCGGCGCCCGCCTGGGCGAACGCCTGGGCCAGCGCGTCGACCGGCTGCACCATCAGGTGCACGTCCACCGGCACCGGCGTGCCGTCGGCGCGGCGCGCATGCGGCTTGAGCGCAGCGCACACCATCGGGCCGAAGGTGAGGTTGGGGACGTAGTGGTTGTCCATGACGTCGAAGTGGATCCAGTCGGCGCCGGCGGCGACGACGTCGTGCACCTCCTGGCCGAGGCGGGCGAAATCGGCCGACAGGATGGACGGTGCGATGCGGTGCGGCGTGCTCATGGACGGGATTCTCGCAAACGGCTCCCTGCCGGGTACCATCGGCCGATGGCGCGGCACCAGTTCCGAGTGGAGGTCCAGCCCGACTACCTGCCCGAGCAATCGGCGCCGGAGGAGGGCGTCTTCAGCTTCTCCTACACCATCACCATCACCAATGCCGGTGAGGTGGCGGCGCAGCTCATCTCGCGCCACTGGGTGATCACCGACGCCACCGGCGAGGTGCAGGAAGTCAGGGGCCTGGGCGTGGTGGGCCACCAGCCGCTGCTGCAGCCCGGCCAGTCGTTCCAGTACACCAGCGGCTGCCGGCTGCGCACGCCCAGCGGCACCATGCAGGGCAGCTACTTCTGCGTGGCCGAGGACGGCGAGCGCTTCGACACGGCGATCGAGCCCTTCCTGCTGGACGACGGCCGCCGGCGCGTGCTGCACTGAACGCAGCGATTGTTTTTTCTCCGGGAGACGAATGAACGAGATTTCGGCGTTCTGGGGCGAATGGCTGCGGCCGTCCGCCGGCCTGCCCATCGTGCACTGGTCGCTGCTGCTGGCCGTGGCCGCGGCGGCCGGCCACTTGGTGCATCGCCACCTGGCGCTGCCCAAGGTGGTGGGCTATTCGGCCATCGGCGCCCTCGCCGGCCTGTCCGGCTTCCCCGGCGCCGCCTGGCCGCTGGAAGGCATCGGCCTGTTCCTGCTGGAGCTGGGCGTGTCGGTGGTGCTGTTCGAGACGGCCGGGCGCATCGCGCTGCGCTGGTTCCGCCACAACCCCATGGTGCTGCTGCAAAGCCTGCTGGAGGCGGTGCTGACCTACGCGGCCGTGTACTTCACGCTGCGCTGGCTGGACGTGCGGCCATCGGTCGCCGATGCGCTGGCCCTGGTGGCGATCGCCTCCTCGCCGGCCGTGCTCAGTCGCGTGTTCGGCGACATGCGCGCGGCCGGTCCGGTGACCGAACGCGTGATCGTGCTGGCCACGCTCGGCGCCCTGTACGCGCTCACGCTGGTGGCCGGCCGGGCCAGCCTCATGCACAGCGAGGAGACCCGGCTGCTCGCGCTGCTGTTCCCGGTGGCGGTGGTGCTCGGCATTTCCGTGGTGGTGGGCGCCGGCCTGGCACTGGTGCTGCGGACCGCCCTGCGCTTCATGAGCCCGACCAGCGAGAACACCTCCATCCTGCTGATCACCAGCATCGCCGCCGGCACGGCGCTGGCCTCGCACTTCGGCGGCTCCGCGCCGCTGGCGGCGCTGCTGGCCGGGCTGCTGCTCAAGCAGCTCAACCCGCGGCCCTGGGCCTGGCCGCGCCAGCTCGGCACCGCCGCCTCGCTGCTGGTGATGCTGAGCTTCGTGCTGGTGTCGGTGGTGGCGGCCCAGGCCGACTGGAATCCGGCGGTCGCCGGCCTGGTGCTGGCGCTGGTGGCCTCGCGCGGGCTGGCCAAGGTGTTCGGCCTGCTGGTCGCCAACCCGGGCAGCGGCACCAGTTGGAAACAGGCGCTGATGACCGGCGCCGCGATGTCGCCGATGTCCTCGCTGGCGCTGCTGCTGGTGGCGCAGTTCACCGCGGCCTCGCCGTCGCTGGGCCCGCGCATCGCCAGCATCGCCCTGCCGGCGATCCTGCTGGTGGAGGTGCTGGGCGCCATCCTCGCCACTTTCGTGATCCAGCGCGCCGGCGAAGGCTCGCGCCCCGAACCGACGGCGGGCGTGCCCGGCAGCGGGGTGCAGCGTGCGTGAGCCGGTGCTCAACGAGCCCGGAACGGCGGCCGCCGCGCCGCACGACACACCGGTGCTGGAGCCGTTCCGCCAGTCGGCGCCGCTGACGCTCGGGGTGGAGCTGGAGCTGCAGCTGGTCAACACGCACGACTACGACCTGGCGCCCTACTCCGACGAGATGCTGCGCCTGATGCGCAAGAGGGAGTTGCCCGGCTCGGTGGTGCCGGAGATGACCTCGAGCATGATCGAGATCTCCACCGGCGTGTGCGAGTCCACCGCCCACGTGCTGGGCGAGCTGAGCCAGCTGCGCGATGCACTGGTGCGCTGCGCCGACAAGCTCAACATCGCGGTGGTGGGCGGCGGCACCCACCCGTTCCAGCAGTGGCACCAGCAGCGCATCTACGACCGGCCGCGCTTTCGCGAACTGTCCGAGCTGTACGGCTACCTGTCCAAGCAGTTCACCATCTTCGGCCAGCACGTGCACGTGGGCTGCCCGGGCGCCGACGAGGCGCTGCTGATGCTGCACCGGATGTCGCGCTACATCCCGCATTTCATCGCGCTGTCGGCGTCCTCGCCGTACGTCCAGGGGCAGGACACGCAGTTCGATTCGGCGCGGCTGAACTCGGTGTTCGCCTTCCCGATGTCGGGGCGCGCGCCGTTCACGCTGTCGTGGGAGGGTTTCGACGCCTTCTTCACCAAGACCACCCGCACCGGCGTGGTCAAGAGCATGAAGGACTTCTACTGGGACATCCGGCCCAAGCCCGAGTACGGCACGATCGAGATCCGGGTGTTCGACACGCCGCTGACCATCGAGCGCGCCGCGGCGCTGGCCGGACTGGTGCAGTCGCTCGCCTCGTGGTTCATCCACGAGCAGCCGTTCATGCCGGCCGAGGACGACTACATGGTCTACACCTACAACCGCTTCCAGGCCTGCCGCTTCGGGCTGGAGGCGGTGTACGTGGACCCGGTCAGCGGCCGCCACATGCCGCTGCGCGAGCACATCCGGCTGACGCTGCAGCAGGTCGCGCCCCACGCGCAGCGGCTGGGGGCCTGGCCGGCGATCGAACAGCTCGTGCAGGACGCGGCCAAGGGCCTGAACGACGCCCGCTGGCTGCGCCAGCAGCAGGTGCGCGAGCGCCTGCTCGCCGAGGTGGTGCGCCAGGCGGGCGAGCGCTTCAAGGGCCGCTAGCGGCCGGGCGCGCCGCCACCCGGGTCAGCCGACGACTCGGCCCACGTCCACGATGTACATCTGCCGGTCGCCCTGGTGGACCGAATCGATGCACACCCGGCGGCCGTCCCGGCTCCAGCGTGGATGCAGGTCGCAGCGGTTCTCCTTGCTGAGGCGCGGGTCGGCGTAGAAGCTGCCGAGGTCGTGCCGCACGCCGGCATCGACGTCGTAGAGGAACAGGATGCGCTCGTGCGTCGCCGGGTCCGGATAGGTGTCGCTCAGCAGCCAACGCTTGTCCACCGGCGAGAACGTCATGTGCCCGTTCTCGGTGAGCACGGGGGCGCCGATCGGCCGCACCGTCCCGCCATCGGCGTCCTCGTACAGCTGGTAGTGGATCGCGCCCGCGTGCGGGGCCCAGACGACGATCTCCCGGTCGGTGCGCCACAGCGGGTGCGAGATCTGGTATTCGGACTTCTCGTAGTCGAAGGTGCCGACGGCCGACGGATCGAAGTCGGCGGCCAGCTGCGGCAGCGGATGGTCCGAGCACTCGAGCAGGCGCAGGTCCGAACCGTCGGGGTTCATGGTGACCAGGCGGTGCAGGAAGCAGGTCTCGTCTTCCACCCGCTCGGTCCAGCGGTGCAGGAACAGCACGCGCGAGGACGCCGGGTTGATCTCGATGTGGCTGACCCAGTGGATCGCCCGCTCCATGGACGCGCGCGGATGGAATTCGCGCAGCTGCCGGTAGCTGACCACCAGCCGGGCGTGGCCGCTGGCCAGGTCCATCCAGCGGATGCCGTCGTCGGCCGGCGCCAGCGCCAGCTCGAACGGGCCGCCCTGTTCGCTGTAGCCGATGGTCTCGTGCGTGACGTACAGCCGCCGGTAGTCCACGCACAGCGCGTAGCGGCTGTCGGGCGCCACCACGTAGACCGGCAGCGGGAGCTCGCGCCGCTGGCCGCTGTGCGCGTCCACGATCACGCTGCCGAAGCCCGGGTAGGGGCCGCCGGCTGCGTCGCGCCGCTCGTTGAAGACCAGCTTCAGCCCATCGGCGCCATCCAGCCACTGCAGCTGGCTGCCCATCTGCCAGTTCCAGGCGCGGGTCTCGGCCACGCGCACGAAGCGATCGCCGTCCGCCAGGTCGAAGAAGCCGATGCCGGCCACCCGCTCGGGTGTCAGCCGGACATCGTGCCAGGGCACCTGCTGCGCGAGCAGGTAGCGCCCGCTGCGGTCCCAGTTGGTCTTGTTGTAGTAGCCGAAGAAGTGGTGCTGGCGGCCGTCGCCCACCCGCCGCACCGGACAGGGCGTCTTCACGATCTGATGCATTTCAATTCTCCGTGGCGATCGTCGACAGCCACGCCGCGGCAAAGCGAACGGGGTCAATCCGGCGCCGTCGCGGAACCGGCGTTGCCAGGCCGCTGGCGCTCCTCGAGGGGCGTGGCGCTTCGCCGGCGATCCGGTTCAATCCGCTGCCAGCCCTGCCTTCTGGATGACGGCGTCCCAGCGCTGCTTCTCCGCCGCGATGAACCTGGTTGCCGCCTCGCGACTGCTGGCCACCGGCGCCATGCCCTGGGCGGCCAGCGCCTCCACGAACTCGGGGCTGGTGATGATCTTGCGAATGTCCGCGCTCAGGCGATCGGCGATCGCATCGGGCACCTTGGCGCCGACGGCCACGGTCGTCCAGGAGGTCGCCTCGAAGCCGGGCAGGCCGGACTCGGCCACCGTGGGCACCTCGGGCAGCGCCGCCGAGCGCGCCTTGCCGGTCACGGCCAGCGCCTTGAGCTTGCCGGCCCGCACGTGGGGCAGCGTGGTGGGCGGGTTCTCGAACATCAGCTGGATCTGCCCGCCCAGCAGGTCGTTCATCGCGGCGGAGCTGCCCTTGTAGGGCACGTGCGTCATCGGCGCGTCGGCACTGAACCGGAACAGCTCGCCAATCATGTGGACCGAGGAGCCGATGCCGGCCGAGCCGAAGTTCAGCGCGCCCGACTGCCGGCGCGCGAGCGCCACCAGTTCCTTGACGCCCGCGGCCGGCACCGCCGGGTTGGCGACGATCACGTGCGGCATCTCGGCCAGCACCGTGAGCACCTTGAAGTCGGTCGCCGGGTTGTAGGGCAGCTTCTTGTAGACGCCGTAGGTGGCGTGCAGCCCGATCGAGCCGAGCATCAGGGTGTAGCCGTCGGCCGGCGCGTCCACCACGGCCTTGCCGCCGATGTGGCCGCCGGCGCCGGGCCGGTTGTCCACCACCACGGACTGCTTGTACAGGCGCGCCAGCCGCTCCGCCAGCATCCGGCCCTGCACGTCGGAGCTGCCGCCGGCCGTGAACGGCACGACGATGCGCAGTCCGCGGTTGGGGAAGTCCGGCTGCGCGAGCGCCGGCAGGGGGGCCGCGGCGATCGCGGCGAGGGCGGCGGCGGCCCGGACGAAGCCGCGGCGGCTGGGGCGAGAGTTCATGGGTGCTCCTCGGTCGGGCCCCGCCAATGGGAGCCGTTCGACAAAGTCTAGGTTGCGGGGGGTCATCCATAAAATGCTTTCTGCCCAGCACCCTATGCAACACTGATATACGAGGAGCCGCTTGACCCGCGCACTCAACTTCCGCCAGATCCAGGCCTTCCGCGCGGTCATGCAGACCGGGACCACCACGGCGGCGGCGACCGTGCTGCACACCACCCAGCCCTCGGTCAGCCGCCTGCTGGCGCAGATGGCCTCCGCCACCGGGCTGAAGCTGTTCGAGCCCGAGCGCGGCCGGCTACGCCCCACGCCCGAGGCGCGCGACCTGTTCGAGGAAGTCGAACGCCACTTCCTCGGACTGGGGCGCATCGAGCAGCGGGTGGCGATCCTGCGCCGGGCCGGCGCCGGGGCGCTGCGCATCGGCAGCACCCCGGCGCTGGGCCTGAGCGTGCTGCCGCGCGCGATCGCGGCGCTGCGCCGGCAGCACCCCGAGGTCCACGTCAGCCTGCACACGCACGGCGGGCACCAGCTCTGGGAAGGGCTGCACAACGGCGCCTTCGACCTGGTGCTGTCCACCACGCCGTCCAGCATGGCCCCGGCCTCGGCGACCGCACTGCATCGGGCGGCCGTGGTGTGCGTCATGCACCCGGCGCATCCGCTGGCCGGGCGCCACCGGCTGCACGTGCAGGACCTGCGGCAGCAGACGCTGCTGACGCTGCCCGCCGACGACGACCTGCAGTTGCAGATGCAGCGCCTGCTGCAGGAGCACGGCGCCGATCCGGCCGGCGGGGTGGAGACCACCTATTCGTTCACCATCTGCCGGCTGGCGGCCGAGGGCGTCGGCATCGGCGTGGTGAACCCGTATGTGGCTTCCGTCTTTGCGCGCGACCTGCGGATCGTTCCGCTGCTGCCGCGCCGCGACGTGCAGGTGGTGCTGGGCCATGCCCCGCACCTGGCGCCCTCGCGGATGGCGGATGCCTTCGTGGCGCTGGTGACGGCGGAGTTGAAGCGGATCTGACCCGGCGGCCCTGCCGGCACGGGCGCCGCCGCCGTCCTACAGCCGCGCCGCGGCCCGCCGCCCAGAATGGCGCAGCACCCCCTGCCGCGGGTGCCCTCACGGGAGATTGCCCATGTCGATCATCGGAACCATCGTCGTCGGATTCATCGTCGGGCTGCTGGCCCGCGCCCTGAAGCCGGGCGACGACAAGATGGGGCTCATCATGACCACCCTGCTGGGGATCGCCGGCGCGTTCCTGGCCCGCTATGCGGGCATGGCGCTGGGCTGGTACGGCGAGGGCGAACCGGCCGGCTGGATCGCCTCCATCGTCGGCGCCATCGTGCTGCTGGTGATCTACGGCCTGGTGCGCGGCCGCTCGCACCGCACCTGAGCCGCCCCACCCCTCGCGGCAGCCCGACGGGCGGTTATCCTCGCCCGGACATGGGTGAATTCGAGCTGATCGACCGCTTCTTCCTGCGCCGCGGACGCCCGCCTTCGGCGCAGGTGCCGCTGGGCGTCGGCGACGACTGCGCGCTGCTGGCGCCCTCGCCCGGCCACGAACTGGCCGTCTCGTGCGACATGCTGCTGGAGGGCCGGCATTTCCTGTCGACCGTGGACCCCGAGCGCCTGGGCCACAAGGCGCTGGCCGTGAACCTGAGCGATCTCGCCGCCTGCGGCGCACGGCCGCTGGCGTTCACGCTCGCGCTGGCGCTGCCGGCGGCCGACGAGCCCTGGCTGGCGGCGTTCGCGCGCGGCCTGTTCGCGCTGGCCGATGCCCACGGATGCGAACTCGCCGGCGGCGACACCACGCGCGGCCCGCTCGCCATCTGCATCACGGTATTCGGCGAAGTGCCGCGCGGGCAGGCGCTGCTGCGCTCCGGGGCCAGGGCCGGCGACGACCTCTGGGCGAGTGGCACGCTGGGCGACGCGCGCCTGGCGCTGGAAGTGTTCCGCGGCAAGGTGTCGCTGCCGCCCTCGCTGTTCGAGGCGGCACGCGAGCGCCTGGAGCGGCCGACCCCACGGGTGGCCCTGGGGCAGGCCCTGCGCGGCGTCGCGTCGGCTGCGATCGACGTCAGCGATGGCCTGCTGGGCGACCTGGGCCACGTGCTGCGGCGCTCCGGTGCCGGTGCCACGCTCGACACCTCCGCCACGCTGGAACTGCTGGCGGCCCGCCGGCACGCCGCCGGCGGCGAGGGCCTGCCCGACGCCCGGCTGCAGCTCGATTGCGTGCTGGCCGGCGGCGACGACTACGAACTGGTCTTCACCGCGCCGCCGGACCGCCGCGCGGCGGTGCAAGCCGCCGCCGCGGCCAGCGCCACGCCGGTCAGCCGCATCGGCCGCATCGAAGCCGAGCCCGGCCTGCGCCTGCTCGACGCCGACGGCCGCGCGCTGCCGGGCCAGTACCGCTCCTGGGACCATTTCGCCTGAGGGGAGGCGCTGTCGACGGGCCGGCCGCACCGGCCGTTGTGGATTTCGCATGCACCGTCTCGCACTCCTCCTGCTGGCGCTGTGGCTGCCGGCCACGGCGCTGCCGCAGCCGCGCAGCTACCGGGCCACCGTGGTGCATGTCACCGACGGCGACTCGGTGAGGGTGCGTCCCGCCTGGGGCGGCCCGGCCATCCCGGTGCGCATCCAGGGCATCGACGCGCCCGAGATCTGCCAGCCGTTCGGCGTGCACGCACGGTCGACCCTGCAGCAGCGCCTGCTGCGCCAGACGGTGACGGTGCAGGAGCGCGGCCGCGACGACTACCAGCGCACGCTGGCGCGCCTGCAGTGGTCGGGGCAGGACGTCGGCAGCTGGCTGGTGTCCAGCGGGCTGGCCTGGTCCTATCGCTATCGCCGCAACCCGGGGCCCTATGCACGGCTGCAGTCGCTGGCCCGCCAGGCACGCCGCGGCTTGTGGGCCGAACGCCGGCCGATCGAGCCGGCGCGCTTCCGCAAGCTGCACGGCAGTTGCGAGGCGCACGAGGCGCGCTGAGCGCGCTTGCAGCCGCCCCGCTACCATTGGGCGCATGAGCGTGCCCCTGCCCTCGTCGCTGGAAGCGCCCCTGCGGCCCGTCGGCGGGCGCCCCGGTGCGCGCTTCCTGCTGTCGCACCCGGCCCACCTGCTCGCGCTGGGATTCGGCTGCGGCCTCAGCCCGGCGGCGCCGGGCACGGTCGCCACCCTGTGGGCCTGGCTCTCCTTCCTGGTGCTGCAGGCCTGGCTGCCGCCGGCCGCACTCGGCTGGGTGGTGGTGGCCAGCGTGCCGGTCGGCTGGTGGGCCAGCACCGTCACGGCTGGCCACCTGGGCGTGGCGGATCCGGGCGCCATCGTCGCCGACGAGATCCTGTCGTTCTGGCTGGTGCTCTGGCTGCTGATGCCGGCCGGCTGGCTGGTCCAGTTCCTCGCCTTCATCCTGTTCCGCTTCTTCGACGCCGCCAAGCCGGGGCCGGTCGGCTGGGCGGACAAGCTCTTCCACGGCTTCGGCTGGCGCGGCGGACTGGGCATCGTGTTCGACGACCTGGTCGCTGCGTTCTGCACGCTGCTGGTGCTGGCGCTGGGGGTGCGGCTCGCATGGACGCTGGGCTGAACCGCGTCTGCGAAGGCCTGGCGCAGGCGCTGGTCGGGCGCGGCTGGATGCTGGCCACCGCCGAGAGCTGCACCGGCGGCCTGATCGCCGCGGCGTGCACCTCGCTGGCCGGCTCGAGCAACTGGTTCGAGCGCGGCTTCGTGACCTACTCGAACGAAGCCAAGTCCGACCTGCTCGGCGTGGATGCCAGCGCGATCGCGACGCATGGCGCGGTCAGCGAAATGGTGGCGCGCGCCATGGCCTTCGGGGCCGTGCGCCGCTCGCACGCCCAGGTGGCCGTCGCCGTGACCGGCATCGCAGGCCCGGCCGGCGGCAGCCCGGACAAGCCGGTGGGCACCGTGTGGTTCGGCTTCTCGGTCGACGGGCGGCTCACCAGCGAGACGATGCGTTTCGACGGCGACCGCCAGGCCGTGCGCGAGGCCGCCGTTCGGCATGCGCTGGCGCGCCTGCTCGCGCTGCTGCAAGGAGCGTGAGATGGACTGGTTCGACGGCTTCGGAGCCGGCGTCCACCGCGTCAACGGGGTGGACATCTTCGCCCGCCTCGGCGGCGACCGCCGCAAGCCGGCGCTGCTGCTGCTGCACGGCTTTCCGCAGACCCACGCGCTGTGGCACCGGGTCGCGCGCCGGCTGGCCGCCGACTACTTCATCGTGCTGCCGGACCTGCGCGGCTACGGCGACTCGGCCAAGCCGCCGGGCGCGCCCGACCACGCCAACTACAGCAAGCGGGCCATGGCCGCCGACGCCGTCGCCCTGATGTCGTCGCTCGGGGTGGAGCACTTCTTCCTGTGCGGCCACGACCGTGGCGGCCGCGTCTCGCACCGCCTCGCCCTGGACCACCCCGGGCGCGTGAAGAAGCTGTGCGTGCTCGACATCGCTCCGACCCTGGACATGTACCAGGGCCATTGGGGTCGGATTCCAGTTCCCGGCGAGCCCGCCGGGAGGTTGGAAGCCAACCCGCATTTCATCTTTGCGCGCAGCTACTACCACTGGTTCCATTTGATCCAGCCGGCGCCGCTGCCCGAAACCATGATCGGTGGCGACCCCAAGGCCTACCTGCACGCCAAGCTGGGCGGCTGGGGGTCGGGCGGGCTGTCGTACATCGAGCCGCAGGCGCTGGCCGAGTACGAACGCTGCTTCTGCCGGCCCGAGGCGATCCACGGTGCGTGCGAGGACTACCGGGCCAGCGCCGGCATCGACATGGTGCACGACCAGGCCAGCCGGGACGCCGGCGAGCGCATCCGCTGCGACACGCTGGTGCTGTGGGGCGAGCGCGGCCTGGTGAACAAGCTGTTCCGCCCGCTCGAGCTGTGGCAGGCACAGTGCGAAGGCCGCGTCGGCGGCCGCGCGCTGCCGAGCGGCCACTTCATCCCCGAGGAGCTGCCGCGCGAGACCGCGGAGGCACTCGCATCGTTCTTCCGGCAAGGAGAGGCGTGATGGCATCGCAACGAGACAAGGCGCAACGCATGGCGCAACTGCATGCGCGGCCCGGCTGCTTCGTGATCCCCAACTTCTGGGACGTGGGGTCCGCCCGGCTGCTGGAGTCGCTCGGTTTCGAGGCGCTCGCCAGCAGCAGTGCCGGATTCGCCTTCTCGCGCGGGCGCCCGGACATGGGCGTGACGCGCGAGGAGAAGCTGCAGCACCTGCGCGAAGTCTGCGCCGCCACCGCCTTGCCGGTCAGCGCCGACCTGCAGAACGGCTTCGGCCACCGGCCGGAGGAGGCCGCCGAAACCATCCGGCTGGCCGCCATCGCGGGCGTGGTCGGCGGCTCGATCGAGGACTGCCGCGGCCCCGTGGACGACCCGATCTACGAGCTCTCGCTGGCGCGCGAACGCGTGCAGGCCGCGGCCGAAGCCGCGCACTCGCTGCCCTTTCCCTTCACGCTGACGGCGCGCGCCGAGAACCACCTGTGGGGGCGCGACGACCTGGACGACACCATCCGGCGACTGGTGGCCTACGAAGAGGCCGGCGCCGACGTGCTGTTCGCACCGGGGCTGAAAACGGCGGACCAGATCCGCGCCGTGCTGGCGGCCGTGAAGAAGCCGGTCAACGTGATCATGGGGGCGCCCGGCATGCCGCTGGACCTGGCGCAACTGCAGGCCCTGGGGGTGCGCCGCATCAGCGTGGGCGGTTCGCTGGCGCGCACCGCCTATGCGGCGCTGCTGGCGGCCGGCCGCGAGATGCGCTCGCAAGGCACGTTCAGCTACGCGAACGACGTGCCGTCCACGCACTGGTTCAACGACGCGTTCGGCGGCTGAAGATCCGCCGCGGCGTCAGGCCAGCGCCGGCGCCACGTGGACACCGAGACCCGCGAGCCGCTTGCCCAGGGCGAGCACCGCGCGGTCCTTGCTCAGCAGCGCAGCGCGCCGGGCCACGGCCAGGTCGATGAACTTCTGGTCGTCGGGGTCGCGGCAGGCAGGCCCCGCGCGCGGGGCCGAAGGTGCCGGCTGCGCGTGGCGGTCGAAGGCACCCAGCACCTCGGCGGCCGCGATGCCGCCGGCGCTCATCCGGCGCGCCAACTGCGGATAGGCCAGCACCCGCTCCAGTTCCTGGCGCATGGCGGCCGTGGCCAGCCACTGCAGGCGCCCCTCCAGCAGCCCTTGGTGCAGCGGGCGCGCCGCGGCATCGCCGAACACGAACACGTCCAGCACGATGTTGGTGTCAAGCACGAGGCGTTGCATCGCCCTCTGCGCCGCGGGTCGAACCCGCCACCATGTCGAAGCGGAACAGCCGGCACTCGATCGGACCGTTCCACAAGGGCACGCGGCGCGACTCCTTCAGGCGCATCCGCGAGGGCAGTTTCAGGTCGGGCGTCAGCACCCAGGCCGTCCAGCCGGCGTAGTGCCGCTTCCAGTGGGCGGCCAGCGCGGCAAAGAAGTCCTGCGCCGGGTCCACCTGCGGGCGCTCGCGCCCGCGCTGCACGCGCCCGGCCACGCCGGCCGTTTCGATGCGCTCGCCATAGGGCGGGTTGAGCAGCAGCAGGCCGGGCGCCGCGCAGGGCGGCAGCCGCTGCAGCGCATCGCCACCGCGCAATTCCAGCGCCGCTGCGACGCCGGCGCGTTCGGCGTTGCGGCGGGCGAAATCGACCATGCGGAACGCCACGTCGCTGCCGAAGACGGGCGCCGTGGCCGGGTGCTGCGCAGCCTGCGCCTCCTCCTTCAGCTGCTTCCAGACTGGCGGCTGGAAGGGCAGCTGGCGCTCGAAGGCAAAGCGCCGCAAGGATCCCGGGGCGATGCCGCAGGCCAGCTGGGCCGCCTCGATCGCGATCGTGCCGCTGCCGCAGCAGGGGTCGTACAGGGGGACGTCCGCCTGCCAGCCGCTGGCCGCGACCATGGCGGCAGCCAGCGTCTCCTTCAGGGGCGCCTCGCCCTTGTCCTCGCGCCAGCCGCGCTTGAACAGCGGCTCGCCGGAGGTGTCGATGTAGAGCGTGCAGTCGGTGGCGCTCAGGTGCGCGAACAGGCGCACGTCGGGCCGCTGGGTGTCCACGTCGGGGCGTGCGCCGGCCTTCGCCCGGAAGCGGTCGGCGACCGCGTCCTTGATCTTCAGCGCCGCGAAGTTCAGGCTCCTGAGCGGGCTGCGCTGCGCCGTGACCTCGACCTTGAAGCTCTGGCGCGGCGTGAACCAGGCCTCCCAGCCGACCGCCGCGGCGGCGTCGTACAGGTCGGCCTCGGCGCGGTAGGGGGTGTGCGACAGCTGCACCAGCACGCGCTGGGCCAGCCGGCTGTGCAGGTTCAGCCGCAGCGCATCGCGCCAGCCGGCGCGCGCCTGCACGCCGCCGCGGCCGACCAGCAGGTCGTCGCCGGCCAGGCCGGTGAGCCGGTGCACCTCGTCGGCCAGCAGGTCTTCGACGCCGGCCGCGCACGGCAGGAACAGTTGGAGGGTCACAGGGCCTTTCGCAGGTTGGCCGGCGCGATCCGCAGCGCCTCGCGGTACTTGGCGACGGTGCGGCGCGCGCACTCGATGCCCTGCTCCTTCAGCATCTCGGAAATGCGGCTGTCCGACAGCGGCCGGGCGGCGTCTTCGGCGGCGACCAGCTGGCGGATCAGCGCCCGCACGGCGGTGGACGACGCGTTGCCGCCGGTCTCGGTGCCCAGCGCGGAGCCGAAGAAGTACTTGAGCTCGAAGGTCCCCAGCGGCGTGGCCATGTACTTGGCGGTGGTCACGCGCGAGATGGTGGATTCGTGCAGGCCCAGCTCGTCGGCGATCTCGCGCAGCACCAGCGGGCGCATCGCGAGTTCGCCGTGCACGAAGAAGTTCTTCTGCCGCTCGACGATGGCGGTGGACACCCGCAGGATGGTGTCGAAGCGCTGCTGGATGTTCTTGATGAACCAGCGCGCTTCCTGCAGCCGCTGCTGCAGCGCCTGGTGCCCTTCGCCGCGGTGCGCCCTGAGGGCACCGGCGTAGGCGTCGTGCACGCGCAGCCGGGGCAGCACGTCGGGGTTGAGCTGGACGCGGAAGCGGAACGGGTTGCCCGGCCCGGCGGGGCTGACCAGCACGTCCGGCACCACGATGTTGCGCTCGACGTCGGCAAAGCGCCGCCCCGGCTTGGGCTCCAGGCGGCTGATCAGGGCCATCCCGGCCCTGATGTCCGGCTCGGCCAGCCGGCACAGCTGGGCGAGTCGCCGCACGTCGCGGCGCGCCAGCAGGTCCATCGGCTGCCCGCAGATCGCCAGCGCGGTGTCGCACGCCGCCGGATCGGCGCCCTCCTCCCGCCGGGCCTGCAGCTGCAGTTGCAGGCACTCGGCCAGCGACCGCGCGCCCACGCCGGCGGGATCGAGGTGCTGGAGCAAGCGCAGCGCGACCGTGAAGCGGTGGACGAGTTCCTCCTGCTGCTCCGGGTCGCCGGGGGCCAGCGCGGCGGCCAGCGCCTCGGGCGAATCCTCCAGATAGCCGTCGTCGTCCAGCGACTCGATCAGGAAGCGCAGCGCGGCCCGGTCCTCCGCGGCCAGCCGCAAGGCCAGCGCCTGCCGGTGCAGGTGGTCCGGCAAGGACTCGTGCCCGCACGCGAGGTCGATCGCATCGGCGCCGCCCTCGCCATCGGAATCCCTGCGGCGAGCCGGGGCCTCCCCGCCCCACTCGCCGTCGTCGGGCACCAGCTCGATGCTGCCATCGCCCTCCCAGTCGGCCGCCTCCGGCGACGTCGCGTCGATTGCGCCGGCCGCGGGCGTGTCCGGCGCGGCCGCCTCCAGCGCCGCTTCCTCCCGCTCGGCCTCGGGCGGCAGGGTGTCGGCATGGCTGAGGCCGAACTCCTCGCGCGGCGCCTCCTCCGGCACGACCTCGAGGAACGGGTTGTCGCCGAGCATCTGCTCGACCTCCTGCGCCAGCTCGAGCGTCGACAGCTGCAGCAGGCGGATCGACTGCTGCAGCTGCGGGGTCAGCGCGAGGTGCTGCGAGACCCGAAGCGACAGCCCCTGCTTCATGGGTGTCCCCGGCGCGCCATGGCTAGGTCGAGCGCCGCCGGCCCGCCCCAAGGCGCGAGCGCCCTCCCGGGAGGCAGCGCAGGACACGAAGCGACAAGCGGGGGGCCATTACATTCTGAAGTGCTCGCCGAGATAGACCCGGCGCACGTCGGCGTTGTCGACGATCTCCGAAGGGGTGCCCTGCGCCAGCACCTCGCCCTCGCTGATGATGTAGGCGTGGTCGCAGATGCCCAGCGTCTCGCGCACGTTGTGGTCGGTGATCAGCACCCCGATGCCGCGCGACTTGAGGAAGCCGATGATGCGCTGGATCTCGATGACGGCGATCGGGTCGATGCCGGCGAAGGGCTCGTCCAGCAGGATGAAGCGCGGCTGCGTCGCCAGCGCGCGGGCGATCTCGACCCGCCGCCGCTCGCCGCCGGACAGCGCGGGCGCCGGCGAGTCGCGCAGGTGATCCACCCGCAGGTCCTGCAGCAGCGCGGCCAGCCGTTCCTCGATCTCCTCGCGCGCCAGCGGCCGGCCGCCCGGGCCACGCTGCAGTTCCAGCACCGCCCGCACGTTCTCCGCGACGTTGAGCTTGCGGAAGATCGACGCTTCCTGCGGCAGGTAGGACAGCCCCAGGCGCGAGCGGCGGTGGATCGGCATGTGCTCCACGGCCTGCCCGTCGATGGAGATGTCGCCGGCATCGGCGCGCACCAGCCCCACGATCATGTAGAAGGAGGTGGTCTTGCCCGCGCCGTTGGGGCCCAGCAGGCCGACCACCTCGCCATTGGCCACGCCGAGCGACACGTCCTTGACCACGGCCCGGCTGCCGTAGGTCTTGCGCAGGTGGCGCGCCTCCAGGCGGCTGCGGACCGGCTGCGCTTCCGGGGCGGCCGGCACAGCCTCCGCCAGGTCCACCTTCACCGCGCTTCCCCGCGCAAGGTGGTGCTCGGCCGCAGCTGCGCCGGCGGCGGCGCGGCCGGTGCGGACGGCGCGGGTGCGGACGCGGATGCACGCGGTGCCAGCACGGCGCGCACGCGCCCGCCCGGGGTGGGCGAGGTCGGCCCGCCGTCCACGGTGAACACGTCGGTGGTGTTGTCGTAGGTGATCAGGCTGCCCTGCACCTCGTCGGCCAGGGTGGCGCCCCGGTAGCGGCGCATCTCGGCGCGCCGGATGAACTTCACGCGGTCGGCCTTGCCGTCGTACTCGATCACCTCGCCTTCGCCCTCGATGTACTCGTCCACGCCCTCGCGCTTCTGGCGGAAGAACGCGCGCTCGCCCGGCGCCGCCGTCACCACGCCGTACTGGAAGCCTTCGGGGTCCTGCCGCACGTCCACCCGCGCGCCACGGATCAGGATGGTGCCCTTGGTCAGCACCACCCGGCCGGTGAACACGCTGGTCTGGTTGAGGTCGTCGTAGCGCAGCGCATCGGCCTCGATGTTCATCGGCTGGCCGCGGTCGGCCCGTTCGGCCTGGGCCGGCAGGGCCAGCGCGGCCGACGCGAGCAGAAGGACGGGAAGAAAGGTCTTCATAAAGGCACGAATCTTGCTGTCGATTGTACGGGGGCCCCGCGACGCGCCCCAGAACACAAGGCCCGCCGAAGCGGGCCGGTGCGAGTCGACGAGCCGGGCCGGATCAGCGCGACTTGCGTGCCTCGGCGATCAGGTACTCGGCGACCTGCACGGCGCGCGGCATGCTGCCGGCCATGGAGCCGTCGGTGTACCAGCGCCCGGCGATGCCCAGCGCGGGCACGCCCTCCACCTTGTAGGCGTCCTGCAGCTGGGCCGCCTTGCGCGCCTTGGTGGAAATCGAGAAGGAGTTGTAGATCTCCTGGAACTTCGCCTTGTCGAGGCCGTTCTTCGCGGCCCACTCGAGGATCGGGCCCTCCTTGTCCAGCGCCTGCCGCTCGGCGTGGATCGCGTGGAACACCTTGCGGTGCAGCTCGTCGACCTTGCCCATGGCTTCCAGGGTGAAGTAGAGGCGCTGCTGCGGCACGAAGCTGTCGCGGAAGGCCACCGGCACCCGGCGCAACACCACGTCCGCCGGCAGCCGCTTCTGCCAGGCTTCCAGCTGCGGCTCGAAGGAGTTGCAGTGCGGGCACGAGTACCAGAAGAACTCCACCACCTCGACCTTGCCGGCGGGTGCTTCGGTGGGCGCGCGCTTGTCCAGCGACTTGTAGTCGCCCCCGTCCTCGGGCTTCTTCTGGGCCCAGGCCAGCGGCGGCAGCCCCAGGCCCGCGGCGGCAACGACGCAGGCGGCGCCCGCGGAGAACTCACGTCGGTTCATGTCGGTCTTTCACTCCTTGAGTCTGGGCTCAGAGCCGTGGCGCGGCGGCTTGGTTCCCGCCGGCCGCTCAGCGCTGGACGCGCACCAGCGCGGTTTCCAGCCCTATGCCTTCGAGCTTTTCCTTGCTGCGGTCGGCCTCGTCCTTGCGCTCGAAGGGACCGACGCGCACGCGGAAGACCTGCCGGCCCGACTGCTCGCGCTCGGTGACGCGCGCCTCGATGCCCATCAGCGACAGCTTGGCACGCTGCGCCTCGGCATCCTCGGCGGTGCGGAAGGCGCCGACCTGCACGAAATAGAGGAAGGGATCGGCGGCCGGGCTGGCCGAGCGCGCCGCGGCGAACTCGCCCAGCGGATCGGCCGAGCCGGAGGCGGCGGTGGCTGGCCGGCCGGCCACCGCCGGCGGCAGCGGCGCGGGCCCCGCGGCAGGCGCCGGCGGCAGCGGCCGCGCCGGGTTCTTGCCGTACAGCGGCGCGTTGGGATCCCAGTCCTTGTTCTTCCTGATCTCGGCCGCGTCCTGCTCGGCCGTACGGCCGGTGTGCTTGCTGACGAAGGGCACCGGCACCTTGGTGACATAGACCGCCACCGCGAGCGCGATGCCCAGCCCGATCAGCACCCCGATGACGAGGCCCACCAGCACATTGCCACGCTGTCTGTTCAAGTTCCTGCTCACATCTTCTCCGGCGCGTCCACGCCGAGCATCGCCAGGCCGTTGCGCAGCACCTGCGCGGTGGCCGCCACCAGCGCCAGCCGCGCCCGCCTCAGCGTCTCGTCATCCACCAGGATGCGCTCGGCATCATAGTAGGAGTGGTAGGCGGCCGCGAGCTCGCGCAGGTAGAAGGTCACGTCGTGCGGCGCGAAGTCGGCCGCGGCCGCGGCCAGCATGTCGGGGTACCTGGCCAGCTGCAGCATCAGAGCCAGCGCCACCGGGCTGTCCAGCGCCGACAGGTCCGCTTCGCGCAGCGCGCCGGCGTCACCGCCCCAGGCCGCCAGCACCGAGCAGATGCGGGCGTGGGCGTACTGGACGTAGTACACGGGGTTGTCGTTGTTCTGCGCCAGCGCCAGGTCGACGTCGAACACGTACTCGGTGTCCGGCTTGCGCGACAGCAGGAAGAAGCGCACCGCGTCCTTGCTGGTCCACTCGACCAGGTCGCGCAGCGTCACGTAGCTGCCGGCCCGCTTGGAGATCTTGACCTCCTGGCCGCCGCGCATCACGCGCACCATGGTGTGCAGCACGTAATCGGGATAGCCGGCCGGTATGCCGACGCCGGCCGCCTGCAGCCCGGCGCGCACCCGCGCGATGGTGCCGTGGTGGTCGGTGCCCTGGATGTTGACCGCCTTGCGGAAGCCGCGCTCCCACTTGCTGATGTGGTAGGCCACGTCCGGCACGAAGTAGGTGTAGCCGCCGTCGGACTTGCGCATCACGCGGTCCTTGTCGTCGCCGTAGTCGGTCGACTTCAGCCACAGCGCGCCGTCCTGCTCGTAGGTCTTGCCGGCCTGCTGCAGCCGCTGCACCGTGGCCTCGACCTTGCCGCTGGTGTACAGGCTGGACTCCAGGTAGTAGTGGTCGAACTTCACGGCGAAGGCCCGCAGGTCCAGGTCCTGCTCGTGGCGCAGGTAGGCCACCGCGAACTGGCGGATGCCGTCCAGGTCCTCGACGTCGCCGGAAGCGGTGAAGGCGCGGTCGTCCGACTGCACCGTCCTGCCCGCCAGGAAGTCCTGCGCGATGTCGGCGATGTAGTCGCCGTTGTAGGCGGCCTCCGGCCAGCCGGCGTCGCCGGGCTTCAGGCCGCGCGCGCGCAACTGCACCGACTGCGCCAGGGTGGCGATCTGCACGCCGGCGTCGTTGTAGTAGAACTCGCGCCACACGTCCCAGCCCTGGCTGGCGTACAGGTTGCAGATCGCGTCGCCCAGGGCGGCCTGGCGGCCGTGGCCCACGTGCAGCGGGCCGGTGGGGTTGGCCGAGACGAACTCCACCATCAGGCGCTGGCCGTTGGCGCGCCGGTGGCCGAAACGCTCGCCGGCCTGCAGCACCTCGCGCACCACCTGCTGCTTGGCGGCGGGCTTGAGGCGGATGTTCAGGAAGCCGGGGCCGGCGATCTCGACGGCATCGACCCAGCGCTGGAAGGCGGGCGCCTGCAGAAGGCCGGAGCGGAGGTTTTCCGCGACCTGGCGCGGATTGAGCTTGAGCGGCCGGGCCAGCTGCAGGGCCGCGGTGCAGGCCAGGTCGCCGTGCGCCGCCGCCTTGGGCGACTCGAACGCGGCTTTCGCTCCCGCGCCCGGCGACAGCCGTTCCAGCCCGGACGCCAGCGCGCCGAGCAATTCTTCTTTCACCAGGAGCATCGCCGGATTTTACGGGCGCGACCTCATCCAGCCGTCGGCGCGCACGAGCGACTGCCTCGAGAAGGGCTGGCCTCCCTCGTCCTGGGGGGAACCTCGCCAGGCTGGGGGAAGCGGGCCGGCCCTGGTCCGCGCTACAAAGCCGGCCCGTCTACTTCAATCGAGGAGGTTCCCATGCAGAAGATTCTTGGCCTGGCCACCCTGGGGCTGTCGCTGTCGCTGTCGCTCGGCGCCGCCCAGGCGGCCGAACTGAAAGCGGCGCCGGCCACGGCAGGGCAGCAGTCCCGCATGAAGGCCTGCAATGCCGAAGCGAAATCCAGGGCGCTCAAGGGCGACGAACGCAAGGCGTTCATGAGCGAGTGCCTGAAGAAGAAGTCCTGAGCGGCGGCGGGGGCGTCCCCCGCCGGATCAGCCCAGCTGTCCCCAGCCGCGCGCCAGGAACACCGCCGGCAGCGGGATGAAGGGGACGATGTGGGCCTGCCACATCACCCAGCGCCGCACCCGACGCACTTCCTCCGCGGACGGCAGGCTGCCGTCGGCGCGCAGCGCCTTGCGCCAGGCGATGAAGCGCAGGGTGGGCCGGATCGACATCAGCGCGACCATGGCGAACAGGCCGACCTTGGACCACAGCAGCCAGTTCGTTCCGTACCAGCCGGCCCCCTTCATGCCCAGGAAGATGCGCGCCAGCCCCGTCAGCAGCACGGCGGCGGCCGCGATGCCGTAGATGCGGTCCACGACCACCAGCCGCTCGATCACCGTGGCATTGAGCCATTCGGGCCGGCAGATCGCCGTTTCGCTGGTCAGGAAGACCACGATCGCCAGGACGGCGGAGATGTGCAGGAAGGCGAGCAGGGCTTCGAGGGTCATGGGATGGAGGGGGCGCCTTCGCGCCAGAAATCGGGCCGGCCGAAATGCTGCTTGAGGAAATCGATCCACAGGCGCACCCGCACGGGCAGGTGCTTGCGCTGCGGAAAGACCGCGTAGATGCCGTTGGGCGGGGCGGCGTAGTCGGCCAGCACCTCGACCAGCCGGCCGGCCTGCAGGTCGGCCTCCACTTCCCAGGTGCTGCGCCAGGCGATGCCCCAGCCGCGCAGGCACCAGTCGTGCAGCACCTGGCCGTCGGAGCAGTCGAGCGGCCCGGCGGGGCGGAAGTGCACCACCTCCAGCGCCGAGGGCGGCCCGGCGTCCGCCAGGACACCTTCGTGGATCCGCCCCGGGGCGGTCCGCGGGACCCGGAACGCCCAGCCGCGCACCTGCGAGGCTTCGCTCGACAGCATGAGGCAGGGGAAGCGCGCCAGGTCCGCCGGGTGCTGGGGGGTGCCATGGCGCGCCAGGAACTGCGGCGTCGCCACGCACAGGCGGCGGTTGTCGGCCATGCGCACGCTGACCAGGGAGGAGTCGGGCAGGTCGCCCACCCGCACGGCGCAGTCGTAGCCCTCGCCGGTGAGGTCGACCACGCGGTCGCTGAGGTTGAGCGAGATGGTCACGTCCTGGTGCTGCTCGCGAAAGCGCGGCACCAGCGGTGCCACGTGGCGCCGGCCGAAGCCCGCCGGCGCCGTGACGCGCAGGTGGCCGCTGGCCTTGACGCCGCCGGCGCTGACGCTGGCCTCGGCATTGGCCAGGTCGGCCAGCAGCCGCTGGCAGTCCTCCAGGAAGGCGCTGCCCTCGTGGGTCAGCGTCAGGCGCCGGGTGGTGCGCACCAGCAGCTTCACGCCCAGGCGCTCCTCCAGCCCGTCGAGCCGCCGGCCCATGATGGCGGGCGCCACCCCCTCGGCCTTGGCGGCCGCGGTGAGGCTGCCGCGGGTGGCGACCGAGACGAAGGACTCGAGTTGCTTGAGCTTGTCCATCCAGGCCCGATTATGGTCGGATTAACCATTGGCAAGTCACGAATCAAATCACTTGCCGGGCTCTAAACCTTGGTCACAGGTTGGAATAAAGTCCGACCAAGGGCCGCGGCGAAGGCCGCGCGCTGTCCTATTTCCTTGCAATCCACTGGAGTCTTGCCATGACCGCCCGCACGTCCGCCCACCGCCTGCAGGTCGCCACCGAGCTGCACCGCTTCATCGAGGAGGAGGTCCTGCCCGGCACCGAGGTCGCCCCCGCCGATTTCTGGAAGGGCTTCGACGCCCTCGTGCACGACCTCGCGCCGAAGAACAAGGCCCTGCTGGCCGAGCGCGACCGGCTGCAGGCCGAACTGGACCGTTGGCACCAGGCCCACCCCGGCCCGGTGCAGGACGTCCAGGGCTACCGCGCCTTCCTGGAGCAGATCGGCTACCTGGTGCCGGCGCCGGCCGGCGTGCAGGCCACCACCGCCAACGTGGACGCCGAACTGGCGCTGCAGGCCGGTCCGCAGCTGGTGGTGCCGATCCTGAATGCGCGCTACGCACTGAACGCCGCCAACGCACGCTGGGGCTCCCTGTACGACGCGCTGTACGGCACCGACGCCATTCCCGAGACCGCCGGCGCCGAGAAGGGCCCCGGCTACAACGAGGTGCGCGGGGCCAGGGTGATCGCCTACGCGCGCGGCGTGCTCGACCAGGCCGCACCGCTGGCCCAGGGCTCGCACCGCGATGCGCTCGCCTACCGGGTCGAAGGCGGCCGGCTGGTGGTGGCGCTGCAGGGCGGCGCCAGCACCGGACTGAAGGATGCGTCGCAGTTCGTGGGCTTCCAGGGGCCGGCCGGCGCGCCTTCGTCCGTGCTGCTGCGGCACCACGGCATCCACATCGACGTCCGGATCGACCGCACGACGCCGATCGGCAGCGGCGACCCGGCCGGCATCACCGACGTGGTGATGGAGGCGGCGCTGTCGACCATCCTCGACCTGGAAGACTCGGTGACGGTGGTCGACGCCGAGGACAAGGTGCTGGCCTACCGCAACTGGCTGGGCATCCTCAAGGGCGACCTGACCGAGCAGGTGAGCAAGGGCGGCCGCACCTTCACGCGCGGCCTGAATCCCGATCGCGTCTACACCGCGCCCGGCGGCGGCAGCGTGACGCTGCACGGCCGCTCGCTGCTGTTCGTGCGCAACGTCGGGCACCTGATGACGAACCCGGCCATCCTGTGGGGCGAGGGCCAGGAGATCCCGGAAGGCATCCTCGACGCGGTCGTGACCACCGCCATCGCGGTCCACGACCTGAAGGGACACGGCGCCAACGGCATCCGCAACTCGCGCACCGGCTCGGTCTACATCGTCAAGCCCAAGATGCACGGGCCGCGGGAAGTGGCGTTCGCCAGCGAGCTGTTCGGCCGCGTCGAGCAGCTGCTCGGCCTGCCGGCCAACACGGTGAAGCTGGGCATCATGGACGAGGAGCGCCGCACCAGCGTCAACCTGCAGGCCTGCATCGCCGAGGCCGCCGCGCGCGTGGCCTTCATCAACACCGGCTTCCTCGACCGCACCGGCGACGAGATGCACACGGCGATGCTGGCCGGGCCGATGTTCCGCAAGGGCGACATGAAGGCCAGCAGCTGGATCCAGGCCTACGAGAGGAACAACGTGCTGGTCGGCCTGGCCTGCGGCCTGCGCGGCCGCGCCCAGATCGGCAAGGGCATGTGGGCCATGCCGGACCTGATGGCCGCCATGCTGGAGCAGAAGGTCGGCCATCCCAAGGCCGGCGCCAACACCGCCTGGGTGCCCTCGCCGACCGCCGCCACGCTGCACGCGCTGCACTACCACCAGGTCGACGTCGCCGCGGTGCAGCGCGAGCTGGAGAAGATCGACGCCGCCGGCGAGCGCGAGACCCTCCTGGCCGGCCTGCTGCAGGTGCCGGTGGTGCCGCAGGCGAAGTGGACGCCCGAGGAGCGCCAGCAGGAGCTGGACAACAACGTGCAGGGCATCCTGGGCTACGTGGTGCGCTGGATCGACCAGGGCGTGGGCTGCTCCAAGGTGCCCGACATCCACAACGTCGGCCTGATGGAGGACCGCGCCACCCTGCGCATCTCCAGCCAGCACATCGCCAACTGGCTGCACCACGGCGTGGTGGGCGAGCAGCAGGTGCGCGAGACCTTCCAGCGCATGGCCGCCGTGGTGGACAGGCAGAACGCGGGCGATCCGCTGTACCGGCCCATGGCCGGCAACTGGGAGACCTCGTTCGCCTACCGCGCCGCGCTCGACCTGGTGTTCAAGGGCAAGGAGCAGCCGTCCGGCTACACCGAGCCGCTGCTGCACGCGTGGCGGCTGAAGGTGAAGGCGGCGCGGGGCTGAGGCGGCCCGTAAGGTGTCATTGCGGGCTCGACCCCGGATCGGGGTCCGGGGCAGGCCCGCAATCCATCTCCCGTGCACGGTACACGCCCGCGCGGGTCCAGGCCGCGCGAGATGGATCCCGGCGTTCGCCGGGATGACACCAGGGGCGAGATGCGCGGGAGTCGCGAGCGGTATCCGCCCTCGCCTCAGATCGCCAGGTACTGGTGCCGCAGGTCCGCGTTGTCGATCACTTCCTTGGCGGTCCCGTCGAACACCACCTCGCCCATGTCGAGGATGACGGCGCGGTTGGCCAGGTGCAGCGCCGCGATGGCGTTCTGCTCGACGATGATGGTGGTCAGGCCCAGAGCCTTGATCTCCTCCAGGATCTTCTCGATCTCCTGCACGATCACCGGCGCCAGCCCCTCGTAGGGTTCGTCCAGCAGCAGCAGCTTGACGTCGCGCGACAGCGCGCGGGCGACCGCCAGCATCTGCTGCTCGCCGCCGGAGAGCGTGACGGCCTCCTGCCGGCGGCGCTCGGCCAGCCGCGGGAAGTGGGTGTAGATGCGGTCGATCGACCAGCCGCGCGGCTGCTCGATCTGGGCCAGCTGCAGGTTTTCCTCGACCGTCAGTCCGCCGATGATGCGGCGGTCCTCGGGCACCAGCCCGACGCCCAGCCGGGCCGCCTGCCAGGCCGCCAGCGGATGCAGCGCATGGCCGTCCAGCCAGACTTCGCCGCTGCGCAGCTGCGGATCGGCCAGTCGCGCGATGGTGCGCAGCGTCGAGGTCTTGCCGGCGCCGTTGCGGCCCAGCAGGGCCACGATCTCGCCTTCGTGCACGTCGAAGCCCACGCCCTGCACCACGTAGCTCTGCCCGTAGTAGGCGTGCAGGTTGCGGCAGGAGAAGAAGGCCGGCGAAGCCGGCGTGACGGCGCTCTCGCGCTCGGGGGTGGTGACGGCGGCGTTCACAGGTGGGCGCCTCCCAGGTAAGCCTGCTTGACCCGCTCGTCGCCCTTGATGGCCTGCGGGTCGCCCTCGGCGATGACCGTCCCCTGCGCCATCACGCTGATGCGCCGGGCCAGCGAGAACACCACGTGCATGTCGTGCTCGATGATCACCTTGGTCACCTTGCCCTCGCCGACCCGCTGCAGCAGGTCGATGGTGTTGTTGGTGTCGGCGCGCGACATGCCCGCCGTGGGCTCGTCCATCAGCAGCAGGCGCGGCTCCTGCACCAGGCACATGGCCAGTTCCAGCCGGCGCTTGTCGCCGCGCGAGAGGTTGCCCGACACGGCGTGCCGCTTGCCGGCCAGGCCGACGTCCTCGAGCGCGTGCTCGGCCCGCTCCAGCACCTCGGCCTGGGCGTCGGCGCGCGGCCAGGCGTTGAAGGCGAAGGCGCCGTCGCGGCGCGCCAGCGCCGGGATCACCACGTTCTCCAGCACGCTGAGGTCGCCGAAGATCTCGGGTGTCTGGAACACGCGTGCGACGCCGGTCTGGTTGATCTCGTGCGGCGCCAGCCCGACCAGCGACTTGCCGTCGAAGGTGACCGAGCCGCTGTCGGGCGCCAGCCGGCCGACGAAGCAGTTGAGCAGCGTGGACTTGCCCGCGCCGTTCGGGCCGATGATGGCGTGCACGCTGCCTTCCTCGACGGCGAGGTTGACGTCGTTCAGGGCCTTCAGGCCGGCGAAGCTCTTGCTCACGCCCTTGACGTGGAGGATCGACATGGCCTTCCTCCTAGGCGGTGCCCTGCGCGGGGCGCGTGACGGGATTGGGCGATCCGGGGTGCGATGTCCCTGGTTGCGGTGCGCCCGGCTGCGAGCCCGCCGGATGGGGCGTGGCGTGGTGCGGCCCGGCCGGGTGGGCGGGCGCCGCATGCGCCTGCGGCTCACCGGCGCTGCGCCGCCGCAGCAGGCGGCCGATGCGCTCGATGCCTTCCATGATCCCGCCCGGCAGGAAGATGACGATGATCATGAACAGCACGCCGAGCGTGAGATGCCAGCCCTCGCCCACGAACAGGCCGAGCAGGCCGACCACCGCGTTCTCCACCGGGTCGGGCAGGAAGGAGAAGATGCCGTGCAGGGTCTGCGCGTTGAAGGCCGAGAAGATGTTCTCGAAGTACTTGATCACCACGGCGCCCAGCATCGGGCCCAGCAGGGTGCCGACGCCGCCCAGGATGGTCATCAGCACCACCTCGCCGGAGGCGGTCCACTGCATGCGCTCCGCGCCGGCCAGCGGGTCGGTCACGGCCAGCAGCGAGCCGGCCAGCCCGGCGTACACGCCGGAGATCACGAACGCCGCCAGTGCGTAGGGCCGCGAGTGCACCCCGGTGAAGTTGAGCCGGTTCTGGTTGGACTTGATGGCGCGCAGCATGGTGCCGAACGGCGAGCGGCTGATGCGCAAGGCGACGTAGAACGCCAGGATCAGCAGCACCGCGCAGAAATAGAAGCCGCTGTAGCCGCTCATCGGGATGCCGAACAGGTTGGTGTGCGGGATCGCGCTGCTGGCCCCACTCAACCAGGTGTCGATCATGCGCGGGTCGGTGCGCGTGATCTGCAGCCCGGTTTCGCCGTTGGTGATCGGCGTGAGCACCGAATAGGCCAGGTTGTAGGACATCTGGGCGAAGGCCAGCGTCAGGATGGCGAAGTAGATGCCGGAGCGGCGCAGGCTCATGTAGCCGATCGCCAGCGAGAACAGGCCGGCCACGACCATGGCGCAGAGCACCGCCGGGAGCACGTTCATGGTCAGCAGCTTGAAGCACCAGACCGCCGTGTACGAGCCGACGCCCAGGAAGGCGGCGTGACCGAACGACAGGTAGCCGGTCAGGCCGAACAGGATGTTGAAGCCGATCGCGAAGATGCCGTAGATGGCGAATTTCTGCAGCAGGTCCGGGTAGCCCGCGCCCAGCGGCGCCGCCCACAGGGGGAGCGCCAGCACCGCCAGCGCGAAGCCGCCCAGCAGCAGCAGGTCCTTGCGGCCATTGATCGTCATGCCGCCTCCTTCAGGTTTCCATCAGGCCCTTGCGGCCCAGCAGCCCACGCGGGCGCACCAGCAGGATCACCACGGCGACCAGGTAGATGATCACCTGGTCGATGCCGGGCACCAGCGCCTTGATCTCGTTCATCGAGGCGAACGACTGCAGGATGCCCAGCAGGAAGCCGGCCAGCACCGCTCCCGCCAGCGACCCCATGCCGCCCACCACCACGACCACGAACGACAGCACCAGGAACTCCATCCCCATGTGGTAGTCGGGCGCCAGGATCGGCGTGTACATCGCGCCGGCGATGCCCGCCACCACCACCGCCAGGCCGAACACCACGGTGAAGCGGCGCTCGATGTGGATGCCGAACAGGCCCACCGTCTCGCGGTCGCGCATGCCGGCGCGCACCACCATGCCGAAGGTGGTGAAGCGCAGGAAGGCGAACACCGCGCCGATCACCACCAGCGAGAACACGAAGTAGACCAGTCGCCACCACGGATAGGTGATCGCGTTGCTGCCCAGCCCCAGCCAGGCGCCGACGTCGGCGCTGCCGGTGAAGGCGTCCGGCGTCGGCACCGGGATCGGGTTGGCGCCGAAGTAGGCCTTGACCAGCTCCTGCAGCACGATGGCCAGCCCGAAGGTCACCAGGATCTGGTCGGCGTGCGGCCGCCGGTAGAAGTGCCGGACCAGCCCGCGCTCGAACGCGATGCCCAGCACCAGCATCAGCGGGATCGCCAGCAGCACCGACAGCGGCACCGCGTAGTCGATCACCGTCGCACCGGCGTCGCCGAACCACAGCGTGAGGTAGGGCACCTCCTTGTACGAATCGAAGAAGGTCACGGTCGTGTCCTTGACCATCTTCGAGATCGTCAGCAGCTTGTGCAGCACGACCGCACAGAAGCCGCCCAGCATGAACAGGGCCCCGTGGGCGAAGTTCACCACCCCCAGCGTGCCGAAGATCAGGGTCAGGCCGAGGGCGATGAGGGCGTAGGCCCCGCCCTTGTCCAGGCCGTTGAGCAGTTGCAGCAGGATGGCGTCCATCGCGCGGGGCCCCTTGCCGTCAGACCTTGTAGGGGCCGAGTTCGCCGCCGCCCATCTTCGGGTCGTACTCGACCTGCGCGCGCGGCACCACCTTGACCACTTCCAGCAGCCCGAAGCGGCCGTTGGGCTTCTCGGCGCCGCGCATCACCAGCACGTCCTTGAAGCACTGGTGGTCGCCGGCGCGGTACTCGGTCGGGCCGTTGCCCAGGCCGTCGAACTTGAAGCCCTCCAGCGCCTTGATCACCTCGGGCGGATAGAAGGTGCCGGCCTTCTCCACGGCGTTGGCGTACAGCAGCGTCTGCACGTAGCAGGTCTGCGCGGCCTGCGAAGGCGGCTCGCCGTACTCCTGGCCGAACGACTTGGTGAAGGCCTTGGTCCCCTCGTCCTTGAGCGTCCAGTGCCAGTTGGCGGTGCCCAGGATGCCCTTGGCGGCATCGCCGGCGCCCTGCACCATCAGGCGCGAATACAGCGGCACCACGATCTCGAAGTTCTTGCCGTTGACGCTCTTGTCGCGCAGGCCGAACTGCACCGCCTGGCGCAGCGAGTTGACCATGTCCTTGCCGTAGTGGTTCAGGATCAGCACGTCGGCGCCGGAGTTCAGGACCGGGGTGATGTACTGCGAGAAGTCGCCGGCGCCCAGTGGCGTGCGCACCGCCTTGACCGTCTGCCAGCCGAGCTTCTCGGTGGCGTTCTTGATCGACTCTTCCTGCGTCCAGCCCCAGGTGTAGTCGGCGGTCAGGTGGTAGGCCTTGCGGTCCTTGCCCATCTCCTGGGCCAGGATCGGCGCCAGCGCCTGGCCCGACATGTAGGCATTGAAGAAGTGCCGGAAGCCATAGCGGCGCCGGTCCTTCATGGTGGTGTCGTTGGAGTGGGTCAGGCCGGCCATGAAGATCACGCCCATCTCCTGGGCCAGCGACTGCACCGCCACGGCGACGGCCGAGGACGAGCCGCCGGAGAACATGATCACGCCGTCCTTCTCGATCATGCGCTTGGCCGAGGCGCGCGCGGCGTCCGCCTTGGTCTGGGTGTCGCCGGTCACGTACTGGACCTTCTTGCCCAGGATGCCGTTGCCCTTGAGCGAGGACGGCTTGAAGGTCTTCATCATGCCGCCGTCGCCCTCGCCGTTGAGGTGCTTGGTGGCGAGCTTGAAGGCCTTGAGCTCGTCGTTGCCCTCGTCGGCATAGGGGCCGCTCTGGGGCACGTTGAAGCCCAGGGTCACGGTCTTGCTGTTGCCCGGGTTGTTGCGGAACTCCTCCGCCCAGGCGTTGCGCATGAAGAACGTGGGCGCCGCGATACCGGCCCCCATCGCGCCCATGCCCTTGAGTACGTTGCGTCGAACCTTGTCTTCCATGGTGGACCTCGTCGATCGGGTTGAAGTGAATCGAATGCGCCGCCGGACGACTGCACGGCACGGGCCGGACCATCTCATGGGTTTGTCAAGGTTTCAATAAATGTTTGACGACAAAGGACTTTCTAGTAAAGATCCGCTGTCACGCCCGGGCCGCTCGGTCAAGGATTGACAGCCGCAACGGCCAACACGCGGGTTTTCACGGAAGGGTTTTCCATGGCACGCACCCTCGTCGGCCAGCGCATTCGCGACCAGCGCCGCGCCCAGGGCGTCACACAGGCGGCACTGGCGCAGCGGGTGGGCATCTCGCCTTCCTACCTCAACCTGATCGAAAGCGACCGGCGCAACATCGCCGGGGCGCTGCTGCACCGCATCGCGCAGGCGCTCCAGCGGCCGCTGGAGGAATTCGACGGCGCCGCCGAGCGCCGCCTGCTCGACGACCTGGCGGAGATCGCGGCCGAGCCGCTGCTGTCCGCGCTGCACCTCGACGCGGCTTCGGCAGCCGACCTGGTGGCGCGCCATCCGGGCTGGGGCCGCGCCCTGGTGGCGCTGCATCGCGCCGGCATCTCGCAGCGGCAGACGGTGGCGGCCCTGTCCGACCGGCTCAGCCAGGACCCGTTCGTGGCCGAGGCCGTGCACGCGCTGCTCACCCGGCTGACGGCGATCCGCTCCGCGTCCGAGATCCTGGAGGGCGAGGAGACGCTGGACGGCGCGCACCAGCGCCGCTTCGTGTCCATCATCGCGCAGGACAGCCGCCGGCTGTCGGACGTGGCGCAGGCACTGGCCTCCTTCCTCGGCCGCGACCTGGCCTCGGGCCCGCCCAGCACGCCGGCGGCGGAGGTGGACGACTACCTGTTCGACCGCGGCAACCATTTCCCGCAGCTGGAAGACGCCGCCCGGTCGCTGGCCGGCGAGATCGGCGCGGCGATGCCTGCCACGGCCGCCCTGGCGCAGTGGCTGCGCGAGCGGCATGGCCTGCAAGTGCGCGACGCCGACTGGGAGGCCGGGCCCGCGCGCAGCTCCGGCAGCGAGCCGTCCTCCCCCCTCGTGCTGGAACTCCCGGCCCTGGCCAGCCCGGCCAGCCGCCGCTTCGCGCTGGCCCGGGCCGCCTGCGAGCGCGCCTGCGGCGACGCGGTCGAAGCGGAACTGGCGCGCGCCCAGGGCGTGCTCGCCAGCGAGGCCGCGCGGCGGCGTGCGCGGCGCGCGCTGTTCGGCTACGCCGCCGCGGCGCTGCTGATGCCCTACGAGGTCTTCCAGGCCGCGGCCGCGGCGGCGCGCCACGACATCGAGCTGCTGGCGCGCCGCTTCGGCACCAGCTTCGAGCAGGTGTGCCACCGGCTCGCCACCCTGCACCGGCCCGGCGCCGAGGGCATCCCGTTCGGCTTCCTGCGCACCGATCCGTCCGGCTTCGTGACCAAGCGCCTGTCGCTGCCGCGCCTGCCGCTGCCACGCTGGGGCAATGCCTGTCCCCTGTGGGCCGTGCATGCGGCCTTCCGCAGCCCCGGCAGCATCGTGCGGCAGCTGGCCGAATTCCCCGGCGGGGACCGCTACCTGATGGTGGCGCGTGTGGTGGAGAAGGACGGCACCGGCTTCGGCGCGCCCCCGCGCCTGCTGTCGGTCATGCTGTTCTGCGACGCCCTGCACGCGGACCGCCTGGTCTACGGCGACGGCATGGACCTGACGCCACGCGCGCCGGCCACCCCGGTGGGGCAGGCCTGCCGCGTCTGCGTGCGGCGCGATTGCAGCTGGCGCCAGGAAGAACCCCTTTTCGATGCGGGCATGTCCTGAGGCTGCCGCGACGCGCCGCCGCTAGACTGGGCCGCTCCAACACAGCGGCAGGCAGCCATGGCGGCACGCGTTCTGATCGCCGAGGACGAGGCGAACATCTCCGAATCACTGAGCTTCATTCTCAGCCGGGAAGGCCACGCCGTGTCCACGGTGGCCGATGGCGAAGCGGTCCTGCAGCAGCTGCGGCGCGGCCTGCCCGACCTGCTGATCCTCGACGTGATGCTGCCCGGGCGCAACGGCTTCGAGGTACTCAAGGCGATCAAGGCCGACGCGCGCCTGCAGTCGCTGCCGGTGATCGTGCTGACCGCCAAGACCCAGCAGCGCGACCGGGAAATGGCCGAAGCCATCGGCGCGGCGGCCTACCTGACCAAGCCCTTCGCCAACCGCGACCTGGTCGAGCAGGTGCGGCGGCTGACCCGCGCGTGAAGCCGATCGAGCGCCTCTCGCGGCAGCGCCTGCGCAGCGCGGCGGTGGTGCTGCCCTTCCTGGGCGCGTTCCTGCTGCTGCCGCCGTTCCTGCCGCTGTTCACCGCGCGCGTGCAGGTGCTGGGCATGCCGCTCATCGTCGTCTACATCTTCGGCGTCTGGGCCGCGCTGATCGGGCTGGCCTGGTGGCTGGCCCGGCGGATCGGCGGCGAGCCGGAACCGCCGGCCTGAAGCGATGCCGGGACTCCAGGTTCGTGGCGGCGCCGCGGCACGGCCCTCCGGGGAGACCCGGGCCCGCTGAAGCACAGCCGGCCGCACGCCTATGCTCTCGGGCAACCTGATCCTTGCGACCGCGCTGCTGTACGTCGCGGTGCTGTTCGGCGTCGCCTTCCTCGGCGACAGCCGTGCGCGCCAGGGGCAGCTGGGCTGGCTGCAGTCGCCGGTCACCTACACGCTGTCGATCTCGATCTACTGCACCTCCTGGACCTTCTACGGTGCGGTGGGCTCGGCCGCCCGCAACGGCCTGGAGTACGTGACGATCTACCTGGGGCCCACGCTGGTCTTCGTCGGCTGGTGGCTGTTCCTGCGCAAGCTGGTGCGCATCGGGCAGCGGCACCGCATCACCTCGATCGCCGACATGCTGTCCTCGCGCTACGGCAAGAGCGCCGGGCTCGCCGCCCTGGTCACCGTGATCGTGGTGGCGGCCTCCACGCCGTACATCGCGCTGCAGCTCAAGGCCGTGACCACCAGCTTCCAGGTGATCAGCGGCTCGGGGCCGGCCGCCCTGTCGGGCTTCTACAGCGCGCGGCCCAACTTCCACCTCGCCTTCTGGATCGCCGCCGGCATGGCGGTGTTCACCATCCTGTTCGGCACCCGCAACATCGATGCCAGCGAACGGCATCCCGGGGTGGTGGCGGCCATTGCGCTGGAAGCCGTCGTCAAGCTGGTGGCCATGCTGGCGGTCGGGCTGCTGGTGGTGTTCGGCATCGGCGCCGGTCCGGCGGACGTCTTCGCCCGCATGCCGGCCGACATGCTGCATGCGCAGGAGGTGTTCGGGCCGCGCTGGGTCACCTTGTGCTTCCTGTCGGCCACCGCGGTGATCTGCCTGCCACGCCAGTTCCAGGTGACGGTGGTGGAGATCGGCGACGAGCGCCACCTGCGCACCGCCGCCTGGCTGTTCCCGCTGTACCTGTTCCTGATCAGCCTGTTCATCCTGCCGATCGCGATCGCCGGCCTGTCGCTGCTGCCGGCCGGTGCCAACCCCGACATGTTCATGCTCACCCTGCCGATGTGGGCCGGCCGGCAGGAAGTGGCGCTGCTGGCGTTCCTGGGCGGCTTCTCGGCGGCGACCTCGATGGTGATCGTGGCGGCGATCGCGCTGTCGACCATGATCTCCAACCACATCCTCCTGCCGCTGGCGCTGCGGCTGCCGTGGGTCTCGATCAACGCCAGCGGCGACGTGCGCCGCATGCTGATCCGCAGCCGGCGCGTGAGCATCTGCCTGATCCTGCTGCTGGCCTTCGTCTACTTCCGGCTGAGCGCCCGCTTCAACCCGCTGGCATCGATCGGCCTGACCGCCTTCGCCGGCGCGGCACAGCTGCTGCCCTGCCTGATCGGCGGCCTGTTCTGGCGCCATGCCACCGCCCGCGGCGCGGTGGCCGGGCTGGCCGTGGGCGCCGCCATGTGGGCCTATACGCTGCTGCTGCCCAGCTTCCAGGGCGCGTGGCTGCTGTCGCCGACCGACATCGCCGAGGGCCCGTTCGGGCTGCCCTGGCTGCGGCCGCAGCAGCTGTTCGGCATGCACGGCGTCGATCCGCTGGTGCACTCGGTGTTCTGGAGCCTGACCTTCAACACCGCGGTGTTCATCGGCGTCTCGCTGATGCGTGAGCCGCGCCCGCTGGAGCACCTGCAGGCCACGCTGTTCGTCGACGTCTTCCGCCGGGGCAGCGCGGACACCTCGCGCTTCGTCAGCCGCTCGGCCGACACCTATGACCTCAACGTGCTGGCGCAACGGCTGATCGGGGTCGACGAGGCGCGGCGGCTGTTCGCCGCCGGCGGCCACGGCGGCAACCCGGCGCCCGGCGACCCGGTCGCCGACGACGTGCTGATCACCGAGCTCGAGCGCAGGCTGGCCGGCAGCGTCGGCGCGGCATCGGCGCGCGCGATGGTCTCGCAGGTGGTCACCGGCGAGACCATCAGCCTGGCCGGGCTGCTGCAGATCGCCGACGAGACCCAGCGGGTGCGCGACTACAGCCGGCAGCTGGAGACGCAGTCCAGGGAACTGGCCGAGACGGCGCGGGAACTGCGCGTGGCCAACGAGCGGCTCAAGGCCCTGGACAGCCAGAAGGACGACTTCCTCAGCCAGGTCAGCCACGAGGTGCGCACGCCCATGACCTCGATCCGCTCGTTCTCCGAGATCCTGCTGCAGACTCCCGGCCTGGAGCGGGCCCAGTCCGAGCGCTTCCTGCGCATCATCCACGACGAGAGCATCCGCATGACGCGCCTGCTCGACGACATCCTGGAGCTGAGCGTGCTCGAAGGCGGGCACAGCACCTGGGCGCTGCGCGCCATCGACCCGGACGTGGCGCTGGAAAGCGCGGTGAACATCTGCCGCGGCCTGTCCAGCTCGGCCCGCCTGGAAGTGGTGCGCACGCCGCACGACAAGGGGCCCTGCGTGATGGCCGACCCCGATCGCCTGAGCCAGGTCTTCATCAACCTGATCTCCAATGCGATCCGGCACAACACCGATCGGGCCCCGCGGGTGCTCATCACCAGCCGGCTGGACGACGGCCACTACGAGCTGACCGTGCAGGACAACGGCCCCGGCATCGCACCCGAGGTGCAGGACCGGCTGTTCTCCAAGTTCACCCGCGGCGGAGTGCCCCGCCTGCCGGGCATGCAGGGCGCCGGCCTGGGCCTGGCCATCAGCTGGCAGATCGTGCGGCGGCTGGGCGGGACGCTGGAGCTGGTGCCGGGGACCGGGGCCGGAGCCTGCTTCCGCATGCGACTGGCACGCATCGATGCCGCCGGGTCCGCCGCGGCAGCCGCGCCGGCGACCCCGCAGCCGGCGACGCCGATCCAGTAGCCCGGCCGCGCGGCAGCCAGCCTCGGCGCGCCGGCCGCCCGGCCTGGCTAGACTGCGGGGCATGCACTGCCACCCCGTGGACCCGATGCTCTGCCCCTTGTGCGGGCAGGCCAACCGCTGCGCCCATGAGCTGGAGAAGGCCAGCGGCCGGCCGCAGCCGCCCTGCTGGTGCACCGGCGTCGACTTCGCACCCGAGCTGCTCGCCCGGGTGCCGGCGGAAGCGACGGCCAGGGCCTGCATCTGCCCGGCCTGCGCAGCCGGCAGCGCACGCTAGCCCGGGGCGCTTCCGCCCCGCAGCGCCCGCGGCGGGCGGCGCTCGCGAATAATGGCCGCATGTGCCAGCTGCTCGGGATGAACTGCAACACACCCACGGACATCACGTTCAGCTTCACCGGTTTTGCACAGCGCGGCGGGCGCACCGACCACCACGCCGACGGCTGGGGCATCGCCTTCTTCGAAGGACGGGGCCTGCGCCACTTCGTCGACCACGAGCCGGCTTCCCGGTCGCCCGTCGCCGAGCTGATCCGCCGCTATCCGATCAAGAGCCGCAACGTCATCGCCCACATCCGCAAGGCCACCCAGGGCGAAGTGGCATTGGAGAACTGCCACCCCTTCGTGCGCGAGCTGTGGGGGCGCTACTGGGTGTTCGCCCACAACGGCGACCTGAAGGACTTCCAGCCGCGGCTGCACGCCGGTTTCCAGCCGGTGGGCAGCACCGACAGCGAGCGTGCCTTCTGCTGGATCCTGCAGGAGCTGCGCAAGTCGCACGCCGGCGTGCCCAGCGTGCAGGAGCTGACGCTCACGCTGCGCGAACTGGCGCCCCGCATCGCGCGGCACGGTCCGTTCAACTTCCTGCTGTCCAATGGCGAGGCCCTGTGGGCGCATTGCGCCACCAGCCTCTTCCATGTCGAGCGCAAGCATCCTTTCGCGCATGCCCGCCTCAGGGACGAGGACCTGTCGATCGACTTCGCCCGCCACACCACGCCGCAGGACCGGGTGGCGGTGGTGGTCACCGCGCCGCTGACGGTGAACGAGCACTGGGCCGCCATGCAGCCGGGGGAACTGCGCGTGTTCGTGGACGGCAGCGCCCTGGCCTGAACCGGCTCATCCGGCCAGTGCCGCCTCCAGCGCATCGACGAACATCGCCGGCACGTCGAAGCCGGCCTGCTGGTGGATCTCCTGGAAGCAGGTCGGGCTGGTGACGTTGATCTCGGTGAGCCAGTCGCCGATCACGTCCAGGCCCACCAGCAGCAGGCCGCGCGCCGCCAGCAACGGCCCGAGCGCCTGCGCGATCTCGCGGTCGCGCGGCGTGAGCGGCTGCGCCACTCCCTTGCCGCCGGCGGCCAGGTTGCCGCGCACTTCCGATCCCTGCGGGATGCGCGCCAGGCTGAACGGGACCGGCTGGCCGCCGATCACCAGGATGCGCTTGTCGCCCTGCACGATCTCGGGCACGAAGCGCTGCACCATGATGGTGGTGTCGCCCTGCCCGTTGAGCGTCTCGGTGATCGAGCCCAGGTTCAGGCCGTCGGCGCCGACCCGGAAGATGCCCATGCCGCCCATGCCGTCCAGCGGCTTGAGGATGATCTCCCGGTGCTCGGCGTGGAAGCGCCTGACCTCCTCGGGGTCGCGCGTCACCAGCGTGGGCGCGACGAACTGCGGGAACTCCATCACCGCCAGCTTTTCCGGGTGGTCGCGCAGCGCCCGCGGGCTGTTGAACACGCGCGCGCCCTCGCGCTCGGCCTGCTCCAGCAGGTGGGTGGCGTAGAAGTACTCCGGATCGAAGGGCGGGTCCTTGCGCATCAGCACCGCATCGAAATCCCTCAGCGCGCGCACGCCGTCCGCCGTCTCGACGAACCAGTCCTCGTCCGATCCGGTCAGCCGGATCTCGCGCACGCGGGCCTGCACCGGCCCGCCCGAGCGCCACGACAGGTGGCGCGGCTCGCACGCGGCGACCGCATGGCCGCGCCGCTGCGCCTCGCGCATCATGGAGAAGGTGGTGTCCTTGTAGACCTTGAAGGCCTCCAGCGGATCGGCAACGAAGAGCAGCTTCATCGTTTGGCGTGGCAGTGGCGGGGCGTTCAGGTGCGCGGCGCCGGGATGGCGAGACCGCGCTGCACGGCCGGGCGCGAAAGGAAGGCATCGAGGGCGCGGCGCACATGCGCGAACCGCTCGAACTCCACCAGCTCGCCGGCGCCGTAGAAGCCGACCAGGTTGCGCACCCAGGGGAAGGTCGCGATGTCGGCCAGGCCGTACTCGGGTCCGGCAAGCCAGGCGCTTTCGCCCAGGCGCTGGTCCAGCACGGCCAGCAGGCGCTTCGCTTCGGCGACGTAGCGGTCGCGCGGGCGCTTGTCCTCGAAGTCCTTGCCGGCGAACCTGTGGAAGAAGCCGACCTGGCCGAACATCGGCCCGACCCCGCCCATCTGGAACATCAGCCACTGCACCGCCTGCCAGCGCAGCGCCGCATCGCGCGGCAGCAGCTGGCCGGTCTTCTCGGCCAGGTACAGCAGGATGGCGCCGGACTCGAACAGCGCCAGCGGCCGCCCGCCCGGGCCGTCGGGGTCGAGGATGGCCGGGATCTTGTTGTTCGGATTGAGCGACAGGAACTCGGGCGAGAGCTGGTCCTGGTTCTCGAAATCGACCCGGTGCGCCTCGTAGGGCAGGCCGGTTTCCTCCAGCGCGATCGACACCTTCACGCCATTGGGTGTGGTCAGCGAATACAGCTGCAGCCGGTCGGGGTGCTGCGCCGGCCACTTGCGGGTGACGGGGAATTTGGACAGGTCCGTTGTCATGCCGACACCGTAGCACGCCTGCCCCGGGGGCCACGGCGTGTGGATTTTCCGGGCGGCGCGGCATGGGTTTGCGCGGAGACGCCGCGCCGTGCAACCTGCCTACACTGGCCCGGCAGCGATGGGCTGCGACCCCGTTCGACAGGAGTCCGAACGAACAAGCTATTCCTGGTTCCCCTGGCGCTGGCCCTGGCGGCGGCCGGCGCGAGCGCCGACACGCTCAAGAAGGTGGCCGACAGCAACCGGATCACGCTGGCCTACCGCGAGGCCTCGGTGCCTTTCAGCTACCTGGCCGGGCCCGAGAAGCCGGTGGGGATGATGGTGGAGATCTCCGAGGCCATCGCCGCCGAGGTCCGGAAGGTCACCAACAAGCCCAACCTGGAGGTGGGCTGGCAGGCGGTGACCTCGGCCAACCGGATCCCCTTGCCGACCAACGGCACGGTGGACCTGGAATGCGGCTCCACCACCAACAACAGCGCCCGCGGCAAGGACGTGCAGTTCGCGATCAACCACTTCTACACCGGCACGCGCCTGCTGGTGAAGAAGGGCAGCGGCATCAAGGACTGGGCCGACCTGGCCGGCAAGACCGTGGCCACCACCACCGGCACCACCAACTTCCAGGTCATGCGCAAGCACAACGCCGACAAGAACCTGGACATGAACATCATCGCAGCCAAGGACCACGCCGAATCCAAGCTGCTGGTGGAGTCCGGCCGCGCCGTCGCCTTCGGCATGGACGACATCCTGCTGTACGGCCTGAAGGCCAGCGACCGCACCCCGGCCGACTGCGAGGTGGTCGGCGAGGCGCTGCAGGTGGAGCCGTATGCCTGCATGCTGCGCAAGGACGACCCGCGGTTCCATGCGCTGGTCAACCGCGTGATCGGCGGCATGATGAAGGACGGCTCCTTCGAGAAGCTGTATGCCAGGTGGTTCACCTCGCCCATCCCGCCGCGCAACGCGAACCTCGGCTTCCCGATGGCGCCCGAGCTGAAGGAGAACCTGAAGGCCCAGAGCGACAAGCCGGCCACCTGAAGGCGGCGCAGCGCGCCGCCGCAGGTGGCCGCCCCGGCGAACGCCGGGGCCCAGAGGCGAACGCCCCGGCCCCAGGGGGCCGAACGCCCCGGCCCAGAGGCGGAATGCCCTGGAGGCGGACGCCGGGTCCCAGAAACGGACGCAGGGCGCCCCGTCCTTCGTTCCTAGATCTCGACCTTCGCCCCGAGCTCCACCACCGCGTTGCTCGGCAGGTTGAGGTACTCCGCGGCCGCACCCGCGTTGTGGTGCATCTGCGCGAACAGCTTCTCGCGCCAGGGCGCCATGCCGCCGCCCAGGGTGGGCACCACCAGGTCGCGCGACAGGAAGTAGCTGGTGGTCATGGGCTGCAGCTCGCAGCCGCGGCCGCGCAGCTGCTCCAGCGCACGCGGCACGTCGTAGTCGTTCTTGAAGCCGTAGTGGATCACCACCTGCCAGCAGTTGCGCCCGAGCGACTCCACCTCCAGCCGCTTGCCCATGCCGATCCACGGCACCTCGTGGCTGCGCACCGTGACGAACAGGTTCTGCTCGTGCAGCACCTTGTTGTGCTTGAGGTTGTGCAGCAGCGCATTGGGCACCGCGCCCGGCTCCGCCGCCATGAACACCGCCGTGCCCTCCACCCGCGTCGGCGGGCTGACGAACACCGCGTCCAGGAAGCTCTTGAGGTCGATGGCGTCACTGAGCAGCTTTTCGTTGAGGATGGCGCGGCCGCGCTTCCACGTCATCATCAGCGTGAAGATCGCGCCGCCGATGACCAGCGGAAACCAGCCGCCGTGCAGCACCTTGAGCAGGTTGGAGGCGAAGAAGGTCAGGTCGACCACGAAGAACCAGCCGGTCGCCAGGATGCACAGCCACAGCGGATAGCGCCAGCCGTAGCGGATCACGAAGAAGGTCAGCACGGTCGTGATCAGCATGTCCAGCGTCACCGCGATGCCGTACGCCGCCGCCAGGTTGCTGGACGAGCGGAACAGAACCACCGCCAGCACGATGGCCACGAACAGGCCCCAGTTGACGAAGGGAATGTAGATCTGGCCAGTCGCGCTGACGCTGGTGTGCTGCACGTTCAGGCGCGGCAGGTACCCCAGTTGCAGCACTTGCTTGGTGACGCTGAAGGCGCCGGTGATCAGCGCCTGGGAGGCGATCACGGTGGCCGCCGTCGCCAGCCCCACCAGGGGCAGCAGCGCCCAGTCGGGCGCCATCATGTAGAAGGGATTCTTGACCGCTTCCGGCCGCTCCAGCAGCAGCGCGCCCTGCCCGAAGTAGTTGAGCGTGAGCGCCGGCATGACGATGGCGAACCAGGCCAGCCGGATCGGCTTCTTGCCGAAGTGCCCCAGGTCGGCATAGAGCGCCTCCGCGCCGGTGACGCACAGCACCACCGCGCCCAGGATGATGAAGGTGGTGCCCGGGTTGCGCCACATGAATCCCACCGCGTGGTGCGGGCTGATGGCCGTGAGGATCTGCGGGTGGTCCACGATGTTGGACACGCCCAGCACCGCCAGCACCACGAACCACAGGGAGGTGACCGGCCCGAAGTAGCGCCCGACGCCGCTGGTGCCGTGTTTCTGGAACGCGAACAGGCCGAACAGGATCAGCAGCGTCAGCGGGATCACCCAGTCGACGAACCGCGGCGAGACCACTTCGAGGCCCTCCATGGCCGACAGCACCGATATCGCGGGCGTGATCACGCCGTCGCCGTAGAACAGGCAAGTCCCGAAGATGCCCACGGCCAGCAGCAGGGCCCGCAGTCGCGGCTTGTCCTTGATCGCCTGCGAGGCCAGCGCCAGCATCGCGACCAATCCGCCCTCGCCGTTGTTGTCGGCGCGCAGGACCAGGACGACATACTTGATCGTGACGATGACCGTCAGCGTCCAGAAGAAGATCGACAGGATCCCGTACACGTTGCCCGCCGTGAAAGGCACGTGGCCGGAGCCGAACACCTCCTTGACCGCGTACAGGACGCTGGTGCCGATGTCGCCGTAGACGACGCCGATGGCGCCGAGGGTGAGTGCCGCGAGCGAGTTTTTGCTTGTTTGCACGAAGGAGCCCCGTCTTCGCGCGGGTGCAATCGGGACAACCCGGGACCGCGTATTGTGCGACGCCTGCGCAGCTCTTCAGCCTGCGATGTTGCAGCGCAGCAACTGGCGCCCGGCCGTTCAGTCGTAACTCTCGGCGTGCGGGTCGGTGGCCTCCAGCTCGTAGCTGGCCGCCAGCATGGCGAGCCGGCCGATCACGCCGTACATGTAGAAGCGGTTGGGGGCGCTGGCGCCCGGCTTTTCGCCCGGCTGAGGCAAGCGCGTACTTTCGGCGAAAGCCAGCGGCACGAAGCCGGCCCCGGGCGCATTCAGGTTCTCGTCGATGCCGCGCTCGGGGTGCACCCGGTAGAAGCCGCCGACCACGTAGCGGTCCATCATGTAGACGACCGGTTCCGCCACGGCGTCCTGGATGCGCTCGTAGGTCTGCACGCCCTCCTGGATGATCACGTCCTGCACCGGCCGGCCGTCCTTGACCACGCCCATCTTGTTGCGGGTGCGGCGGTTGAGCTGCTCCAGGTCCTTGACGTCGCGCACGGTCATGATGCCCATGCCGTAGGTGCCGTTGTCGGCCTTGACCACCACGAACGGCTTCTCGTTGATGCCGTATTCCTTGTACTTGCGCCGGATGCGGGTGAGCAGCGCATCGACGTTGGTGGTCAGGCAGTCCATGCCGGCGCCCTCGGCGAAGTTGATCTCGCCGCAGCGGTTGAACATGGGGTTCACCAGCCAAGGATCGATGCCCAGCATCTTGCCGAAGCGCTTGGAGACCTCCTCGTAGCTCTGGAAGTGGCGGCTCTTGCGCCGCACCGACCAGCCCGCGTGCAGCGGCGGCAGCAGGTACTGCTCGTGCAGGTCTTCCAGGATGCCGGGCGCGCCGGCCGACAGGTCGTTGTTGAGCAGGATGGTGCAGGGGTCGAAGTTCTTCAGCCCGAGGCGGCCCTGGCTGCGCACCACCGGCTCCAGCAGGATCGCCTCGCCGGTGGGCAGGCGCACCGTGGTGGGCTCCTTGATGTCCGGGTTGATCGAGCCGATGCGCACGTTCAGGCCGGCCATGTGGAAGATGCGCTGCAACTGCAGCACGTTGGCCAGGTAGAAGGTGTTGCGCGAGTGGTTCTCCGGGATCACCAGCAGGTTCTTGGCCTCCGGGCAGATCTTCTCGATCGCCGCCATCGCCGCCTGCACCGCCAGCGGCAGCATCTCCGGGGTCAGGTTGTTCCAGCCGCCCGGGAACAGGTTGGTGTCCACCGGCGCCAGCTTGAAGCCGGCGTTGCGCAGGTCCACCGAGGTGTAGAAGGGCGGCGTGTGCTCCATCCACTCCAGCCGGAACCAGCGCTCGATGGCAGGCATCGATTCGAGTACGCGCTGCTCGAGTTCGTTGATCGGCCCGGTCAGGGCGGTGATGAGGTGGGGAACCATGCAGCCTTCGATCGCGGGGGTTCGACGATTGTAGAAATCTGGGGCCGCCGGCGCAGCTTGCAAGGCGCGGCGGCGCTCACCCCTGGCGCGCCAGCGGCAGGTTCAGCAGCAGGTTCTGCGGCTTCAGCCGCAGCCGCTGGTCTTCGTCCATCGCCATCGCCAGGTACACCGGATGGCCGGCCACCTGCGGCGCCACCAGCCGCGGGTCGCCGAACTCCAGCCGGAACAGGCACAGCATGCGCTTGCCCTGGGCGGGTTCGATCTCCTCGCCCCGGTACAGCGCGTTGAGCACGGCACTCGCCTGCGCGTCCAGGCCGACGTGCCAGACCCAGTGGTCCTCGTCGATTTCGCGCTCGGGCTGCACCCGCACTTCGACCGCCAGGAAGTGTCCGACCCAGCGCTCGATCACGCGGCAGAGCGCGTCCAGGGCGGACTGCCCGTGGTTGAGGGCGATGACGAAATCGTGCGCTTCGCTGCGCGCCCAGTAGTCGCCGGCGTTGGCATCGTTCAGCACATCCAGCTCGGCGGTGCGCGGCGTGGCCCCGGCCTGGCGCAGCAGCTGCCCGATTCCGCCGAAGCTGGCCTCGGCCTGGCGCTCGACCGTCTCCTCGTCGGCCGCCATCACCTGGCCGTCGTCCTGGATGGCGATGCGCTGGGGGCGGAACAGCATCTCGGCTGCCCGCGCCTGCATCGGCGTCGCTTCCTCGCCCAGAATCTGCCGCAGCAGCACCTGGGTGAGCAGGTGCACCAGGACCGGCGGCACGTCGACGTCGGCGCGGAACAGCTGCAGGTAGCTGGCTTCGAGGGTCGGGCCGGCGAGCAGGCGGCCACGGAATCGCAGCCAGACCTCGTAGTTGGACTGCGCGTCCGGGTCGGCGAGGGTGTGCAGGCGGGCGGGGTCGACCGGCTGCCGCGGGTGGTCCAGCAGCCACTGGTGCAGCGAGCGTTCGCTGTCGCAGGATTCGGGCACCGGCGCCAGTTCGGGCCGCAGCAGCAGGCTGCGCAGGAAGTCGTCGGTGACGGTGAGCTGGCCTTCGGGGCCGGGTTGCAGAAGCCGCCAGCCGCAGCCGCGCCAGAAGTCGGGCATGGCGGCTAGCTTCGCGTCTCGCCCTGGCCGAGCACCACCCACTTCAGCGAGGTGAGCCCCTCGATGCCCACCGGCCCGCGGGCGTGGAACTTGTCGGTGCTGATGCCGATTTCCGCGCCCAGCCCGTACTCGAAGCCGTCCGCGAAGCGGGTGCTCGCATTGACCATCACGCTCGCGGAATCGACTTCGCGCAGGAAGCGCTGGGCGTGCACGTGGTCGCGCGTGACGATGGCATCGGTGTGGTGGCTGCCGTAGTGGTTGATGTGGGCGATCGCTTCGTCCAGGCCGGCCACCACCTTGATGCTGATGATGGGGGCGAGGTACTCCTCGTACCAGTCCTGCTCGGTGGCGTCCTTGAGCAGGTCGCCCGGCGCCGCATCCGCCAGGATGGCCCGGGCCTCGGGATCGCAGCGCATCTCCACGCCCTTGGCCGCAAGCACCGCGCCGATCTTCGGCAGGAATTCGGCGGCGATCCCGCGCGCCACGAGCAGCCCTTCGCTGGCGTTGCACGGGCTGTACTTCTGGGTCTTGGCGTTGTCCACCAGCCGGGTGGCCATCGCCAGGTCGCAGGGGTCGTCGACGTAGGTGTGGCAGTTGCCGTCCAGGTGCTTGATCACCGGCACCTTCGCCTCGCGGCTGATGCGCTCGATCAGGCCCTTGCCGCCGCGCGGGATGATCACGTCCACGTACTGCGGCATGGCGATCAGCTGGCCCACGGCCTCCCGGTCGGTGGTCTGCACCAGCTGCACCGCGTCCTCGGGCAGGCCGGCCTCGGCCAGCGCTTCGCGCACCAGCCGGGCCAGCGCCTTGTTCGACTCGATCGCCTCCGAGCCGCCGCGCAGGATGCAGGCGTTGCCGCTCTTGATCGACAGGCTGGCGGCCTCGACGGTCACGTTGGGGCGGCTCTCGAACACCATGCCGAACACCCCGATCGGCACCCGCATGCGGCCGACCCGGATGCCGCTGGGCTGCTGCGTCATGCCGCTGATCTCGCCGACGATGTCCGGCATGGCGGCCAGCTGTTCGCAGCCCTCGGCCAGCGTCTCGACGATCCGGTCCGTGAGCTTCAGGCGATCGATCATGGGCGCGGACAGGCCGGCTGCCCGGGCACGCTCGATGTCCTTGCGGTTGTCGGTCTCCAGGACGCCCATCGAGGAGCGCAGCTTGCGGGCCAGCGCGCGCAGCGCCGCGTTCCGGTCGGCCGCCGAGGCCGCCGACATGCGGGTGCTGGCCTGGCGGGCCTGCAGGCCCAGCGTCTGCATGGACTCGGCGACGTTCAACGCGTTCATGGCCGGAATTATCCCCTGCCGCCTGGAGGCGGGGGCGAGGCCCCCGGGCGCCGGGTCAGGCGCGAGCGCCCGCGCTGCGCCCGCCCCCGGCCGCCGGGGGCGGGACGGCCGCAACCGCGAGGCACAGCTCGCTGGCCAGCCGGTGCAGCGCCTGCCACCCGTCCGGCGGCCAGCCCGGGGCCTTGAGTCCCTTGACGATGCCGTCGACCACATGGGCGGCCTGCAGCAGGTTGTCCAGCGCCATCGGGGACAGCCGCGGCAGCACCCGCTCGAACAGCCGCTCCTTCAGGCCCCAGACCCGCTGCTCGCGCAGCGCCAGCGGCAGCGGGCGGCCGGCGGCGATCGCATCCTTGACCCGCTTGAGCGCCCGGATGTCCTCGGCCAGCGTGTAGTGCACCAGCACCTGGGCCTCGCCCTCGGCCTGCAGGCCGTCGAGCATGCGCTGCACCCGCGCGAGCTGCCCGGCCAGTGCCGCCTCCGACAGCTTGAAGACGTCGTAGCGGGCGACGTTGAGCACGGCGCTCTCGACCTGCCCGAATCCCAGCTCGCCGGCCGGGTACAGCAGGCCCAGCTTCTGGATCTCCTGGTGGGCCGCCAGCAGGTTGCCTTCCACCCGGTCGGCGAAGAACTGCAGCGTGCGCTGGCCTTCCTCGCCCGCGGCCACCCGCTGGCATTGCCGCGCCAGCCGCTGGGCGATCCACTGCGGCAGGGCGGCGCGCTCCACCGGCGGCAGCTCGACCGACGCCCCGGCGCCTTCCAGCGCGCCGAACCAGGCCGACTTGCGGGTCTGGAAGTCCAGCCTGGGCAGCAGCACCAGGGTCAGGGTGCTGTCGTTGCCCGCGGCCTGTCCGGCCATCTGCTGCAGGGCTGCGCTGCCCTCCTTGCCCGGCTTGCCCGAGGGGATGCGCACTTCGACCATCTGGCGATCGGCGAACAGGCTGAGCGAGCCGCCGGCCGCCAGCACCGCGCTCCAGTCGAAATGCGCGCCGGCCACCGTATGGACGCTGCGCTCCGAATAGCCGGCGGCGCGCGCCGCTTCACGGATCGCATCCGCCGCCTCCTGCACCAGCAGCGGCTCGTCGCCGTGCAGCACGTACAGCGGCCTGAGCCCCTTGCCGAGGTGCGCGGCGAGCTGGGCGGCGGCAACTTGCATGGGCCGCTAGTGTAGGCCCCGCCGTGCTGCGCTCAGCGCTGGAGCGCCTGCAGCGCCACCTGCCGGAAGGTGTCGACCGCGCGGTCGATCAGCGCCGGCGCGATGGTCAGCGGCGGCGCGAAGCGGATCACGGTTTCATGGGTCTCCTTGGACAGCACGCCGCGCCGCGCCAGCTGCTCGACCAGTGCGCGGGCGGACCCGTGCGCAGGGTCTATGTCCACGCCCACCCACAGGCCGCGCCCGCGAACGTCCCGGATCAGGGGCCGGGCCGCCCGCTGCACGTCCTGCAGACTCTGCATCAGGTACGGGCCCAGCTCGGCGGCGCGCTCGACCAGCCGCTCCTCCTGCAGCACGCGCAGGCCCTCCAGCGCCACGGCGGCGGCCAGCGCGTTGCCGCCGAAGGTGGAGCCGTGGCTGCCCGGATCGAACACCCCCATCACCTCCTCGTCGGCCAGGAAGGCGCTGACCGGCAGCAGCCCGCCGCCCAGCGCCTTGCCCAGCACCAGCGCATCGGGGCGGATGCCTTCGTGCTCGAAGGCGAACCAGCGCCCGGTGCGCCCCAGCCCGGCCTGCACCTCGTCGTCGACCAGCAGCACCCGGTGGTGCGTGCACCAGTCGCGCAGCTCGCGGAAGAACCCCGGCGGCGGCACGACCACGCCCGCCTCGCCCTGGATCGGCTCGACCAGCACGGCGCAGGTGTTCGGCCCGGCCGCCGCCCGCACGCTGCCCATGTCGCCGAAGTCGAAGTGGCGAAAGCCGGGCGCGAACGGGCCGAAGCCGGCGCGGTACTCCGGCTCGCTGGAGAAGCCGACGATGGTGCTGGTGCGGCCATGGAAGTTGCCGCGCGCCACCAGGATCTCGGCCTGCCCGTCGGGGATGCCCTTGATCCGGTAGCCCCAGCGCCGCGCGCACTTGATCGCGGTCTCCACCGCCTCGGCACCGGTGTTCATCGGCAGCGCCCGGTCGAAGCCGGCCAGCGAGCACAGGCGGGCCAGGAAGGGCCCGAGCGTGTCGCCGTAGTAGGCGCGCGAGGTCACCGCCACGCGCTCGAGCTGGGCGCGCGCCGCCGCCACCAGCCGCGGGTGCAGGTGGCCGTGGCTGACGGCGGAGTAGGCGCCCATCATGTCGATGTACTCGCGCCCCTCCACGTCCCAGACCAGGCAGTCCAGCGCCCGTGCCACCACCACCGGCACCGGCTGGTAGTTGTGCGCGCCGTAGCGCGCCTCCAGGGCGACGTAGTCGCCGCTGCCGGGCGCTGTCTGGCTGTCCATCGCGGCTCTCCCGGGCCCATGGGGGCCCCTCGCTGAGCCACTGTACGCAGGGCCCGGTCGGGTTGGCGTCGGAGAAAGCCGCATCCAGCGGCTCAACCGGCCCGGACAGGGCCGCGATACCCCGCGACTTCCCGGCCGTGCGGCTAGATGCTCTTGACGGCCGCCAGCCGCCGCATCAGCTGCTGCACCAGGTCGTTCTGCATGTCGCGGTACAGCAGGCCTTCCTCGGCCTCCTTGGCCAGCACCGCCGACTCGTTGAAGCTGACGTCGCGCTCCTGGACCAGTTCGGTCGCGGGGATCAGCTCGCGGCCCTGCGCCGTGCGCAGGCGGAACGTGAAGCGCGTGCGCAGCTGGAACTCGCGCACCTGGCCGGTGGCGTTCAGGCCGACCACCACCTTCTCGCGCTGCTCGGCGATGACATCCAGCACCACCTGGGCCTGGCTGGGCGGCTCGCCGGGCGCCAGCACGCGCACATCGCCGCTGCCTGCCAGGGTGCGGCGCAGCTGCGCGCCCACGCCCGAGGTCGAGCCCGGAATGGCGATCGAGTCGAACGCGAAGTCCGGGGCCTCGCGCAGCCGGAACCCGCAACCCGCCAGCGCGAGCGCCGCGGCGGCCAGCAACGGGCGGCGCTGCATCAGACCACCACGTTGACCAGGCGGCCGGGCACGACCACCACTTTCTTCGGGGTGGCGCCGCCGCCGAACCTGGCGAACGCCTCGCTGGCCAGCGCCAGCCGCTCGATCTCCTGCTGCCCGGCACCCGCCGGCACCGACAGCGAGCCGCGGTGCTTGCCGTTGACCTGCAGCACCAGCTGGACCTCCTCCTGTTCCAGCGCCTGCTCGTCGAGCTGCGGCCAGGGCGCGTCGAGCAGGTCGCCGTGCAGCTCCACGTAGCCCAGCGCGTCCCAGAGGGCATGCGTCACGTGCGGGGTGACGGGGTAGAGCACGCGCAGCAGGATGCCGAAGCCCTCGGCCTGCGCGGCGGCCGCGCCCGGCTCGTCGCCCCCGCCACGGAAGTCCTCCAGCGCGTTGAGGATCTTCATCGCGCCCGACACCACCGTGTTGTATTGCATGCGGACGTAGTCGTAGTCGACCTGCCTGAGCACGGTGTGCACTTCATGGCGCAGCGCCTTGGCCGCCTTGCCGAGCCCGGCCGGCGCGCCCAGCTGCTGCAGGTGGCCGGCCACGGCGCCGCCCGTCGACAGCTTGTGGCCGAACTGCCAGACCCGGCGCAGGAAGCGGTGGCTGCCTTCCAGGGCGGCGTCGTTCCACTCCAGCGTGGCCTCCGGCGGCGCGGTGAACATGGTGTACAGGCGCGCGGTGTCGGCGCCGTACTGCTCGATCAGGTCCTGCGGGTCGACCCCGTTGTTCTTGGACTTGGACATGGTGGTCCAGCCCTCGTAGGTGACCGGCTGGCCGTCGGCCCTGGCGGTGGCCGAGATCACCTTGGCATGCTCGTCGCGCAGGATGTCCAGCTCGTGCGCCCAGAAGTACTGCTTGCCGGTGGTGGTGCGCGAGAACGCCTCGTTGAGCACCATGCCCTGGGTCAGCAGCTTCGTGAACGGCTCGTCGATCTTCACCAGCCCGAGGTCGCGCATCACCTTGGTCCAGAAGCGCGCATACAGCAGGTGCAGGATGGCGTGCTCGATGCCGCCGATGTACTGGTCCATCGGCATCCAGTACCGGGTGCCCTCGGCCACCATGGCCCGGTCGTTCTTCGGGTCGCAGTAGCGCATGAAGTACCAGGACGAATCCACGAAGGTGTCCATGGTGTCGGTCTCGCGCCGTGCCGGCTTGCCGCACACCGGGCAGCTGCACTTCAGGAAGTCCTCGCGCTTGTTCAGCGGGTTGCCGCTGCCGTCGGGCACGCAGTCCTGCGGCAGCACCACCGGCAGGTCGTTCTCGGGCACCGGCACGGCGCCGTGCTCGTCGCAATGGATGATGGGGATCGGGGTACCCCAGTAGCGCTGGCGGCTGATGCCCCAGTCGCGCAGCCGCCAGGTGGTCTTCTTTTCGCCCAGCCCCTGCTGCTGCAGCGCGTGGGCCACCGCATCGACCGCCTGCTGGTAGCCGTATCCGCTGAAGTTGTCGGAGTTGATGGTGACCCCGCGCTCCTTGTCGGCATACCAGTCCTGCCAGCGGTGGTAGTCGTAGGTCTCGCCGTCCACCTGCACCACCTGCAGGATCGGCAGGCCGTACTTGAGCGCGAAGGCGAAGTCGCGCTCGTCATGGCCGGGCACGCCCATGACGGCGCCATCGCCGTAGCCCATCAGCACGTAGTTGCCGACCCACACCTCGACCGGCTGGCCGGTGAGCGGGTGCGTGACGTGCAGGCCGGTGGGCATGCCCTCCTTCTCGCGCAGCGCCAGTTCGGCTTCGGTGGTGCCGCCCTTCTTGCAGTCCTCGATGAAGGCGGCCAGCTTCGGGTTGCCGCGGGCGGCGTGCGCGGCCAGCGGGTGCTCCGGCGCCACCGCGCAGAAGGTCACGCCCATGATGGTGTCGGCGCGCGTGGTGAACACGTGCATGCGGCCACCGCCGATCGGCTGGCCGTCCTCGCCGCGGATGTCGTGCGGGAAGGCGAAGCGCACGCCCTCGCTGCGGCCGATCCAGTTCTCCTGCATCAGCTTGACGCGCTCGGGCCAGCCCGGCAGGTTGTGCTGCACGTGGTCGAGCAGTTCGGCGGCGTAGTCGGTGATCTTCAGGTAGTAGCCCGGGATCTCGCGCTTTTCGACCACGGCGCCGGTGCGCCAGCCCTTGCCGTCGATCACCTGCTCGTTGGCCAGCACCGTCTGGTCGACCGGGTCCCAGTTCACCACCTGGGTCTTGCGGTAGGCGATGCCCTTTTCCAGCATCTTCAGGAACAGCCACTGGTTCCACCTGTAGTAGCTGGGGTCGCAGGTGGCGACCTCGCGCGACCAGTCGATGGCCAGGCCCATCGCCTGCATCTGCCCCTTCATGTAGGCGATGTTCTCGTACGTCCACTTCGCCGGCGGCACGCCGTTCTTCAGCGCCGCGTTCTCCGCCGGCAGGCCGAAGGCGTCCCAGCCCATGGGCATTAGGACGTTGTAGCCGTTCATGCGCAGGTACCGCGTCAACATGTCGTTGATCGTGTAGTTGCGCACGTGTCCCATGTGCAGCTTGCCGCTGGGATACGGCAGCATCGAGCAGGCGTAGAACTTCTTTCGTCGCGCGTCCTCGACCACGCGGTAGGCATCGCGCGCGATCCAGTGCGCCTGCGCGGCCTTCTCGACCTCGTGGTGGTTGTACTTGTCTTGCATGGTGGAAATTGTAGGGTGGGGGTAGGTCCGGCTCAGCGCGGCTGCGCGATGAAGCCGATCCGGTTCAGTCCCGCTTTCTGCGCCGCGCCCATCACCTCCACCACCTTGCCGTAGGGAACCGTCCGGTCGGCGCGCAGCTGCACCTCGGTGTCGCGGCTGCGGGCGGCGGCCTGCGCCAGCGCCTGGGCCAGCTGTTCGGCGCTGACCGGCCGGTCGTCCAGGAACACCTCGCCGGCAGGCGTGATGCCGACCGTGACGAAACGCTGCGCGTCGGTCGGCTGGGCGCCCTGCGCACGCGGCAGGTCCAGCCGCAGCGAACTGGCCATCAGCGGCGCGGTGATGATCAGGATGACGACCAGCACCAGCATCACGTCGACCATCGGGGTGACGTTGATGTCGCTGATGGGGCGCGGCGCTTCGCGCCGCTCGAGGCGGCCGAAGGGCATCAGGGCTGCTCCGCCGCCGGCGCGGCGGCCAGCTCGCGCAGGTCGCGCGCGAAGCCCTCCAGGTCGGCCTCGATGCGGCCGATGCGGCGGCCGAAGACGTTGTAGCCCAGCACGGCGGGGATCGCGACGGCCAGCCCCGCGGCGGTCATGATCAGGGCCTCGCCCACCGGGCCGGCCACCTGGTCGACGCTGATCTGCCCCGCCGTGGCGATGCCGGTGAGCGCGTGGTAGATGCCCCAGACCGTGCCGAGCAGGCCGACGAAGGGCGCGGTGGAACCCACCGATGCCAGCAGCACCTGGCCGAACTGCAGCTTGTCGACCCCGGCATGCAGCGCGTCGCGCAGGCCGCGCGTGAGTTGCTGCGAGCGGTCGCCGGCGGCGGCCAGCGAGCCCGGCGCCTGGGCGGCGGTGGAGGCGATCAGCGGCAGCACCAGCCCCTCGCGGTCGAAGGCGCCCACGCGTTCTCGCGCCTCGGCCAGCGAGGGCGCCTGCCAGAACGCGGCGGTGGCGCGGGCCACGTCGGCGCCGGCGCGGCGCAGCAGCCAGGCCTTCCAGAGGATGACCACCCAGCTGGCCACCGACATCAGCAGCAGCAGCAGCGCGACGGCGCGGCCGATCGCATCGGTCTGGCCCAACAGCTGCGCAATGCCCATAGCTCCCCTCCCGCTGGCGCGCCCACCGGCGCGCGCCTCACCTCAGGCCCAGCACGTCGAACATGTCGTACAGGCCGCTTCGCCGGCCGGCGAGGAAGCGCACCGCGCGCAGGCTGCCCTGGGCGTAGGTGGCGCGGCTGGACGACTTGTGCGTGATCTCGATGCGCTCGCCGGTACCGGCGAACAGCACGGTGTGGTCGCCCACGATGTCGCCGCCGCGGATGGTCGAGAAGCCGATGGTGGACGGGTCGCGCTCGCCGGTGACGCCCTCGCGCGCGAACACCCCGCACTGCTTCAGGTCGCGGCCGAGGGCCGCGGCGATCACCTCGCCCATCTTCAGGGCCGTGCCCGAGGGCGCATCCACCTTGTGGCGGTGGTGGGCCTCGATGACCTCGATGTCGTAGCCGGTGGACAGCGCCTTGGCGGCCATCTCGAGCAGCTTGAGCGTGACGTTGACGCCCACGCTCATGTTGGGGGCCATCACGATGGCGATGTCGCGCGCGCAATCGGCGATCTGCTGCTTCTGCGCTTCCGAGAAGCCGGTGGTGCCGATCACCGCCTGGACCCCGAGCTCGCGGCAGGCCGCCAGGTGGGCCAGGGTGCCCTCGGGCCGGGTGAAGTCGATCAGGACCCTCGCGTGCGCCAGGCCGGCGCGCACGTCCGACACCACCGGCACGCCGCTGGCGACGCCGAGGAAGGCGGCCGCGTCATTGCCGATGGCGGGGCTGGAGGGCTGGTCCATGGCGCCGGCCAGCCGGCAGTCGCCGGAGGCGCGGATGGCCTCGATCAGCATCTGGCCCATGCGGCCGCTGGCGCCGGCCACGGCGACGGGGTGCAGGTCTGCGCCGGAGGGAGCCATGCGGATTTCAGCGCCCGGCGGGCTCGAGCGGCGGGTACGAGGCGGGTGCCGGCGCCGGCGCCGCGGACGGGGCGACCGGATCCGCCGCCGCCTTGCCGGCGGCGCGCTGCAGCTGCTCGGGGCTGGCCTGCAGCACCGGCGTGCGCGCGTCCTTCGGCTTGGCACCGATGGAGGCGACGAACTCGGCCTCGCTGGGCATGGCGTCGCCCTCGAAGCGGTCCAGCACGTCGCCCCTGAAGTACAGCGTCAGGCGCCGCGGCGGCTCGTCGACGCCCTGGCGCCTCAAGGTGAACACGTAGTCCCAGCGGTCCTCGTGGAACACGCTGTGCACGAGCGGCGTGCCCAGCAGTTCGCGCACCTGCTGGCGGCCCATGCCCGGCTTGAGCAGCTCGACCTGCTCCTTCGAGACGAAATTGCCCTGCACCACCTCGATCTTGTAGGGCGTGACCGCGGAGGCGATGCGGTGGCTGACGCCGTCGACGGTGCCGCAGCCGGCCAGCGCCGCGCAGGCCGCGAACGCGAGGCCCGGGCGGAAGAGGCTGATGCGCAGCGAAACCATGGATTCCAGGGGGCAGGCGATATGATCGAACGATTGTAGCGGCAGCCCCCGTGCGGGCCTGCCGCGCGGCACCCATGGCGACCATCGACGAACTGAAAAACACCGGCCTGAAGGCGACGCTTCCGCGGCTGAAGATCCTGGAGGTGTTCCAGCGCGGCTCGCAGCGCCACATGACGGCCGAGGACGTGTTCCGGGTGCTGCTGGAGGAGCGCTCCGACATCGGGCTGGCCACCGTCTACCGGGTGCTCACCCAGTTCGAGCAGGCCGGGATCCTCTCGCGCAGCCATTTCGAGAGCGGCAAGGCGGTGTACGAGCTGAACGAAGGCACGCACCACGACCACCTGGTCTGCCTGGACTGCGGCCGGGTCGAGGAGTTCTACGACGCCGAGATCGAGAAGCGCCAGCAGGCGGTGGCCAAGGCCAAGGGCTTCCACATCGAGGACCACGCGCTGAGCCTGTACGCCCGCTGCACCAAGGCGGATTGCCCGTACCGGCCCAAGGGCAGGGGCCAGGGCTAGCCGTCCTTTTCCATCGCGCGCCGGTGGCGCTCGACGAACTCCTGGTAGGTGTCGACCCCGCGCAGCTGCAGGATGGTGTTGCGCACCGCCGCTTCCACCAGCACGGCGATGTTGCGGCCGGCCACCACCTGGATCACCGCCTTGCGCACCGGCACGCCCAGCACGTCCTGCACCAGCGGCTCGTAGGGCAGGCGCTCGTAGTCGCGCTCCAGCGTCTCGCGGCGCACCAGGTGCACGATCAGGCGCAGGCGCATCTTGCGGCGCACCGCGGTCTCGCCAAAGATCGCGCGGATGTCCAGCAGGCCGATGCCGCGCACCTCCAGCAGGTTCTGCAGCAGTTCGGGGCAGCGGCCTTCGATGGTGGTCTGGTTGACCCGGTACAGGTCGACCGCGTCGTCGGCGACCAGGCCGTTGCCGCGGGTGATCAGCTCCAGCCCCAGCTCGCTCTTGCCCAGCCCGCTCTCGCCGGTGATCAGCACGCCCACGCCCAGGATGTCCATGAAGACGCCGTGCATGGTGGTGCGCTCGGCGAAGTGGCGCGACAGGTAGGCGCGCAGCACGTCGATCACGAAGGCCGAGGCCTCGCGCGTGGCGAACATCGGGATCTGGGCCCGTTCGCACATCGACAGCAGCGCCTCCGGCGGCAACTGCCCGTCGGTCAGCACCAGCACCGGCGGCTCCAGCGTCACGATGCGGGCGATGCGGCGGGCGCAGTCCTCCTCGGTCTTGTTGGTGAGGTAGGCGATCTCGCGCTCGCCCAGGATCTGTACCCGGTAGGGGTGGATGTAGTTCAGGTAGCCGACCAGGTCGGCGCCCGAGCGGGCGGCGCGCACGGCCACCTCGTCGAAGCGCCGCTCGGACGCGCCCAGCCCCGCGATCCATTCCCACTTGAGCTGCGCCCGATGGTCCTCGAACAGGACGTCGGCGCTGACGACGGTGGGCTTCACGCGCGTGCGGCGGGCGCTGGCTAGGCCGGCTGCGCCGACTGCCAGTTGGCGATCAGGCCGTGCAGCTCGGCCGCGGAGGCGCTCGCCTTGATCTTCTCGCGCAGCGGCGCATCGGACAGCAGCTCGGCGATCTCGGACAGGATTTCCAGGTGCTTCTGGGTCGCCGCCTCGGGCACCAGCAGGAAGATCAGCAGGTTGACCGGCAGCTCGTCGGGTGCATCGAAGCCGATCGGGTGGGCCAGCTGGAACAGCGCCGCCATCGGCGACTTCAGCCCCTTGATGCGGCCGTGCGGGATCGCCACGCCATGCCCGAGCCCGGTCGAGCCCAGCCGTTCGCGGGCGAACAGGCTGTCGGTGATGAGCGCGCGCGACAGGCCGTGCAGGTTCTCGAACAGCAGGCCGGCTTCCTCGAATGCGCGCTTCTTGCTGGTCGCGTCGACGCCCACGAGAACCTGGGCGGCGGGCAGGATGGCTGCGAGGCGGTTCATGGTCGGGAAGGGGCGATTATGCACGCCGTCCCGCGCCCATCGCCGCGCCGCACCGCCGCCGGCGCGGCGGCAAAACAACGGCACCGGCGGACAAAAAAAAACGGGGCCCCGCAGGGCCCCAGCGTGGCTTGCGCCGCTGCCGGCTACATCACCCGCTTGGGAGCGGGGTGGTGGTGGTCCTGCAGGCGGGTCTTGTGGCGGCCGACCTGGCGGTCGAGCTTGTCGACCAGTTCGTCGAGGGCCGCGTACAGGTCCTCGTGGGCGCTTTCGGCGAACATGCTGTTGCCCTTGACGTGGATGCGGCACTCGGCGCGCTGCCTTCGTTCCTTTTCCTTCTGCTTGACGACGGTGAGGAGAACCTTGATGTTGACCACCTGGTCGAAGTGGCGGGTGATGCGATCGAGCTTGGTGGTCACGTAACTGCGCAGCGCGGGGGTGACTTCGAGGTGGTGACCGCTGATCGTCAAGTTCATGCTGGAGCCTCCTGGTTCGCTCGGTGGGAGGGCCAGCCACGAAACCCGGCAGGCCCAGGAAAGAATTCGAAGCGCTTGCAAACCACTATGCCCGCCACCCCCCCGAAAAGCAATTGCCACACGTCAATCGGAAACAAAAAAGGCCGGGCGTCCGCCCGCCGGAGCGCGGCCGTCCGAGCGGCGGCCCTCCGGGTGCGCGAGCCGACGCGGGCACAAGAAAAAAGACGGCCCGGAAGCCGCCTTCTGCGTGGTGCCGTGCGCGCGGTGCGCGCGCTCACTCGCTCACTGCCAGCGCCAGCGCGCGTCGCGATCGACGTAGCGGGCCCAGCCGGTGCCGCCGAAGCTGGGATGGGCCTGGGCGCCGGGCCGGCGCTCCAGGTTCGCGTGCTCGATGCGGTCGCTGCGGGGCTTGTCGCGCGGCGTTTCGGCGAACTTGGTGGGCGTCTTCGATTCGGTCAACATGCTTGCAGGCCTCCTGGTCTGAAGTGGCGGACTCTCAACTGCCGCTGTCGTTGCGGGGGGCGGGCTTGCCGCCTTCCTGCGCCGCCGGCCGCCGGGCGTGCGGGCTCAGGAAGGGCCAGGGGTGGCCGGGCCGGGCCCGCCGCGCCGGCTGCGCCAGCGCCTTGTCGTCAGCGGCCGGGCGCCAGCCGCTGCGGCTGGCTTGCGGGTCGTTGGCTAGCTGGATCATGGGCACGGCTCCTGCTCACCCGAGGGGATGACCCAATGTAGGGTGCGGACCTCATCGGGTCTGTCGGACGGGTCGGCCCAGCGCTGTAGGACGCCTCCTGCCGCCGAGCCACGGCTTGGACGGCACGGCCGGCTGCGCCGCCTGAGCAGAATCGCCGCCATGCCCCACCGGATCCGCGACACCGGCATGCGCACCAGCCGATTGCCCAAGAGCCAGCGCGTACTCCTGCTGGTCGACTTCATCACGGCCCTGGATTTCCCGGGCGCCGGCCGGCTGGCCGCGCCGGCGCTGGCGGCGGCCCGCGCCACGGCCGCCCTGAAGGAGCGCCTGCGCGGCGAGGGCGTGGCCACGCTCTATGCCAACGACAACTTCGGCGCCTGGCAATCGGACTTCCACAGCCTGGTCTCCGGCTGCCTCGGGCGCGGGGGCGAGGCGGGCGAGATCGCCCGCGTGCTGTACCCGCAGGCGGACGACATCACGCTCCTGAAGCCGCGGCATTCGGCCTTCTACGGCTCGCCGCTGGAGCTGCTGCTGGCGGAGATGGACGCGCGCGAACTGGTGATCTGCGGGCTGGCGACCGACAGGTGCGTGCAGCTCACGGCCGCCGACGCCTTCCTGCGCGAGTACAAGACCTGGGTGCCGGCCGACTGCACCGCCGCCGAGGACGAGGACGCGAAAGCGCGCTCGCTGGCCTACATGGAATCGGTGCTCAAGTGCGACGTGCGGCCTTCCACCAGTCTCCCGCCGGCCCCCGCTCCAAAGCCCTGACCCGCGCGGCTGCCGGCCGCCTGCCCTACCATCGCCGCGAGGAGCGGGAAAGAGCGGCGCATGAGCCTGGGGACCACCATTCACGCCGGCCGGGGGCAGCCGGATCGGCCGGTGCACGCGCTGGTGCTGATGGGCGGGGGCGCGCGCACCGCCTACCAGGTCGGGGTGCTGCAGGCGCTCGCTTCCATGCTGCGGCTGCAGCCGCAGGCGGACGCCTTTCCCTTCCAGGTGCTGGTGGGCACTTCGGCCGGTGCGCTCAACGCCGCCTACCTGGCCAGTGCCGCCGCGCAGGGACTGGGCGCCTTCGATGCGCTGTCCTCGTTCTGGGGGCGGCTGCGCAGCGCCGACGTCTACGACCTGCAGGTGCCGGCCTGGGTCCGCTTCAGCCGGCTGGTCACGGCGGTGCGCCTGTGGGGCCGGGCGCGGCGCGCCGGCGCGATCCTGGACACCATGCCGCTGGTCGATACCCTGCACCGGGCGATCCCGCTGGCCGGCATCGAGGCGTCGCTGGCGGCCGGCGCCATCGATGCGGTGGCGGTCACCGCCTCCAGCTACTCCACCGGCGTGCACTGGACCTTCTGCCACACCGCGAACGAGCGCCGGCTCGGGGCCTGGGACCGGCCCGGGCGGCGTGCCGAGTTCCAGCCGCTGACCATCGAACACCTGATGGCGTCCAGTGCCATCCCCTTCCTGTTCCCGGCGACCCCGCTGTGGGTGGACGGCCGGCGCGAGTACTTCGGCGACGGCTCGATGCGGCAGATGTCGCCGCTGTCGCCGGCCATGCACCTGGGCGCCGATCGCATCCTGGTGGTGGGCGTCGGCCAGCCCGAGCGCGCCGGGCTGGCCGGCAACGGCGGCACCGGCGAGCCGGGGCTGGGCGCGATCGCCGGACACGCCATGGCCAGCGTGTTCCACGACACGCTGCAGGCCGACGTCGAGCAGGCCCAGCGCGTGACCCGCACGCTGCGGCAGCTGCCGCGGGAAGTGGCGGCGGTGCTCCCCTACAGCGCCACGGAAGTGGTGGCCCTCCAGCCCTCGCAGTCGCTGGACGCCATCGCCCAGGAACACGCCCACCTGCTGCCGCCTTCGGTGCTGCGCGCGCTCGGGGGCCTGGGCGCCGGCAAGGGCGGCGGCGCGCTGGCCAGCTACCTGCTGTTCGAGCCGGCATTCGTGCGCGCGCTGATCGCGCTGGGCGAGCAGGACGCGTATGCGCGCAAGCCACAGCTGCTCGCCTTCCTGGGTCACCGGGCGGCATAATCGCGCGTTCCCAACCGCCGGAGATCGCTCCTTGGAAACCTGCCCCAGTCGGTAGCTTTCAACGTCCGTGAGCGGCGTTGAAAGCACCCCACCCGCAACGCCGAGAAGAACCCGCCACGGAAGTAGAGCCATGCTCAACATCTTCACGCTCGCCAACGGGCGTCTGTTCCAGGAAGAGATCGAGTCGCTCGAGGAGTTGTCCCGGTTCCAGCCGATCTGGGTCGACCTGGAATCGCCCACGCCCGAGGAAAAGCGCTGGGTCAAGCAGTACTACGGCCTGTCCATCCCGGAAGACGTGATGGACGAGGACATCGAGGAGTCGGCCCGCTTCTACGAGGAAGACAACGGCGAGCTGCACATCCGCAGCGACTTCCTGATCGCCGACGACGAGGAGCCCGGCTCGGTGCGGGTGGCGTTCATCCTGAACCAGATGAACGAGGCGCTGAAGAGCCGCGGCGTGCTGTTCTCCATCCACGACGAGGACGTGCCGGTGTTCCGGCTGCTGCGCCTGCGCGCGCGCCGCTCGCCCGGCCTGATCGAGGATGCCAAGGACGTCCTGCTCAAGCTCTTCGACGGCGACGCCGAGTACTCGGCCGACGCGCTGGAAGGCATCTACGACGAACTGGAGAAGGTCAGCACGCAGGTGCTGGCCGGCGAGGTGACCGACGCCCTGGCCGGCGAGGTGCTGGGCGAGATCGCGCGCCAGGAAGACCTGAACGGGCGCATCCGCCGCAACGTGATGGACACGCGCCGGGCCGTCAGCTTCATGATGCGCAGCCGCATGCTGTCGGCCGGGCAGTTCGAGGAGGCGCGCCAGATCCTGCGCGACATCGAGTCGCTGGACAACCACACGGCGTTCCTGTTCGAGAAGATCAACTTCCTGATGGCCGCCACCGTCGGCTTCATCAACATCAACCAGAACCGGATCATCAAGATCTTCTCGGTGGCCAGCGTGGCGCTGCTGCCGCCCACGCTGATCGCCAGCGTGTACGGCATGAACTTCCAGTTCATGCCGGAGTTCCAGTGGCGGCTCGGCTATCCCTTCGCGGTGGCCCTGATGGCGGCCAGCGCACTGGTGCCCATGTGGTACTTCCGCAAGCGCGGCTGGCTGAGCTTCTAGGCCGGGCGGCGGGCGCCCGCCGACGCCAGGGACCCTGCCCGAAAGCTCGAACGGCGGCACCCGCCGGCCTGCGCGAAGCTCAGGCGAGCAGCGCCTCGACGATGGCCGCCGAGTGCCGGCTGGCCACCTCGCGCACGAACCGGGCGAAGTCCCCCGGCGCCGCATCGTCGGCGCGGTCGGAGATGGTGCGCACGGCGGCGAAGGGGATGCCGTAGTCGTGGCAGACCTGCGCGACGGCCGCGCCTTCCATCTCCACCGCCAGCGCCTGCGGCAAGGCGGCCTGCAGCGCGCGGCATTCCGGGGTGGTGGAGACGAAGCGATCGCCGCTGACCACCAGTCCGCGGTGCAGCCGCGCGGCGGGCAGCGCGCGGGCGGCGGCGGCCGCCAGCCGCGTCGTCAGCGCCGCGTCCGTGCGGAATTCGCCGGTCCCGTACAGGGGCACTTCGTAGCGCGGGAAGATCGGCGAAGCATCGAGGTCGTGCTGCAGGAAGCGGTCGGCCACGACCACGTCGCCGACCTGCACGCCCGCCCCCAGCCCGCCGGCCACGCCGGTGAACACGACCTCGCCGACATTGAAGCGCTCGGCCAGCACGGTGGCGGTGGTCGCCGCCGCCACCTTGCCGATGCGCGAGAGCACGGCCACCACCTCGCGGCCATGCAGGTGGCCGACCCAGAACTCGCGCCCGGCCACCGGCTGCCGGCTCTCGTCCGGCATGAGGGCCAGCACCGCGGCCAGTTCCTCGTGCATGGCGGAGACGATGGCAGTGCGCATGGGGGGATTCTCCACGTGTCGCCCACGCGGCCCCGCTCCTCGCCGGCGTCATCCCGGCCAAAGCCGGGGATCCATCTCCCTGGCCGTGGAACGCCACGGTGCGCACTCGGGCGGCGGGAGATGGATGGCGGCTCGAGGCCGCAATGACACCTCGGGTATCGATGGCGGCGGCTCAAGGCCGCAATGACACGCCGGGTGTCATGCCGGCACCACCGGCTGCCGCGCGCCGCGCGAGCCCGTCACTTCTTGTCGCGCAGCTCCCGCCGCAGGATCTTGCCGACCGGCGTCTTGGGCAGGTCGGTGCGGAACTCGATCACCCGGGGCTGCTTGTAGCCGGTCAGGTTGGCGCGGCAGAACTCGCGCACCTGCTCCTCGGTGAGCGCCGGGTCCTTCTTCACGATCACCAGCTTGACGGCTTCGCCGGTCTTCTCGTCGGGCACGCCGACCACCGCGCACTCGAGCACGCCGTCCATGCGGGCCACGACGTCCTCGACCTCGTTCGGGTACACGTTGAAGCCCGAGACCAGCACCATGTCCTTCTTGCGGTCGACGATCTTGAAGTAGCCGCGCTCGTCCATGGTGCCGATGTCGCCGCTCTTGAAGAAGCCGTCCGGCGTCATGACCTTGGCGGTCTCGTCCGGACGCTGCCAGTAGCCGGCCATCACCTGCGGGCCCTTGATCGCGATCTCGCCCGGCTGCCCCACCGGCACTTCGTTGCCGTCGTCGTCCAGGCACTTCATCTCGGTCGAGGGCAGCGGCACGCCGATGGTGCCGGTGAACTCGGTGCTGGTCACCGGGTTGCAGCTGGCCGAGGGCGAGGTCTCCGACAGGCCGTAGCCTTCGCAGATCGGGCAGCCGGTCCTGGCCAGCCACTTCTGCGCCACGGCGCCCTGCACCGCCATGCCGCCGCCCACCGAGACCTTGAGGTTGCTCCAGTCGACCTTGTCGAAGTCCGGGTGGTTGGCCAGCCCGTTGAACAGCGTGTTGACCGCCGGGAAGCTGTGGAAGGTGTGCTTGGAGAGTTCCTTCAGCACCGCCGGCAGGTCGCGCGGGTTGGGAATCAGGATCAGCTTCCCGCCGGTGCGCATGCCCAGCATCATCCCGACCGTGAAGGCGAAGATGTGGTACAGCGGCAGCGCGCAGACGCTGGTGGACTGCTCGTTGGCCGGCACCTTGCTCATGACCGGCGAGTTCCAGGCCTCCGACTGCAGCACGTTGGCGATGACGTTGCGGTGCAGCAGCACCGCGCCCTTGGACACGCCGGTGGTGCCGCCGGTGTACTGCAGCACGGCCACGTCGTCGGGCTGGATGTCCACCGGCTTGAGCGTGGCGCGCGTGCCCTGGGCGATGGCGTCGTTGAAGCGCACCGCGCCGGGCAGGTTGTAGGCCGGCACCATCTTCTTGACGTTGCGCACCACGTAGTTGACCAGCGCGCCCTTGAGCAGGCCGAGCCGATCGCCCATCGCCGCCAGCACCACGTGCCTGACCGGCGTGGCCGAGATGCACTGCTGCAGCGTGTTGGCAAAGTTCTCGATGATGACGATGGCCTTGGCGCCCGAGTCCTTGAGCTGGTGCTCCAGCTCGCGCGGCGTGTACAGCGGATTGACGTTCACCACCACCATGCCGGCACGCAGGATGCCGGCCACCGCCACCGGGTACTGCGGCACATTGGGCATCATGATCGCCACCCGGTCGCCCTTGGCCAGGCCCAGGCTTTGCAGGTACGCCGCGAAGGCCTGGCTGAGCGAGTCGGTTTCCCCGAACGTGACCTCCTTGCCCATGAAGCTGTAGGCAGGCCGGCCCGCGTGCTTGCGGAAGCTCTCCTCCATCAGCTGCACCAGCGAGCGGTACTGCGAGGCGTCGATCTCGGCCGGCACGCCGGCGGGGTAGGCACTGAGCCAGGGGTGTTGTGTGTTTGGGGATGGGCTCATGTCCATGGATCTCCTCGTTCTGGGTTCGCTCGTGACCGGGCGATTGTCGGGCCGCGGAACTTGGGGTTTCCCCCGGTTTTCCCTAGCGTCGGGACCGGCGTTCAGCCGACCTAAGTACTTACCTGCGCCAAGGCAGCGTCCAGCTGCTGCGTCAAGTTCATGCCGCGCTCCTGTTTGTACAGCATGGCAAACACGCCGCGGCCTTGCGTGTGCTCTGCCCAGACACGGCCAACTTCCCCCTTCTCGATCTCCTTGGGCATGGAGCGCAATTGCTCCCCCTTGTATTCGGCGACCAGATGGCGTCCGTCCACCAACTCGCAAACGAAGTCGGGATAGAAACGGCCCGTCGATGTGGGGAGCCAGAAGCCGGCGACCGGGTCGGAATCGAGATTTCTCACCCAGCGCTTGATCTTCGGATGTTCGTCGATCGCGAGCGCGCACCGCCATTCCTCGCCGCCATCTTCCAGATCCGCGGGAACCGGATAGAAATGGTTCCTGAAGCGGAACTTGCCGCGATAGCGCTGATTGGCCGGCACCGGATAGCACGCCGGGTCGAAGTGAAACAGGTGGTCCGGTCCGGTTTCCAGCTTCCACCCTCCGTCCAGCACCAGTTGCTTGAAGACTGCCTTCGTGGCCTTGTCGCGCAGTTCCGCTATCCGCAGGGCCAAGCGCTGGGCCAGTGGGTATTGGTGGCGTGCAAGCTGTTCCAGCGGCAGCCGCTGCTCGTGGATCAGATGCTTCAGAGTCGCGAGAACGAAAGCACGAAGGTGTGAAGGCGTCACATCGCGCGCCACGTTGCGCGAGGGATGCTGCAGTTCGGCGCAGAGCCAGCGGGCCAGATCGTCCTCGGTGATCGTGGGTGATGCCGTGTCCAGCGGCAGCTGTGCCGCATCGCCACGGCCCACCCGCAATTTCTGACCATCGATATAGACCTCCCAGAGCGTTCCCTGCTCCACCATGCTCAGGCCCGGCAGGCTGACAGGTTCTGCCAGGAGGTTCAGGGCGATGGCCTCGGTGACGGCCTCCCGTTCGAGCAGCAGAAGCTCGCCCTGCTCGGCGGCGCGATAACAAAGGCGCGGGAGCGGGGCGAACCGCTCACCACGGTTCGCCGGGGCCGACGCCCCCGCTACCAGAGCGTTGTGGCGCTCAATCTGCTGGGCGATTGCTTCACGCTGCTTGCCACGCTGCGCGGCGATGAGTTCCGCCGCTGCAGCGTCGCCCACATTGCCGCGGAATTGCACGCGCTGCCGCTCGCCCTCGCCACTGACGGATGCTTCTCCTGCCGCAACGGCCTGCGCCAGCGCCTGCGGCAAGGCTTTGCCAGCGGGCAGGTCCACGGACAGCGACGGGAGCGTCACAGCATCAGCCGTAGCGAACAGGGGCCCATCATCGCGCCCGCCGCCGGCCAGCTCCAGCGGCAACTGCGGCGCAATCATGGAGGCCAGATCGAGCGGGTCGAAGCCCATGCCATCAATCAGGCGGTCGGCCAGCGCATTCGCAGCCAGTCCGGTTTCCGATTCCGTGACGTGGGCATATGCCTTGTTCAGCGCCGGCCGCTGGCGCCGGGTGGCATACGGCATGCGCAGCACCCGGCCGAGCAGTTGTTCGATGGCGGTGGCCGACCGTATACTTTGCACCGAGCACAGCACGTAGGCGAATGGGCAATCCCAGCCCTCGCGCAGCGCCTGGACCGTGATGATGTAGCGCACCGGGCAGTCGCGGGAACTGAGATCGAGGCCCTCCAGCTCGCGCTGCGCGCCGGTGGCCACCTTGACTTGTTCCTCAGGGATGTGCAGCTCGCTGACGAGGTGGTTTCGCAGCACGTCGACGTTCACCGGCTCCGTACTGTTTTGCGCCTGCAGCAGCACGATCGGCCTGATGTAGGCGCCAGTGGCAGCCTCCTCCTGCTGGGCTTGGCTCTCCAGCAGCCGCTGGTTCTGCACGGCATCGAAAACGGCTGCTTGCCAGCCGCGCGTGTGCTCGATCAGCGCGATCGGCATCTTGATCATGTCCTCGGCCTGCAACTGCTGCGCCGAGACGTGGAACAGCACGTTGGTGCGCTTCGGCACCGGCGTGGCCGTCAGTTCCAGGATCATGGAAGGGTCAAGGCGCTTGAGGGCCTCGAAGCTGCGCTCCGTCTTGGCGTTGTGCGCCTCGTCGACGATCACGTAAGGCCTGCGCAACGCCAGCCAGTTCGCCAGGCTCCAGCGCGGCTGCCCGACGAAGCGGCCCAGCATCTCGCGACCGGCCTTTCCGGAGGCGGCATCCTGTTCGGTCACAAGCGCGTCGGGCAAGGCCGACAACGGCGCGAGCAGGCTGGCCGGCAGGCCGCGAAAGTGCGGCTCGAAGGCTTCGCTGAACGCATAGACGTTGCGCTGGTCGGTGTCTTCGACGCGGAAGCTCTGGATCGTCGCCACCACCACCACGGCGCGCTCGTCGAAATCCTGTGGCGACAAAGTCGCCACCTCGTCCAGGTCGCACACGCGCACGTTGTCGCCGCAGCCCTGCGCCAGCGCTTCGCGGAAGGGATGGCCCGCCGCGCCGAGAGCGGCGAGCGTCTGCGCCCGGATGGTGTCCGACGGGACCAGCCACAGCGCCAGCGGCTGGGGGGCGGAGACTGGCCATTCGCGCGCCATACGGCCGATCGCATGCGCCGCCAGCAGCGTCTTGCCGCCGCCGGTGGGAATGCGCAGGCATACGCCGGGCGTCTCGCCGAACGGCTCGGGGTTGTAGCCGTAGCCGGTGCGGTTCTCGAAGGCCTTGCGCGCGCCATGCAGCCGAGTCTCTCGCAGGTAAGCGTCCAACTCGTCGAGTGCCGTCTCCTGGTACCGCTTGAGCTTCAACATCGACATGGCGGCGCCTCCCTCTCGTTCTGGTTCAGGACTTCGGCACGGCGTGCGGCAACTGGCGGAAGGCGATGCCCTCGGCCTGCAGCCGTGCATCGCCCAGCCGGCAGGCCTCGCCGTACACCACCTTGGGCCCTTCACGCCAGCAAAGCTCGCGCAAGGCCTGCAGAACCGCACTGTTCAGGACGTTGCCGCTGCCCGGGCGCCGGTCACCCAGGATGCCGTTGAACAGCAGGTAATAGGCCGTGCCCTCGTGCACGCCGAGCAAGGGCATGCGACCCTGGGCCGATGCGCCGGCATCGAGCGCCAGCGCCGCGCCCGTCTCCCGCATCCAGATGAAGGCGGCCAGGTCGGCAAAGCGCACATCGGGGTGGATGTCCCCCTCTGCATTGAACAGCGGGGAGCCGAGCTGCAGCATCTGGAAGCCGCCGCCGCCCTTCCAATCCACGGCGGCGCTGATGCCGCCCTGCTCGCCTTCGATGACCTTCTTCAAGCGGGGCAGGCAGTGGGTCGTGGCGTGCTCGCCCATCTCGATGCCGATCCAGCGGCGGCCCATCTTGTGGGCGACAGCAACGGCAGTGCCGGAGCCAAGAAAGCTGTCCAGGACACGATCATTCCGGTCGCTGGCGACATGGACGATGCGCCTGAGCAATGCTTCGGGCTTAGGGGTTGCAAAAGCGCCTTCAGAGAAGAGCGCCTTGCTTTCCTGCATCGCTATCCTGTTCTCACCAACCTCTGAGTAGTGCCACGTCGTCATGGGGACCACTCCTTTGTCGCCAAACTCAGAGACAAATCGTTTGATGCATGGCTTGTTGTCCCCGTTCTTGCCGAAGGTGACCCGATGTTCCGCAAGAAGTCGCTGGTAGCTTTCAGGCGTATACGCCCAAGCCCGCCCCTTTGCCGGCCATACGACCCGACCGGAGGGGGTGGTGATCGGATAGAGGTTGACGCTTTCGCCAGTCTTGGCGAACTGCTTGCCGCGCTGACCGGATGCCAAGCTCAGAGTGAAATCGCCCGGAAACCAAGGTCCTCGGCCGTACCAGTTGCCACCCGCATCAATCCCGTCGTGCTCATCACTGTGCTTGTAGATTGCGTTATGTTTTTCGCTACGAGGAAGCAGGTTTGGCTTAAATACCGCTTTGTTCTTGGCGAAGCAGAGAACGTGATCATGGCTGTCGGATAGCCACGTCGAGTTGCTTTGCGGCGAAGACTTCTTCTGCCAAACAATGTTCGCGACAAAGTTGGAGCGACCGAACACCTCATCCATTGCCACCTTGAGGTAGTGCGCTTCACTGTCGTCGATGGTCACCCAGATCGACCCATCCTCCCGTAGAAACTCCCGCAGCAACTGCAGCCGCGGCAGCATCATCGACAGCCATTCGCTGTGCTCCAGGTTGTCGTCGTAGTGCTCGAACGCGCTCTTCGTGTTGTAGGGCGGGTCGATGAAGATGCACTTGACACTGCCGCGGTAGAACGGCAGCAGCGCCTTGAGCGCTTGCAGGTTGTCACCCTGGATCAGCAGGTTGCCGGCGGCCGCCGCCGGATCGCCGAAGACGTGGCCGGCCGGGTGCGGCCGCAGTACGCGGGTGGGGGTCTGCGAGGCGGTGCGGAAGGACTCCTCACGGTTCAGCCAGTCCAGGGTCGGCATGCGTTTCTCTGCGAATCTCTATTTTTTCTCTGCAGGTTTCTCTGCAAGCCGCCACTGCGGCGCACTGTCGACACCGGCGTTGTAGATCAGCCCGCGGCGCCGCAGCTTGGTCAGCAAGTTGTTGATCTTGTTGACTTTTTGCTCCTGGGTCAGGGCTTCGCTGAGCTTGCCCAGGAGCAGCCGGTTGATCTCGGATCGGGTCGCCTGGCCGAATTTCTCCAGGAAGTCGGTCAGCAGCTTTGCATAGAAAGCATCGTCCTGCGCCCGCATGCGGATGTAGTCGGCCTGCCCGGCGGTTGCCTTGGCGATGGCGGCCGACACGTGGTAGTTCGGCTTGCGCCCTTCGATCAGGCCGGCCTTGCGCAGGCGCTTGGCAACGGCATCTTCGATCGGCAGGCGCTTCTGCACGCGGTCGAGCGCGAAGACATCGGCGAGGGGAAGGTCGGTCTTCTGGATCAGCAGACGGCTGTAGGCGGGATCGACCACCCCGCCATGGATGGTCATTCGGACGGCGCCCGACTGGCCAAGGTCGTAGTCCGGCAGGGGCATGTAGCGCCTGGCCTGTCCCTTGTGCATTTCATGGATGCCGTAGCCCATGGTGTCGATCATGTTCAGCTCGGCCATGGCCTGCGCGAGGAAGGGGTTGCGGTAGCGGCGCGGCGTCTTGTTGCCGGCGACGTAGTCACCCGGCTGACCCTCGAAGAAGCCGCCTTCGTTCTCGAACACCAGCCGATCGGGCTGCTCCGTCACCACGATGCGGCCGTTGCGCGCGTAATCCTGGTGGGCGATGCAGTTGTGGATGGCTTCGAGCACGACCCGCTGGTCGTACTTGGCCACTTCCACCGGCAGCAACGAGTCCTCCGGGAGGATGCGCACCTGGATGTTGCGCACCCGCTGGTACAGGGCCGACGTGTTCAGCAGGAAAGGCGGCCCCAGATGCTCGTAGGCCCGCTCGGATCCCTCGAGCTTCCAGGTCAATTGCGCCGGGTTCGGCAGCAGCAGGTGGGCCGCCTCGGCCTTGCCCAGCAGCAGCAACGTTGCACGAGTGAGTTCCCCATCCCGTGTCAGCTTGGCGCGGTCGAGAAAGGCCTCAAGCGGCCAGTTGCGAACCTCTTCGCCGGCAAAGCGGTTAGCGTACTTGGTGGCAAAGGATTCTCGCGCCGCCGCGAGCGCACGCTCGTCCAGGTGGGCGAGCGTGGCGCCTGCAACCCGATGCGCAGTCCAATCGGTCAGCAAGGTCTGGCGGCGGATTTCCTCCAGCTTGTCGAGTCCTAGCGAGGTGAGGCTCTCTCCGGCACGCGCGAAGTAGTGCCCCTTCCAGGCGATGGGCATGCCCCGAGGCGCCGGCGGCACCTCGAACAGCAGCACGCGGCCGCCGGCATGATCCAGTTCGTGGATGTTCCGGAAGGTGACGCTCGGCTCGGCACCTTGGGCGACCTGCATCTTCAGCCCCTGCAGCCGATTGGCGTCACGCCGATAGCCGGAGCCCACCACCGACCGGGTCCGGTCGTTCACGCCGAATACGAGCCATGCGCGCTCCGCAGTCCGCAGGTTCGCTTCATTCGAGAGGGCCGAGAAGTACTCGCCGATCCGGTCGGTGTCGTAGTCCCCACTGGCTTGTTTGAACTCCACCACCTCGCTTTCCCACCCGGTCAGCAGGGACGCGAGCAGGTCGTTCAAGGCTGTCTGTTCCATTCGTCAGCAGGTTAAGCGGCGGATTCGCCGCAGCGGCCGGGACAGGCTCTCCCGGCTGAAGCTGATAGCAGAGAGCGCTCCTGCTATTCGATCGCCTTGCCCATCTCCTCGACCACCTTCTTGGCGTCGCCGAACACCATCATGGTCTTGTCCATGTAGAACAGCTCGTTGTCCAGGCCGGCGTAGCCGGCGGCCATGGAGCGCTTGTTGACGATCACGGTCTTGGCCTTGTAGGCCTCCAGGATCGGCATGCCGTAGATCGGGCTGCCCTTTTGCAGCGCCGCCGGATTGACCACGTCGTTGGCGCCCAGCACGATGGCCACGTCGGCCTGGCCGAACTCGCCGTTGATGTCCTCCATCTCGAACACCTGGTCGTAGGGCACCTCGGCCTCGGCCAGCAGCACATTCATGTGCCCGGGCATGCGCCCGGCCACCGGGTGGATCGCGTACTTGACCGTGATGCCCTTGTCGGTGAGCTTCTGGGCCAGCTCCTTGACCGCGTGCTGGGCGCGCGCCACCGCCAGCCCGTAGCCCGGCACGATCACCACCGTCTCGGCGTTGGACAGCACGAACGCGGCGTCGTCGGCGCTGCCGCTCTTGACCGCGCGCTGCACCGCTGCGCCGGCGGCCGCCTGGCCCGCTTCGCCGCCGAAGCCGCCCAGGATCACGTTGAAGAACGAGCGGTTCATCGCCTTGCACATGATGTACGAGAGGATCGCCCCCGAGCTGCCCACCAGCGAGCCGGCGATGATCAGCATGGCGTTGTTCAGCGAGAAGCCGATGCCCGCGGCCGCCCAGCCCGAGTACGAGTTGAGCATGGACACCACCACCGGCATGTCGGCCCCGCCGATCGGGATGATGATCAGCACGCCCATCACGAAGGCCAGCGCCAGCATCGCGAAGAAGGCCGTCCAGCTGCCGCTGAAGGTGAACACCAGCCCCAGCGCGAGGGTCACCAGCCCCAGCACCAGGTTGAGCAGGTGCTGGCCGGCGAACACCACCGGCGCGCCCTGGAACAGGCGGAACTTGTAGCTGCCCGAGAGCTTGCCAAAGGCGATCACCGAGCCGGAGAAGGTGATCGCGCCGATCGCCGCACCCAGGAACAGCTCCAGCTTGTTGCCGGTGGGAATCGGCTCGCCCCGGGGCAGCCCGTTCAAGAGCGCCGCGGGCTCCAGCACCGCCGCCACCGCGATGAACACCGCCGCCAGGCCGATCATGCTGTGGAAGAAGGCCACCAGCTCGGGCATCTTGGTCATCTCCACGGTCCTGGCGCGCCAGGCACCGTAGGCGCCGCCGGCCACCAGCCCCACCAGCACCCAGGCCAGGCCGCCGGCGCTGCCGGCCAGCTCGACGATCAGGGCGGCGGTGGTGAGCGCGGCGATCGCCATGCCCACCATGCCGAAGAGGTTGCCGCGGATCGAGGTGGTCGGGTGCGACAGGCCCTTGAGCGCCTGGATGAAGCACACCGACGCTGCCAGGTACAGCAGCGTGACGAGGTTCATGCTCATTGGGGCGCCCCCGCGGCCTTCCTGTCCTTCTTCCTGAACATCTCCAGCATGCGCCGGGTGACCAGGAAGCCGCCGAAGATGTTCACCGCCGCCAGCGCCACCGCCAGCACGCCCATCGCCCGGCCGGCCCAGGTCTCGGTCTGCGCGGCCGCCAGCATGGCCCCGACGATCACGATGGCCGAGATCGCGTTCGTCACGGCCATCAGCGGCGTGTGCAGCGCCGGCGTGACGGTCCACACCACGTGGTAGCCCACGTAGATGGCCAGCACGAAGATGATGAGGTTGGTGATGGTGTGGCTGACTTCCATGTCGATTCCAGTTGAGGACAGGGCTGAAGGCCTGTCCCCAAAATCATTTCGCTTTCTTCACTTCCCCGCCCTGCGCCATCAGGCACGCCGCCACGATGTCGTCGTCCAGGTCGATGTTCAGCTGGCCTTCCTTGTCGATGATCAGCTTGAGGAAGTCCAGCACGTTGCGCGCATACAGCGACGAGGCGTCCGCCGCCACCAGTGCCGGCAGGTTGGTCTCGCCCACCAGCGTGACGCCGTGCTTGACCACGGTGCGGCCCGGCTCGGTCAGCGGGCAGTTGCCGCCCTGCGGCGCCGCCAGGTCGACGATCACCGAGCCCGCCTTCATGGATCGGACCATCTCCTCGGTCACCAGCACCGGCGCCGCCCGCCCGGGGATCAGCGCGGTGGTGATCACCACGTCGGCCTGCGCCACCCGCTTGGCCACCTCGACCTTCTGGCGCTCCAGCCAGCTCGGCGGCATCGGTCGGGCGTAGCCGCCCACGCCCTCGGCCGCTTCCTTCTCTTCGGCCGTCTCGTAGGGCACGTCGATGAACTTCGCGCCCAGCGACTCGACCTGCTCCTTCACCGACGGGCGCACGTCCGAGGCCTCGATCACCGCGCCCAGCCGCTTGGCGGTGGCGATCGCCTGCAGGCCGGCCACGCCGACGCCCAGGATCACCACCCGGGCGGCCTTCACCGTGCCGGCGGCGGTCATCAGCATCGGGAAGAAGCGCTGGTAGCGGTCGGCCGCGATCATCACGGCCTTGTAGCCGGCAATGTTGGCCTGCGAACTGAGCACGTCCATGCTCTGCGCGCGCGTGGTGCGCGGCGCCGCCTCCAGGGCAAAGGCCGTCAGCCCGGCCGCCGCCAGGCGCTGCAGCCCGGCCGCATCGAAGGGGTTGAGCATGCCCACCAGCGTGGTGCCGGGCTTCATGGCCGCCAGCTCGTCGTCCTGCGGCGCTCGCACCTTGAGCACCAGCTCGCAGCCCAGCGCGCCGGCCTGGTCGGTGATCTCGGCACCGGCGGCGACGAAGGCCTCGTCCGTGGCGCTGGCCGCCAGGCCGGCCGCCGATGCGACCCGCACCGTGTGGCCCTGCGCCTTGAGCTTCTTCGCGGTTTCCGGCGTGACGGCAACGCGGGTTTCGCCCGCCGTGGTTTCGGCGGGCACACCTATCTGCATGGGGCGATCTCCTCGCTTTCGCTGAGCTTGTAAAAACTTGGTTCAAGCTTACCTGAACTCTGCAGGTGGCTACGGACACGGCACGGTTGGGCCGGGCCGCTGCGCCCCGGCTGGGCCGGGAGCGGTCCTACACCGACGCAAGATGGCGTCCCACGACGATGAGCTGGCACGGCACCAAAAACTGCCCGAATGCCACGCCCCGCCTTCCTCTCCTCGCCACTGACCGGCGCCCGCGCCAACGGTGTCTGCTACCTGGGCGCCGCGCGCGCGCGGCGCAAGTTCGAGCTGTATTACCCGGACGGATTCCAGGACGAGACCTACCTGATCGCCGAGCGCGCCTACAAGGAGCGGGCCCACCTCGAGTGGCAGGCGGAGCTGGGGCCGGCCGAATTCCGCAAGCTGCTCGCCCGCGGCGAGTTCCGCCAGATCGCCGACACCGCGATCCGGATCGAGTCGCGCACCAACCTGCTGTTCTCGTTCGAGAAGATGGCCCTGCGCGACGCGCTGCGCACCCCGGCCGGGGCGCGCCTGTTCGCGCACGAGCTGTACGCCTTCCTGTACGGCCGGGGGCCGCTGCAGCGCAAGTTCGAGGACTGGGTGCAGGCGGTGGCGGACCTGCCCCGGCGCGAGGCCCGGGTGCTGACCTGGCCGGTGGTGACGGTGTTCGGCTTCATCGCGCGCCCGGACCGGCACCTGTTCCTCAAGCCGCGGGTCACGCGCAAGGCGGCGCGCGCCTACGGCTTCGATTTCGGCTACCGCCCCGAGCCCTCCTGGCCGGTGTACCAGGGCCTGCTGACGTTCGGCGCCATCATCCGGCGCGACCTCGACCGCCGGCTGGGCTTCCGCTCGCGCGACATGATCGACGTGCAGTCGTTCATCTGGGTGCAAGGGTCGGAGGAATACGAGGCCTAATAATCGGCGCGATGGAGCCCGCGCGCTGGAAGCCCAATGTCACTGCTGCGGCGGTCATCGAACGCGACGGCCGCTTCCTGCTGGTGGAGGAGGAGACCCGCGACGGGCTCAGGCTGAACAACCCGGCCGGCCACCTGGACCCGGGCGAATCGCCGGCGCAGGCCTGCGCGCGCGAGGCGCTGGAGGAAACCGCCCACCCGTTCGAGCCCACCGCCCTGGTCGGCATCTACCTGTCGCGCGCGCCGCGGTCCGGCCGCGGCGAGGACGTGACCTACCTGCGCTTCGCGTTCTGCGGCCGGCTGGGCGAGCCGCTGCCGGGACAGCCGCTGGACGCCGGCATCGTGCGCCTCCTGTGGCTGACGCCGGACGAGGTGCGCGCCAGCCGCGACCGCCACCGCAGCCCCTCGGTGCTGCGCTGCATCGAGGACTACCTGGCCGGCGTGCGCTACCCGCTGTCGCTGGTGACGATGCACGCCTGCGCCGCGCGCCCGGCCTGATCCCTGCCCCGGCGAGGAGAAGGGCCCCGCCGGGATAATCCCACCCATGGGCAGCAGTCGCAGGGTGGTGGTCGGCTTGAGCGGAGGGGTCGACTCCGCCGTCAGCGCCTGGCTGCTCAAGCAGCAGGGCTGGGACGTCGTCGGCCTCTTCATGAAGAACTGGGAAGACGACGATGACGACGAGTACTGCTCCTCGCGTCAGGACTTCCTGGATGCGGCCGCCGTCGCCGACGTGATCGGCATCGAGCTGGAGCACGTCAACTTCGCCGCCGAGTACAAGGACCGGGTCTTTGCCGAGTTCCTGCGCGAGTACCAGGCCGGCCGCACGCCCAACCCGGACGTGCTGTGCAACGCCGAGATCAAGTTCAAGTCCTTCCTCGACCACGCCCTGCGGCTGGGCGCCGGCAGGATCGCGACCGGCCACTATGCCCGGGTGCGCGAGGCCGGCGGCGGCTTCCAGCTGCTCAAGGGCCTGGACGAGACCAAGGACCAGAGCTATTTCCTGCACCGGCTGACCCAGGCGCAGCTGGCACGCAGCCTGTTTCCGGTCGGCGAGCTGCGCAAGACCGAGGTGCGGCGCATCGCCGCCGAGATCGGCCTGCCCAACGCCAAGAAGAAGGACTCGACCGGCATCTGCTTCATCGGCGAGCGGCCGTTCCGCGAATTCCTCAACCGCTACATCGCCAAGGAGCCCGGCCCGGTCAAGGACGAGCGCGGCCGCGTGATCGGCCAGCACCAGGGCCTGTCGTTCTACACGCTCGGCCAGCGCCAGGGCCTGGGCATCGGCGGCATCAAGCCCCGGGGCGCGCACAGGGGCGGCGGCGAGCATGCGCCCTGGTTCGTGGCGCGCAAGGACATGGCCGCCAACACGCTGTGGGTGGTGCAGGGCCACGACCACCCCTGGCTGCAGTCGAGCGCGCTGGAAGCCCAGGATGCGAGCTGGATCGCCGGCCAGGCGCCCGCCGCCGGAACATATGGATCCAAGACCCGCTACCGGCAGGCCGATGCGCCCTGCGTGCTGGCCGCCGGCGCCGACGGCGCCTTCCGCCTGGACTTCCCGCAGCCGCAATGGGCGGTGACGCCGGGGCAGTCGGCCGTGCTCTACGACGGCGAGGTCTGCCTGGGCGGCGGGGTCATCGCCGCGGCTGCGCGCTGAGGCACTCGCGCGCCTGCGCCGCCATCCGGCGCACCAGTTCCGCGGCCGGCGCCACGTCGCCGATCAGGCCAACCGCTTCGCCGACCATGACGCAGGTGTCGTCGGGGTTGCCGGACGCGGCGCCGCGCCAGTAGCGCGCCTCCTCGCGATCCAGGACCTCCGGCCGGACCAGCTCCTCCTCGTGGCCGTGCCAGCGGGCGGCAAAACCGGTGTGCAGGATGCGCGCGGTGAAACCGGGGGGCCAGACGTAGCGGCGCGCCAGGTCGGGCACCCGGCTGCGCACGGTGGAGTCGCCGTCGGCCGCCACGGCGGCCTCCTGCAGGCCGGCCGGCCACAGGGACTCCGGGCTCATCAGCAGGCGCGAGCCGATCAGCGCGCCGTCCGCGCCCAGCATCAGCGCCGCGGCCAGGCCGCGGCCGTCGGCCACGCCGCCGGCCGCCAGCAGCAGCGTGTCGGGCGCGCTGCGGGCGATCAGGTCGGCCACTTCCGGCACCAGGGTGAAGGTGGACCGCTGCAGGCCATGCCCGCCGGCCTCGCTGCCCTGGGCCACCAGCATGTCGGCCCCCGCAGCCAGCGCTTGGCGCGCCATGGCCAGCGTCTGCACCTGGCAGATCACCTGCGCGCCGGCCTCGCGGATGCGCGGGACGAAGGGCGCCGGGTCGCCGAAGGACAGCATCACGGCCGCCGGCCGGTGCGCCAGCATCCGGTCCAGCAGCTCGGGCTGGCGCGCCAGCGACCAGGTGATGATGCCGACGCCGACGCGCGCATCCCCGGCGGCGGCGAACTCGCGCTCCAGCCAGTCGGCCTGGCCGTAGCCACCGCCGATCAAACCGAGGCCGCCGCCCATGCTGACGGCAGCGGCCAGCTGGCCGCCGGCCACCCCGCCCATCGGTGCGCCCACGATGGGCAGTTCGATACCGAGCTTGCGCGTCAGCCGGGTTTCCATGGGTGCGTCCCTCCGATGGCGAAAGGCGCCATCAGACCATGGATCCCCGCCCCGGCGCGCGAGGCACGCCGGGTCGCCACAAGGTCAGCAGGGGTGGCCGCGTCGGACCGGCGGCCCCAGGCACCGGCCTGCGCGGCAGGCCGGCAGGTCTTCAGAACGGGATGTCGTCGTCCATGTCCTCGAAGCCGGACGCGGACTTGGTGGCCGGGGCACGCTGGGGCGCCGGGGCCGGCCGGGCCGCCGGCGCGCGGCGCTCGCCGCCGCCTTCGTAGTCGTCGCCGGCCGAGGGGCCGCCCATGCCTTCGCGGCGGCCCAGCATCTGCATCGTGTCGGCGCGGATCTCGGTGCTGTACTTCTCCTGGCCCTGCGGGTCGGTCCACTTGCGGGTGCGGATGCTGCCTTCCACGTAGACCTGCGAGCCCTTCTTGAGGTACTCGCCGGCGATCTCGGCCAGCCGGTCGTTGAACACCACCCGGTGCCACTCGGTGTGCTCGCGCGGCTCGCCGGTCTGCTTGTCCTTCCACTTGTCGGTGGTGGCAATGGTCACGTTGCAGACGCGCCCGCCGCTGGGGAAGGTGCGCATTTCGGGATCGCGGCCGAGGTTGCCCACGATGATGACTTTGTTGACGGATGCCATTGAGGTGTTCCTCCGGAAGTTCGGGCGATTATGTGGGTTTACGCGGCCCCGGCCTCGTCCGCCAGCACCTGTTCCGGCGAGGGCGAGCGGCCCGGGGCACGCATGGGCCATGCGACCAGCAGCCAGAGGAACAGCGCACCGGCGCAGGCGGCGAACAGCCCGGCCTCCCCAACGTGCTTGGCCAGCCAGCCGCCGACCGCGCCGCCGGCGAAGAAGCCCAGCGATTGAAGGGTGTTGTAGACGCCCAGGGCGGCGCCGCGGGCATGGGCCGGCGCCAGCCGCGAGGCCAGGCTGGGCTGGGTCGCCTCCAGCACGTTGAAGCCGATGAAGAAGACGAACAGCACCAGCCCCAGCGGCCATATCGAGGGTTGTGCGGCCAGCAGGGCAAAGCCCAGCTGGGCGACCAGCAGCAGCCCGATCGAGGCCAGGAACACCGCCCGCAGGTAGCCGCGCCGCTCCAGCGGGAACAGGGTGGCCGCCATCACACCGACCGCTGCCGTGATGGCCGGCAGGTAGACCGTCCAGTGGCCGTCCTTGTCCAGCCCGGCCTGCACCAGCAGGCCGGGCAGCGCCACCCACATGGCCAGTTGCACCCCATGCAGCACGAACACCCCCAGGTTCAGGCGCAGCAGCGGCGCGTTGCGCAACACGTCCGACAGCCGCCCGCGCGGGACATCGGCATGCACGATGGGCTCCGGCGGCGTCCACCAGGCGACCACCGCCATGCAGGCCAGCGCCAGCACGCCGGTCAGGGCGAACAGGCCGGCCAGCCCGATCCAGCGCGCCACCACCGGCGACGCCACCAGCGAAATGGCGAACATCAGGCCGATGCTGGCCCCCACCAGCGCCATCGCCTTGGTGCGGACCTCGTCGCGGGTCTGGTCGGCCAGCAGGGCGGTCACGGCCGCCGACACCGCCCCGGCGCCCTGCAGCGAGCGCCCCACGATCAGCCAGAACACGCTGTCCGCCGCCGCCGCCAGGAAGCTGCCGGCGGCGAACACCAGCAGGCCCAGCAGGATCACGCGCTTGCGGCCGAACCGGTCGGACGCCATGCCATAGGGGATCTGCAGCAGGCCCTGGGTCAGGCCGTAGATACCCATGGCCAGCCCGACCAGGACCGGGTCGTCGCCGCCGGGGTAGCGGGCCGCCTCCAGCGCGAACACGGGCAGCACCAGGAACAGACCCAGCATGCGGGCGGCGAAGACCAGCGAGAGCGAGCCGCTGGCGCGGCGCTCGTCGGGGGTCATGCGATGGGTGGATCGGGGGGAAGCTGGAGTCACGGGCTTGGGTCACCGCCGGCTCGAGGGCAAAAGGCCGGGCGGCAGGGCTGCATTGTCAGGCAAGGGGCGGCAGCGGCGTTCCGCCGGCCGCGGGCCCCGGCCTATCATGGCGGGTTTCCCCTCGCCAGCCCGACCGTTGAACACCCCCGACGAAGGCAAGTACCTCGCGCGCCCGCTGCAGGACCAGCGCATCGCCATCCGCGGTGCGCGCACCCACAACCTCAAGAACGTCGACCTGGACCTGCCGCGCAACCGGCTGGTGGTGATCACCGGGCTGTCGGGCTCGGGCAAGTCCTCGCTCGCCTTCGACACGCTGTACGCCGAAGGGCAGCGGCGCTACGTGGAAAGCCTGTCGGCCTATGCCCGGCAGTTCCTGCAGCTCATGGACAAGCCGGACGTCGACCTGATCGAGGGCCTGTCGCCGGCCATCGCCATCGAGCAGAAGGCCACCAGCCACAACCCGCGCTCCACCGTGGGCACGGTGACCGAGATCCACGACTACCTGCGGCTGCTGTACGCCCGCGCCGGCACGCCCCACTGCCCCAACCACGGCCTTCCGCTGTCGTCGCAAACCGTCTCGCAGATGGTGGACGCGGCGCTGGCGCTGCCGGCCGACACCCGGCTGATGGTGCTGGCGCCGGTGGCACGCGAGCGCAAGGGCGAGTTCGAGGAGCTGTTCGCCCAGATGCAGGCGCAGGGCTACGTGCGCTTCCGCATCGACGGCGCGATCGCGGAGGCGGACCGGCTGCCCCGGCTGAAGAAGAACGAGAAGCACGACATCGACGTCGTGATCGACCGGCTCAAGGTCCGCGCCGAAGTGCAGCAGCGCCTGGCCGAGAGTTTCGAGGCCGCGCTGCGGCTGGCCGACGGCCGGGCCGTCGCGCTGGAGATGGACGGCGGCCGCGAACACCTGTTCAACGCCCGCTTCGCCTGCCCGGTCTGCCACTGGTCCATCGCCGAGCTGGAGCCGCGCCTGTTCTCCTTCAACTCGCCGGTCGGCGCCTGCCCGGCCTGCGACGGCCTGGGCTGCCTCGACTTCTTCGACCCGCAGCGGGTGGTCGCCTTCCCCTCCTTGTCGCTGGCCTCGGGCGCGATCAAGGGCTGGGACCGGCGCAACCCGTACTACTTCAGCATGATCGAGAGCCTGGCGCGGCACTACAAGTTCAGCGTCGACGAGCCCTTCGAGCACCTGGCCCCGGCGGTGCAGCAGACCGTGCTGCAGGGCACGGGCGAGGAAGAGGTCCGCTTCAACTACGTGATGGAGTCGGGCGCCTCCGCCGGCCGCAAGGTCACGCGCAAGCACCCGTTCGAGGGCGTGATCCCGAACATGGCACGGCGCCTGCGCGAGACCGACTCGCCGGTCGTGCGCGAAGAGCTGTCCCGCTACCGCAGCCTGCAGCCCTGCCCCGAATGCGGCGGCACCCGGCTGCGGCCGGAGGCGCGGCACGTGCGCGTCGGCGAGGACGGCCAGTCCCGCACGCTCCACGAGGTCGGGCGGGCCACGCTGTCCGAGGCGCAGGTCTGGTTCGACGGCTTGCAGCTGTCCGGCGCCAAGGCCGAGATCGCGGCCAAGATCGTGCGGGAGATCGCCGCCCGGCTGAAATTCCTCAACGATGTCGGCCTGGGCTACCTGAGCCTGGAGCGCAGCGCCGAGACGCTGTCCGGCGGCGAGGCGCAGCGCATCCGGCTGGCCAGCCAGATCGGCTCGGGCCTGACCGGCGTGATGTACGTGCTGGACGAACCCAGCATCGGCCTGCACCAGCGCGACAACGACCGCCTGATCGGCACGCTCAAGCACCTGCGCGACCTGGGCAACAGCGTGCTGGTGGTCGAGCACGACGAGGACATGATCCGGGCCGCCGACCACGTGGTCGACATGGGCCCGGGCGCGGGCATCCACGGCGGCCGGGTGATGGCCCAGGGCACGCCGCAGGACGTGCAGGACAGCCCGGGGTCGCTGACCGGGCGCTACCTGGCCGGCACGCTGGCCATCCCCGTGCCGCCCCGGCGCAACCCCTGGCTGCCGGTGCCCGGCGGTGCGCCGGGCGCCCTGCAGCGCCTGCACATCGCCGGCGCGCGCGGCCACAACCTCCGGGACGTGACGGTGGACTTCCCGGTCGGATTGCTGACCTGCGTGACCGGCGTGTCCGGCTCCGGCAAGTCGACCCTGGTCAACGACACCCTGTATGCGGCCGTCGCGCGGACGCTGTACCGGGCGCACGAGGATCCGGCGCCGCACGACGAGATCGAGGGCATCGAGCAATTCGACAAGGTGATCAACGTCGACCAGTCGCCGATCGGCCGCACCCCGCGCAGCAACCCGGCCACCTACACCGGCCTGTTCACGCCGATCCGCGAGCTGATGGCCGAAACCGCGACCGCCAAGGAGCGCGGCTACGGGCCCGGACGGTTCTCCTTCAACGTGGCCGGCGGCCGCTGCGAAGCCTGCCAGGGCGACGGCGTGGTCAAGGTCGAGATGCACTTCCTGCCCGACGTGTACGTGCCCTGCGACGTCTGCAAGGGCCAGCGCTACAACCGCGAGACGCTGGAAGTCCAATGGAAGGGCCGCAACATCGCGCAGATCCTGGACATGACGGTGGAGGATGCCCACGCCTTCCTGAAGGCCGTGCCGGCGATCGCGCGCAAGCTGCAGACGCTGCTGGACGTAGGCCTGTCGTACATCCAGCTGGGCCAGGCCGCCACCACCCTGTCGGGCGGCGAGGCGCAGCGCGTGAAGCTGGCGCTCGAGCTGTCCAAGCGCGACACCGGGCGCACGCTCTACATCCTGGACGAGCCCACCACCGGCCTGCACTTCGGCGACATCGCCTTGCTGCTGAAGGTGCTGCACCAGTTGCGCGATGCCGGCAACACCATCGTGGTGATCGAACACAACCTGGACGTGATCAAGACCGCCGACTGGGTGATCGACATGGGGCCGGAAGGCGGCGACGGCGGCGGCACCGTGGTGGCGGCGGGCACGCCCGAAACCATCGCCGCGAATCCGGCGAGCCACACCGGGCGCTACCTCAAGCGCCTGCTCTGAACCGCGCGGGCGTTGCGGCCGCGGGAGATGGATTCCGGCTTGCGCCGGAATGACACAAAGGGCGCCGGCATGAAGCAGAGGCAGCGGCATGAAGCAGAGGCGGCGACATGACACACGGAGGCATGTCATTGCGGCCTTGAGCCAGTAGTGTCCGGAGATCCATTCTCATTTGCGTCGTAAGTTGTTGATACGCTTGAGAAAAGAGCCCCTCCCCCGCGAAATCTATATCGATCGGCGTTGAGCGGGCTCGCACACTCGCTTCCA
>NZ_JAKFCM010000008.1:0-3212 GCF_036676645.1 Ramlibacter sp.
CCGCGTCGGCGACTGCGTGTCGATGCACAACATCCACGCCGCGATCTACGACTCGCTGCGCCTCTGTAAGGATTTTTGAGATGAAGCACCCCCTGCGCCGCTTCGCGTCTCCCCCCTCCAGGGGGGCGGCACTGGCCGTCCGGCAAAGCCGGCCCGGCGGTGCCCTTGGGCTGGGTTCCTTCGTGCGTGGCGGATCGCGCGCCGGCACCGTGGAGGCCTGAGATGCTTCAGTACTTGGTGAGCGCCGTGTTCTGGCTGGCCGTCCTGGGCCTGGTCATCGGTCTGGCCCGGCGCGCGGCGATCTGGCGCGGCGGCCGTGCCGCGGTGGTGGACTTCGGCGGCCTGCTGCAGATCCCCAGGCGCTACTTCGTGGACCTGCACGACGTGGTGGCGCGTGAACCCTTCGTGGCGCGTGCCCACGTCGGCGTCGCCGGGGGCACGCTGCTGGCCCTGCTCATCGTGGCGCTGAACTACGGCCTCGGTCTGTACTGGGCCGCGCTGGACGTGGTGCTGCTCATCGCCGGCCTGCTGGCCATCGTGGGCGCCGCTGCGATGGCCTGGCGCCGCCGCGCGGCACCGCCGCGCCTGTCGCAAGGGGCCTGGAAACGCCTGCCCTATTCCCTGCTGGCCTTCGCCGTGGCCGCGACCCTGATTGGTGTGGTGGCCCTCACCGGCACCGCCCTCGCGCCCTGGCTCGCGGGCCTGATCAGCCTGGCCTTTGCCGCCGGCGTTGCCGAGCTGGCGCTGGGCATCGGGCTGGGCGGCCCCATGAAGCACGCCGTGGCCGGCCTGCTGCACCTGGGCCTGCACCCCCGCCCCGAGCGCTTCGGCGACCAGCGTTTCGCCACGGCCCTGAAACCGCTGAAGCTGACCCCCGAGGACATGGGCGTGGGCCAACCGGCCGACTTCGCCTGGAACAAGCTGCTGTCGTTCGACGCCTGCGTGCAGTGCGGCAAGTGCGAAGCGGCCTGCCCCGCGTTTGCCGCCGGCCAGCCCTTGAACCCCAAGAAGCTGATCCAGGACCTGGTGGTCGGCATGAGCGGCCGCACGGACGCCGCCTACGCCGGCAGCCCCTACCCCGGCCAGCCCGTGGGCCAGCACGGCGGCGCGCCCCATCGGCCCATCGTCAACGGCCTGATCAACGCCGACACGCTGTGGTCCTGCACCACCTGCCGCGCCTGTGTGCAGGAATGCCCGATGCTGATCGAACACGTGGACGCCGTCGTGGACATGCGCCGCCACATCACCCTGGTGCGTGGCGAGGTGCCGAACAAGGGCATGGAAGCGCTGGAGCAGCTGCGCGACACCGACACCGTGGGCGGCTTCCCGCTCGGTGCGCGCCACCACTGGGCCGCCGACCTGAACGTGCCGGTGCTGAACCCCGGCGAGCAGGCTGACTGGCTGGTGCTGGTGGGCGAAGGCGGCTTCGACATGCGCTACCAGCGCACGCTGCGGGCCTTCGTCAAGACGCTGCAGAAGGCCGGCCTGAAGATCGCCCTGCTCGGTGTGGCGGAAACCGACTGCGGCGACCTGGCACGCCGACTGGGCGACGAGGCGGGCTTCCAGCGGCTCTCCCTGCAGCTGATTGCCACCCTGAAGACGCGCAGCTTCAAGCACATCGTCACGCCCGACCCGCACATCTTCCATGTGCTGAAGAACGAATACCCCGCCATGGGTGGAACGTACGACGTCTGGCACCACACCCAGCTGCTGGCCGACCTGCTGGCCAAGGGCACCCTCACGCCCACCAAGGCGCCCGGCCAGGACGTGGTGACCTACCACGACCCGTGTTACCTCGGCCGCTACGGCCGCGAAGTGGATGCCCCTCGCCGGTTGCTCAAGGGCATCGGCATCCGGGTCGTCGAGATGGAGCGCCACGCCGAGCGCGGCCGCTGCTGCGGTGGCGGTGGTGGCGCGCCGTTCACCGACATCCCGGGCGAAACGCGCATCCCCGACATCCGCATCGCCGACGCCCGGCAGACCGGCGCCACCGTGGTGGCCGTGGCCTGCCCCAACTGCACCGCCATGCTCGAAGGCGTGGTCGGCCCGCGCCCCGAGGTGCTGGACGTCGCCGAGCTGGTGGCCCGTGCACTGGAGGTGGCATGAACACGAATACCCCTGTGCGCCGCATCGATCCGCGCCGCCCGGCCATCCTCACGCCGCAAGGCCTGCGCCGCATCGTCCTGGGTAGCAGCGAAGGCGAACGCCTGGCCACCAGCGCCGCGCATGCGCCGCTGGCCAAGCCGGTTCGCAGCGCCGGCCCCTTCAGCGAGATCAGCCTGGTGGTGACCCACTCGGACCGGGGCGCGCTGACCGACCTGGCGCACCAGGCGATCGCGGCAGCGGCCATCCTGGCGGCCCCCCACACCGAGGTGGTGCTGGCGGTGCTGGGCCCTTGCCACGACGACGTCGCGGCACTGGGCGTGGACCGCACCGTGGTCGCCGACGGATTTGACGCCGAGCGCTACCAGCCCGGCGCCTGCGTGCAGTGGTTGCAGGACCTCCAGGCCCGCCTGGCACCACGGCGCTGGTTCTTTGCCGAGCGCGGCGCCGATGGCCAGCTGGGCCGCCGGTTCGCGGCCCAGGCCGGTCTGCGCTGCGCCTGCGGCATCGCGGAGCTGGACGCCGACAGCCTGCGCATCCCGGCGGGCACGGGCCAGGACCGGCGGCTGCCGCACACCGACGTGATGCTGTTGGCCAAGGGCGTGGCCAGCACCGCGCTGCCCTTCGTGGGACAGGGTGTGCGCGGCGAGGCGCCCCGCTGGCCCGTGGTGAACGAGCGCGGCGTCGAAGACCTGGGCGTGCAGACCGGCGATCCCGCCACGATGGCCCTGGAGGAAGCGGACTTCATCCTGGCCGCCGGCAACGGGGTGAACGACCTGCCGCTGTTCCACACGCTGGCCCAGGAAGTCGGGGCCGCGGTCGGCGCGTCCCGCGTGGCCGTGGACGACGGCCGATTCGTGCGCGCCCAGCAGATCGGCGCCACGGGCAAGACGGTCAGCGCGTCGGGCTACCTCGCCCTCGGAATTTCAGGCGCCGTGCAACACCTGCAGGGCATCAAGGACTGCCGCCACGTGATCGCGGTGAACCTGGACGCGTCCGCGCCCATCACGCGCCGCGCGAACCTGACGGTGGTCGAAGACAGCCGGTCCCTGATGCAGGCCCTGCTCGAACTGGTGCGACAGCACAAGGAGGCCCCATGAGCGCAGCGC
>NZ_JAKFCM010000009.1:0-25109 GCF_036676645.1 Ramlibacter sp.
GTCACGGTCTACAACCGCAGCGCCGCCAAGGCACAGGCCTGGACCGGCGAGTTCAAGGGCCGCTCGGCGGCCACCCCGCGCGAGGCGGCCGCCGGCTGCGACATCGTGTTCTGCTGCGTCGGCAACGACGATGACCTGCGCTCGGTGGTGCTGGGCGACAACGGCGCGCTGGCCGGCATGAAGCCGGGGGCGATCTTCGTCGACCACACCACGGCCTCGGCCAACGTGGCGCGCGAACTGTCCGCCGCCGCAGCGGCCCGGGGCCTGCAGTTCATCGACGCGCCGGTCTCCGGCGGCCAGGCCGGCGCCCAGAACGGCCTGCTCACCGTCATGTGCGGCGGCGACGCCAAGGCCTTCGAGGCGGTCAGGCCGGTGGGCATGGTGTTCGCGCGCGCCTTCACGCTGCTGGGCCCCAGCGGCGCCGGGCAGCTGACCAAGATGGTCAACCAGATCTGCATCGCCGGGCTGGTGCAGGGCCTGTCGGAAGCCATCGCCTTCGGCCAGCGTGCCGGGCTGGACATGGGGCAGGTGCTGGAGGTGATCGGCAAGGGCGCGGCGCAGAGCTGGCAGATGGACAACCGCGGCAAGACCATGATCGCCGACCAGTTCGACTTCGGCTTCGCGATCGACTGGATGCGCAAGGACCTGGGCATCGCGCTGGAAGAGGCCAAGCGCAACGGCGCCCGGCTGCCGGTCACCGCGCTGGTGGACCAGTTCTACGCCGACGTGCAGGCGCTGGGCGGGAACCGCTGGGATACGTCGTCGCTGATCAAGCGGCTGCGCTGATCCCGACGGGGCTCTCCCCGTCCCCGCGCCGGCGGGTGTCCGGTACCGCCCCTTGGGGCGATACCCCGGCACGTCGGCAGTCAGTCCCCGCGCCGCCTCAGCATCAGTGCGGCCAGCACCCCCAGGCCGAGCACGACCGCGCTCGACGCCCACGGCCGCGAGGCGACCCGCCCGCCCAGTCCCTCCTGGGGGGTGTCGTATCCGCTGCGCTGCCAGGCGGTGCCTCGCTCGTCCGCGACGTAGGCCATGCCCGGCCCCGGTTCCCGGCGCCGCATCAACACCGTCGTCAGCAGCCCGCCCGCGGCGAACATGGCGGCGAGGCCCGCCCACGGATGCGCCTTCACCGTGGAGCGCGCCAGGCTGCCGTACTCGTGCGAGCGCGCCGCGAGGTGCCGTGCGGCCAGGCGCATCTGCAGCGGCAAGGCATTCGCCTCGCGTGCCAGGCCGGCGGCAACGGCCCTGGTGCCCGCGAGCCCCTGGGCGGCGGCCGCGCCGGCCTTGCCGGCGGCTTCCCGGCCGGTTCTTCCGAGACGCTGCAGGTGCGCCTCGGCGGCGTCGCTCCAGCGCGCCCTGCGACGTTCCGCTGCCGGGTTCGCCTCCCGCTTCGAGTGCGTGCGCACGGGCACCTCGAGCACGCGCTCCTTCGGTCCGCGCAGGAACAGCCGGTCCAGGAGCACCCCGGCCGCCAGCGCGAGGCCGGCGGACTGCAGCGGCTGCTCGTTCATCCGCGTGCGCAGGCTGTCGCGGTAGCGGGCCTGGGTCGAGGACATGCCGTCGCGGGCGGAACCCAGTCGATGCTCGAGGCCGTCGATGGCCCGGTGCATGGTGCCGGCGAACCGGTGGACCCGGTCGCGGCCGCCACCGGTCGAGGCGCGCGCTGCCATCGGGGCATCGGAACCGGGCAGGCCGTCCGTTCCGACCGGGGTCGACGGGGTGCCGCCGGGCGTGAGGGTGGGGTTCGTCGTCGAGTGAGTCATGGTGTGTTCCTCCTGCAGTAGGCGTGAACCATTCTCTCGGCAGGCACGGCCTGCCCGGCCTCAGCAGGGGGTATCAACTTGTCTCAGGCTCGCTCGCCCATGGGCCGATGCGGCCGGGCCCATGGCCTGCGTCTTCCCACCTCCTCGAATGCCCACGGGGTCGAAGCGAGCTCGATCCAGCGGGGTTTGCAGACAATACTAGAATTCCATAAACTTTGAATCATGGAAGAAAAGAACGCCGTCGCCGCGCTCGCCGCGCTCGCCCAGCCTGTCCGCCTGCGGGTCTTCCGCGCGCTCGTCGGCGCAGGACCGGAAGGGATGACGCCGGGTGCGCTGGCCGCGATGCTGGACGTCGCGGGCTCGACCTTGTCCTTCCACCTCAAGGAGCTGACGCATTCCGGCCTGGTGCGGCAGGAGCGGGACGGGCGCCACCTGGTCTACCGCGCCGCGCTCGAGCCGATGTCCGAACTGATGGACTATCTCGCCGCCCATTGCTGCCTGGGCGCCGGCTGCGAGGAGATCACCGCCGCTTCCTGCAGGAACTGCTGACCCGGCCCCCGACGCATCGAAGGACATCCCGTGACGGCCAACGTCCTCATCCTCTGTACCCACAACTCCGCGCGCAGCGTCCTGGGCGAAGGCATGCTCAACCACTGGGCCAGGCGACTCGGCAGGGACGTGCGCGGCCACAGCGCCGGCAGCGCGCCCAGTGGCCGCGTGAATCCCCTGGCGCTCGAAGCGCTGCGCAACGCCGGCGTGGAAACGGGCGGATTGCGCAGCAAGAGCTGGGACGAGTTCACCTCGTCCGATGCGCCGCCCCTGTCGATCGTCATCACGGTCTGCGACAGCGCCGCGGCCGAGACCTGCCCGGTGTTCTTCGGCGGCAGCGGCCAGCCCGTGAAGGTGCACTGGGGCTACCCCGATCCCTCGAACGCCGAGGGAGGCGAGGCGGGCCAGCGCCGCGCCTTCGGGCTGACCCGGGAGGCGATCGGCTACCGCATGCTGCAGCTGCTGGCCCTGCCGCTGGAGAGCATGGGCCGGCCCGCGCTGCAGGCCGCATTGAACGACATCGCACGCAGTTGACCCGCATGACGTCCCGCACGATTCCCGTCCCCTCGCAGCCGGCGCCGGCCCCCATGAGCGTCTTCGAGCGCTATCTCACCGTGTGGGTGTTCCTCTGCATCGTGGCCGGGATCGCCCTGGGCCAGCTGCTGCCGGGTGCCTTCCAGGCGATCGGCCGCATGGAAGTCGCGCGGGTCAACATCCCCGTGGGCCTGCTGATCTGGATCATGATCATCCCGATGCTGGTGAAGGTGGACTTCGGTGCCCTGCACCAGGTCCGCCGGCATTGGCGCGGCATCGGCGTGACCCTGTTCGTGAACTGGGCGGTCAAGCCGTTTTCCATGGCGCTGCTCGCGTGGATCTTCGTGCGGCACGTCTTCGCGCCGTACCTGCCGGCCGGCCAGCTGGACAGCTATGTCGCCGGCCTGATCCTGCTGGCGGCGGCGCCCTGTACCGCGATGGTGTTCGTGTGGAGCCGCCTCACCAACGGGCACCCGCTGTTCACGCTCTCGCAGGTGGCGCTGAACGACACCATCATGGTGTTCGCGTTCGCGCCGATCGTGGCGCTGCTGCTCGGGCTGTCGTCGATCGTCGTGCCGTGGGAAACCCTGATCACCTCGGTGGTCCTGTACATCGTGATCCCCGTGGTCCTGGCCCAGTGGTGGCGCCGGAGTCTGCTGCGGCACGGGCAGGCGGCGCTCGACGAGGCGCTGGCGCGCGTCGGGCCGCTGTCCATCGCGGCGCTGCTGGCGACCCTGGTGCTGCTGTTCGCCTTCCAGGGCAAGGCCATCCTGGAGCAGCCGCTGGTCATCGCGATGCTCGCGGTGCCCATCCTGGTCCAGGTGTTCTTCAATTCGGCCCTGGCCTACGGGCTCAACCGGCGCCTGGGCGAGTCGCACGCCGTGGCCTGCCCGTCGGCGCTGATCGGCGCCAGCAACTTCTTCGAACTCGCGGTGGCGGCAGCGATCAGCCTCTTCGGGTTCGAGTCCGGCGCAGCCCTCGCCACCGTCGTGGGCGTGCTCATCGAGGTGCCCGTGATGCTGCTGGTGGTGCGCGTCGTGAACCGCAGCAAGGACTGGTACCAGGCAGGCGCCTGCGCCGCTTCGCCCCGGGTGCGCGACGCATGAGCGGGCCCACGCCGGACTGGCTCACGGCGTCCGCGCTCGCCGCCGGCGGCGAGCCCGTGTCCATCGAGACGCTGAATGCAGGCTGCTTCTGCGTCAGTCTCGACACCGACGCCCTGTCGCTGGCGCTGCAGCAGGCATGCGGGTCTGCGGAGATCGTGCAGCTGGTTCGCGAGCGCTGCCCGTACCTGTTTTCCGCGCGTCCCGTGTTCGTGTCGCATGCGCACGTCGAGCGGATGGCCCGCGTCATCCAGGCGGTCGAAACGGTGGCGGCGCTGCCGTCCTGGCGCGCGCTGGTGATGGATCGGTCTCCCGCGATCGTGCGCCACGCACCGGGCGCGCGCGGCGTGTTCTTCGGCTACGACTTCCACGTGGCCGAAGATGCCTTCGGCCTGATCGAGGTGAACACCAATGCCGGCGGGGCGATGCTCAATGCGGTCCTGGGCCGCGCGCACCGGGCCTGCTGCCCGCCGGTGGAGCGCCTCGGCCCGTCCGCAGCGCGCGCCGAAACCTTCGAACGCGCCATGGTGGACATGTTCCACGCGGAGTGGCGCCGCAGCGGCCGCGACCGCGCCCTGCAGACGATCGCGATCGTCGACGAAGCCCCGCGGGAGCAGTACCTCTACCCCGAGTTCCTCCTGTTCCAGCGCCTGTTCGAGCGCAACGGGCTGCGGGCGGTGATCGCGGACCCGGGTGAGCTGCAGTGCCGGGGCGAGGCGCTGTACGCCGGCGACACACGCATCGACCTGGTCTACAACCGCCTGACGGACTTCTACCTGGAGGCGCCATCCGCTGCCGCGATCCGGACGGCCTACCTCGCCGGCCAGGTCGTGCTCACGCCCCACCCCCACGCCCATGCGCTCTACGCGGACAAGCGCAACCTGGCGATCCTCAGCGATGCGCAGCGCCTCGAGCAGCTCGGCGTGCCCGCCGATGTCCGGCAGGAGCTGCTGGCGGGCGTGCCGCGCACCGTGGTCGTCGACACTTCGAATGCCGATCGGCTCTGGGGCGAGCGCAAGCGGCTGTTCTTCAAGCCGTTCACCGGCTATGGCAGCCGGGCCGCCTATCGCGGCGACAAGCTCACGCAGCGCGTCTGGTCCGAAATCGTGGCCGGCGGCTACGTCGCCCAGGCGCTGGTCGCGCCGGGGGAGCGCCACGTCGAAGCCGGAGCCGACAGGCCGCTGAAGTTCGACCTGCGCCAGTACGTGTACGACGGGCTGGTGCAGTGGACGGCCGCACGGCTGTACCAGGGGCAGACCACGAACTTCCGCACGCCGGGCGGCGGTTTCGCACCGGTCTACGAAGGGCCTTTCTAAACTTCGGACAGGCCGTCGCGAGAGATGTCCGCCGCATGAAGATCTTCGACGCCGCCGCCACCCGCGCCGCCCTGCCGTTCGAGCGGCTGGTGCCGGCGCTGCAGTCGCTGTTCGCCAGCGGCTGCGAAGTGCCGCTGCGGCACGTGCACGAGGTGCCGGTGCCGGGCGAGCGCGGCTTCACCTCGCTGATCATGCCGGCCTGGATTCCCGGCCGGTACTACGGCATCAAGACCATCAACATCGCGCCGGGGAATGCGCAGCGCGGCCTGCCCGGCCTGCACGCCAGCTACCTGCTGTGCGACGGCGCCACCGGCGTGCCGCTGGCGGTGCTGGACGGCGACGCCATCACCCACTACCGCACCGCGGCCGCCTCGGCATTGGCGGCGCGCTGGCTGGCCCGCGACGATGCGCGCCACCTGCTGGTGGTCGGCGCGGGCCAGGTGGCCCGCCTGCTGCCGCAGGCCTACCGGTCCGTGCGCCCCATCGGCCAGGTCAGCGTGTGGGCGCGCTCGGCGGCCAAGGCCCGGGCGCTGGCCGACGAGTGGCGGCAGCAGGGCCTGCCCGCGCGCGCGGCCACCGACCTCCGGGCCGCCTGCGGCGAAGCCGACATCGTCAGCTGCGCGACGCTCGCGACCGAGCCGTTGGTGCACGGCGAGTGGCTGCGCCCGGGCAGCCACCTGGACCTGATCGGCAGCTTCACGCCCGCCATGCGCGAGGCCGATGACGCCTGCTTCGCCGGCGCCGCTCTCTACGTGGACACCGGGGAGGCGCTCACGAAGAGCGGGGAGCTGCTGGGCCCGATGTCGCGCGGCGTTTTCCAGCCGCAGGATGTGCGCGGCACCCTGGCGGCGCTGGCGCGCGGCGAGGCGGCAGGCCGCGCCAGCCCGCAGGAGCGCACGGTCTTCAAGTCGGTGGGCACCGCGCTGGAAGACCTGGCGGCGGCGATCCTGGTCTACGAGAGCGCCTCGGCGCAAACGGCACCGACCCCGGCGTGAGGGTTCGCGGCCGCTCGCGGGGTCGCTGCGCCCCAGGTGCCTGCGGCGGACTTCCCGCGTGTCAACCCCCGGCTGGGAGCGGCTTCGCGGCGCCGGACCCTGCGCGACGCAGGGCCGTGCAGGGCCTCAGCGCGCCGGCTGCGGGGCGATCCGCTGCAGCTCTTCTTCCGAAATGATGTCGAACAGCCGCACCACCCGCTGCACGCCGCCGACCGAGCGGGCGATACCGGTGGCGCGGTCGGCTTCGCGCTGCGTGACGCGGCCCATCAGGTAGACCGTGCCGCGCTCGGTCACCACCCGGAAGGCGTTGGCCGACAGGTCGCGCGCGTCCACCAGCGAGGCCTTGACCTTGCCGGTGACGAGCGTGTCCGACGAGCGCTGGGTCAGGCTGGAGGGGCCCATCACCCCCAGCTCGTTGTAGATGCCCTTGACGTTCTCGACCCCCGAGACCACCTGCCCGACCCGCTGCTTGTCGGCCTCGGTGAGCGCCTCGCCGGTCAGCAGCACCTGGCGGTTGTAGCTGCTGATGTTGACGTGCGCGCGCTCGCCCATCGCGTCGCGGATGCGCGCGGCGGCCCGCAGCTCGATGCCTTCGTCCTCCAGCTGGGTGCCGGAGGTGCGCCGGTCCAGCGCGACCAGCGTGCCGACGGCGGCGCCCCCCAGCACCAGCGGCGTGCAGGCGGACAGGGTGGCCGCGAAGGCGGCGGCGGCGAGCGAGGCGGCGGCGAAGCGAAGCAAGGGTCGGGTCATGCGGGCGGTTCCTGTTCTCCGAGCAATTGGGCATCGACCCCGTCACAGATGCAGTGCAGGGCGAGGATGTGGACTTCCTGGATGCGGGCGGTGCGTTCGTGCGGCACGCAGATGTGCACGTCGGTCTCGCGCAGCAACTGGCCGATGCGCCCGCCGCCGCGGCCGGTGAGCGCCACCACGCTCATCTCGCGCTCGTGCGCCGCCTCGATGGCGGCGACCACGTTGGCCGAGTTGCCGCTGGTCGACAGTGCCAGCAGCACGTCGCCCGGCTGGCCGAGCGCGCGCACCTGCTTGGCGAACACGTGCTGCCAGGCGTAGTCGTTGGCGATCGCCGTCAGGATGGAGCTGTCGGTGGTCAGGGCGACGGCGCCCAGCTCGGGGCGCTCGCGTTCGAAGCGCCCGACGAATTCGGCGCAGAAGTGCTGGGCGTCGGCGGCCGAGCCGCCGTTGCCGCAGGCCAGCACCTTGCCGCCGCTGGTGACGCAGGCCAGCATCGCCTGCACGGCCGCGGCGATCGGCTTGCTCAGCGCCTGCGCCGCCTGGTACTTCAGGTCCGCGCTGTCGATGAAGTGCTGCTGGATCCTCTGTTCGAGCATGGCCGGGGATGATACCGCCGGGCCTGTCCAGGAACGTGCGCACAGGATGGCTGCCTCTTGGGGCTGCGCAAGGCGCCCTTTTTCCGGCGGCGGGCAGGAGGCCGGTGTTCCGACCTGCGTACGGGTTCTTTCCTTCAGCGTGACTCGCGCCGCCGCTACCCGTCCCGAAAACGTTTGTCACCGGAACCGATCCGGTGTGTCGCCGGCGCCGGAGCGAGTACGTCCAGAGCTCAGGGATAACCCCAGGCCCGTTCTGATTCGGTTGCAAACAAAATATATTTGATTATTCAAAAAATATATTCGTGCCACTCCAGCTCGTTTCCCGCCATCAGTCGCGGTCGGCATCGCCCTCCGGCGCCACGCAGCCCCAGCGCGTGCACCAGCGGCTCCGGGCGGCGATCATCACTTGCCAGCTCGCCCCCGGAGCCCGCCTCCACATCGGCAACCTGGCACGCGAACAGGGCGTCAGTCCGGGCGCCGTCCGCGAAGCCCTGGCCATGCTGGAGAAGGAAGGCTTCGTGGCGAGCGAGCCGCAGAAGGGTTCGACGGTGAAGGGCGTTTCCGCCGCGGACCTGCTGGACCTCACGCTGGCCCGGGTGGAAATCGAGAAGGCCTGCCTCGCCCTGTCACTCACGCACGGCGACATCGAATGGGAAAGCCAGGTCGTGGCCAGCTTCCACCGCACCTTCCGCCGGGATGCGCAGCAGCGCCCGGTGTTCAGCCATGGCGACCCCGACTGGGTCGCGGCGCACGAGGGGTTCCACACGGCCCTGGTGGCCGCCTGCGGCAGCCAGCGGCTGCTCGCCACGCGCTCGCTCCTGTACGACCAGAGCGAGCGGTACCGCCGGCTGTCACTCGCCTTCTCGGTCGAGCGCGACGTCGAGTCCGAGCACCGGGAGCTGATGCAGGCCGCGCTCGACCGCGACATCCGCCGGGCGCAGGCCCTGCTGGAAGCGCACATCAAGGCGACCGCGGAGGCGTTGATCGACGCCTCGCTCTGATGCCGTGGCGGCGCGCCCGCTGCCGCCCTGGTTCTTTCCCCTTTCCTTTTCCCAGAAGTACCTCGAAAAGAACGCATGAAACTGCTCAGATACGGCCCACCCGGCCAGGAACGTCCCGGCCTGCTGGACGCCCAGGGAAACCTCCGTGATCTGTCCGCGCTCCTGCGTGACATCGATTCGGCGACCTTGTCGCCGCGCACGCTCGCGGCGTTGCGGGCCCTGGATCCGCAGGCGCTGCCGCGGGTGCCTGCGCCGGTGCGGCTGGGCGTGCCCTGGAGCGGCATCGGCAAGTTCATCGCGGTCGGCCTGAACTACCGCGCCCATGCCGCCGAAGGCGGAATCCCGGTGCCGGACCAGCCCGTGCTCTTCCCGAAATGGCTCAGCTGCCTCAGCGGCGCGAACGACGACGTCCTGATTCCGCACGAGGCCTGCAAGCTCGACTGGGAAGTGGAGCTCGGCATCGTGATCGGCACGACGGCCCGCGACGTTCCCGAGGATCGGGCACTGGAGCACGTGGCCGGGTACTGCGTCGCCAACGACGTCTCCGACCGCCACTACCAGTTCGAGGGCGGCGCCGGCCAATGGGGCAAGGGCAAGGGCTTCGACACCTTCGGCCCGGTGGGCCCGTACCTGGTGACGGCCGACGAAGTGCCGGACCCGCAGGCGCTCGATCTGTGGCTGAGCGTCAACGGCGAGACCATGCAGCAATCGAACACCTCGGACATGGTGTTCGGCTGCGCCAGCCTGGTCAGCCATTGCAGCCGCTTCATGACGCTGGAGCCGGGCGACCTGATCATCACCGGCACCCCCCAGGGCGTGGGGCTGGGCATGAAGCCGCCGCGCTTCCTGCGTGACGGCGACGTGGTCACCCTGGGCATCGCCGGCCTGGGCACCCAGACCCAGCGCATCGTGGCCCGCCGTGCCGCGGACGAGGCGAAGCCATCCCCCAAAGCGCGCTGAATGGACCTGTCCGCAACGCAGGTGCCGTCGGCGACGGCCGGCACGGCGACACCCCTCGTGGAGTTCCGCAACGTCGGGCTTCGCATCCGCGGCCAGGAAATCATCCGCGACCTGAGCTTCAGCCTGGAGCGCGGCCGCTTCGCCTGCGTGATCGGTCCGTCCGGCTGCGGCAAGACGACCACGCTGCGGCTGATCGCCGGACTGATGAAGCCCACCAGCGGCACGGTCCTGTACGAGGGCCGGCCGATCGCCGGCCCGAGCCGTGAAGTGGTGGTGGTCTTCCAGGACTATGGAAAGGCGCTGCTGCCCTGGCGCACCGCAGCCGGAAACATCGCCCTCGTGCTGGAGACCCTGGACGTGCCGCGGGCGGAGCATGCGGACCGGATCCACGCGCTGCTCGGCAAGGTCGGCCTGGCCGGCAAGTCGGGCCTCTATCCCTCGGAGATGTCCGGCGGCATGCAGCAGCGCCTGCAGATCGCGCGCTGCCTGGCGCAGGAGCCCCGCCTGCTCCTGATGGACGAGCCCTTCGGCGCGCTCGACGCGATGACCCGGCAGACGCTGCAGGACGAGATGCAGGCGATCGCCGCCGATACCGGCACCACGGTGTTCTTCGTGACCCACGACCTGGAGGAAGCCGCCTACCTGGGCGACCGGGTGATCGGCCTGTTGCCGCATCCCGGCCGCATGGGCATCGCCATCGACATCCCGCTGGCACGCCCGCGTGACCAGCTGACCACCCGCTCCCAGCAGGCCTTCCTCGACATCCGGCGCGACCTCTTCACCTTCATCAAGGGTGCCGAGGCGCAGAGGGAGCACGCGTGAGCGGCCTGGCCAGGCTCCTGAACGGCATCCCGCGCGGCCTGTGGCTGCCGCTCACGCTCGTCGTCGCCGCGCAGGTCGCGGGCAGCCTGAACCCCGGCGAGAGTTCGAGCCTTGCTCCGCCGCTGGACATAGCCAGGGCCGGCTACGCGCTGCTCACGGACGGCACCCTGCTCGTAGCCACCGGGCAGACGCTGCTGGCGTCCGCCTTCGGCCTCGGCCTCGGCGGCCTGGCGGGCCTGGTGGCCGGCATCTTCCTCGGCCGTTTCCGCCGCATCGACCGGCTGATGACCTTTTCGATCGAGGTGGTCCGGCCCATCCCGCCGATCGCCCTGCTGCCGATCGCACTCATGGTGTTCGGCTTCGGCTATCGGCTGGAGGCGGCCATCATCGCCTTCGGCGTCGTCTGGCCCGTGCTCGTCCTCACGCGCAATGCCATCGCCGCGATCGAGCCGCAACTGCTCGAGTTCTCGGCGCTGATCGAAATGAGCAGCCGGCAGCGGATCACCAGGATCATCCTGCCGGCCATCCTGCCGCGGCTGTTCGTGGCCTTCCGGCTCGCGGCGGGCATTGCCCTGATCCTGGCCGTGACGGTGGAGATCACGCTCAATCCGCTCGGCCTGGGCAGGGGGATCATGCTGGCGGGACAGTCGCTCGACGCGGCGGCGATGCTCGCCTACCTGATCTGGATCGGCTGCATCGGCCTGGCGCTCAATGCCGCGCTGCTGGCCTTGCAGCGGCGCTGGTTCTCCCACGGGCGCGCCACGCGGGACAACGCATGAACGCGGCCGTCGAGAAATCGCTGTGGGGCTTGGCCACCTTGCTGGTCGGCGCCGCGCTGGTGCTGGCCTGGCAGCAGGTGGCGGACGCGCAGCTGATCTCCAGCGTGTTCCTGCCGGGGCCGCAGGCCACGTGGAAGGCGCTGCAGCACGGCTTCGAGAACGGCATCCTCGGCGCGATGTTCCTGGAGACCACGCAGCGAATGGCGTACGGCTGGTTGCTCTCGGCGCTGGTCGGGGTCCTGGTGGGCGCGCTGATCGGCATGTCCCCGTCCGCTCGCGCCTACCTCGAGCCGACGCTGGAAGCGGTCCGTCCGCTGCCGGCCTCGGCGATCATTCCGGTCGCGATCGCGCTGTTCGGCCTGGGAGAGACCACCGTCTATTCGGTGATCTGCTTCGGCTCCATGTGGCCGATGCTGCTGGCCACCATCCATGGCTTCTCGGCGGTCGAGCCCACCCTCTACGAATTCGCCAGGGGGATCGGGATGTCCCGCGCGCGGATCATCCTGAAGATCGCGCTGCCCAGCTCGATGCCCGACATCCTGGGCGGCCTCAAGGTGAGCATGGCCATCGCGCTGGTGCTCACCGTCGTCACCGAAATGCTGGTCGGCCAGCAAGGCCTGGGGACCTGGATCCTGCTGGCCGGGCGGTCGTACCGGGCGGCCGATGTCTTCGCCGGCATCGCCCTGCTCGGCCTCCTCGGCTACGTGAGTTCGCTGCTGCTGTCGCTGGCCGAGATGCGCCTGCTGCGCTGGCAGCGCCGCCGCGGCTAGCGCGCGCGGGCCGGCCCCATCTTTTCCCCACCCTCATGGAAGGAACCTGAGCATGCTGAAGTCGAAGTTTTCACTGTTGCGCGCGGCGCTCGCATGCTGCGCATTGGCCCTGGGACTGGCGAGCCAGGCGCACGCGCAGACCAAGGTGCGGCTGGGGGTCACCCCGATCGGCGACTACATCACCGCCTGGGTCGCCAAGGACCAGGGCATCTTCGCCAAGCACGGCCTGGACGTGACGCTGCAGACCGTCGCCATCTCGCCCATGGCCGCCGCCGGCCTGATGTCCGGCTCGCTGGACCTGGCCACGCCCACCGCCGTGGACCTGATCCAGGCCGTCGACAGCGGGCTCGACCTGGTCGCGATCTCCAGCGTCGGGGTGCTGGCCAAGACCACGGGCACCCGTTCGGGCGTGCTGGTGCGGCCCGACGTGGAGGTCAAGAAGCCGGCGGACTACGCTGGCAAGAAGATCGCGCAGGCGAGCCTGGGCGGCATGCTGCACGTGCTGTTCCGCAACCACCTCCTGGAGAACGGCGTGGATCCGGCCAAGGTCAACGACGTGGAGATCGGCGTGCCCTCGCACTTCGACGCGCTCAAGGGGCGCAGCGTCGACGCGGTGGTCACGGCCGACCCGATGCTGTCGCGCATCCTGGCCACCAGGACCGGCACGCAGGTCGTCTCGCTCGCCGACACGGTGCCCGCGGACACGGTCACCGGGCTGGTCGCCTCGACCCGCACCTACGCGCAGAAGAACCCGGCCGTCATCACCGCCTTCCGCGCCGCGTGGAAGGAGGCCACCGCCCTGGTCATCGCCGATCACGCGCTCACGCGCAGCACCATCGTCAAGCACCTGAAGCTGCCGGAGCCGGTCGCGGCGTCGCTGACCATGCCCCTGTCGGTGACGACCGAGGTCACGCCCAAGCAGCTGCAGTGGTGGGCCGACGTGATGCGCAAGCAGAACATGCTGCGCGGCAAGGTGGAGCCGCAGAGCCTCATCGCGCGCTGATCGCCGGCGTCGTTCCCTCACCCATACGGCATGACCATGATCTCGAACCCCAAAGGCAACTACGACTTCATCCCGGGCAGTCCCTACCTCAGCTTCGGCGTGGTGGCCCAGCCCGGCTTCGCCATCGAACGCGCCGTCTTCCGCAGGACACGGGCGGCGGAAACAGGCCTGGAGGACATCGCCCGCCATCTGCGCGCGCGTGGCCGGACCCTGGACGCCCTGTGCGCGATGGAATTCCGCCAGTACGCGCCGAGGCAATGGACCGTGGACGAGTTCGGCGCCTTCAACGCCGCCCACGTGGGCCGCCTGTCCCAGGCCGGGCTCGGCGTCGAGGAGAAGGTGCCCGTCGCGCGCACCAACGTGATCATCAACAACGGCCAGCCCGCCGGCGACGGCGGCCTCCACGCGTTCTCCTACACGGTCCCGCAGGAGCGGCCCGCCACCGCCCGCAGCTTCGTCCTGGCCGCGATTCCGGAAGTGCGCTTCCTGCCACACGGCATGGAAGTCGTGGCCGAGGGCGATACCTCGCCCGCCGCGCTCGAAAGCAAGCTGCGGTTCATCGTGGACAAGGCGAGCGAACGCCTGGCGCTGCTCGGGGGACGCTGGGGCGATGTGACGGGCAGCCAGCTCTACTGCGAGGTGGACATCCACCCGTTCTTCAGGAGCCTGCTGCTGCAGGCCATGCAAGCCGGCGGCTGGCGCGGCGTCCAGTGGCACCAGGCGCTGCCGCCCATCGGGCCGGCCATCATGGAACTGGACGTGCGTTCCGTCGCAGCCGACGTCTACGTGGACGACTGAGCGGCACCGGCGCGGCGGTCCGGGCCGCCGCGAGCCGGCCGCGCGCCCGCGCTGCGGGCGCTTCGTCGAGGCGCTCTTCCAGCCCCAGGTCAGGCTCGATCGCCGGCCCTTCTGCGCCGGCGCGGCTTTGCACGCCCGTGACCCGGCCAGGCATTCTGCCCAAGGCACTGGGGCTTACGCCCCCCGGGGTGGCCGATGAGTTAAGTTCGCCGGAACTGGAGTTGCGCACGCTCCCTTGCGGCCCGGCTCCGGCGCGTCCCGGAACGAGGCAGTCACCCGATGCAACCTGAACACCCGGCCGGCCCTTCGACCGACGACATCGCCCGGCTGCGCGAGCGGCTGGCTCGCGCCGAAGCCGAACGCGAGGCGGCGCAGGCCGCGCTGCGCGAGCGCGAAGCCGCCCACCGGCTGCTGCTGGCGACGCTGGACGCCACCAGCGACGGCATCCTGGCGGTGCGGCCCGACGACACCGTGTTCTTCAACATCCGGGCGGTCGAGATCTGGTCCCTGCCGGAACTGGAGCTGGCCCAGATGGACAAGCGGGCGGTGCGCGAGGTCATGGCCGCCCAGCTGGCCGATCCCGGCCTCTTTTATCGGCGGGTCGCCGAGATGGACGCCGATCCGGGCACGCGCGGCGCGGACCTGCTGGAGTTCAAGGACGGCCGCGTCATCGAGCGCCGGGTGGAGCCGCAGCTGGGCCAGGGCCGGCCGGTCGGCAGCGTGGTGGTCTACCGGGACGTCACCGAGCAGGTGCGGCACGCGCGCGAGATGGCGTTCAACGGCCGCGTGCTGGAGAACTCGGGACCGATGTTCTGGATCGAGCGCGACTCCGGGCGGATGACCTACGCCAACCCGGCGCTGTGCGAGCAGCTGGGCTACGCGCGCGAGGAGCTCCTGGCGCTGCCGCTGCATGGTTTCAGCGACATCCCGCGCGAGCGCATCCGCCAGATCGCGCAGGAAACCGCTCAGGGCCATGCCGTGTCGGGCTCCTGCCGCCACCGGCGCAAGGACGGCAGCTGGCGCGACGTGGACTACACGGTGTTCCTGACCGAACATGCCGGCCGCGCGATGTTCGTCATCGGCGTCAAGGACACCACCGAGGAGAAGGCGGCCCAGCACGAGGCCGGGCGCCAGCAGGCGCTGCTGACTTCGCTGATCAACTCGATCCCGGACCCGATCTTCTTCAAGGACATGGACGGGGTCTACCTGGGCTCCAATGCGGCGCACTGCCGCCGCCACGGCCGCACCCTGGAGCAGACGCTGGGGCGCACCTGCGAGGACATCAACCCGCCCAGGCGGGCCGCCGCCATCCGGCTGCGCGACAACGCCACGCTGGCGACGATGCAGCCGCGCCTGACCGAGGAATGGGTCGAGCTGGCCGACGGCCGCGAGGTGCTGTACGAGACCCTGACGGCGCCGATGTGGGACCAGCACGGCCGGCCGATCGGGCTGCTGGGCGTGTCGCGCGACATCACCGGTCGCAAGCGCGCGGAGGAGGAACTGCGCGCGGCCAAGGAGGCGGCCGAGGCGGCGACCCGCTCGAAGTCGGACTTCCTGGCCAACATGAGCCACGAGATCCGCACGCCGATGAACGCCATCATCGGGCTGTCGCACCTGGTGCTCAAGACCGAGCTGGGGCCGCGCCAGCGCGACTACCTGCTGAAGGTGCAGTCGGCCGGCCAGCACCTGCTGCGGGTGATCAACGACATCCTGGATTTCTCCAAGGTCGAGGTCGGCAAGCTGGAGCTGGAGCGCGGCGAGTTCGACCTGGAGGAGCTGCTGGACACCACCAGCAGCCTGCTGGCCGACTCGGCCGAGCGCAAGGGCCTGGAGCTGGTCATCGAGGTGGACCCGGCCGTGCCGCGCCTGCTGCAGGGCGACTCGCTGCGCCTGGGGCAGGTGCTGCTCAACCTGGCCGGCAACGCGGTCAAGTTCACCGAGCGCGGCGAGGTCGCCATCGGCGTGGCGGTGCGCGAGCGGCAGGGCGCCGAAGTGCTGCTCGAATTCCGGGTGCAGGACACCGGCATCGGCCTGTCCAGCCACCAGCGGGCGCGGCTGTTCCGCAGCTTCTCGCAGGCGGACATGTCGATCACCCGCACCCATGGCGGCACCGGCCTGGGGCTGGCGATCAGCAAGCGGCTCGCCGAGCTGATGGGCGGCGAGATCGGCGTCGAGAGCGAGTCCGGCCAGGGCAGCACCTTCTGGTTCACGGCCCGGCTGGGCGTCGGCACGCGGCAGGCGCGCGAACTGCTGCCGCAGCCGGACCTGCGCGGCCGCCGCGCGCTGGTGGTGGACGACAGCTTCCACGCCCGTGCCGCGCTGGTGGACCTGCTGCAGGAAATGACCTTCGAGGTGAGCGAAGCGGCGGGCGGGCTGGACGCGATCGACGCCGTGCGGACCGCCGCCATCGAGGGCCATCCCTTCGACCTCGTGTACCTCGACTGGCGCATGCCCGGCATCGACGGCCTCGACACCGCCCGCCGCATCCGCGCACTCGGCCTGCAGGAGCCGCCGATCCTGATGATGGTGTCGGCCTATGGCCGCGAGGAGCTGATGAAGGAGGCCGGGCAGGTGGGCGTGGAGACGGTCCTGGTCAAGCCGGTCCTGCCGTCCTCGCTGTACGACGCCACCATGGACGTGCTGGCGCGCAGCCGCGGGGTGCGGGTCGCGGCGCGCGAGGTCGATGCACCCGCGGCCCCGCCGCAGCCGCCCGATTGCCTGGCGGCGATCCGTGGCGCACGCGTGCTGCTGGTGGAAGACAACGACATCAACCAGCTGGTCGCGCAGGAGATCCTGCGCGAGGCCGGGCTGGACGTCTCGGTCGCCGGGAACGGACAGATCGCGCTGGAGATGGTGCAGAAGTCCTGGTACGACCTGGTCTTCATGGACATGCAGATGCCCGTGATGGACGGCGTGACCGCCACCCGCGAGATCCGCAGGATCGGCCGGCTGGCGCGGTTGCCGATCGTGGCGATGACGGCCAATGCGATGGCGCACGACCGCGAGCAGTGCCTGCAGGCGGGCATGAACGACACCGTGACCAAGCCGATCGACCCCAAGGTGCTGTGGGCCGTGCTGCTGCGATGGATACCGCCGCTGCCCGTGCCGGACGGCGGCGGCATGCCGGCGGCCACGGCCGCGCCCGCCGGCAGCGGGCCGCACTGGGACGGCATCGCCGGGCTGGACGCCGCCAGGGGCCTCGCGGTGGCCTGCGGCAACCGCAAGCTGTACCGCGAGCTGCTGGGGCGCTTCGTGCGCGGCCAGGGGCCGGTGCCGGTGCAGGTGCACGAAGCGCTGGCCAGCGGCGAGATCGCCGAGGCCGAGCGGCTGGCCCACACGCTCAAGGGCGTCGCGGCCAACATAGGCGCGACCCAGGTGTCGCAACTGGCGGCGCAGCTGGAGGTGGCGCTGCGCAACTACGAGCCGCCGGCCACGGTGCAGGAGCGGCTGCGGGTGCTGGAGCGGGCGCTCGGTTCGCTGGTCGCCGTGCTGGCAGCCCGGCTGGAGGCCGAGCCGGCGGCGCCGGGCGGGTGAGAGCGGGGCAGCCCGGGTCCTGGCGTCTCAACCGGCATCGAAGGCGGCGCGCAGCCATTGCACCCGGCCGTCTTCCAGCGCCACCACGTCGAAGCGGCAGGGCGGCGGCGCGGCGAACCGCAGCAGGAAGTGGCGGGCGGCGAACACGATGCGGCGCTGCTTGGCGGCGCCCACGCTGGCGGCCGCGCCGCCGAAGTCGCGCCGGCCGCGGCGGCGCACCTCCACGAACACCAGCGTGGCACCGTCGCGCATCACCAGGTCGATCTCGCCGCCGCCGCGCCCCGGCGTCCGATAATTGCGCGCCACCAGCCGCAGGCCGGCGTCCAGCAGGTGGGCGAGTGCCCGGTCCTCGGCGGCATCGCCGGTGGCCTTGGCCGTCGGGCCGGCCGTGCGGCCGGCGGCACCCCTGAACATCGAAGGCCCCCCTTTGTCTGCCAGCGCCTCTTCCTACGCCGCCGCCCGGCAAGCCGCCCGCGAGGCGGCGGGCGCCCAGGATTATCCGGAGGGTGCGCTGTACGTGGTGGCCACGCCCATCGGCAACCTGGCGGACATCGGGCTGCGCGCGCTGCACCTGCTGGCCCTGGCCGACCGCATCGCCTGCGAGGACACGCGCCATACCCAATCGCTGCTGCGCGCCTACGGGCTGGAGCGCGCGCCGGGCAGCCTGCTGGCGCTGCACCAGCACAACGAGGCCGGAGCGGCGCAGCAGGTGGTCGGCTGGCTGCGGGCCGGCGAGCGCGTGGCCTATGCCAGCGATGCCGGCACCCCGGCCGTGAGCGATCCCGGCGCACGGCTGGTCGCCGCGGTGCAGGCCGCCGGCCTGCGGGTGGTGCCGATCCCGGGGCCGAGCAGCGTGACGGCGCTGCTCAGCGCGGCCGGCTCGCAGCAGGAAGGCGGCTTCGTGTTCGCCGGTTTCCTGCCCGCCAGGGCCGGCGAGCGCGAAGCCGCCATCGAAGCGCTGGCCCGGGAGGCCCGTGCCGTCGTGCTGCTGGAGGCGCCGCACCGCATCGAGGCCCTGGCGGCCGCGCTGTCGGTGCTGGGCGACCGCCCGGTGACGGTGGGGCGCGAGCTGACCAAGCAGTTCGAGCAGGTGGCGACGCTGCCCTGCTCGCAGCTGCCCGGCTGGCTGGCGGCCGATGCGCAGCACACCCGCGGCGAGTTCGCGCTGGTGCTGCACGGCGTCGCGCAGCCGGACCAGGCCGATGACGGCGAGCGCGTGCTGCGCCTGCTGCTGCCCGAATTGCCGGTCAAGAGCGCCGTCCGGCTCGCCGCCGACATCACCGGCGCGCCGCGCAACGCGCTGTACGAACGGGCGCTGCAGCTGAAGAAATCGGGGTCGGATACGGATTGATCCGGGCGGGACGCCTCACCCGGTCGCCGGAAGCGGAGAAGCTTCAGATGGCCAGCGGATCCACGTCCACCGCCCAGCGGATCAGGCCCCTGCTGCGTTGGGCATGCAGCAGGGGTTGCCAGCCGGCGAGGAACCGCTGCAGGGCGGGGCGCGAGGCGCTCTCGACCAGCATCTGGGCCCGTTCGATGTCGGCCACCCGCTGCACCGCCATCGGAACGGCCGGGTAGACGGTGACCTGGTGCGCCTGCGGCAGCTGCCGGGCCGCTTCGGCGGCCTCGCGCAGGAAGCCTTGCGCCACCTCCTGCGTGCGCGCCTCGGCCCGCACCAGTGCCTGGAAGGCGAACGGCGGCATGCCGGCGGCCTCGCGCTCGGCCAGCTGCGCGGCGGCGAAGGCCGGGTAGTCGTGGCGCGCCAGCGCAGCGAACAGCGAGTGCGACGGATGCCAGGTCTGCACCCACATCTGGCTGCGCCGTGCCTGCCCCGCATCGCGCCCGGCGCGGCCGGCCGCCTGCATCAGCAGCGCGAACAGCCGCTCGGGTGCGCGGAAGTCGCTGGAGAACAGCGCCGAGTCGGCATTCAGGGCAGCGACCAGCGTGATGCGGCGGAAGTCGTGGCCCTTGGTGACCATCTGGGTGCCCACCAGCACGTCGACCGCACCCGAGTGCACCTCGCCCAGCTGGGCTTCCAGCGCGCCTTTGGCGCGGGTGGTGTCGGCGTCGATGCGCGCGATGCGGGCCGGCTCGCCGTCCGGCCGCCGGGCGCCGGCGAACAGCTGGGCCAGGTGCTCCTCCAGCCGCTCGGTGCCCCGGCCCAGCGGCGCGATGTCCAGGTTGCCGCACTGCGGGCAGGCGCGCGGCACCCGTTCGGCGAAGCCGCAGTGGTGGCAGCGCAGCGTGCGGTCGATCTTGTGGAACACGCGGAACGCGCTGCAGTGCGGGCACTCGCTCTTCCACTCGCAGGCGGTGCAGGCCAGCACCGGCGCATAGCCGCGCCGGTTGAGGAACAGCAGCGACTGCTCGCCGCGGGTGATGCGCTCCTCGATCGCGGCCACCAGCTGCGGCGCCACCACCGTCGACCTGGGCTGCAGGTTCATGTCGAGCAGACTGACTTGCGGCAGCGGCCCCTGGCCGATGCGGGACGGCATGGCCAGCCGCCGGTAGCGGCCGCGTTCGCTGGCCAGCCAGCTTTCCAGCGACGGCGTGGCCGAACCCAGCAGGACCCGGGCGCCCTCCAGCTTGCCGCGCACCAGCGCCAGGTCGCGCGCCGAATAGCGGGCGCCTTCCTGCTGCTTGTAGCTGGGGTCGTGCTCCTCGTCGACCACCACCAGCGCCAGCCGTGGCAGCGACGCGAACACCGCCAGCCGGGTGCCCAGCACGATGCGGGCGGCCCCGGTGTGCGCCGCCAGCCACGCCTTCAGCCGCTGCGGATTCGTCATGCCGCTGTGCAGCGAGACCACGCCGGCCGCGCCGAAGCGCTCGGTGAAACGCGCCTGCAGCTGCGGCGTGAGGTTGATCTCCGGCACCATCACCAGCGCCTGCGCGGCCGGATCGGAAGCGAGCACTTGCCCCACCGCTTGCAGGTAGACCTCGGTCTTGCCGCTGCCGGTGGCGCCGAACAACAGGAAGGGGCCACTCCCGCCGGCGATCTGCGCCAGGGCGGCCGACTGTTCGGCCGTCAGGGCCGGCGCGGCCGGGCCGGCTGCGTCGCCGCAAGTCGCCTGGGGCCGCTTGAGCCGGCGTTGCCACTGCTGCGGGCTCAGGTCGCGCAGCTGCGCGGGCAGGGCGGCCAGCGCGACCTCGCCCAGGCTGCGCTGGTAGTAGGCGGCGGCGAACGCGACCAGTTCGCGCCAGGGGCCGGCCAGCGGCGGCAGCCCCTCGAGCACGCCGGCGACCGGCTTCTCCCCGTGGGGCGCAGCGCCGGCCTCGTCGACCGCCTCGCCCCAGACCACGCCCAGGACCTCGCGCCGGCCCAGCGGCACGCGCACCAGGCTTCCGGGCGCTAGCGGGAGCTCACTTCGATAAGTGAGCGGCCCCGCCACCGTGCTGTGCGCCGGTGTCGGGACCACGACGGCGATGCGGTGGGGCGGGACACCCATCCGTTACGCCGGCATCCTCAGGTTGACCCGCGAAATGTCACCCAAGTCGTTGATTTGCAAGTTTCTTTGTCCCTTTTCAGGATTTCTGTGGATAACTTTGTTGATAGAAACCCGGCGGCGCGCGCCAAGCCCCGGAAAATCAAGGATCTGGCTGGACTGCACGCAAAAAGGGCATCTTCACAACCCCAGCAAAATCAAGCACTTAGCGCAGCTATCGGTTTCGTAGCGCGGCTGTGTGCGGCGACACCCGCTCGCTGCGCCGCAACACGGTTTTTGTGCATAAGTCAAGCCCCGAGGGCCCTGTGCCGGGTTCGTCCACTGGGGTATTTCCCGATGACGTTCCCTCAGGCGGCCAGTTTGCGGGCGGAATGCCGGTGCACCGCCTCCACCAGCACCTGCACGTGCTCGGGCGGCGTGTGCTGGCTGATGCCATGGCCCAGGTTGAACACCTGGGTCGGACCGTGGCCCGGCCCGGTGTGCGGGGCGCCGAAGCTCGCGAGGCAGGCGCGCACGGCCTCGTCGATGCGCTCGGGCGGCGCGAACAGCACGTTCGGATCCAGGTTGCCCTGCAGCGCCTTGCGGTCGCCGACCCGCGCCCGGGCGCGGCCCAGGTTCACGGTCCAGTCCACCCCCAGCACGTCGCCATCCAGCCCGGCCATCTCGTCCAGCCACATCCCGCCGCCCTTGGTGAAGACGATGCGCGGGATGGCTTGGCCCTCGTGCTCGCGCTTGAGGCCGGCCAGCACGCGCGCCGTGTAGGCCAGGCTGAAGGCCTGGAAGGCGCCGTCGGCCAGCACGCCGCCCCAGCTGTCGAAGACCATCACCGCCTGGGCGCCGGCCTCGATCTGGGCGTTCAGGTAGCGGGTGACCGCATCGGCATTGACCTGCAGCAGCCGGTGCATCAGGTCGGGCCGGCCGTACAGCATGGACTTGACCAGCCGGTAGTCGTCCGAGCCCTGGCCTTCCACCATGTAGCAGGCCAGCGTCCACGGGCTGCCGGAAAACCCGATCAGCGGCACGCGGCCGTCCAGTGCCCGGCGGATCGAAGTGACGGCGTCGAACACGTAGCGCAGGCGCTCCAGGTCCGGCACGGCCAGCGCGCGCACCGCGGCTTCGTCCCGCACCGGCCGGGCAAAGCGCGGTCCCTCGCCGGCGCTGAAGTCCAGGCCCAGCCCCATGGCGTCGGGCACGGTGAGGATGTCGGAGAACAGGATGGCGGCGTCCAGCGCATAGCGGTCCAGCGGCTGCAGCGTGACTTCGGTGGCGTAGTCCGGATTCGTCGCCAGGCCCATGAAGCTGCCGGCCCGCGCGCGCGTGGCCCGGTACTCGGGCAGGTAGCGACCGGCCTGGCGCATCAGCCAGACGGGGGTGTAGGGCGTGGCCAGGCGTCGGCAGGCGCGCAGGAAGGTGTCGTTCTTCAGCGGGGCAAAAGGCATGGGCCGATTGTCGCAGGGGCCCTTGCCTATCATCCCTGCCCCATGGACGCTCGCTTCGAACAGGTCAGGGACTTCTTCCGGCAGGGCCTGGCGCATTACCAGGCCGGCCGCTTCGAGGCCGCCGACCGCGACTTCGGCGCCTCGCTGTCGCTGCTGCCGGGCCGGCCCTCCACCCTGACCAACCTGGGCGCCACCCGCCTCAAGCTGGGCCGGGTGCGGGAGGCCGCGGAACTGCTGCAGGAAGCGCTGCAGCAGGAGCCGGACAACGCCGAGGCGCTGGCCCACCTGGCGGCCGCCCTGGCCGAAATGGGCCGGCGCGAGGCGGCGCTGGACGCGATCCGCCATTCGCTGCAGCAAGAGCCGGGCCGTGGCGCCGGCTGGCAACTGCGCGGCACGCTGGCGCGCGAGCTTGGCCTGCTGGACGAGGCGGCCGACGCCTACCGCCAGGCCCTGGCGCACGGCGCCGACCCGGAACTGGCGCGCTTCGAGCTCGCCGGCGTGCAGGCCGGGGACACCCCGCCGGCCCCGCCGGCCTTCTACGTGCAGTCGCTGTTCGATTCCTATGCCGATGGCTTCGAGGAGCACCTGGCCGGTGCCCTGCGCTACCAGGCCCCGCAGGTGCTGGCCGCCGGACTGGCGCGCCGGCGCTACCGGGCGGCGCTCGACCTGGGTTGCGGCACCGGCCTGTGCGCGCCGCACCTGCGCCCGCGCTGCGATCGGCTGGACGGCGTGGACCTGTCGGCGCGGATGGCCGAGCGGGCCCGCGGCCGCCGGATCTACGATGAAGTGGTGCAGGCCGACCTGGGCGCATTCCTGCAGGACACGGCGCGCCGCTACGACCTGCTGGTGGCAGCCGATGTGTTCATCTACGTGGGCGCGCTCGAGCGCGTGTTCGAAGGCGCCGCCCGCGTGCTGGACGCCGGCGGCGAGTTCTGCTTTTCGCTCGAGGCGGCCGAAGGGCCGCAAGGCTACGAGTTGCGCCCGAGCTTGCGCTACGCCCACACGCAGGCGTATATCCATGCGCTGGCGGCCTCATGCGGCTTCGAACTACAGGCGATGGAGCGCCGTCCCCTGAGGATGGACGCAGGCCAGCCGGTGCCGGGGCTGTTCGCCTGGCTGCGCACGGCAGCGAGCCCGCGCTAGCCGAGGCGGCTCCGCCGGGCGCGGCGACGGCCGCGCACCCACCGCCCGGCCGTGAAGGAGCAAGTCCCATGACCCATTCGCGGATGCCCCGCCTGCTGGCGCTGATGGCCGCGCTGGCCGCCGGCGGCGCTGCGGCGCAGGTGACCCCGGCCGAACCTTTTGGCGGCCGGCCATTCGGCGCTCCACCCGGCACACCCCCCGCAGCGGCGCCGCTGCCGGCGGGCACGGCCGCGCGGCCGCCCGTGCCGCCGCCGGCCGTGGTGGTGCAGCCCGGCGCTGCGCCAGTGGTGGTGCAACCGAATGCGCCGGTGGTCGTCCAGCCGCCGGCAGCAGCGGCTCCCCTGGGTGAGCCTGAATCGGCGGCCATCATGGGGGCGCCGGCCGCAGCCGGCGTCGGCGGGTCGGCGGCGGCCGGCGCGCCGCCCTCGTCGATGCCCGTGCCGGGCGGTGCTCCGCAGGGCAGCGCAGCCCCCGGGCCGGCGGGCAGCGCCCGCAGCGGCGGGGCATCACCGCCGCAGGCCGCCGCACCGGCGCCGGCTCCCATCGCTGCGCCCGCACCGGCGCCGGTCACGCCGCCGTTCGCCGGCAACCGCCGCGCAGGCACGCCGGAGCCGGCGCCCGCCAGCCCGCAGGAGCCGGTGAAAGGCCTGCCGCCCGACGCCCCCAAGCTGGTGATCAGCGGCTCGGTGTACTCGGCCAACCCGGCGCAGCGGCTATTGATCGTCAACGGTCAGGTGTTCCGCGAGGGGGCCGACCTGGGCTCGGGCGTGAAGCTGGAGAAGGTGCAGCCGGGCAGCGCCGTGCTGGGGTTCAAGGGGGAGAACTACGACGTGTTCTTTTAAGAGCCGTTCAAAGATATGAACGTCTTGTCCAACGCGCGTAAGCGCTGACCTGCGACGCTGGGTCCTCCCGGCGTCGCAGGTCATAGCTCCCTCTCTCACCCCGGATAGCTACACTTTCAGGCACAGTTCGGGTCGTCGGCTGCAAAGTTGTAGCTCCCTCTCTCACCCCGGATAGCTACACTTGATACGGCAGGTTGCTTGCGTCTTGGAATTGTTGTAGCTCCCTCTCTCACCCCGGATAGCTACACTTTAGGGGGCACCCGGCAACCGGGGGAGCGGCGTTGTAGCTCCCTCTCTCACCCCGGATAGCTACACTTACGGCCTGGACCGACCGCACGCGGGCGGTGGTTGTAGCTCCCTCTCTCACCCCGGATAGCTACACTTCCGCAGCGCCTGCAGGAAGTCACCAGCCTGGTTGTAGCTCCCTCTCTCACCCCGGATAGCTACACTTGACACCCCCATGGCAAACGCTCTGTACACCGTTGTAGCTCCCTCTCTCACCCCGGATAGCTACACTTGTCACCAACGGCGACAACGGTGCGTTCTTGGTTGTAGCTCCCTCTCTCACCCCGGATAGCTACACTTGACATCCAGTGGTGGCAGCAAGCCGGCCAAGTTGTAGCTCCCTCTCTCACCCCGGATAGCTACACTTCTTCGGTGCTTCCGCTAGGCGGGTGGCGCGGTTGTAGCTCCCTCTCTCACCCCGGATAGCTACACTTCGTACTACGCCGCGGCCGACCGAGTGCTGGGTTGTAGCTCCCTCTCTCACCCCGGATAGCTACACTTAACCTGCAAATCCTGCCCGGTGTGGATAACGTTGTAGCTCCCTCTCTCACCCCGGATAGCTGTAAGCGTCCGGTGATCCCGTCTTGACCAGACGAGCCAGGCGGTCAGGCCTGCGCCGACTGCCAGCGATGCGGTAGCAGTTCGCCGATGCGGCTGGCCGGCTGCGTCGGCAGGCGCTCCATG
>NZ_JAKFCM010000010.1:0-49394 GCF_036676645.1 Ramlibacter sp.
AGGTGCTCCGTCCCGGACGACAGGTCCTGCGTCTTGGCGCGCTGCGAGTTGAGCTTGATCTGCAGCCGCAGGTCGTTGAGCGAGTCGGCGTTGCGGAGCGCGTCCTCGTAGCTGATGACGTTGGCCTCGTAGGCGTCGTACAGCGCCTGGTCGAAGGTCTGCATGCCCAGGTTGCGGCCCTTCTTCATGATCTCCTTGATCTCGGAGACCTCGCCCTTGAAGATCAGGTCGGAGATCAGCGGCGTGTTGAGCATGATCTCCACCACCGCGTGCCGGCCCTTGCCGTCCTGCTTGGGCACCAGCCGCTGCGAAATCATCGCCTTGAGGTTGAGCGACAGGTCCATCAGCAGCTGCGCGCGCCGCTCCTCGGGGAAGAAGTTGATCACCCGGTCCAGCGCCTGGTTGGCGCTGTTGGCGTGCAGCGTGGCCATGCACAGGTGGCCGGTCTCGGCGAAGGCGATCGCGTGCTCCATGGTCTCGCGGTCGCGGATCTCCCCCATCAGGATCACGTCGGGCGCCTGGCGCAGCGTGTTCTTCAGCGCCGCCTCCCAGCTGTCGGTGTCCAGCCCCACCTCGCGCTGCGTGATCACGCAGTTCTTGTGCGGGTGCACGAATTCGACCGGGTCCTCGATCGTGATGATGTGTCCCCAGGAGTTCTCGTTGCGCCAGTCGACCATGGCCGCCAGCGTGGTCGACTTGCCCGAGCCGGTGGCGCCCACCAGGATGCACATGCCCCGCTTGGCCATCACCACTTCCTTGAGCACCTGCGGCACGCCCAGCTTGTCGATGGTGGGCAGCACCTGCGGGATCACCCGCAGCACCATGCCGACCTTGCCCTGCTGCACGAAGGCGTTGACGCGGAAGCGCCCGATGCCCGGCGGCGAGATCGCGAAGTTGCACTCCTTGGTGCGCTCGAATTCCGCCGCCTGCTTGTCGTTCATGATCGAGCGCGCCAGCGCCAGCGTGTGCTGGCCGGACAGCGGCTGCGGCGACACCTTGGTGACCTTGCCGTCCACCTTGATCGCCGGCGGGAAGTCGCCCGTGATGAACAGGTCGCTGCCGTTGCGGCTGATCATCAGCTTGAGCAGGTCGTTGATGAATTTGCTGGCCTGGTCGCGTTCCATTCGCTCGCTCCTTGCGTCGCTTCGCAGGGGCTAGGGGCCAGGGACCAGGGGCCAGGGGAATACCCCTCGTCCCGCCCTCGCGACCAGTCCCTGGTTTTCTGTCTTTTCCCCTAGTCCCCAGCCCCTAGTCCCTAGTCCCTTCAACCAGGAAAGTTCTCCGGGATCTTCGCCTTCGACCGCGCTTCGGCCGGCGAGATCAGGTTGCGCTTGACCAGGTCCGACAGGTTCTGGTCCAGCGTCTGCATGCCGAAGTTGCTGCCGGTCTGGATGGCCGAGTACATCTGCGCCACCTTGGCTTCGCGGATCAGGTTGCGGATGGCCGACGTGCCCAGCATGATCTCGTGCGCCGCGACCCGGCCGGAGCCGTCCTTGGTCTTGCACAGGGTCTGCGAGATCACCGCCTGCAGCGATTCGGACAGCATCGCGCGCACCATCTCCTTCTCCTCGGCCGGGAACACGTCGATGATCCGGTCGATGGTCTTGGCGGCGCTGGAGGTGTGCAGGGTGCCGAACACCAGGTGGCCGGTCTCGGCCGCCGTCATGGCCAGCCGGATCGTCTCCAGGTCGCGCATTTCGCCCACCAGGATGCAGTCGGGGTCCTCGCGCAGCGCCGACTTCAGCGCCGCCGCGAACGACAGCGTCATTGGCCCGACCTCGCGCTGGTTGACCAGGCACTTCTTGGACTCGTGCACGAATTCGATCGGGTCCTCCACCGTCAGGATGTGGCCGTACTCGGTCTCGTTCAGGTGGTTGATCATGGCCGCCAGGGTGGTGGACTTGCCCGAGCCGGTGGGCCCGGTCACCAGTACCATGCCGCGCGGCTTGAGCGCCAGGTCGCCGAAGATCTTGGGGGCGTTGAGCTGCTCCAGGCTCAGGATCTTGGACGGGATGGTCCGGAACACGGCGGCCGCACCGCGGTTCTGGTTGAAGGCGTTGACGCGGAAGCGCGCCAGTCCCTCGATCTCGAACGAGAAGTCGCACTCGAGGAATTCCTCGTACTGCTTGCGCTGGGTGTCGTTCATGATGTCGTACACCATGGCGTGCACCTGCTTGTGGTCCAGCGCCTCGACGTTGATGCGGCGCACGTCGCCGTGCACCCGGATCATGGGCGGCAGGCCGGCCGACAGGTGCAGGTCGGAAGCCTTGTTCTTCACGCTGAATGCCAGCAGCTGGGTAATATCCACCGGATCCCCTCTCAGACGTCTTGCGGTGCGTGTCAAAAGCGCCGGCCGATTATGACGAGCATTCGCCACAACCTCCAGACCGTCCGGGCGCGCATCGCCGCCGCCTGTGCCGCGTCGCACCGCGACGTGGACGAAGTCACGCTGCTGGCCGTCTCCAAGACCTTCGGCCCCGAGGCGGTGCGCGAGGCCCACGCCGGCGGCCAGCTCGCCTTCGGCGAGAACTACATCCAGGAAGCGGTGGAGAAGATGGCGCTGCTGGCCGACCTGCCGCTGCAGTGGCACTGCATCGGCCCGATCCAGAGCAACAAGACCCGGCTGGTGGCGCAGCACTTCGACTGGGCGCACACGGTCGACCGCCTGAAGACCGCGCAGCGCCTGTCCGACCAGCGCCCGGAAGGCAAGCCGCCGCTGTCGGTGTGCATCCAGGTCAACGTCGACGGCGGCGCCAGCAAGTCGGGCGTGCCGCCGGACGAAGCGGCGGGGCTGGCGCGCGAAGTGGCGCGGCTGCCGCGCCTGCGCCTGCGCGGGCTGATGACGATTCCCGAGCCGGCCCCGGACTTCGACGCCCAGCTGCAGGTGCATGCCCGGGCCGCCGCGCTGTTCCGCCAACTGCAGTCCGAGGGGCTGCCGCTGGACACGCTGTCCATGGGCATGAGCGCCGACCTGGAGGCGGCCATCGCCGCCGGCAGCACGATGGTGCGGGTGGGGACCGCGATCTTCGGCAGCCGGCCGCGCCGCTGACGCAGGCTATTTCCGGACGGCGGGCGGCACGGGCGGCTTGACGCTGCCGCAGTCGGCCGACAGCCACTGGCCCGACGATTCCATGTGCGTGGTCTCGGTCTTGCCGCGCTCGGTGCTGGTGATGGTGGTGCGGGACGTGTAGGCCTCGTTGCCCTTCATGGTGATCTGGCTCTCGCCGCGCGAGGGCGGGTTGGTGCAGGTGAACACCACCTTCATCGAGTTCCCGCTGCGCTGCTGCTGCGTGGTCTTGCAGTCACCCTGCGGGCCGGCGATGTCGTTGCGCTCGACCATCTCCCGGGTCATGCACATGCGCATGCCCTTGCCGCCGGGCGCCACCTGCACGCCCTGGCTCGCCATCATGGCCTCCATCTGCTTGCGCTGCTCGGGCGGCATGGACGCCATCTGCTCGCGCATCTGCTTCATGGCTTCGTCCAGCTCGGGATTGCCGTGGAACTTCTGCTGGACCTCCCACAGGCCCGGCTTGAGCGTGGTCTGCGCGGCGGCAGGTGCGAGTGCGCAGGCGGCCAGCAGCGCCAGGGCGTACGGCAGGCTCTTCATCTCTCCCCCTTGGGCGTGGAATGCGCCGATTGTGGCCATGCCCGCCGCTCACGCAAGGGTGGATTGCCGTACCGCGTGTTCCCAGCGCGACATCGCCTCGAGCGCGCGCTCGCGCGGCAGCACCGGCGTGAAGCGCCGCTGCACCTGCCACTGCGCCTGCAGTTCGTCGGTGCCTGCATACACGCCGGCCGACAACCCTGCCAGGTAGGCGGCACCCAGGGCCGTGGTCTCGGTGACGGCCGGCCGCACCACCGGGATGCCCAGCAGGTCGGCCTGGAACTGCATCAGCAGGTCGTTGACGCAGGCGCCCCCGTCCACCCGCAGCTCGGTGACGGGCGCCACGCCCGCGGCCTGCGCGTCGCGTGCCATCGCCTGCAGCAGCGCCGCGCTCTGGTAGGCGATGCTCTCCAGCGCGGCGCGTGCGATGTGGGCCACCGTGGTGCCGCGCGTCAGCCCGGTGATGGTGCCGCGGGCATGAGGCTTCCAGTAGGGCGCGCCCAGCCCGGTGAAGGCCGGCACCAGCATGACGCCACCGGCGTCCGGCACGCTCTCGGCCAGCGCCTGCACCTGCGCGCTGCTCTGGATCGCGCCCAGGCCGTCGCGCAGCCACTGCACCACCGCGCCGCCCACGAACACGCTCCCCTCCATCGCGTACTGCGGCTGCGCCGACGTCTGGGCCGCGCTGGTGGTGAGCAGGCCGTTGGCCGAGCGCTGGAAGCGCCCGCCGGTGTGCATCAGCAGGAAGCAGCCGGTGCCGTAGGTGTTCTTGGCCAGGCCCTCGCGGAAGCACGCCTGGCCGAACAGCGCGCTCTGCTGGTCGCCGGCGACGCCGCCGATGCGCACCGGCGCACCCAGCAGCGATTCCAGCGTGCGGCCATAGTCGGCGCTGGAGGGCAGCACCTGCGGCATCAGCGAGGCGGGCACCTGCAGCAAATCCAGCAGCTCCTGGTCCCAGCGGTTGCGATGCACGTCGAACAGCATCGTGCGCGAGGCATTGGTCACGTCGGTGGCGTGCAGCGCGCCGCCGGTGAGCTGCCACAGCAGCCAGCTGTCGATGGTGCCGAAGGCCAGCTCGCCCCGCTCGGCCGCGGCACGGGCGCCGGGCACGTGGTCCAGCAGCCAGCGGATCTTGGTGCCCGAGAAGTAGGAATCGATCAGCAGGCCGGTGCGCTGCTGGATGCGGTCGGCCTGCCCCTGCTCGCGCAGCTGCGCGCACAGCGGCTCGCCGCGCCGGTCCTGCCAGACGATGGCATGGTGGATCGGCTGCCCGGTCTTGCGGTTCCACACCACCGCGGTCTCGCGCTGGTTGGTGATGCCCAGCGCCGCCACGTCGCGGGCGGCGATGCCGGCCTTCGCCAGCGCCTCCTGCGCGGTGGCCAGCTGGCCGCGCCAGATCTCGATCGGATCGTGCTCGACCCAGCCGGGCTGCGGGTAGACCTGCGGCAGCTCGCGCTGCGCCATGGCGACGATGCCGCCGGCAGCGTCGAAGACGATGCTGCGGGAACTGGAGGTGCCCTGGTCGAGCGCAAGCAGGTAGGTCATCCGGGGATGCTAGCCGCAACCCGGATCGCGCCCGCACCGGCGCCGGTCAGCTCTTGCGGCGCGCCGACAGCTCTTCGATCAGGCCGCGGATGCGCCCCACGTTGAGCGGCTTGGTCAGGTGGGCGTCGAAGCCGGCTTCCATCGACTGCTGCACGTCGGCGTCCTGGCCCCAGCCGGTGGCGGCGATCAGGATCATCGCGCGGCCCCAGTCGGTGGCCCGCAGCCGGCGCGCGACCTCGTGGCCGCTGAGGTCCGGCATGCCGATGTCCAGCAGTGCGACCGCCGGGCGTTCCTGCTCGGCCAGCTGGAGCGCTTCGCCGCCGCTGCGCGCCAGCACCGCCCGGAACCCGGACAGCTCCAGCAGCTTGGCCAGGCCCCAGGCCGCATCGCCGTTGTCGTCGGCCACCAGGATCAGCTCGCCCTCGGCAGCCGCGGCCGGCTCCGGCGCCTGCTGGGGCGGCGGCTCGCCGGCGATGGACGCAGCACCGGCGGCGTCGCGCAGCAGCGGCAGCCCCACCCGCACCTGGCAGCCCTGCCCCAGGCCGGCCGAGCTGGCCATGATCCAGCCGCCGTGCAGCTCGACGATGTTGCGCGCCAGCGCCAGCCCGATGCCCAGCCCGCCGTTGGAGCGGTCGAGCGAGCCCTGGCCCTGCGAGAACAGGTCGAACATGCGGTCGATCTGCGACGGGTCGATGCCGATGCCGTTGTCCGACACCTCGATCACCACCTCGTCGTGGAAGACCTCGGCCGAGACATCGATGCGGCCGCTCTCGGGGGTGTACTTGGCCGCGTTGGTGACCAGGTTGGACACCACCTGCGCCAGCCGCATCGGATCGCCGTCGACCTGCACCGACGGTGGCGGCAGATGCACCACCAGCTCGTGCGAAGCCGCCTGCACCAGCGGCCGGGTCGCCTCGAGGGCCGACTGGATCACGACGGCCACCGCCACCGGGTGGCGCGTCATGCTCAGTCGCCCGAGGGTCAGCCGGGAGACGTCCAGCAGTTCGTCCAGCAGCGCCTTCATCGCGCGCGCCTGCCGCTGCACCACCTCGGCGGCCTTCTGCCGGGCCGACTCGGGCAGGCGCGCCATCAGCAGCAGCTCCGACGCGCTGGCGATCGACGCCAGCGGATTGCGCAGCTCGTGCGACAACACGGCCAGGAAACGGTCCTTGTTGGCGTCCGACGCCTCCAGCGCGCGCCGGGCCTGCTCCGTTTCCTGCAGGGCCTGGCGCAACTCGGCCTGGCTGCGCTCGATCGCCTGTTGCGCCTCGCGCGCCTGGCTGCAGTCGCGCAGGATCTTGACGAAGCCGACCGCCTGCCCGGCGCCGTCGCGCATCAGCATGATCACGCCCTCCGCCCAGAAGCGGCTGCCGTCGCGACGCAGGTGCGTGCGGTCGCCGCCGGCGCGCTCGTGCAGCAGGGCGCCCTGCGCTTCGGCGTCCGGGGCCCCGGCGGCGCGGTCCTCCGGCGTGAAGATCAGGTCGGCCGGCCGGCCGAGGATCTCGGCCTCGGAGTAGCCCAGCAGGCGCTCGGCCCCCGCGTTCCATCGCGTCACGCGGCGCTGCAGGTCCATCGAGAAGATCGCGTACTCGCGTGCGTTCTCCACCATCAGCCGCAGCCGCTCCTCGCTGGCCCTGAGCGCCGCGCTGGCCTGCAGCGCCGCGCTCATGTCGCGCGCGATGGCGGTGCCGCCGATGACGTCGCCGTCCGGACCGTGGATGGGCGAGACGCGCACGGAAATGGGTGCGTCCGTGCCGTCCTTGCGGCGCCGCACGGCCTCGTACTGGATGGCCTGGCCCAGGCGGATGCGCCGCATGTTCTCGTGGTACTCGGCCTCGCGGCCCGGCGCCAGCATGAACAGCGTCCGCCCGACCACCTCCTGCGCCGGGTAGCCGTAGAGGCGCTCGGCGCCGGCGTTCCAGCTCAGGATGGTGAAGTCGACCGAGAAGCTGATGATCGCGTCGGTGGACGAGTGGACCACCGTGGACAGCCAGCGCAGCTGCTCGCCGGCCTGCTTGCGCTCCGTGACATCCAGGAAGGACAGCGCCACGCCGGCCGCACCGGCCTGCGCGGCGGGGTACGGCAGCAGCCGCGCCAGGTAGCAGCGGCCGGCGCGGTCGCCGACCTCGCGCTCGAACGGCTCCACCCGCTCCAGCACGCGGCGGGCGTCGGCCGCCAGCTCGGCATAGTCCAGCGGCGTCGCGAGGTCGGTCAGCCGCCGCCCCTGGTCGGCCGGGATCAGGCTGAACAGGCGGGTCGCCGAGGGCGTGTAGCGCCGCACGCGCAGCTGCGGATCGACGAACACGGTGGCCATGCCGGTCGCCTCCAGCAACTCGAGCAGCTCGCGATTGGTGCGCTCGAGTTCGGCCTGGCCCGCGTCCGCGGCCAGCGCGCAGCGTTCGAACAGCACCAGCATCGAGCCGGGCGCCAGGTCGGCCGCCGGGACCACGCGAACCGACAGGCCGTGCCGACCGTCTTCGCCGTCCAGCTCCACCGGTTCCGACCGGGCCTCCGCCTGGGTCCGGGCGGCCTGGAGCAGCGTGGCAGCCAGCACCGGGCGCAGTGCCGGGTCGGCCAGCTCGAGCAGATCGTGGGAGGGGCCGCCGCCGCGCCATTGCAGGTAGCGGCCCGCCTGGGGGGACAAATGGACGACCGCGCGGCGGGCATCGACCAGCACCGAAGGCGGCCCCAGCCGCTCCAGCAGCTTCAGGTGCAGGTCGGCCGGCGCGGCGCGGCGGCCCGGAAAACGCTCGACACCCGGCTGCTGCGGCGCTGCGCTGCCGCGCTCGGCGAGGCGTTCGGAGGGAGGACTACCGGAAGGCTCCTCCGGCGGGTCGGGCTGCGCAGCTGTCATGCTCCTGCCGGCGAACGGGAGTGAGCGGCCGATTATGCGCCGCGTCCGACAGCAGTCGCGCCCTGCCGACTACGCAACAGCAGCGGCGACGCACCCACACTGCGGCCAGACCACAGGAGAACCCCATGGCCTACAGCAGCATCCTGGGCGCCGACCCCGCGCCCGTCCAGCCCCGCGGCCGAGACAGCGACGCGCTCGGCCCGAGCGACAACTCCGACACCGGCAGCGACGCGCGCGGCACGCGCGAGGTGCACGCCGACTCCGACGGCCCCGGCACCGGCGAGCGAGCCGGGGTGTTCGGCGGCGACTTCGAGGAGGGCGCCGACATCGCCCCCGATCGGGTGGTGCACATGGGCGCCGGCGGGGAGGAAGAAGAGGAAGAGGCCGGCCCCGGGTCCGGCAACGGTTTCCCGGAAGCCGACCCCGACAGCCAGGAGTTCACCGACCTCGACTCCGACAGCGAACCCGAAGCCGACGGCGACGCCCAACGCTGAGCCATCGGGGTCGGATGCGCGTGGCGTCGCGCTGGCGCTGCGTTGCCGCGCGCCGCCTGACGGCTCAGCGCGTGCCCCGCGGTGCCTCCTGGCGGCCCGGCTGGGCCGCCTCCGGCTCCGCTTGCGCCGGCGGTGGCGCGCCCATGGCGCGGGTCGGATCGGCCGGCGCCGCGGCCGGGGGCGGCAGCGGAATCGCCGCCATCGACGGATCCGGCTGGCGCTTCCAGTCCAGGGTCCAGGCCAGCGCCAGCACGAACAGCACGTGCGCCACGATGGCGACCGGCAGGCCGCGCAGGATCACGCGCCGCGGCCGGGGCGGACTGAAATCCTGCTGCTCGACGGCGGGGTCCATGGCGGAAGAAGGCGGCTGCAACCCGCCAGACTAGCGCCGCACCGCGACGGGCGGCCGGGTGGTTGACACTTTGGCGCCGACGTGACGCGGCGGAAACGGCGGGCCTCAGCGCACCAGCGTGGAGGCGCCGAACAGGCTCTGCACGAACTCCACCGCCAGCTCGGCGGTGCGGTTGCGCACATCCAGCGCCGGGTTGATCTCCACCACGTCCAGCGAGCCGAGCCGGCCGGTGTCGGCGATCATTTCCATGCACAGCTGCATCTCGCGGTAGGTGGGGCCGCCGCGCACGCCGGTGCCCACGCCGGGCGCCTCCATCGGGTCCAGGCAGTCGAGGTCGAAGCTCACGTGCAGGTGGGTGTCCTCGTGCACGTCGGCCAGCACCTCGGCCATGGTGGTGCGCATGCCGTGCTCGTCGAGGTGGCGCATGTCGAACACCTGCAGGCCAAGCGCGCGGATGGCCTGCTTCTCGTCGGCATCGACGCTGCGGATGCCGATGAAGTCGATCTGGTCCGGCGCGATCGCCGCCGGCTCGCCGCTCCAGCCCACCAGCGGCTGGGGCCCGTGCCCCAGCAGGCAGGCCACCGGCATGCCGTGCAGGTTGCCGCTGGGGCTGATGGCTTCGGTGTTGACGTCGGTGTGGGCGTCCAGCCAGACCACCCGCAGCCGCTTGCCCCGGGCCCGGCAGTGGCGCGCCACGGCGCTGATCGAGCCGATCGCCAGGCAGTGGTCGCCGCCCATCAGCAGCGGCACGTGGCCCTCGGCCAGCGCCTGCTCGACGGCGCCGTACACGCTCCAGTTCCAGGCGACCACCTCGTCCAGGTGGCGCAGCCCGCCGTGCGGCGGCTCCCAGGGATTGGGCGGCCCGGACAGGTTGCCCCGGTCCACCACCTCCAGCCGGTCCGCGCGCAGCGCCTCCATGAGGCCGGCCACCCGCAGCGCGTCGGGCCCCATGCCGGCGCCACGCACGCTGGCGCCGACGTCGGTGGGGGCGCCGATGAGGCTGACGGTCCGGTCTGTGCCCATGGCGCGATTGTCGGGCCGATGGCGCGCGCGTGGGGCGGTGCCCTGCCAGCTTCGCGGGGACGACTCTCCTGCCTTCAGGCGGCTTCCGAGCTCCCTTCGCGGCGCGCGGCCAGCCCCTTGCCCAGGACCAGCACCAGCAGCGCACCGGCGACGGCGAAGCCGTATTCCCAGACCTTGGAGTCGGGCAGGTGTGCGTGCAGCGCCGGGTCGGTGAAGATCATGTGCCCCGCGATCCAGCCCAGCAGCATGCCGCCCAGCGTGATGATGATCGGGAAGCGGTCCATCAGCTTGAGCACCAGCTGGCTGCCGGCCACGATGATCGGGATGCTGACGATCAGGCCGAAGATCACCAGGAACAGCTGGTGCTGGCCGGCGTTCTCGGCGGCGCCCGCGATGGCCAGCACGTTGTCCACGCTCATCACCAGGTCGGCCACGATCACGGTCTTGACGGCGCCCCACAGCTTGTCGCTGGACGCCACGCTGGCGTGGTCGTCCTCGTCCCCGGGCGGCAGCAGCAGCTTGACGCCGATCCACACCAGCAGCAGGCCGCCCACCACCTTCAGGTACGGAATGGCGAGCAGGGCGAGCGCGAAGGCGATCAGGATCACGCGCAGCACGATGGCGCCCGCGGTCCCGTAGATGATGCCCAGCTTGCGCTGCTGCTTGGGCAGCCCGCGGCAGGCCAGCGCGATCACCACGGCGTTGTCGCCGCCCAGCAGGATGTCGATCAGGATGATCTGGCCGACGGCGAGCCAGAACGCGGGGGTCAGTATCTCGAGCATGGAAAAGTCTGCTGCGTGTTCTTCGAAGGTGGCGCGGCGCGGCGGCCGCAGGCACCGCGCGAGACCGGCGTGGCCGCGGCCGCGCGGGCAGGCAGCCCATGGGAGGGCCAGCCGGAATTATCCGCCCTCCCTCGCACGGCGGCCGCTGCGGCAACCCCTTACCCCTGCCCCGTGCGCGGCCCGGCCGCCTTCGCCCCTTCGTTCTACGGGTTGGCCGCATGGCCCGGACGCACCATCCGGCCGAAGATCGTGGCCCCGGAGACCGCCATGAACCTGCCCGACCGCTTCCATGACGTCGACCAGCTCGAAGACGCGATGTCGCAACCGTCGGCGGCCCTGGCGCAGGCCCTGCAGCGCGCACCGGGCGACATCCTGGTGCTGGGGGTGGGCGGCAAGATGGGGCCCACGCTGGCCCGCATGGCCAAGCGCGCCGACCCCGGCCGGCGCGTCATCGGCGTGGCGCGCTTCTCGCAGCCGGGCCTGCGCCAGGAGCTGCAGCGCGAGGGCATCGACTGCCTGGAGGCCGACCTGCTCTCGCGCGAGGCGCTGGCCGACCTGCCGGATGCGCCCAACGTGGTGTTCATGGCCGGCCGCAAGTTCGGCTCCACCGGCAGCGAATGGCTGACCTGGGCGATGAACGCCCACGTGCCGGCGCTGGTGGCCGAGCGCTTTGCCCGCTCGCGCATCGTGGCGTTCTCCACCGCCTGCGTGTACCCCTTCGTCGACACCCGCGGGCCGGGCGCGCCGGAGTCGCTGCCGCCCACGGCGCCCTCGGGCGAGTACGCCAACTCCTGCGTGGCGCGCGAGCGGCTGTTCCAGCACTTCTCGCACCGGCACGGCACGCCCGGGCGGCTGCTGCGCCTGTCCTACGCGATCGACATGCGCTACGGCGTGCTGCACGACGTGGCGCAGAAGGTGCTTCGGCGCCAGCCGATCGACCTGGCCATGGGCCACGCCAACGTCATCTGGCAGGGCGAGGCCAACGACTGGGCGCTGCGCACGCTGGCGCACTGCGACACCCCCACCTCGCCGCTGAACCTGAGCGGCCCGCGCATCGCGATCTGCGAGGTGGCCATGGGATTGGGCGAGCGCCTCGGCCTCGAACCGATCCTGCAGGGCGAGGAAGCGCCCACGGCCTGGCTGGTGGACTGCAGCGAAGCCTTCCGCCTGTTCGGCCCGCCGCAGGTCGGGATCGAGCGCATGCTGGACTGGACCGCCGACTGGGTGGCGCGCGGCGGCGCCAGCCTGGGCAAGCCCACCCACTACGAGGCGCGCGACGGAAAGTACTGACCCACCCCCGAAGCGGCCTCCCGGCCGCGCCCCCTCGAGGGGGCGCCACCAGCGGCCCGGCGGAGCCGGTTCCGCGGTGGCACTGGAAGGGGCCTCTGGAGTTCTTTGAAATGCACTGGAACGAGATACCTCCCGAGAGCCTGGCCGTGCTGCGCCGCGGCGCCGTCATCCCGGCGCACCTGCTGGCCCTGGACGGCCAGCGCCGCCTGGACGAACGGCGCCAGCGCGCGCTGACCCGCTACTACCTCGATGCCGGCGCCGGCGGGGTCGCCGTCGGCGTGCATTCGACCCAGTTCGCGATCCGCGACGTCGGGCTGTACGAGCCGGTGCTGTCGCTGGCCATGCAGACGGCGCGCGACTGGGAGCCGCTGGGCGGGCGCCGGCCGCTGTTCATGGTGGCGGGCCTGTCCGGCGCCACCGGACAGGCGGTGCGCGAGGCGGAACTCGCGCGCCGCCTCGGCTACCACGCCGGCCTGCTCAGCCTGGCGGCGATGAAGGGCAGCACCGAGGACCAGCTGGTCGCCCACTGCGAAGCGGTGGCCGGCGTCCTGCCGCTGGTGGGCTTCTACCTGCAGCCGGCGGTGGGCGGCATCCCCCTGACGGCCGCGTTCTGGCGGCGCTTCGCCGCCATCGACAACGTGGTCGCGATCAAGATGGCGCCCTTCAACCGCTACCGCACGCTGGACGTGATCCGCGGCGTGGTGGCCGCCGGCGCCGGCGACCGGGTGACGCTGTACACCGGCAACGATGACCACATCGTGCTGGACCTGCTGTGCCCCTTCACGTTCGTGCACGAAGGCCGGCCGGTGACCGTGCGCATCCGCGGCGGCCTGCTCGGGCACTGGAGCGTGTGGACGCAACGCGCCGTGCAGCTGCTCGAGCGCATCCACGCCGCGGTGGACAGCGGCCAGGCGCCGGCCGAGCTGCTGGCGCTGGACGCGCAGGTGACCGACTGCAATGCGGCCCTGTTCGACGTGGCGCACGACTTCCACGGCTGCATCGCCGGCTGCCACGAGGTGCTGCGGCAGCAGGGACTGCTGCAGGGCATCTGGTGCCTGGATCCGGCCGAAGGGCTCAGTGCCGGGCAATCGGAAGAGCTCGCGCGCGTGCAGCGCGACTACCCGCACCTGGTCGACGACGCCTTCGTGGCGCAGCACCGCGCGCGCTGGCTGGCCTGAGCGGGCGCGGCGCAGCGACGGCGCGCCCCCGGAGAATCCTCCGTTGACAGGCCCGGCACGGCGGGCCTAGAGTGCATCAATTCACCATTTGGGGAATTGCATCGGAGACGAACATGCACAAGCGCTTCCTTCTCAAGTCCCTCGCAGCCGCCGCACTGGCCCTGGGCCTCGCGACCCCCGCACTGGCGCAGCAGTGGAAACCCACCAAGCCGATCAACCTGATCGTCCCGTGGGCCGCCGGCGGCTCGACCGACCAGATCACCCGCGTCACCGCGGCGGAACTGGAGAAGGTGCTGGGGCAGAAGATCATCGTGGTCAACCAGCCGGGCGCATCCGGCTCCATCGGCACCAAGAACGCCTGGGATGCGGCCAGGGACGGCTACACCTGGACGGCCGGCGCCGCGCAGGACCTGGGGGCCTACCAGGCGCTGGGCATGCTGGACGTGCCGGCCCGGGACTGGCACCTGTTCCTCTCCGTGGCCAACATCGCGGTGGTCGGCGCCGGCGCCAACACGCCCTACAAGGACATGAAGCAGCTGCTGGACGCGATGAAGGCCAAGCCCGGCGAGATCAAGGTCGCCACGGCCGGCGTCACCTCCGGCGGGCACAACGCGATGGAAGCGATTTCGCGCGCCACGGGCGTCAAGTACCGCCACGTCACCTACGACGGCGGCAACCCCGCCGTGGTGGCCACCGTGTCGGGCGAGACCGACATCACCACCCAGCTGGCGGTGGAGCAGGCCGAGATGATCCGCGGCAAGCGCATCCGGCCGCTGGCCACCGTGTCCGACCAGGCGCTGGAGATCGAGGGCTACGGCCCCATCGAGCCGATCAGCAAGACCATCCCCGGCTTCACGGCGCCGGCCAACTACTTCGGCATCTTCATCCCCAAGGGCGTGCCGCCCGAGGTGGTGGGCACGATGCAGAAGATCTGGTCCGAGAACATCGCCAACAACGCTGCCATCAAGGCCTACGCGGTCAACCGCGGCGCGCTGTTCAAGCCGGTCGCCGGCGACGCCGCGCTGGCCGCCGCCATGCCGGCGATCCAGGCCAACGCCTGGCTGCTGCACGCCACCGGCAAGACCAAGGTGTCGCCCGACCAGGTGGGCATCCCCAAGCCCTGAGCCCAACGCGATGAGCATGGAATCGGCGCCCGAGGGCGCCGTTTCGCCGCGGGCCGACCTGGTGTCGGCGCTGGTGTGGACCGCCTTCGGCGCGTTCGTCTTCGTCGGCGCCTGGCGCATGGACCGGCTGGAGCACCTGCACATCAACCCGTACGAGATCCCCGGCCTGGTGCCGATGCTGCTCGGCGGGGCCCTGCTGCTGCTGGGCCTGGTGCTGGTGGGGCGCGCGATCCTGCGCGGCGGCCTGCAGGCATCCGGCGCGCCGGCGGCCGGTCCGGCGCAGGCCGGCAACCGCCGCTACATGGCGGCCGTGGTCGGCGCCATGCTGGCCTATTCGGTCGTGCTGGTCGGCCACGGCCTGCCGTTCTGGCTGGCCACGCTGCTGTTCGTGGCCGGTTTCATCTTCTGCTTCGACCGCGCGCGGCAGGGCTCGCTGGGCCGCGGCGTGCTGCACCAGGCGCTGCTGGCGCTGGCCTATGGCGCCGTCACCAGCGCGGTGGTCACGCTGGTGTTCCAGGACATCTTCTACGTCCGGCTTCCCTGAGTCCCCCGTTTCCCGATGTTCCAAGGCCTGTTCGCGTTCGGCCACTCGCTGGCCAGCTTCCTGACTCCCGGCTCGATCCTGCTGGTGCTGGCCTCGGCGCTGGTGGGGGTGGTGATCGGCGCGCTGCCGGGGCTGACGGCGACCATGGGCGTGGCGCTGATGACCACGCTGACCATCAAGCTGCCGTCCTCGCAGGCGCTGCTGGTGCTGATCTGCACCTACGTGGGCGCCATCTACGGCGGCAGCCGCAGCGCCATCCTGCTGAACATCCCCGGCACGCCGGCGTCGGCTGCGTCCTGCCTGGACGGCTACGCGCTGGCGCGCCAGGGCATGGCCGGCAAGGCCATGGGCATCGCCACCAGCGGCTCGGTGCTGGGCACCCTGATCGGCATGCTGGCGCTGGCGCTGTTCACCCCGGTGCTGGGCGAGTTCGCGCTCCGGTTCGGTGCCTACGAGTTCTTCTGGCTGGCGGTGTTCGGCGTGATCGTCTCGGCCACGCTCACCGGCGGCGACCCGCTCAAGGGCTGGATCGCCGGCATCGCCGGGCTGTTCATCGCCACCATCGGCCAGGACGGCATCCATGCCTACGAGCGCTTCAACTTCGGCAACCGCGACCTGGCCGGCGGCATCTCGCTGGTGCCGGCGCTGGTCGGCGCCTTCGGCTTCGCCGAGATCCTGGTGGCCATGCAGGAGAAGCGCCCGCCGGTGAAGGTGAGTGCGCTCGACTCGGTGATCCCGAGGATCGCCGACGTGGTGCGCTACTGGCGCACCATCGTGCGCAGCGGGCTGATCGGCACCTTCATGGGCATCGTGCCGGGCGTGGGCGAGGACGTGGCCGCCTGGTCGTCCTACGCCGCCGCCAAGCGCGCCAGCAAGGAGAAGGAGCAGTTCGGCAAGGGCTCGGTCGAGGGCCTGATGGCCGCGGAGACCGGCGACAACGCCTGCGTGCCCGGCGCCATCATCCCGGTGCTGACGCTGCAGGTGCCGGGTTCGGCGCCGGCGGCGGTGCTGATGGCGGCCATGCTGATCCACGGCGTCAAGCCGGGGCCGATGATCATGGTCGAGTCGCCCCAGTTCGTCTACGACGTGGTCGCCATGATGATGCTGGCCACCATCGGCATCTTCATCTACGGGCTCACGCTGACCAAGCTGCTGGTGCAGGTGCTGCGCGTGCCCACCACCATCATCATGCCCATGCTGCTGGTGCTGTGCACCATCGGCACCTATGCGCTGGCCTCGCGCCTGTTCGACGTCTGGGTGATGGTGGCCTTCGGGCTGATCGGCTTCCTGATGCGCCGCTTCGGCTACCCGGTCGCGCCGATGGTGCTGGGCATCGTGCTGGGCGACCTGCTGGAGAAGAACTTCCGCCGCGGGCTGGTGCTGTCCGACGGCGACCTGTCGCCCTTCTTCACCCGGCCGATCTCGGGCACGCTGTTCGCCCTGATCGCGCTGGTGATGATCCTCAGGCTGCCGCGGGTGCGCCGCCTGTTCACGCGCCGGCCGGCGGCGGGACCCGCATGAAGATCGCCCTGTGCAACGAGGTGCTGCAGCCACTGCCCTTCGAGCAGCAGTGCCGGCTGGCGGCTGCGCTCGGCTACGACGCGCTGGAGGTGGCGCCGTTCACGCTGGCCGAAGACCCGTCGCGGATGACCGACGCGCAGGCCGCCGCCTTCGCCCGCATCGCGAACGACCATGGCCTGCAGGTGTCCGGCCTCCACTGGCTGCTGGTGGCGCCCGCCGGCCTGTCGCTGGTCGGCGACGACGCCGCGCTGCGCGATCGCACGGCGGCCGTGATGGAGCGCCTGGTCGAGCTGTGCGCAGCCATGGGCGGTCGCTACCTGGTGCACGGCTCGCCGCGGCAGCGTTCGGTGCCGCCCGGCGCCACCCGCGCGCAGGCCTGGGCACGCGCCCGCGAGGGCCTGGCGCGCGCCGCCCGCCGGGCCGAAGCCTGCGGCGTGACCTACTGCCTGGAGCCGCTGTCGCCGCGCGAGACCGACCTGGTCAACACCGTGGCGGAAGCCGCCTGGATGGTGCAGGAGGTCGGCTCGCCCGCCCTCAGGACCATGATCGACTGCAGCGCGGCCGGCCAGGCCGAGCGCGAGCCGGTCGCCGAGCTGATGGCGCGCTGGATCCCCGGCGGCCAGGTCGCCCACGTGCAGGTCAACGACCCGAACCGGCGCGGGCCCGGCCAGGGCGCGATGGCGTTCGAGCCCATCCTGCGGACGCTGCTGTCGCTGCAGCAGCAGGGCCACTACGGCGGGATCATCGCGGTCGAACCCTTCGACTACGTGCCCGACGGGCCCGGCTGCGCCGCGCGCGCCATCGGCTACCTGCGCGGGCTGCTGGAAGGACTGCAGCACCATGGCTGATGCCCTGCCCGTGCGGCTGCGCGAGATCGAGCTGTACGAACGGCCGGTGAAGCTGCGCCTGCCGTTCCGCTTCGGCGTGGTCACGCTCACCGAGTGCCCGCAGGCGTTCGCGCGCGTGCGGGTGGAGGCGGCCGGCGGCCTCGGCCACTGGGGTGCGGCGGCCGAGCTGATGGCGCCCAAGTGGTTCGACAAGAACCTGCAGCTGTCCAACGAGGACAACTTCGATCAGCTGCGCCAGGTGCTGCGGCTGGCGCGCGAGGCCTACCTGGCCGACGCCGCGCCGGCCACCGCCTTCGGCCACTTCGCCCGCCACCACGATGCGCACCAGGCGTTGTGCGGCCGGCGCGGCTTCAACCCGCTGCTGGCGGCCTACGGGCCGGCCCTGGTCGACCGGGCGGTGCTCGATGCGGTGTGCCGGCTGGCCGGCTTGTCCTTCTACGACGCGGTGCGCCGCAACCTGGCCGGCATCGGGCCGGGCCGGCCCGAGTTCGACGGCCTGGCGATCGACGCACTGCTGGCCGGCCTGCAGCCGCGCGCCGACATCGAGGCGCGCCACACCGTCGGCCTGCTGGACGCGATCACCGGGGCCGACCTGCCGCAGCGGGTGGGCGACGGCCTGCCCGAAACGCTGGAGGAAGCGATCGCCGCCCACGGCCACCGCTGGTTCAAGCTGAAGGTGGGCGGCCAGGTGCCGGCCGACCTGCAGCGCCTGCAGGCGATCGCGGCAGTGCTCGACCGCAGTCCCGACCCCTACTTCGTCTCGCTGGACGGCAACGAGCAGTACCAGTGCGCCGCCGGCGTGGCCGAACTGGTGGCGGCGATCCGCGCCACGCCGGCGCTGGCGCGGCTGTGGGATTCGATCGTGTTCATCGAGCAGCCGATCGCGCGCAAGCTGGCGCTCACCGAGGACCTGCGCGGCGCGCAACTGGGCAAGCCGGTGATCATCGACGAGTCGGATGGCGAGCTCGACGCCTTCGTGCAGGCGCGCGCGCACGGCTACGCCGGGGTGTCGTCCAAGACCTGCAAGGGCGTGTACCGCTCCCTCCTCAACGCGGCGCGCTGCGCGGCCTGGAACCGCGAAGCGGGCGAGCCCCTGTACTTCATGTCCGGCGAGGACCTGACCACGCAGGCGGGGCTGTCGGTGCAGCAGGACCTGGCGCTGGCCAACCTGCTGGGCATCCGCCACGTCGAGCGCAACGGCCACCACTACGTCAACGGCATGGCGGCCCTGCCCGAGGCCGAGCAGCAGGCCTTCCTGCGCGCGCATCCCGACCTGTACGAGCGCAGCCACGGCGCCGTGCGCCTGCGCATCCGCGACGGCCGCGTGGCGCTCGGTTCGCTTGCCGGCATCGGCTACGCCAGCTCGGCCATGCCGGACTTCGGCGCCATGCAGGCGCTGGCCTGAGCGCGGCCGGCCTCCTGCCGGGGCAGGCTTGCCCCGCCATCCGGCTCCCACCCCGATCCCGCCGCTGCCATCGGAACACCCGCCGGCGCCGGCGCACGGCCTTGTTTATCATCCCGGCCCACGCCGAGCACGAGCCCCCATGGATGCCACCCCCGAGACTCTCACCCTCCTGACCCGCCTGGTGGTCTGGGGCGCGCTGCCGCTGGGCATGGCGTTCGGGGCGGTGGCCCAGGCCACCCGGTTCTGCGTGCGCGGCGGCATCGCCGACTGGGTCACCTTCCGCGGCCCCTCGCGCCTGTTCTCCTGGGTGCTGGCGGTGGCCGTCGGCGCGGTGCTGCTGCAGGCGATGATCGCCGCCGGCGCCTTCGACGCGACCCGCGCCCTGGCCTGGAGCGAGCGCCTGCCCTGGTTCTCGGCGCTGGCCGGCGGGCTGCTGTTCGGGGTCGGCATGATGCTGGCGCCCGGCTGCCCGCAGCGTTGCCTGGTCAAGGCCGGCCAGGGCGACCTGAACGCCTGGATCACGCTGGCGGTGGTGGCGCTCGTTTCCATCATGACCATCCGGGGCATCCTCGCCGTGCCCCGCACGGCGCTGTTCGACAGCCTGTCGGTCACGCTGTCGCGGCCGCAGGACCTCGGCTCGCTGCTCGGCGGCGCGCTCGGCCTGTCGGCCGGCGCGGTTCGCGCCGCCTTCGCGGCCCTGCTGCTGCTGGCCGTGGGCGGCCTGGCCTGGCGCCTGCGCGGCCGGCTGGAGTCCAGCGCCTGGATCGGCGGCGCCGGCGTCGGCGTACTGGTCGCCGCCGCCTTCTGGCTGACCGGCCATGTCGGCTTCGTCGCCGAGCACCCCGAAACCCTGGACGCGGCCTGGCTGGGCACCCAGGGCCGCCGGCCGGAAGGCCTGTCGTTCGTGGCGCCGCTGGCCCACACCTTCGACCTCCTGACCCTCTGGACCGACCGCAACACGGTGGCCACCTTCGGCGTGATGCTGGTGGCCGGCATGGTGCTGGGCAGCCACCTGAGCGCGCGCTGGCGCGGCGACTGGCGGCTGGAGACCCCGCGCACCCCGCGCGAGCTGCTCACCAACGTGGCGGCCGGCGCCCTGATGGGCTTCGGCGGGGTGACGGCGCTGGGCTGCTCGGTCGGCAACGGCATCACCGGCGCCGCCCTGCTGTCGGCCGGCTCGCTGCTGGCGGTGATCGGCATGGTGGCCGGCGCGCTGGGCGTGCTGTGGTGGCAGCAGCGCAGCGACGAGCAGGCCCAGGCCGGCGCTGCCGCGGCCTGACCGCCCCGACACGCCGGCTGCCGCCTTCGCCGGGGCAGACGGTGGCCGCGATCCCGTGCCGCCGCGTCTCGTCCGTCCCGTGCAGGCGCCGGGCGGGTGCCGGCGTCAGCCGCCGCGCCCGAGCCGGAACGCCGCGCGCCGCTCGCCCACCGGTGCGCCGCGCACGCTGCGAACCACCTCGGCCCGCCAGGGCCGCAGCTCCTCGCGCTGGCGCTCGTCCAGCCAGCCGAGCTGGTCCATGACCGCCAGCGCGGCCGCGGTCGCCGCCAGCTTGCTGCCGTCGATCACCTTCACCGCGATCGCCTCGCCCCGGCTCACGCTGGCCACCGCCTGCACCCCATCGGCGCCGGCCTTGCTCACCCAGTCGCCGCGGCCGGCCTGCATGAAGGCCAGGTCGTTGCGCCCGGTGCCGGACACCAGTTCGGGATGGGCGCGCATGGCCTGCGAGAGCGGCCCGAAGCTGGCGCCGAACTCGGCGTCGCGCTCGCCGCTGGCCAGCCGCGCATAGGCCCGCGCCAAGCTGGACAGCGGCAGCGCGTAGTTGGGCGCCGAGCAGCCGTCGGTGCCGCTCTTCATGCGCTCGGGCGCCAGCCCGGCCGCACGGGCCACGTCGCGCCGCACGGCCTGCTGCAGCGGATGGCCGGGGTCCAGGTAGCTCTCGACCGGCTGGCGATGCTGCACGCACCAGGCGACGAAGCCGGCGTGCTTGCCGCTGCAGTTGTGGTGGCGCTCGTCGAAGCGGTCGGGCGCCGGCCCGACGCCGTCGCCGACGTAGATCGGCAGGTGGCAGCCGCACTGGAGCACCGTGTGGTCCAGGCCCGCCTTGGCCAGCATGTCCTGCACCTCCCGCACGTGCATGGGCTCGCCGCTGTGGCTGGCGCACAGCAGGGCCAGCTGCCGCTCGCTGAAACGGAAGTGGGCCGGGCCGCCGGCTTCGACGAAGGGCAGGGCCTGGAACGGCTTGAGGGTCGATCGGGTGAAGCTCAGCCAGTGCGGGTCGCCGGCCTGGGCCCGCACGCGGCCCTGGGCGTCGCACACCGCCACCGCGCCGAAGTGCCGGCACTCCAGCGTGCCGCCGCGGAAGGTGTCGATCAGGGGCACGAGTCCACTCATCGCCGCATTGTCGCGCTCGCGTGCGCACGCCTGGACCCTCCCAGCCCGACGCAAGCGTGCGCCTACGCGCGATGCCGCCGGCTTTGGCTGGACAGCGGTTCCGGGCCGGGGACCATGGGAGCCGGCGCCGACCGGCGCCGACCCATCGACGAGCAAGGAGCAAGACCACCATGAGCAACCTGCGAGTGCTGGACCCCGCGTTCAGCGATCCCTTCGATGCAGCCTTCCGGCGCTTCTTCGCGCCGATGCACAACGAAGACAACCAGCCCCTGCGCATGCGCATCGACGTGAGCGAGAACGACCAGGGCTACCAGGTCAAGGCCGACCTGCCCGGCGTGCGCAAGGAGGACATCCACGTGCGGGTGGACGGCAACGTGGTGCGCATCGACGCGGAATGCAAGAGCGAGAAGGAGACCCGCGGCGAAGGCGACAAGGTGCTGCGCAGCGAGCGTTACTACGGCAGCATGTCGCGCAGCTTCAGCCTGGCCAGCGACATCGACGACGGCAAGGTGCAGGCCAGCTACGCCGACGGCGTGCTGAGCCTGCAGCTGCCCAAGAAGGCGCCGGCGGCCGCGCGCAAGATCACCATCGCCTGATCCCGCCGGCAGCGCCGCGCGGGGGACAATCCCCGCATGGCCGACTTCGTCACGCTGACGCTGAACCCCGCGCTCGACGTCTCCACGCACACCGAGCGCGTGGTCGATGCGCACAAGCTGCGCTGCGCGCAGCCGCGCTTCGACCCCGGCGGCGGCGGCATCAACGTGGCGCGGGTGCTGCGCCGGCTCGGCGCCGGCGTGACGGCCGTGTTCCCCTGCGGCGGGCCGACCGGCGACCGCCTGCGCGACCTGGTGCAGGCCGAGGACGTGCCGGTGCACTGCATCGGCATCGGCGGCGAGACGCGCGAGAGCTTCACGGTCGGCGAGAGCGCCACCGGCCGCGAGTACCGCTTCGTGCTGCCGGGACCGGAACTGGGCGAGCGCGAATGGCGCGCCTGCCTCGACGCACTCGGCCGCTTCGCGCCGGCGCCGCGCTGGATCGTCGCCAGCGGCAGCCTGGCGCCGGGCGTGCCGCTGTCGTTCCAGCACGAGCTGGCGGCGGTGGCGCGCGGGCTGGGCAGCCGGCTGGTGGTCGACACCTCCGGTGCGGCCCTGCCGGCCGCCTTCGAGGCCGGGCTGTACCTGGCCAAGCCCAGCCTGTCGGAACTGCGCGCGCTCGCCGGCGAGCCGCTGGCCGGCGAGGCCGACTGGCTGCGCGCGGCGCGGGCGCTGATCGCCCGGGGCCGGGCCGAGGTCATCGCCGTCTCGCTCGGCGCGCAAGGCGCGCTGCTGGTCACGCGCGAGCAGGCGCTGCGCGCGCCGGGCCTGGCGGTGGACGTGGCCGGCACGGTGGGCGCCGGCGACAGTTTCCTGGCCGGGCTGGTGTTCGCGCTGGAGCGCTCCGGCGACCTCGCCGACGGGCTGGCCACCGCGATGGCAGCCGGCAGCGCCTCGCTGCTGGGCGGCGGCACCAGCCTCGCACGAGCGCAGGACGTGGACCGGCTGCGCGGGCAGGTGCAGGTGCGGCCGGCCTGACCGGCGTCGTGCCGGCGACGGCGGCGGCCGCCGCGCGCCGATATGCTCGGGGCCGCGGTTGTCCGCGCGCAGGAGGTTCCCATGCCCAGCTACCAACGCATCCTCGTTCCCGTCGACGGCAGCGCCACCGCGCTGCAGGCCCTGTCCACCGCCATCGAGTTCGCCAGCGCGTCCGGCGGCCGGCTGCTGGCAGTGCATGCGGTGGAGGAGCTCGCCTTCGTCGCCGGCATGGACTACTCGGGCCAGCTGCTCATGGTGGCGCGCGAGGCCGGGGCGAGGTCGCTGAACGAGGCGGCCCAGCGCGCGCGCGACGCCGGCGTCGACGTCGAGACCCGCTTGCTGGAACAGACCGCCAACCGCCTGGGTGAATCGATCGCCCAGTGCGCCAAGGAGTGGAAGGCCGACCTGATCGTGGTCGGCACCCACGGGCGCCGCGGCATGGGGCGCCTGCTGCTGGGCAGCGGCGCCGAGCAGATCATCCGGCTGGCGACGGCACCGGTGCTGGTGATCCGCGGCAGCGAGCCCGAGTGAGCGCGCCATGACGGCGCTGCGCGCGCCGCTGCAGGCCCAGGCGCGCATGTCGTTGCGGGCTTGACCCGCAATCGAGTTCCCGGCCGCCGCCCGGCGCCCGACTTCCGGAAAGGGATGCCGGGCCCGAGCCCGGCACGACACCGCCCGGCTACTGCTTCTCGCCCGCCTTCGCCTGCTGCTCCTTCTCGTCGGGCGTGGTCACCGTGACCTTGGGCACCTCGATGGTCTTCTTCTCGGCATTCACGTCCACATCCGGCAGGGTGACCTGCTTTTGCGTGGTGCCGACGTCCACGTCCGGCGTCCTGACGTTGTAGTTGGGCAGGTCCACCTTGCCCTCCTCGGTCTTCTGGACGTCCACCTTCGGCAGGGTGACGTTGCCCTCCTGCGTCTTCCGGACGTCGTACTTCGGCAGGTTGACGCTGGCTTCCTGCGTCTTGTCGACGTCGTACTTGGGCAGCGCGACGCTGCCTTCGTCGGTCTTCTGCACATCGCAGGCGGCGAGGCCCAGGGCAGCCGTGGTCAGCAGCGCGGCGGTCAGTGTGGTCTTCAGCATGTCGAAACTCCCGGATCCAAAAAAATGATGAGAAGCGGAGCGCGGCCGCAGCCGCGAGTCCTGCGGCCATTCTGGGCAGCCCGGCCGGCGTCGGGGTGTAGGAACGCGGCGGCGCGGGGTGTGCGGCCGTGCCGGGTCGGCAAGCCGGTGCGGCCGCCGCTTTTGTCACCCTCTTCCTACGCAGGCGCCGGCGTCGCGCGCCTAGCATGGGCGGCGCACAAGGACAGGGAGGATGCCAATGCCGAGCCCCGCAGCGACGACGCGTGCCGCCTGGCCGCGCCAGGCCGCCGCCGCCGTGCGCGACCTGCGCGGCGGCATGCGGCTGGCGATGGACGGCGTGAAGCTGGGCATCGACCGCATGGAAGCCGCCCACGACCGCCTGGCCCGCGTCCAGCCGCCCCCGCTGGGGGCGCGCATCGCTGCGCCGCGCAGCGGCTGGGGCGCCACCCTCTATTACGGACTGCGCGGCACGACCGGGCTGGCCGGCGGCGCCATGGACCTCGCGCTCGCTTCGCTGCAGGCCACGCTGGCCGATCCGCACCGCGAGCGGGAACCGGACGAGCCTTCTCCCCGGCGCGAGGCGCTGCTCGCGCTCCTGAATGCCCTGGCCGGTGACCACCTCCACCGCAGCGACAACCCGCTGGCGATCCGCACCTGCCTGCAGCGCAGCGGCGACACGCCGACACCGCGCGTGCTGGTGCTGGCGCACGACCTCGGCCTGGACCCGCTGCACTGGAGGCGCCATGGCGCGGGCCACGCGCAGGCGCTGGCTGCCGCCTTCGACTGCACGCCCCTGCATGCGCACTACAGCAGCGGCCGGCCGGTTGCCGCAGTGGGCCGCGAGCTCGCGTCCGAACTGCAGGCCGTGCTGTCGCACTGGCCGCAGCCGCTGCAGGGCGTGGTGCTGGTGGGGCACGGCATGGGCGGGCTGGTGCTGCGCAGCGCGTTGCACCAGGCCGGCCGCAGCGGCATGGCCTGGCCCGCGCGCGTGCGGCAGCTGGTGTGCCTGGGCACCCCGCACGGCGGCGCCGATCCGCGCCAGGTCGCGGCCTGGCTGGCACGCCTGGGCGGCGGACACGCCGCGGGCCTGCTGCCCGCGCGGCTGCCGCGGCGGCGCAGCGCCGGCATCGACGATTTCATCGCCGGCCGCGTGCTGGCCGCCGATCCGCGCGCAGGCGTGGCACCGCCCGGCGCCGGCGCGCAGCTGCCGCCCACCGTGCGCGTGCATGCGATAGCCGGCGCCGTCGGCGACGGCGGCGGCGACTCACTGGTGTCCGTGGCCAGCGCGCTGGATCGCGCCGGGAGCATGCGCGAGGACCCGGGCCTGGCCGACGAACACCGCTGGGTCGCGCAGGGCGTGGACCACATGGGCTTGCTGGCCAGCGATGCCGTCTTTCGCAAGATGCGCCAGTGGCTGTCGGCCTGAGGGGCCGCGCGCGCACATGGGGGCAGGCAGGCCGCTGACAGCAGGCGCGAACCGGGCGCCGCACACTGGCCACAACTTGTGGAGTGCGTGCGATGTCCTATCTTCCCCGAGCCCAGGAGCAGATGAACGGCGACCTGCTGGTGCCCGAAACGACCAAGCTCTTCATGCACCGCGTGGTGCGCGACCTCAAGGCGCACCTGGAACGAAGCGGTTCCCCCGAACTGGAAACCACCGGCCTGGGTGTCCTCGAGGCGGCGCTCGGGCCCTGCCTGGAGCCCCTGCCCACCGTGCGCGAGATGCTGGACCTGCCCGATCCGGAAGCGGAGCGGCGCGGCCGCAACCTGACGAAGGCGCTGCACGGCGACTTCGCCGCGCGCCTGCACGGCGCCGCCTGAGGTCCTGCGGCGCGCAGCCGGGCGCAGGGGGCGCCCGCTGAACGATGCTGCGCCCGGTTGCCCACGTCACGGCGGAACAGCTGGCGCACGGCCAGCGCGCGCTGGTGCAGGATCTCGCATGGGCGAGCCTGTCGGGCGCGTTTTCCGGCGGCGTGATCCTGGTCGCCTTCGCGCTCACCCTGGGCGCAACCCCGCTGCAGGTCGGCCTGCTGGCGGCCATTCCCTTCCTGGCGCAGGCCTCGCAGCTGCCGGCCACCCTGCTGGTCGAACGGGTGCGGCTGCGACGGCGCATCGGCGTGCTGACGATCACCGCGGCACGGGTGGTGGTGCTGGCGATGGCCGTGCTGCCCTTCGTGCCGGGCGGCTACGCGCTGGCGGCGCTGATCGCCGCGCAGGTGCTGATCGCCACCTTCAATGCGGTCGGCGGCTGCGCCATCAACTCGTGGCTGCACCAGCTGATCCCGCATGAGGGGCTGGGCAGCTTCTTTTCGCGCCGCCTGTTCTTCGGCACGGCGCTGGCCTGCGTCGGCACGCTGGCCGCCGGCCAGCTGGTCGACAGCGCGCCCAAGGGCGATCCGATGTACGCCTATGCGGCCGCGTTCGCGATCGCGGGCGTCGCCGGCTTCATCAGCTCCTGGCACCTGGGTCGCGCGCCCGAGCCGGCCATGCCCGCGGGCGGGCCGGACGGCGGTGTGCTGGAGCGCCTGCGCCGGCCGTTCACGCATCCGAACTTCCGCCGACTGCTGATCTTCCTGGCGGCATGGACCATCGCCTCCAATTTCACCGCGCCGTTCCTGACCGTCTACCTGATCGAGCAGCGCAGCTACGCGGTGGGCACGGTCACCAGCCTGTGGGTGACCAGCCAGGTGAGCAACGCGCTCACCCTGTACCTCTGGGGCCGGCTGTCGGACCGGCTGTCCAACAAGGGCGTGCTGGCGGTGGCGCTGCCCGTGCACTTCACCTGCGTGCTGGCGCTGGTGTTCGTCGACGGGGTGAGCGATGCGCAGTGGCAGCTCGGGCTGCTGTACGCCATCCATTTCGTGATGGGCATCGCCACCGGCGGGATCGTGCTGGCCACCGGCAACCTGGGCCTGAAGCTGGCCCCGCACGGTCAGGGCACGGTCTACCTGGCCGCGATCGGGCTGGCCTCGGCGGTGGCGGGCGGCATCGCGCCGCTGCTGGCCGGCGCGCTGGCCCAGGCGTTCCAGGCCAGCGAGTTGTCGGCCGTGGTGCGCTGGCAATCGCCCGGGCAGTGGAAGGAGGTGGGCATCTTCAGCTTCGCGCACTGGGAGTTCCTGTTCGCGATCTCGGCGATGCTGGGCCTGTACGTGATCCACGCGCTGTACCGCATCGAGGAAGGGCAGGAGGTCAGCGAGCGCCAGGTGGTGCAGGCCTTCGTGCTGGAGGCCCGGCGCTCGCTGAACAACCTGTCGTCGGCCGCCTTGCCGGGGCTGTTCCCGTTCGAGCGGCTGAACGAACGCCGCAAGTGGTGGCGCGCCGAGCGCCGCCGCATGCAGGAGCCGCCGCGCTGGCCGGAGCAGCGCGGCTTCGACCGCCGGCAAGGCACCTGACATGCCATCGCGGCCCTCACGCCGCCAATTGACGGGTGTCATCGGGGCTCGAGCCGCAATCCATCGCCGCCGTCTCGATCGGGGAGGCGGTGGATTCCGGCTTTCGCCGGAATGACAGGGAACGGAGACACGGAACGGACGAACCCGTTGCGTGTCACTTCACCATCGCGACGGCCGCCGAGAACGTGAGGAACGCCACCGCGGTGGTGAGCAGGATGATGCGGGCGATCCGCCCGTTGTCGGCCTCGAAGCGCTCGGCCAGCATCGATACGTTGCTGGCGCTGGGCAGCGCCGCCACCAGCACCATCACGGACAGCGAGAAGCGGTCCAGCAGCAGGCCCAGCGCGATGGCGGCATGGCCGGCCGCGAAGACCAGCAGCGGGTGCACCAGCAGCTTGGCCGCCGCGACCGGCACGAAATCGCGCGCCGGCAGCGGACCGTGTTCGGACGCGGCGGCCACGACCTGCGAGCGCGCCAGCACCGCCCCGATGGTGAACAGCGCCACCGGCGAGGCCGCGTCGGCCAGCAGCGAGATCGTGGCCATCACCGGCTGGATCGGCAGCACGCCCAGGCCGGAGGACAGCGCGCCCAGCGCGATCGACCACGGCATCGGGTTCAGCGCCATGCCGCGCAGCGCCTTGCGGGCCGCCGTGGCCGCGCCGTGCTCGTCGGCGCCGTCCAGCCGCGAGAGCGCGATGCACAGCGAACTGGTGATCACCAGGTCGATCATGATGGTCAGGATGGCCGGGCCGGCCGCCGCGGCCCCCAGCAGCGCCACCAGCAGCGGCACGCCCATGAAGCCGGTGTTGGGGAAAGCGGCCACCAGCGCCCCGAAGGCGGCGTCGTTCCACCCGATCCGCGCATTCAGGCTGAACCGCACCGTGCCCGCCACCATCAGCAGCGCGCACGCCAGGTACACGGTGAACGCCACCGGGTCCAGCAACTGCGGCAGCGGCGTGCCGGCGCCGAACTCGTACAGCATGGCCGGCAGCGCGAAGTACAGGACGAACGAGTTGAGCCCGCCGATCGCCTCCAGCGGCAGCAGGCGCCAGCGCGCAGCCAGGTAGCCGCACAGCACCAGGGCAAAGAAGGGGAAGGTGACCTTCAGGACATCGAGCACGCGGCGTATTGTCCGTGCAACCCGCAGCGGTCTTTTTGCCGCCGGTGCGCGCAGGCCGGCGCTTATGATGCGCCGCTTCCCCCTCCCCGCGCCCCGTGCCCGCAGTACCCCCCGAATGTCCGGCCTCAACCTCGCCCAGCAGGAAGCAGTGAACTACATGCACGGGCCCTGCCTGGTGCTGGCCGGGGCCGGCTCGGGCAAGACGCGCGTGATCACGCACAAGGTCGCCCGCCTGATCCAGTCGGGCGTGGCAGCGCGCCGCATCCTGGCCATCACCTTCACCAACAAGGCCGCCGCCGAGATGCGCGAGCGCGCCAGGGGCCTGATCGGTCGCGAGGCCAAGGAGGTGGTGATCTGCACCTTCCACGCGCTGGGCGTGCGATTGCTGCGCCAGGACGGCGCCGTGCTGGGCCTCAAGCCGCAGTTCTCCATCCTCGACACCGACGACGTCACCGCGATCCTGAAGGACGCCGGCGGCACCACCGACGCCGCCACCGCGCGCCAGTGGCAGTGGGCGATCAGCCTGTGGAAGAACATGGGCCTGGACGCGGCCCAGGCCGAGGCGCAGGCCAGGGACGACCACGAGAAGGTCACCGCCCGCATCATGGCGCGCTACCAGGAGCGGCTCACCGCCTACCAGAGCGTGGACTTCGACGACCTGATCGGGCTGCCGCTGAAGCTGCTGCGCGACCACGCCGAAGTCCGCACGAAGTGGCAGCAGCACCTGGGCCACGTGCTGGTCGACGAATACCAGGACACCAACGCCACGCAGTACGAGCTGCTCAAGCTGCTGGTGGGCGAGCGTGGCCGCTTCACCGCGGTGGGCGACGACGACCAGTCGATCTACGGCTGGCGCGGCGCCACGCTGGACAACCTCAAGCGCCTGCCGCAGGACTGGCCGCAGCTGAAGGTGGTCAAGCTGGAGCAGAACTACCGCTCCACCGGCGCCATCCTGCGCGCCGCCAACAACGTCATCCAGCCCAACCCCAAGCTGTTCCCCAAGACCCTGTTCTCCGAGCTGGGCGAGGGCGAGCCGGTGCGGGTGGTCGATTGCGACAACGAGGCGCACGAGGCCGAGCGCGTCGTCGCCCGCATCCAGTCGATCCGTGCCAACGGGCAGGGCAAGGACTGGAAGGACTTCGCGGTGCTGTACCGGGCCAACCACCAGGCCCGGGTGTTCGAGCAGGCCCTGCGCAAGGCGCAGATCCCCTACAAGGTCTCGGGCGGCCAGAGCTTCTTCGACCGTGCCGAGATCCGCGACCTGTGCGCCTGGCTGCGGCTGTGGGTGAACAACGACGACGACCCGGCCTTCCTGCGCGCGGTGACCACGCCCAAGCGCGGCATCGGCCACACCACGCTCGCGAACCTGGGCGTGTTCGCCAGCCAGTACAAGCTGTCGCTGTTCGAGGCCCTGTTCTCCTCCTCGCTCGGCGCGGCGCTGCCGGCCAAGGCGGTGGGCAGCCTGCACGAATTCGGCCGCTACGTGAACGACCTCGAATATCGCGCCCGCCACACGCTGGGCGCCGAGGATGCGAAGGCCTTCCTGGCCGACTGGCTCAAGGACATCGGCTACGAGAAGCACCTGTACGACAGCGAGGACAGCGAGAAGCTGGCGGCGGCGCGCTGGACCAACGTGCTGGAGTTCTGCGACTGGATGGCCGGGCGCTGCGGGGGCGAGGTCGATGACACGGCGGGCGTGGCTGCGGCCGGCGAGAAGAAGAGCCTGCTGGAGGTGGCGCAGACCATCTCGCTGCTGTCCACGCTCTCCGAGCGCGAACAGGACCAGAACGTGGTGACGCTCTCCACCCTGCACGCGGCCAAGGGGCTGGAGTGGCCGCACGTGATGCTGGTGGGTTGCGTGGAGGGCCTGCTGCCCTTCAAGCTGGGGGAAGACGACAGCCCCAGCGGCCGCGCCGATGGCCCGATGAGCGAGAGCATCGTGCAGCGGCTGCAGGAAGAGCGCCGCCTGATGTACGTGGGCATCACGCGCGCCCAGCGGTCGCTGGCGGTGAGCTGGACCAAGCGGCGCAAGAAGGGCCGCGAAGTGGTGGCCGCCCAGCCCAGCCGCTTCATCGCCGAGATGGCGCTGGACACCGCCACCGTGAAGGAAGACCCGCGCGAGAAGCTCAAGGCGCTGCGCGCCGAGTTCGCGCGCAGGAGCGCGGCCAGCGCGGCGGCCGCCGCCGGCACGCCATGAAGGCGCTGCTGGCGGGCCTGCTGCTGGCGGGCGCCACCGCGGTCGCGGGCGCGGACGCCTGCCCGTCGCCGGCCGATGTCACGCAGGCCCACCTGCTCGGGCTGTGGCGCGCCGAATTCGAGGGCCTGCCGCAGGGCGCCACGCTGCTGCTGGAGCGCCATCCGGAGTATGCGCAAAGCCTGCGCGGGGCCATCAACCGCAATGGGGGGCGCGGGCTGGTGGCCGGGGACATCGAGGACGGCGCGCTCACGCTGGAGGAATCGGCCGACGGGCGGCGCATCGATGCCGCCTGGCTCGGCGACGTGGTCGAGGGATCGTGCGGGCGCGAGATCCGCGGCAGCTGGCAGCCGCAGGACGACCGGCCCGCGCGGTCCTTCGTGCTGCGCAAGCTGTAGCGAGGCGGGCAGGCCCGGTTGCTCCTGTCTTCGGCAGGCCGGGCGCAGGCCGTGCGCAGGTCCCACGATGCGCAAGGCTGTAGCGCCTTGAAACGCAAGCGCGGCAGTTTGCGCCGGGCTTGCGGCTAGCATCGCCCGATGCCTGTTTTCCTCACGCGCGGGGCCGCCGGCCTCGTGTTCGCGTCGCTGGCGGCGCAGGCGCAACCTCCTTCCCCGCAAGCCTGGCAGGCCTGCACCGCGGTGGCCGACCCCGCGGCGCGGCTGGCCTGCTTCGACGGCTGGTCGCGCAGCCAGGGCGGCGCCAGCGCCTCCGCCAACGCCTCGCCTGCATCCGGGCCTGCGGCGCCCGCCGCGGCAGCGCCCGCGACGGCAGCAGAGGCGGATCCGGCGGCGCCGGAGCCGCCGGTGCCGGAGCCGCCGGTGCGCTCGGCTGCCGGCACCCGCATCGGCCTGCGCCTGACCCGGCTGGAGGGTTGCCGCGATCCCCGCTATTCCTCGATGTCGCGCTTCTGGGAACTGGAGCCCGGCGCCGATTGCGGCACCTTCGGGCTGCGCGGCTACCGGCCGATCAGCATCGGCGTGGTCGCCTCCGACAGCGTGAACCGGCGCCCGACCTCGGACAACCCGCTCAACACCGCCCTGACCGACGTGGACTACCGCAACACCGAGCTGCGGCTGCAGCTGTCGGTGCGCACCAAGGTGGCCAAGGGCCTGCTGGTGAGTGACGAGGACGAGAGCGATTCGCTCTGGCTGGGCTACACGCAGCAGTCGTACTGGCAGCTGTTCACGCCCGCCCTGTCGCGGCCCTTCCGCAACACCGACCACGAACCGGAAATCATGTACGTGGCGCCGGTGCAGTCGGCGCTGCCGGGACGGTGGCGCCTGCGCTATGCCGGCGTGGGGGTGGCGCACCAGTCCAACGGCCAGTCGCTGCCGCTGTCGCGCAGCTGGAACCGCACCTACCTGATGGCCGGCGCAGAGCACGGCTCGCTGCAGCTGCACGGGCGGGTCTGGCGCCGCGCGGCCGAAGCCGGCACCGACGACAACCCCGCCGTCAGCGACTGGCTGGGCCGCGCGGAACTGCAGGCGATCTGGTCGGCCGATGCCGACAACCTGTGGTCGATGACGGCCCGCCATTCGCTGAAACGGCCGGGCCGCGGCTCGATCCGCGTCGAGTGGTTCCGCGCGCTGGCCGACAAGGGCACCGGTTCGTCCAGTGGCCTGCAGCTGCACACGCAACTGTTCGCCGGCTACGGCGACAGCCTGCTGGACTACAACCGCCGGCGCGTGACCTTCAGCGTGGGGCTGAGCCTGGTGGACTGGTGATCGCAGCGCCGGCCGACGCGGACAGGCAAGCGGAATCCAGCTTTTCGCGCAGCGTGCGCAGCCACCCGGATGCCTGCACCTGGCGCCCCAGGCATTCCTGGACGGAGGTGGCCTGGGCGCGCAGGGCGGCCGCGTCGCCGGCGGGCCGGCCCAGCACCTCGCACAGCCGCTCCCAGGGCGGCGCGAACAGCAAGGTGCCCGACGACAGGTAGATGTTCTGGCGGCGCCAGGTCTGCGCGATGCCGGTGAGCTTGCGTCCCTGCGCCAGCACCTCGCCCGGGCCGAGCCCGGCAAAGCAGGACCAGTGCGCGGTGGTCCGGCCTTCGTGCAGCGCGGCGCCCGCGATGCCCTGCTCGCGCAGCCAGTCCAGGTGCAACTGGCCGAACCAGCGGGCCGCTTCCGCCGGGCCCCGGGCCGCCACCGGATGCGAGCGCGGCAGCCGCAGCATCGCCTCCAGCATCCAGGGCCCGGTCAGCACCGCGCCACCGCCGCTGGCGCGGCGCTGCACCCGCAGCACGGGGTGGGTGGACAGGCCGCGCTGGCTGCGGCCGAGGACGACGGCGGGCACCAGGCCCACGCACGCCCAGAGGCGTGCGGGCTTCATGCGGGTGCGGACCGGGAGGCTATGGCCATCACACGAGTATCGACCGAACCGGGGCCGGCCGCACCGGCGCGCGCGCCCGCTCGTCGTCGTCGCCGTGCCGGCGCTGGCGATGGTCGTCGCCGCGCCAGGCCTTGGACGGCAGCAGCCCGTGGGGCGCCTGCTGCCACTCCCAGCTGCCATAGGCCAGCACCGCGGCCAGCAGCAGCAGCGCGAGGCCGGCCCGGTTCTTCTTCGCCAGGTCGGGGCCGCGGCCGGGCAGGCGGCCGGTCAGCATGGGCAAGGCCTGGTTCTGGCGCCGCAGCAGGCTCAGCGCCGCGAGCAGCGCAAGGTGCGCGAACACCACGAACAGCATCGCGTTGGCGAAGAACTCGTGGATCTCCTCCAGCCATTCGCCGTCGGACCACTCGTGGAAGGTGGCATAGCCGCTGAGCGTGACCGGCAGCACCAGCACCATCATCGACAGGATCGCCAGCGGGGCCAGCAGGTTCTGCCCCTGCCGCCAGTTGGCACCGGCCAGCCGCGTCGAGAACGCCGAGCGCAGCCACTGCGGTGCCGCGGCGATCCGCCGCCAGGTGAGGCTCAGGCGGGCGTGCCTCGGCCCCACCAGGCCATAGACGACGCGGAACGCCAGCAGGCCTGCCAGGGTGTAGCCGAGCACCACGTGCAGCGCGCGCCAGCGCTCGGCGTCGCCGGTCAGCCAGGCGCCGGCGAAGCTCAGCGCGAACAGCCAGTGGAACATGCGGGTAGGGGCGTCGACGACGCGGCGGCTGGGCACCGGCCCCGCGGCCGATGCGCCGGCCGCCAGCGTGGAGGGAGAAGAGGTCATGGCAACAGCTCCTTGGGATGTCAATCGTCGAAGGCACGCCGCGAACGGGGGTCGAGGCCGGCGGGCACGCGCAGGTGGTCGTCGTCGAACCGGCCCTGCTCGGCACGGCCGTGGCAGGCCGCGCAGTTGGCGGCGCTCTTGATGCTGGGCAGCTTCCAGGCGGCCGGCTCGATGCGCCGGTGCTTGCGCTCGAACCATTCCGAGCGCGTGATGCGGTCCTGCGGCGGCTGCTCGCGCACCCGCTTCCAGCTGCCGGCGTTGTCCGCCAGCCAGCCGGACAGCTGCTGCACCGTGGCCGCGTCCAGCGAGGCGTCGGTGCCGTAGTGGTCGTCCAGCCCGGACATCATGCGCAGCCAGGAGCGCGCCGGCAGCGCGCCGGGCGGGAAGGCCAGGTGGCAACTGCCGCACTCGGCGGGATAGGCGGGCGGCACCTGCGCCGGCATCGGCCGGCTGTCGGCCCGGGCGGCCCAGGGTGCGGCTGCCAGCAGCAGCGGCAGCAGGGTGTGGGCTGCGAAGGCGGCGATGCGGCTCATGGCTTGAGCCCCTGCAGGAAGGCCATCACGTCGGCTTTTTCCTTGGCGCTGCATTCGCGCTCCAACACGTCGCGGCAGTTGCGGCGGAACCACTTGTCGACCTTGGCGGTGTCGGTGAACGACTTGGGGTTGAACGCCGGCGCCAGCGGCGCGATGGTCTTGCCGGTGCCCTCGTGGCGGCCGTTGGCCGTGGGCGGGTTGCCGTGGCAGGAGGCGCAGGACCACTCGCCGCCATGCCGGCTGGTGAAGAACACGCGGCCGGCGGCGGCGTCGCCGGGCCGGCCGGCCTGGGCGCTCCAGTGCTGCAGTTGCTGTGCGGCCGAGGTGTCGGCCGCGCCGGCCGCGGGCGCACCCGCTACCAGCCACAGCGAGAGGGCCCACGGCAGCGCGCGCACGGCAGCGACCCTGCGGGAATGGGGGGTCATGCGGATTCCTTTCATCGAATGGCCGCGATGGTGCAAAGCCGCCCCTGTACCGCCGATGAAGGCGGCGTTCATGCCCCGTTCAGCTGCGGCGCGACACAATGCTTCACCCGCCCCGCCCTGCTCCATGCGCACCCGACTCCTCGCCCGCCTGCTCCCGCTGCTCGCCGCGCTGGCGCTGGGCGCCGGCCCGTCCGCCGGCTGGGCCGGCCGGCACGACGAGCACGACCACGACCGCGCGCGCGCCGCGCTGCAGGCCGGCGACGTGCTGCCGCTGGACCGGGTGCTGCAGCAGGTCGCGCAGACCCACCCCGGCCAGGTGATGGCGGTGGAGCTGGAGCGCGAGCAGCAGCGCTGGGTCTATGAACTCAAGCTGCTTCAGCCCGGCGGCGCGCTGCTCAAGCTGGAAGTCGATGCGAAGAGCGGCGAGGTGCTGCGGCGCAGGGAAAAGGCACGCTGATGCGGCTGCTGCTGGTGGAAGACGAGCCGGCCCTGCGCCGCCAGGTGTCGCAGGCGCTGGCCGAGGCCGGCTACGCCGTCGACACCGCCGACGACGGCCAGGAGGCGCTGCACCTCGGATCGGTGGAGCCGTACGACGCCATCGTGCTGGACCTGGGCCTGCCGGTGCTCGACGGCCTGAGCGTGCTGCGCCGCTGGCGCGCGGCCGGGCTGGCCACGCCGGTGCTGATCCTCACCGCGCGCGACCTCTGGCACGAAAAGGTGGCCGGCATCGACGCCGGCGCCGACGACTACCTGGCCAAACCCTTCCACGTGGAGGAACTGCTGGCGCGCCTGCGCGCCCTGATCCGGCGCGCGCAGGGGCTGGCCTCGGCGGTGCTCGCCTGCGGCCCGCTCACGCTGGACACGCGCAGCGGCCGCGTGACCTGCGACGGCGCCCCGGTGGCGCTGACCAGCCACGAGTTCAAGCTGCTGGCCTACCTGATGCACCGGCCCGGCACGGTGGTGTCGCGCACCGAGCTCACCGAGCACCTGTACGCGCAGGACTTCGAGCGCGACTCCAACACCATCGAGGTGTTCGTCGCCCGCCTGCGCCGCAAGCTGCCCGCCGGGATGATCGAGACGGTGCGCGGCATGGGCTACCGGCTCGTGCCCGGCGCATGAAGGCCACGCCTGCGCCGTCGCTGCGCCGGCGGCTGCTGGCCGCCACCGCGGGGGTGCTGGCGCTGGCGCTGCTGGCGGCCGGCTGGGGACTGTCGGCGCTGTTCCGCGAGCACGCGATGCAGCAGTTCCGCGAGGGGCTGCAGGGACAGCTGGACCAGCTCACGGCACGGCTCGACTTCGACGCCGCGGCGCAGCCCGTCGTCGATACCGCCGCGCTGAGCGATCCGCGCTGGGAGCGGCCCTACTCCGGCCTGTACTGGCAGCTGGACGGGGCCGGCCGCGCCGGCGTGCTGCGTTCGCGCTCGCTCTGGGACCAGGCCCTGGCGCTGCCGCCGGACAACGTGGGCGCGCGCGACGTGCACGTGCATGAAGCGGTCGGTCCGCTCGGCCGCCCCGTCCTGGTGCTGGAGCGCGACGTGCACGACCCGCGCCAGCCGCAAGCCGGCTGGCGGCTCGCCGTCGCGGCCGACACGGCGCCGCTGGACGCGGCCGTCCGGCGGTTCCGCGGCCAGCTCGCGCTGTCGCTGCTGGTGCTGTTCGCGCTGCTGCTGGCGGCCTCCTGGATCCAGGTGCTGGTGGGACTGGCGCCCCTGCGGGCGCTGCGCGAGGCGCTGGAAGCGGTGCGCGGCCAGCGCGCGCAGCGCCTGCAGGGCCGCTTCCCGGCCGAGGTGCAGCCGCTGGTGGACGAATTCAATGCGGTGCTGGCGCACAACGCGGCCATGGTGGAGCAGGCGCGCAAGCACGCCGGCAACCTGGCGCACGCCGTCAAGACGCCGCTGGCGGTGCTGCGGCAGGTGGGCGACCGCCTCCTGTCCGGCGCCGGCGCCGCGCCGGCCGGCGAAGCGGCGGAACTGGGCCGGCTGGTGCACGAGCAGGTCGACCTGGCGGCCCGGCACGTGGACTGGCACCTGGCACGCTCGCGCTCGGCCGCGCTGGCGCGCCCGGGCGGCCGGGCCACGCGCGTCGAGCCCGTGCTGCAGGGGCTGGCGCGCGTGATGGCCCGCGTGCACGCGCAGCGCGGCCTGCACATCGAGTTCGCACCGGTCGAGCCGACCCTGGCCTTCCAGGGCGAGGAACAGGACCTGCAGGAGATCCTGGGCAACCTGCTGGACAACGCCTGCAAGTGGGCGCGCAGCGGGATCCATGTCCGCGCGACGTCCGCCGGCGGCGCCGCGGGGCGGCAGCTTCGCATCGAGGTGGAAGACGACGGACCCGGCATCGACGATGCACAGCGCGCGCAGGCCGCGCGCCGGGGGGTCCGGCTGGACGAAACACTGCCGGGCAGCGGGCTCGGGCTGGCGATCGTGCAGGACCTGGTCGGCCTGTACGGCGGCACGCTGGACCTGCAGCGCGGCGAGCGCGGCGGGCTGCTGGCGGTGCTGCTGCTGCCGGCCGCCTGAGGCCGGCGGTGCCGCCGCGCGCACCCCGCCCGGCATCGATTCTTAGCAGATATCAAGACGGGGCCAGCCGGCGGGAATCGGCCCGGCCGGCGCCGCTCCATGGCAGGGAGGAAGGCCTTCGTCCTTCCCGAAACGACCTTGAAAGGACACCCCATGAGATCCCTCCCCGCCACGCCCCGGCTGCTGGTCCTGACGCTGGCTGCCGCAGGATTCGTCGCCCTGAACCTCGCGGGCACCCCGGCGCTGGCCGCCGGCGCGGCCCACGACCACGGCCATGCCGCCGCAGCCGCCAAGCCGCTGCCGGCCGGCAAGCGCTGGGCCACCGACGCGCCGCTGCGCGAGGGCATGACGGAGATCCGCCATGCCCTGGAGCCGCAGCTGGAAGCCATCCACAAGAACCAGCTGACGCCCGAGCAGTACCAGGCGATCGCCGCCAAGACCGAGCAGCAGGTGGCCCACATCGTCGCCAACTGCAAGCTGCCGCCCGATGCCGACGCCGCGCTGCACGTGATCATCGGCCAGATCGGCGAGAGCACCGAGGCGATGTCCGGCAAGTCCAAGGCCAGGCCGCGCGACGGCGCCGTCAAGCTGCTGGGGGCGCTGAACGAGTACGGCCGCACCTTCGACCACCCGGGCTGGAAGAAGCTGCGCGGCTGAGCGCCGCCGCACCGGGAGCGCTGCCGCCGCGCGCGGCGGCGCTCAGCGGCCGGCGGGTGCGGGCGAGCCACGCAGGCCGCGGCCGCGCTTCCCCGCCCCGGCGCGCAGCGCCAGCAGCGGCCAGGCATACAGGCCGGCCACGGCGCCCGCACCGGCGGCCATGGCCGCGAGCACCAGCCAGTCGACCGCGTAGCCCAGTTCGGCCAGCGACGATTTCGTCAGCGAGGGCACGAGCAGGAAGGCCGCCAGGGCGACGACGGCGGCCACCGCCAGCGCCGAGGCGAAGCCGCGCCGCCAGCCGGCGCCGCCCGCCCGCAGCGCCCATCCCCACAGCGCCGCCAGCGCCACCGCGGCCACCAGCAGCGGCACGGCCAGCGGCCGCGCGATCTCCAGGACGATGTTCAGCGCGAGCCAGATCTCGTACATGGCGGTGCTCCTTCCCGTTCAGACGCGGCCCTTGAGCACGGCCACGTAGGCCGGCTTGAGCATGCGGTACTTCATCAGCCAGGCGAAGTAGCTGTCCTGCAGCGGCTCCACCATCGGCAGCGTGGGCGTGAGGCGGCCCTCGTAGTCGAACTCGATCAGCATCGCCGAGCCTTCGCGCGTGATCAGCGGGCAGGAGGTGTAGCCGTCGAACGCCTGGTCGGGCGGCGCGCCGGCGATCACCTGCGCCAGGTTGTGGGCCACGATGGGCGCGCTCTTCTTCACCGTGGCGGCGGTCTTGCCGCGCGGGGTGCCGTTGATGTCGCCGACGCCGAACACGTTGGGATAGCGGCGGTGCTGCAGGGTCTTCGGATCGACTTCCAGCCAGCCGCCGGCGGCGAACGGGCCCTCCTTCCAGGCCAGGTCGCTGGCCTTGACCGCATCGGGGGCGCGCATCGGCGGCACGGCGTGCAGGAAGTCGTACGGCCGCTCGCTGCGCTCGCCTTCGGGCGAGACGAAGGTGGCGCGCCGCGCGCCGATGTCCACCGCCACCAGCTTCTGCGTGTACTCGACGCCGATGCGCAGCTGCTTCCAGCGCGCCAGCACGTTGTCGTTGACGGCCTTGACGCCGAACACGTTGCCCAGCGCCGAGAGGAAACTCACCTTCGAGCGGTCGAGCGTGCCGGCCTGGCGCAGCCGGTCGCGCAGCATGAAGGTCATCTTCAGCGCGCCCGCGCACTTCAGCGGCGTGGCCGGCAGCGTCATGAGGGCCTGCCCGCCGCGGCCGGCATAGGCCTGCATCGCGGCCCAGGTCGCCTGCGCCGCCTGCGGGCCGGCATACACGCTGCCCAGCCCCTCGCGGCCGATCGCCGCCACGTCCATGCCTTCGATCTGGGCGTAGTCCAGGTGCAGCCCGGTGGCCACCACCAGGAAGTCGTAGGGAATGCGCCGGCCCGCCGCGGTGACGACGCGGTTGGCCGCCGGGTCGAAGCCGGCCACCATCTCCTGCACCCACTGCGCCCCGGCCGGCTGGAAGTCGGCGTTGCGGTCGCGCACCTTGCCGACCGGCCACACGCCGGTGGCCACCAGCGTGTAGCCGGGCTGGTAGTTGTGCTCCAGCTTGGCATCCACGAGGGTGATCGAGGCGCCGTCCAGCAGGCGGGACAGGCGGCTGGCCACCGCGATGCCGCCCAGGCCGCTGCCGGCGATGACGATGCGGGCCCGGGTCTTCAGCGCGGCGCCCGCCTCTGCCGCGGCGCCGGTTGCGCCGCCGGCCAGCAGCGGTGCCGCCGCCAGCCCCTGCAGCCAGCGGCGGCGGCCGGCATCCACCCCGCCGGGAAGCCGTGCCGTGGCGTCGAGTCGGACCTGCATGTTGCCTCCTGCGCGTGGGCGGACACCGGACCATTGGAGCGGCCACCCTGCACGGTGGCTTGAGCCAGCTCAAGCAACACGGCCGGCGCCGACCCTATGGTTCGCCGCTGCGGGCCGCGCCCGCTTCGCAGCCCAGCCGCAGTGACCAGTCCCCGCGCCTCCACCCCCCCGGCCACCGCCAAGGAACGGGCCCTGCTGGCCGCCTTGCCGCTGCTGCAGGGCATGGACCGCAGCACCCTGGACCGGCTGGCCGCGCGCACGCAGCGGCTGCCGCTGCAGCGCGGCCAGGTGCTGTTCCGCAGCGGCGACGCGCCCACCGGCATGTACCTGGTCGTCTTCGGCGAAGTACGGCTGCAGGCGCGCGACGGCCAGGGTCGCGAGCGCCTGACCGGGGTCGCGACGGCCGGCCGCAGCTTCGGCGAGGCCGTGATGTTCCTGGAGCGCCCGGCGGTGGTCGACGCGGTGGCCGCCAGCGATGCCTTGCTGCTGCACCTGCCGCGCGAGGCGGTGTTCGACGAGATCGACCGCAGCCCGGTGTTCGCGCGCCGCATCATCGCGGCGCTGAGCGCACGCATCGAAAGCCTGGTGCAGGAACTCGACCGCCAGGCGCAGGGCGGCGGGCGCGAGCGCGTGATCGACTTCCTGGCGCGGGTGGCCGAGGCCAGCCCCGGCCCGGAAGCCATCACGCTGCCGGCCAGCAAGGCCTCGATCGCGGCACGCCTGCACGTGTCGCCCGAGCACTTCTCGCGCCTGCTGCGCGAGCTGCAGGCACAGGGCCTGCTCACCGTGGCGGGCCGGCGCATCACGGTGCCGGACGTGGCGGCGCTGCGGGCGGCGCGCGGCGCCGGGGGTTAGCGGCGCCCTTGCCCGGGCGCCCTTCTCACGGGTCGCCCGCCTGCAGCAGGAACTGCCAGGGCGTGGCGCGCAGCGACCGGTTGCAGGCCTGCACGGTGGGCCCGAGCCATTCGAAGATGCGGTGCACCGACAGCGCCGAGCGGAAGCTCAGGGTGCCGGCCGGCAGACCCTGCGCGGGCGCTTCCACCCGGCCGATCACGGCGCACTGCACCAGCAGGCGGCAGCAGGCATCGAAGACGGCGGGGTCGCCGAAATCCACGGCCCGCACCGGCGAGCGGTCGGCCCGCTGGGCCAGGTGCAGGTGGTAGCGCAGGGCCTTGCGCGGTCGCGCTTGCAGCGGCCTGGGCATGGCACGCACCGGCCGGTCGAGGGTCAGCGTGCCGGTGGCACTGGAGGGGCGGGCTCCCTGGGGAGTTGTGGCGCTGGTCGGGATCACTTTGGGAATGCGGCGGTACTACGGGGGCGCCATGGTGTTCCCGCCGGCCGGGCAGTGTCTGTAGGACGTTGCTGATGGCAGGGGCGCCGCGCCCGCGGTCTTGTGTTGCATCAAGTCCCGGCCGGCTCCAGCACAGGTGGATGCGGCGGGGCGCGCCAGGGCGGGACGGGGGTTCGGGCTTCTCCATAAGCTCATGAGAACTCTTTCGTTGGCCGCCGCGATTTCGCAGGCAAGCTACGCCCTTTTGCCCGCCGGCCCGCGGCGGGCTGCACGCCCGCACGGAGAGCCCCATGAGCCAGGACTGGAAATTCGAGACGCTGTCGGTGCACGCCGGCTATTCGCCCGACCCCACCACGCGCGCAGTGGTGCCGCCGCTGTACCAGACGGTGGCCTACGCCTTCGACAGCGCCCAGCACGGCGCCGACCTGTTCGACCTGAAGGTCGAGGGCAACATCTACACGCGCATCATGAATCCGACCCAGTCGGTGCTGGAGCAGCGGCTGGCGGCGCTGGAAGGCGGCGTGGCGGCGCTCGCGATGGCCTCGGGCATGGCGGCCATCACGGCCGCGATCCAGACCATCGCCGAGGCCGGCGACAACATCGTCGCCGCCAGCGCGCTGTACGGCGGCACCTACAACCTGTTCGCCCACACCTTCCCGCAGCAGGGCATCGAGGTGCGCTTCGCCGACCCGGCCCGGCCGCAATCCTTCGCGGCACTGATCGACGACCGCACCAAGGCCGTCTTCTGCGAATCGATCGGCAATCCGCTCGGCAACGTGTCCGACATCGCGGCACTGGCGCGGGTGGCGCACGACCACGGCGTGCCGCTGATCGTGGACAACACCGTGCCCAGCCCCTACCTGTTGCGCCCCTTCGAGCACGGCGCCGACATCGTGGTGCACGCGCTGACCAAGTACCTCAACGGGCACGGCAACAGCATCGGCGGCGCCATCGTGGACAGCGGCAAGTTCCCGTGGGCGCAGCACGCGGCGCGCTTCCGGCGCCTGAACGAGCCGGACGTGAGCTACCACGGCGTGGTCTACACGCAGGCGCTGGGCCCGGCCGCCTACATCGGCCGCGCGCGCGTGGTACCGCTGCGCAACATGGGCGCGGCGATCTCGCCGTTCAACGCCTGGCTGGTGCTGCAGGGCATCGAGACGCTGGCGCTGCGCATGGACCGCATCTGCGACAACGCCCTGGCGATCGCGCAGTTCCTGCAGCAGCACGAGGGCGTGGAATGGGTCAGCTACGCCGGCCTGCCGCAACACCCGCAGCACGAGCTGGCGAAGAAGTACCTGGGCGGACGGGCCTCGGGCATCCTGACCTTCGGCGTCAAGGGCGGCCGCGAGGCCGGTGCGCGCTTCCTCGATGCACTCCAGCTGTTCATCCGGCTGGTCAACATCGGCGACGTGCGCTCGCTGGCCACCCACCCGGCCTCGACGACGCACCGGCAGCTCTCGCCCGAGGAGCTGAAGAAGGCCGGCGTGTCGGAAGAGACGGTGCGCCTGTCGATCGGCATCGAGCACGTCGACGACCTGAAGGCCGACCTGGCGCAGGCGCTGGCCGCGGCCGCCCGCTGATCCGCAACAATGGCACCTGGCGCTGCCGACCCGCGGCGCGACTCCTGCACAAGGGCCTGGAAGGCCGCACGAAAGGAACCGACTTGATCCAGCGCTTCGACGTGGGCACCCGCCTGTCCGAAATGGCGGTGCACAACGGCACCGCCTACCTGGCCGGCCAGGTGGCCGGCGACGCCACCCAGGACATCCGTGGCCAGACGCGGCAGGTGCTCGCCGCGATCGACGCGCTGCTGGCGCGCGCCGGCTCGGACAAGTCGAAGATCCTGATGGCCCAGGTCTTCCTGCCCGACCTGGCCGACTTCGCCGGCATGAACGAGGTCTGGGAGGCCTGGCTGCCCGCCGGCAACGCGCCGCCGCGCGCCACCGTCCAGGCCAGCCTGGCGAAGAAGGAGTGGCGCATCGAAGTGGTGGTCACGGCGGCGGTGTAGCGGCCGGCGTCCCGCGCCGGGCTCATGCGCCGGCAGCCCATCCACGCGCAGGGCTTGCCTCGCCTCGGCGTCCGCAGGGGCTGCAGCGCGCCGCCAATTGCACCCACAATGAAGGCGAAGGCGGCCTCGCTGCGAGGCCGCGTCCTGCCTTGCGAAAGGGGTGTCCAGTGGCCGCTCACCGTGACATTGCCGCCCGCCGTACCGTGGCCCTGGTGGGCCCGAGTGGCGCCGGCAAGACCAGCCTGGCCGAAGCCTTGCTGTGGAAGGCCGGAGCGGTGGGCGCCCCCGGCAGCGTGGAGAAGGGCAGCACGGTCTCCGACTGGGACCCGCTGGAAAAGCGGCTGCTGCGCTCGCTGTCGGGCAGCGTGCTGCACCTGGAGCACGCCGGCATCACCGCCTACCTGGTCGACACGCCCGGCGCGCCCGATTTCCTGGGCCACTCGCTGCCGGCGCTGCAGGCGGTGGAGACCGCGGCCATCGTCATCAACGCCGCCACCGGCATCGAGCCGATGGCGCTGCGCATGATGGAGCGGGCCGGCGAGCTCGGGCGCGACCGCATCGTCGTGGTCAACCGCATCGACGCGCAGGGCGCGGGGCTGCAGGCGCTGGTCGCGCAGATCCAGGCGGCCTTCGGCAAGGAGTGCCTGCCGGTCAACCTGCCGGCGCAGGACGGGCAGGCGGTACTGGACTGCTTCTGGAAGCTGAAGGACGACGGGCCGGCGCCCGATTTCTCGTCGGTGGAACAGGCGCACCGCGCGCTGGTCGAACAGGTGGTGGAGGTGGACGCGGCCTTCGTCGAGCGCTACCTCAACGAAGGCGACGTCGACCCGGCCGAGCTGCACGCGCCGCTGGAGCAGGCGCTGCGCGAAGGCCACCTGGTGCCGATCTGCTTCGTTTCCGCGCGCACCGGGGCCGGCGTGGCCGAGCTGCTGGACGTGATCGAGCGGCTGCTGCCCGACCCGACCGAGGGCAACCCGCCCGAATTCCTGCAGGGGGAAGGCGAGGACGCGCGGCCGATCCCGGTGGCGGTGGACCCGGACCGGCACGTGCTGGCCCACGTCTTCAAGGTCACGCAGGATCCCTACGTCGGCAAGATGGGCGTCGCGCGCGTGCACCAGGGCACGATCACGCGCGACAGCCAGCTCTACGTGGGAGACGGCCGCCGCCCTTTCAAGGTGGGTCACCTCTTCCAGCTGCAGGGCAACAAGCTGGCCGAGGTGGCCCAGGCGGTCCCCGGCGACCTGTGCGCGATCGCCAAGGTGGAGGAGATGCACTTCGATGCGGTGCTGCACGACGCCGCCGAGGACGCGCACATCCACCTGAAGCCGCTGCAGTTCCCGGTGCCGGTGCACGGGCTGGCGATCGAGCCGAAGCGGCGCGGCGACGAGCAGCGCCTGCACGATATCCTGCAGAAGCTGGTGAGCGAGGACCCCTGCCTGCGCGTGGAGCAGCCGGCCGGCAGCCATGAGACGGTGGTCTACGGGCTGGGCGAACTGCACCTGCGCACGCTGCTGGAGCGGCTGACCGAGGTGCACGGCTGCCAGGTCGAGACGCGGCCGCCGCGCATCGCCTACCGCGAGACCGTCACCGCGGCGGCCGAGGGCCACCACCGCCACAAGAAGCAGACCGGCGGCGCCGGCCAGTTCGGCGAGGTGTTCCTGCGCATCGAGCCGCTGCCGCGCGGCGCCGGCTTCCAGTTCGTCGACGAGGTCAAGGGCGGCGCCATCCCCGGCAACTTCATGCCGGCGGTGGAAAAGGGCGTGCGCCAGGCGATGGAGCAGGGCGTGGTGGCCGGCTACCCCGTGGTGGACCTGAAGGTCACGGTGTACGACGGCAAGCACCACAGCGTGGACAGCAAGGAGATCGCCTTCGTCACCGCCGGCCGCAAGGCGCTGGTCGATGCGGTCAGGGCGGGACGGCCGTGCGTGCTGGAGCCCATCGTCGGCATGGAGATCAGCGCGCCCGAGCCCAACCTGGGCGACATCACCGGCGACCTGGCGTCGCGCCGCGGCCAGGTGAGCGGCACCCGGTCGGGGGCCGACGGCCTCTCGACGGTGCAGGCGCTGGCCCCGCTGTCGGAGCTGGCCAGCTACCAGCTGCGCCTGAATTCGCTGACCGGCGGCCAGGGCCGCTACACGCTGGCCTTCAGCCACTACGAGCCGGTGCCGCCCGGCGTGCAGGCGCAACTGGCGCAGCAGTTCAAGCCGAAGGAGGAATAGGCGGCTACAGCGCCACCACGATCAGCAGCGCGATCAGCAGGACCAGGATGATGTCGCGGTCGCTGAACGCACCGCCGGCGGGCAGGCTGTCGATGCGCTGGGCGAGCGCGTGCACTTCCTGCTGGGTCATCGCATCGACGCGGTGGCTGGCGTCGAGACCGCCCACACCCATGGCACGAAGCCGGTCCTTCAGCGCGGCGCTGTCGAGGAACTGCTGCACCTTGGCGCGATCGAGCTGCTCCTGCGTCGGCGGCTGCGCCGCCATCACGGCTTCGGGGCCGATCAGTTCCGCTTGCGCCAGCGGAGCCTGCAGCGCGATGACCGCGGCCAGGCACTGGCAGGAGCGGCGAATGAGGGGCGTCGATGGCTTCTTCATGGGCAGCCTCGCTCGGGGGAAGTGGAGCGCCCGACTATATCGGCCGCGGCCGGCCGCGTGGGGCCGCGTTACCGGATGGGCTGTGGCTCACGGAGCGGGCAGGAACCCTTCCACCGACAGGTAGCGCTCGCCGGTGTCGTAGTTGAAGCCCAGCACCCTGGCGCCGGCGGGCAGGTCCGGCAGCTTCTGCGCGATCGCGGCGAGTGCGGCGCCCGAGGAGATCCCCACCAGCAGGCCCTCCTCGCGCGCACAGCGGCGCGCCATCTCGCGCGCCGGCTCGGCGTCGACCTGGATCACGCCGTCGATCAGCTTCATGTCCATGATCTTCGGGATGAAGCCGGCGCCGATCCCCTGCAGCGGGTGCGGGCCCGGCTGGCCGCCCGAGAGCACGGGCGAGGCGGTGGGCTCCACGGCGAACACCTTCAGCTGCGGCCACTTCGGCTTGAGCACCTTCGCGCAGGCGGTGATGTGCCCGCCGGTGCCCACGCCGGTGACGATGCAGTCCAGTCCATCCGGGAAGTCTTCCAGGATCTCGCGCGCCGTGGTCTGCTCGTGCACGGCCACGTTGGCCGGGTTCTCGAACTGCTGCGGAATCCAGGCGCCGGGCGTCTGTGCGGCCAGCTCCTCGGCCCGCGCGATGGCCCCTTTCATGCCCTTCTCGCGCGGGGTCAGGTCGAAGCTGGCGCCATAGGCCAGCATCAGCCGGCGCCGCTCGACCGACATGCTGTCGGGCATCACCAGCACCAGCCGGTAGCCCTTGACGGCGGCCACCATCGCCAGCCCGATGCCGGTGTTGCCCGAGGTCGGCTCGATGATGGTGCCGCCGGGCCCGAGCCGGCCCGACCGCTCGGCGTCCTCGATCATGGACAGGGCGATGCGGTCCTTGATCGAGCCGCCCGGGTTGGCGCGCTCGCTCTTCACCCACACCTGGTGGCTGTCGCCGAACAGCCGGTTGATCCGCACGTGCGGCGTGCGGCCGATGGTCTCGAGGATGCTGTTGGCCTTCATCGAAGCGCTCTCCTTGCAGCGAGGCGGCCATTGTGCGCCGGGCCGGCGCCGGCGGGGGTGCCGGCCTCGCCCGGGCCCCATCTAATGAGACCAGGCGCCGGCGCTGTCGCCCAGGATGCGCTGCAGGTCGCGCCCGACCTGGGCCACCGCCGGCACCGGGACCAGCCGGCCCTCGCGGCCCGCCCTCAGGCCGCCCTCGGCCGTGACCTCGGCGATCCAGCACGGTGGCGCAAAGGGCGAGCCCGTGACCCGGCGCGCCGCGGCGCAGTCGACGTACAGCGGCACCGGCGACTGGATGCAGATGCGCTGCCCCCAGGATCGCTCCTGCGGAGCCTGCACCTCGTAGCCCACCGCCTGCAGTTGCTCGCGCAGCCACGCCGCGATCTGCCGCTCGCCCTCGGTCGTGAAGTCGGCGCCGACGTGCTCGGCCCGGAACCAGAACTGCGGGTGGTGTTCGTTCATGCGGACTCCCTCGTATGGCTGGACTGCAGGACCATGCTAAGCGGCGCAGATGACGGCCCGGAGACCGACACGGACTCTTACATGAGGGAAATCCTGAACATCTTTAGGCCTACACGCGGCCGATCGCCGGCACGCGTCGAGGGCGGCGGTGTCGAAGCGATGGACGAGAATCCGGGGCACCGGTCCTGCCTGGAGGTACCCGACTTGGAACCCACCATCTTCACCCGCATCCTGCGCCGCGAAGTGCCGGCGGCGATCGTCCACGAGGACGAGCTGACCTTCGCCTTCATGGACGCGGGCCAGCTCAATCCCGGGCACGTGCTGGTGGCGACCCGGCAGCAGGCCGAAACCCTGCTCGATGTCGACGAGGACACGGCCGCCGCGCTGTTCCGCACCGTGCACCGGGTGGCCCGGGCGGTGCAAGCCGCCTTCCAGCCCGAGGGCCTGACCATCCTGCAGGCCAACCGGGTGGCCGGCTGGCAGACCGTGCCGCACCTGCACGTGCACGTGCTGCCTCGGCACCCCGACGACGGCGTCGGGCTGGTGTGGCCGCGCAAGAACCCCTCGCTCGAAGAGCTGCGGCGGATCGCCGCCCGCATCAGGCTCTGATCCGCGGCGCCGGGCGCTACATCTTCAGCTCGTAGTCCACCGTCACCGGCGCGTGGTCGGAGAAGCGCTCGCGGCGGTAGATCTCCTCGCGCCGCGCCGTCGCGGCGATGGCCGGCGTCGCCAGGTGGTAGTCCAGCCGCCAGCCGACGTTCTTCGCATAGGCCTGGCCGCGGTTGCTCCACCACGTGTAGCTCTCGTCGGTGGTGTGCGGCTGCAGGTGGCGGTAGACGTCGACGATGCGATGCTCGTCGAGCAGCCGGGTCATCCAGGCGCGCTCCTCGGGCAGGAAGCCGCTGTTCTTGCGGTTGCCGCGCCAGTTCTTCAGGTCCTGCTCCTTGTGCGCGATGTTGACGTCGCCGCACAGCACGAAGTCGCGCTCGCCCTTGAGCCGCAGCAGGTGCGGCTCGAATTCGTCGAGGAAACGGAACTTGGCCTGCTGGCGCTCCTCGCCGGAGGAGCCGCTGGGAAAGTAGGCGCTGATCACCGAGAACTTGCGCTGCGGCGTGTCGAATCGCAGTTCGACATAGCGGCCCTCGGCGTCGAACTCCGCGGAGCCGAATCCGACCACCACGTCGGTCGGCTCGTGCCGGCTGTACACGCCCACGCCCGAGTAGCCCTTCTTCTGCGCGAAGTGGAAGTAGCCTTTCCGCCCGGCCAGTGCCTCGAAGCGGCCCTGCACCTCGGGGGCCTGGCACTTGACCTCCTGCACGCAAATACAATCCGGCTTCGCCTGCGCCAGCCACTGCTCCACGCCTTTCGTCGCGGCGGACCGGATCCCGTTGAGGTTGAGGCTGGTGAGCTTGAACAAGGAATTTCCCATGGTGGCAGCGCGCAGCCAGGACACCCTGGCGCAGGACTTCGTGCAGTTCGCGGTGGAGGCCGGCGTGTTGCGCTTCGGCGAATTCAGGACCAAGGCCGGCCGCCTGTCGCCCTACTTCTTCAACGCGGGCCTGTTCGACGACGGCGCCAAGCTCGGCCGGCTGGCGCAATTCTATGCACGCCGCATCCTGGCTTCGGGCATCGAGTTCGACATGCTGTTCGGGCCCGCGTACAAGGGCATCCCGCTGGCGGCGGCGGTGGCCATCGAGCTGGCGCGTGCCGGCCGAAACGCGCCTTACGCGTACAACCGCAAGGAAGCCAAGGACCATGGCGAAGGCGGCAACCTGGTCGGCGCGCCGGTGCGGGGGCGCGTGCTGATCGTCGACGACGTGATGTCGGCCGGCACGGCGGCGCGCGAGTCGATCGCGTTGATCCGCGCTGCCGGCGCTACGCCGCACGCGGTGGCGATTGCGCTGGACCGCCAGGAAAAGGCCACCGAGGGCGGCCGCGACGTCGAGCACAGCGCGGTGCAGTACGTGCGGCGGCAACTCGGGCTGCAGGTGTGCGCGATCGCCGAACTGTCCGACCTGCTGGCCTACCTGGAGCAGCACGCCGGTGACGAGCTTGGCGCGCACTACGCCAAGGTGCTGGCGTACCGGGAACGTTACGGGGTGGATTGAGTCAAGGACCGAGGGCGCCGGCGGCAACCCCGCCCGTGGGGCAGCTTCCGCTTCATCCTGGCGAAAGCCGGGATCCATCTCCAGGTGCCTGCAGGCACCGTACGTGATTCCAGTGCGGGAGATGGATTGCGGCTCGAGGCCGCAACGACACCCCCTCGTGTCATCCCGGCGCAAGCCGGGGATCCACCTCCTGCCGCCTGCGAGCGGCCGGGCGTGTTCAGGGAGCGGTGATGGATTGCGGCTCGAGGCCGCAATGACACCCCCTCGTGTCATCCCCGGCGCAAGCCGGGGATCCACCTCCTGCCGCCTGCGAGCGGCCGGGCGTGTTCAGGGAGCCGGTGATCGATTGCGCCTCGTCGCCGCAATGACACCGTTCACTGTCATCCTGGCGAAAGCCAGGGGTGAGTTCAACCGGTCAATGCAACAGTATCGAAACTGTTGGAGATCGGGATGGAGATGGCGAAGTCGCGAGGGCTGACTCGGTGGCAGCAGGCGGAGCTCTGGAGCCGCTGGAAAGCTGGCC
>NZ_JAKFCM010000011.1:0-44476 GCF_036676645.1 Ramlibacter sp.
CCGGCTGCAGGCGCCGGCCCGCGCCCACCTCAAGAGCGGCAGCCTGCGCGACGTGTTCGGCGTGGCCGGCTACGTGCACGGCGCCGGTGGGCGCCGCTGGGTGGTGGTGGCGATCGCCAACCATCCCGACGCGGCCGCCCTGCGTCCGGTAATCGAGACCCTGCTGGCCTGGACCGCCCGGCAGCCCTGAACGCGGGGACCCGCCACGAAGCGCACCGACCAAAGGACAAGGGGCCCCTGCGGGCCCCTTGTTTCCTGTTGGAGCGTAGCGGATCACCAGCGTTCGCGCAGCCGGTCGAACGCGTAATTGCCGAACGACACGTGCCCCGCCGGCGTGAAGTAGACCGGGTCGGCGAACAAGGTGGCCTCGACCGGCGCGCCCGTCAGCGTGCCGGCGTTGCACAGCGCCGAGTTCACCTGCCCGGCGCCGATGCCGATGCCGGCGCCCGCGTCCACCGAGGTGCACAGGACGCTGTCGACGTCGGTGAAGCCATAGCTCGCGGGACTGGCGGTGACCAGGTTGAAGTAGAGCGCCGCGTCGACGTACAGCACCTTGGCACCGAGATCGACGATGGAGACCAGCAGCCCGTTGTTGAACTGCGTGCTGAGATCCTGCAGGTAGGCGGCGTTGCCGCTGGCCTGCGCCCAGGGCGAGCGCCCGAGGTTGTAGGGTCCGACCACCACGACGTGCGAGGCCCCGGCATCGACCAGCCGCTGCACCTGTGCGCCGAGCTCGCGGCCGGCCTGCTGGACGTTGGCGGTGGCCGCGGCCTGGGACTGGGTGGTGGCCGTGACCGCCGCCACCTGCGCAAGGATGTCGGCGGTGCCGCCCGACACCACGACCAGGTCACCGCCGGCGGGCGCGCCGGCCGCCAGGAAGGCGTCGATCTGCTCGGCGATGGTCGGGGTGGCGGCGTTGCCGCTGGCATCGGGCCGGGCAGTTACGCGCGCGCTGCCGATCGCGTAGCTGGTGCCGCCGCTCGCGCTGGGCGCGAGCGCCAGCCCATAGCGGGCGGCCAGCTGCTCGGTCCAGTTCACCCCGCCGTTGTTGACGGTGTAGCGCGCGCCGCGCTGGCCGGCATCGGCGGCGGCGTCGCCGAAAGCCACCACCCGGGCCGGGTGGAACTCCGACTCGACCGAGCCGCCACCGCAGGCGGCGAGCAGCAACGGCGAAAGACTGGCGGCCGTGAGCAGCGCACGGCGCAACCGCTGGAAACGCATGGGGATCTCCGTCGAAAAGCCGCGCTAGTTTAACGAGCGCTCAGGCCGCCGCGCGCTGCAGGCGGTCGCGCACGCCGTCCCAGTCGGCGCCGGCCGGCGGCGCCTCGACCCAGATCAGCTGCACGCCCCGGGCGTCGAATTCGCGCAGCACCGCGAACAGCTGGCGCGCCGCCTCGCGCGCGTCCTCGGGCATGTGCCGGCGCAGCACCCGGCTCGAGGGAGTCTGCAGGATCGCGCGCGACCAGGTCGCGATGCCCTCGGCCTGCTCGCCCAGCACGTCCAGCGCGGCCTGCAGGGCCGCGGCGTCCATCAGCCGCACGCGTGCGCGCGGGGCGTAGTGCGAGGCCAGCGTGCCCGAGGCTCGCGGGGCCTCCCGCCCCACTTCGCCGGGCCGCGCCAGCGGCTCGCCGCAGGCCGCCTCGATCTGCCGCACGGTGAGCACGCCCGGGCGCAGCAGCACCGGCCGGCCGCGCGTGCAGTCGACGATGGCCGATTCGATGCCGACCTCGCAGGAGCCGCCGTCGAGCACCCGCAGCCCCTCGCCGAATTCGGAAGCGACGTGGGCGGCGCTGGTGGGACTGACCCGGCCGAAGCGGTTGGCGCTGGGCGCGGCCAGCCCCGGCACCGGCGGCTCGGCACGCGCGCAGGCCAGCAGCAGCGCCTGCGCCACCGGGTGCGAAGGGCAGCGCAGGCCGATCGTGTCGTGACCGCCGGCGGCGGCCGGTGCCACGCCTTCGCGGCGCGGCAGGATCAGGGTGAGCGGGCCGGGCCAGAACGCGTCGATCAGGCGCTGCGCGAACGCTGGCACGTCGGCGGCGAAGCGGGACACGGCGGCGCCGTCCGGCACGTGCACGATCAGCGGATGGTCGCTCGGCCGTCCCTTGGCGGCGAAGACCCGGGCCACCGCCGCGTCGTTGCCGGCGTCGGCGCCCAGGCCGTAGACGGTCTCGGTGGGAAAGGCCACCAGCTCGCCGGCCTGCAACGCGCGGACGGCGTCCTGCAGGGCGGCGGGGTCGCGCGGATCGCTGATCATCGATTCAGAACGGCGCGATGCCCAGCAGCTCGCAGGCACGCAGGGCCACGCCGCGGGCCTGGGCCGGGTCGGCGGCGGTGACGGTCAGGTGGCCCATCTTGCGGCCGGCGCGCGCGCCGGCCTTGCCATACAGGTGCAGGTGGGCGCCCGGCAAGGCCAGCACCGGCCCCCAGGGCGGCTCGCGCGGGTCGTCGCTTCCCGGCGCGAACCACAGCTCGCCGAGCAGGTTGAGCATGATCGCGTGGCTGTGCTGGCGCGGCGCCACCAGCGGCAGGCCGGCCAGCGTGCGCACCTGCAGCTCGAACTGCGAGACGTCGGCGCCGTCGATGCTCCAGTGGCCGCTGTTGTGCGGCCGCGGCGCCATCTCGTTGACGACCAGCGAGCCGTCCTGCAGCAGGAAGAACTCCACGCACAGCACGCCGACGTAGTCCAGCCCCTGCGCGATGGCGCGCGTGGCCTCGATCGCCTGCCGCGCCGTGGCCTCGGGCAGCACGCCGGAGCCGACCTCGGTCACGGCCAGGATCCCGTCGCGGTGCAGGTTCTTCTGCGCCGGCAGGTGGACCATGGCGCCGTCGGCGCCGCGCGCCACCACCACCGAGCATTCCGCCGCCAGCGGCAGCAGGCGTTCCAGCACGCAGGGCACCCGGTGCAACTCGTCCCAGGCGGCGGCCAGCGCAGCCCGGTCGGCCACGCGCACCTGGCCCTTGCCGTCGTAGCCCAGCCGGGCCGTCTTGAGCACGCCGGGCAGCAGGGCCTCGGGCACGGCCGGCAGGTCCCCGGCCGACGCGATCACCGCATGCGGGGCGCAGGGCACGCCGCAGCGCAGGAAATGCGCCTTCTCCTGCGCCCGGTCCTGCGCGATCGCCACGGCCGTGTGCGCCGGCGCGACCGGCCGCTGCATCGCCAGTGTCCTGAGCGACTGCGCCGGCACGTTCTCGAATTCGGTGGTGATGGCTTGCGCGCGTGCGGCCAGCTCGTCGAGCCCGGTTTCGTCGTCGTAGGCGGCGTGCACGTGGAAGTGGCTGACCCGGCCGGCCGGGCTGGCCCCGTCGGGGTCCAGCACCGCGGTGGCGTAGCCCAGCTGCTGGGCGGCATGGACGAACATGCGGCCGAGCTGGCCGCCCCCCATCACCCCCAGCGTGCTGCCCGGCGGCAGCGGCATCGCGGCCGGCGTGCTCATGCCGGTGGCAGCACGGTGGCGCGCGCGGCCTCCGTCTGCCGGGTCCGGAACGCGGCCAGCTGGCTGCGCAGCCGCTCGTCCGCGCCGGCCAGCATCGCCACCGCGAACAGGGCCGCGTTGGCCGCTCCGGCAGCGCCGATGGCGAACGTGGCGACGGGAATGCCCCTGGGCATCTGCACGATGCTGTGCAGCGAATCCACCCCTTGCAGGTGGCGGCTGGGCACCGGCACGCCCAGCACCGGCACGGTGGTCTTGGACGCCAGCATGCCGGGCAGGTGGGCGGCGCCGCCGGCGCCGGCGATGATGGCCTTCAGCCCGCGGCCGGCGGCCTGCTCGGCGTAGCCGAACATCTCGTCGGGCATCCGGTGCGCGGAAACGACCTTCGCCTCATGCGCGACGCCGAATTCCTGGAGAATCTGCACTGCGTGCTGCAGGGTGTCCCAGTCGCTGCCGGACCCCATCACCACGCCGACCTGGACAGGGGGCATGAAGTGCTCCTAAAGGCTGAATTCTAAGTTTAGGGACCCGCATTCCATGATCGACGTCACGATCGAGAACTTCGAAACCGAAGTCATCGCCGCCTCCATGACCCAGCCGGTGCTGGTCGATTTCTGGGCGCCGTGGTGCGGCCCCTGCAAGGTGATCGGGCCGATCCTCGAGAAGCTGGAGGCCGAGTATGCGGGCCGCTTCAAGCTGGTGAAGATCGATTCCGACCAGGAGCAGCAGCTCGCGGCGGCCTTCGGCGTGCGCAGCATCCCGACCTGCATCCTGCTGATGAACGGGCAGCCGGTCGACGGCTTCATGGGAGCCGTGCCCGAAGGCCAGCTGCGCCAGTTCCTCGACAAGCACCTGCCCGCCGCCGGTCCGGCGGCCGAGGAAGAGCTGCCGGCCGAGGAGCCGCTCGATGCGCAGGACCGGCTGGAGCAGCTGCAGCATGCCGTGGCCACCAACCCGGCCGACGACGAGGCCCGCTTCGAGTACGTCAAGGCCCTGCTGCTGGCCGGCCGGCTGGCCGATGCCAGGGTCGCTTTCGAACCGGCCGCTGCCAAGGCGGCCGGCATCCGGCGGCTCGACTCGCTGCAGCGCGTGATCGACGCCATGGACTTTGCGGCGCGGCAGGGCGATGCCGACCGGGCCCAGGCCGGGCTGGAGGCGCGCATCGCCGCCGACCGGCGCGACTTCGAGGCCCGCTTCGGCAAGGCCTGCCTGCTGGCCGCGCAGCAGCGCTGGACCGAGGCGATGGACGAGTTGCTGGAGATCCTGATGCGCGACAAGACCTGGAACGAGGACGCCGCGCGCAAGGCCTATATCGCCATCCTCGACATCATCGAGCCGCCCAGGCCCAAGGTCGCCGAAGGCCAGATACCGCCCGACGATCCCACCGTGGCAACCTACCGCCGCCGGCTGTCGAGCGTGGTGTTGTCCTGACACGGATCCGTGCCATGGCGGCCTCGAGCCGCAATCCATCGCCCGCGCGCTGAACACGCACCTGCGTGCACGGGCGGCGGAAGGTGGGTCCCGGTTTCCACCGGGATGGCACGGGGGTGCTGCCCTGCCCGGACGGGCCGTCAGCCCGTCAGCCGGTCCAGCGCCTCGCGGTACTTGGCCGCGGTGCGGGCGATCACGTCCTGCGGCAGCCGCGGCGCCGGCGGCGACTTGTCCCAGGGCTTGCCGTGGATGCGCACCTGCTCCAGCCAGTCGCGCAGGTACTGCTTGTCGAAGCTGGGCGGGTTGCGGCCCTCGCGCAGCGCCTCCTCGTAGCCTTCCACCGGCCAGTAGCGGGAGGAGTCGGGCGTGAGCACCTCGTCCATCAGCACCACCCGGCCGCGCTCGTCGATGCCGAATTCGAACTTGGTGTCGGCAATGATCAGCCCGCGCGCCAGCGCGATCTTCGCGGCCTCGGTGTACAGCGCGATGCTGAGGTCGCGCACCTTCCCGGCCACCGCGGCCCCGACCAGCTCGACGGTGCGCTCGAAGGTGATGTTCTCGTCGTGTTCGCCGGCCGCCGCCTTGGAAGCCGGCGTGTAGATCGGCTGCGGCAGGCGGCTCGAATTGGTCAGCCCCGGGGGCAGCGGCACGCCGCAGACCGACTGCGTGGCCTGGTACTCCTTCCAGCCGCTGCCGGCCAGGTAGCCGCGCACCACCGCCTCGATCGGCAGCGGCTTGAGGCGCTTGACCAGCATGGAGCGGCCCACCACCTGCTGGATCTCGGCCGAGGTCACCACGCTCTCGGGCAGCTCGCCGGTGAGGTGGTTGGGGCACAGCCGGGCCAGCTTGCCGAACCAGAACAGCGCCATGTGGGTCAGCAGCTCGCCCTTGCCGGGGATCGGCTCGCCCATGATCACGTCGAAGGCCGAGATGCGGTCGGTCGCGACCATCAGGATGCGGTCGTTGCCGACCGCGTAGTTGTCGCGCACCTTGCCGCGCGCCAGCAGCGGCAGCGAAGTGAGCGAGGAGGTGTGCAGGGCGGAGGTCATGGCAGTCGTCCGGCAAAAGCAAACGGCCCGCAACGCGCGGGCCGTCCGATTATCGCCAAGGCGCGCGTCAGTGCACCGTCTGCGCCAGCTCGCCGCGCTCGTACTTCTGCGCCACCACCTGCAGCGAGTGGCCCTTGATCTTCGGCGCCTGGCCTTCGCAGCCGAACTGCTGGTAGCGCTGCCGGCAGATCTGTTTGGCGGCTTCGCGCGCGGGTTTCATCCACTCGCGCATGTCGAACTTGTCGGGGTTCTCGGCCAGGAACTTGCGCACCGCGCCGGTCATGGCCAGGCGGATGTCCGTGTCGATGTTGATCTTGCGCACGCCGTGCTTGATCGCTTCCTGGATCTCCTCGACCGGCACGCCGTACGTCTCCTTCATCCTGCCGCCGTACTGGTTGATGATGGCCAGCAGGTCCTGCGGCACCGAGGAGGAGCCGTGCATCACCAGGTGGGTGTTGGGAATGCGGCGATGGATCTCCTTGATGCGATCGATCGCCAGGATGTCGCCGGTGGGCTTGCGCGAGAACTTGTAGGCACCGTGGCTGGTGCCGATGGCGATGGCCAGCGCGTCCAGTTGCGTCTTCTTGACGAAGTCGGCGGCCTGCTCGGGGTCGGTCAGCAGCTGCTCGCGCGTCATGGTCGCTTCGGTGCCGTGGCCGTCCTCCTTGTCGCCGCGCATGGTCTCCAGCGAGCCCAGGCAGCCCAGCTCGCCCTCGACCGTGACGCCCAGCTTGTGCGCCATGTCGACCACCTTGCGCGTGACGTCGACGTTGTAGTCGTAGCTGGCGATGGTCTTGCCGTCGGCTTCGAGCGAGCCGTCCATCATCACCGAGGAGAAGCCCAGCTTGATGGCGCCGGCACACACGTCCGGGCTCTGGCCATGGTCCTGGTGCATCACCAGCGGGATCTCCGGGTAGGCCTCCAGCGCGGCCTGGATCAGGTGCTTGACGAAGGGCTCGCCGGCGTACTTGCGGGCGCCGGCGCTGGCCTGCAGGATCACCGGCGCCGCCAGCTCCCGGGCGGCTTCCATCACCGCCTGGACCTGCTCGAGGTTGTTGACGTTGAAGGCCGGGATGCCGTAGCCGTTGTCGGCGGCATGGTCCAGCAGTTCGCGCATGGAAACGAGGGGCATGGTGCAGTCCTGTCGAGTGATGAAATGCGGCTTGGCGCGAGCGGGAAACACCCTGCGCCAGCTGGGGAAATTCTAGCGGCTGGGTCGCGCCGCCGGGGCGCTTGGCACGGTCGCGCTGGACCGTGCCCGCCGGGCGCGCGGGCGCCTTTCAGGCCACCCGCAGGATCTTGAGCATGTTGGTGCCGCCCGGGGCGCCCATCGGTTCGCCGCAGGTGATCGCGTAGATGTCGCCGGAGGCGACGATGCCGCGCTTCTTCAGGTGGGCCTCGGCATCGGCCAGGGCGGTGTCGCGCTCGGCGCTCTGGTCCATCAGCAGCGGGCGGACGTTGCGGTACAGCGCCATGCGGCGCTGCGTGGCCAGCCGCGGGGTGAGCGCGTAGATCGGGACGTGGATCGGATGCCGGCTCATCCACAGCGGCGTGGAGCCCGAGTCGGTCAGCGCGACGATCGCCTTGCACCCCAGGTGGTAGGCGGTGAACAGCGCGCCCATGGCGATCGACTGGTCGATGCGCGAGAACTCGGTGCCGCTGAAGTCGGCGTCGAGCCTGACGTCCTCCGCCATCTCGGCCTCGGCGCAGATGTTGGCCATCTCGATGATGGTCTCCAGCGGATAGCGGCCGGTGGCCGTCTCGGCGCTGAGCATCACCGCGTCGGTGCCGTCCAGCACCGCGTTGGCGACGTCGCTGACCTCGGCGCGGGTGGGCACCGGGTTGGTGATCATGGACTCCATCATCTGGGTGGCCGTGATCACCACCTTGTCGCACTTGCGGGCCGCCCGGATCATGCGCTTTTGCAGCGCCGGCACGGCGGCATTGCCGACTTCCACCGCGAGGTCGCCGCGCGCGACCATGATGCCGTCGCTGGCCCTGAGGATGGATTCGAGGTTGGGGATGGCCTCGGCCCGCTCGATCTTGGCGATCAGCCCGGGCTTGTGGCGGTATTCGGCCGCGGCGACGTTGCACAGTTGCCTGGCCATCTCCATGTCGGTGGCGGTCTTGGGAAAGCTCACGGCCACGTAGTCGGCCTGGAAGCTCATCGCGGTGCGGATGTCCTCCATGTCCTTGGCCGTCAGCGCCGGCGCCGACAGGCCGCCGCCCTGCTTGTTGATGCCCTTGTTGTTGGACAGCTCGCCGCCCAGCTTGACGGTGGTGTGCACCTGTTCGCCGCGGACCCGGTCCACCGTCAGCACGATCAGGCCGTCATTGAGCAGCAGCGTGTCGCCGGCGCGCACGTCGCGCGGCAGCTCCTTGTAGTCCAGCCCTACGCCTTCGATGCCACCGGGCTCGCTGCGGGCGGCGTCGAGCACGAACTTCATGCCGGGTTCCAGCAATGCCTTGCCTTCGGCGAACCGGCCCACCCGGATCTTGGGGCCCTGCAGGTCGGCCATGATGGCCACCTCGCGGCCGGCGCGCTGCGCCGCCTCGCGCACCAGCTGCGCCCGGTCGATGTGGTCCTGCGCCTTGCCGTGGCTGAAGTTCAGGCGCACGACGTTGACGCCGGCGCGGATCATCTGCTCCAGCAGCTTGGGGTCGCTGGACGCGGGACCGAGTGTGGCGACGATCTTGGTGGCGCGACGGGCCATGGGCAGGACTCCTCCTCGACAAGGTGGCTTGGGGCATTCTCACATGCCCGGCGGACGCGGGCATGTCGCAGCACTTGTGCGCGCCATGCGGCCAATCGGCGCGGGTGCCGCGCGGCGTCAGGCGGCGGCGCGCCGGGCCAGGATCTCGAGCGCCGGCAGCGTCTTGCCTTCCAGCACCTCGAGGAAGGCGCCGCCGCCGGTCGAGATGTAGCCCACGTCCTTCTCGATGCCGTACTTGGCGATCGCGGCCAGGGTGTCGCCGCCGCCGGCGATGCTGAAGGCCCGCGAGCGGGCGATGGCCCGGGCGATCGCCTCGGTGCCCTGTGCGAAGGCGTCGAACTCGAACACGCCCACCGGGCCGTTCCAGACGATGGTGCCGGCGGCCATGAGCTGGTCGGCCAGCGCCCGGGCGGTGTCCGGGCCGATGTCCAGGATCAGGTCGTCCTCGGCCACGTCGCGTGCCGCCTTCACGGTGGCCCGCGCGTCGGCGGCGAAGGCCTTGGCGGTGACCACGTCGGTCGGGATGGGGACCTCGGCGCCGCGCGCCTTCATCGCCTGCATCACCGCCCGGGCTTCCTCCACCAGGTCGTGCTCGGCCAGCGACTTGCCGATCGGCAGGCCGGCGGCCAGCAGGAAGGTGTTGGCGATGCCCCCGCCGACCACCAGCCGGTCCACGTTCTTCGCGAGCGACTGCAGGATGGTGAGCTTGGTCGACACCTTGGAGCCGGCGACGATCGCCACCAGCGGCCGCTGCGGATGGGCCAGCGCCTTGCCGATCGCATCGATCTCGGCGGCCAGCAGGGGGCCCGCACAGGCCACCGGCGCATATTCGGCGATGCCGTAGGTGGTGGCTTCGGCCCGGTGCGCGGTGCCGAACGCGTCGTTCACGTAGATGTCGCACAGCGCGGCCATCTTGCGCGCCAGCCCCGGGTCGTTCTTCTTCTCGCCCCTGTTGACGCGGCAGTTCTCCAGCAGCACCAGCTCGCCGGGCGCGACCTGCACGCCGTCGACCCAGCCGGCCTTCAGCGGCACCGGCCGCGCCAGCAGTTCGGACAGGCGCTGCGCCACCGGCGCGAGCGAGTCCTGCGGCTTGAACCCACCCTCGGTGGGGCGGCCCAGGTGCGAGGTCACCATCACCGCGGCGCCGGCCTCCAGCGCCATGCGGATGCACGGCAGCGAGGCGCGGATGCGCGTGTCCTCCGTGATGCGTCCCTGCCCGTCCTGCGGGACGTTCAGGTCGGCACGGATGAACACGCGCCGGCCGGCCACCCGGCCCTGGTCGCAGAGATCGGAAAAGCGCAGCACGTTCATGGGTCGCAGCTCGGCCATCGGCAGTGGAAAGGGGAACCGGCGATTGTAGGCAGCCGGGCCGCCGCGACGGGCCGCCTGCGGCCGGGCTACCAGCCCAGGGCGAGGTGCAGCGGCAGGTACACCGCCATGCCGGCCAGCAGCGTGCCGAGCACGCTGCGGCGCCAGGCGAATACCGCCACGCCGGCCCCGGCGGCGAACAGGCGGGCGTCCTGCCAGCCGGCGATCAGCTGCCCCTGGGTCATCACCACTTCGGGCAGCACGACGCCGGCGAGCGCCGCGACCGGCGCGTACTGCAGTGCGCGCCGCGCGCCTTCGGGCAGGCGCCAGGGACGGTCGAGGATGAAGAAGAAGCAGCGGGTGAGCACGGTCACGCCGGCCAGGCCCAGGATGACGGCCAGCGTCCACAGGTCGGTGCCCGCCGTGCTCATGCGGCCTGCCCCTGCGGCCGCGAGGGCCGCCGGCCCTCCAGCCAGAACGCCGCGAGCACGGCCAAGGCGATCGCCGCCACCACGTTGAGCTTGAACGGCAGCGCAGAGGCCGCGACGGCGACGCCACCGGCCAGCACCGCTGCCAGGATGCGCAGCGGCGTATTGGCCAGCGAGCACATCACGCCCAGCAGGCACAGCACGCCGGCAAAGCCCAGCCCCCACCGCGCGGGCACCAGGTTGCCCAGCGCGACACCGAGCAGGCTGGGAACGATCCAGGCGACCCAGGTGATCGCGTAGTTGCCGGCCAGGTAGGCTTCCTGCGCGGCGCGCCCTTCGGGGTCGGCCACCGGGTGCGGGTGGCGCGCCGTGAACAGCGCATAGCTCATGTCCGCCGTCAGGAAGCCGTTGGCCAGCCGGCGCCAGCGCGGCATGTGGATCAGGTAATCGCGCAGGTGCAGGCTGAACACCACGAAGCGCAGGTTCACGCAGAACCCCGTGGCCCAGATCACCCCCATCGGCGCGCCGGCCACCAGCAGCGGAATCGCCGCCAGCTGCGAACTGCCGGCATAGACCAGCAGGGTCATCGCCACCGACTCGGCCACGCTCATGCCGGCGTTGACCATGGCGACGCCGGTCATCAGCCCCCAGGCGGCGATGCCCGGCGCGACGGGCGCGCTGGCGCGCACGCCATCGCGGAACTCGGGGTGCCGCCGCACCGAAGCCAGCCAGAACATCAGGCCGTCCCGAAGCGCTGGCCCGGCGCCACCGGCGTACCGCGCAGGAAGTCGGCTGCCGGCAGGCGCTTGCCGCCCGCGCGCTGCAGCTCGGTCAGCCGCAGCAGGCCCTCGCCGGTCGCCACCTCGATGCCGGCCGGCGCCACCGCCACCACGGTGCCGGGCACGATGCCGGCCGGCAGCGGGCGATCCGCTGCCTGGGCGCGCCACAGCTTGACCGATTCGCCCGCCAGCGCGCTGGTGGCGCCCGGGAACGGATCGAAGGCGCGCAGGCGCCGCTCGATGGCGACGGCCGGCTGCGACCAGTCGACCTGGGCCTCGGCCTTGTCGATCTTGCGGGCGTAGCTCGCGCCGGCGGCCGGCTGCGGGGTGCGGACCAGCCCGCCGCGGCCGGCCAGTTCCAGCGCCTCGACGATCAGGCCCGCGCCCAGCGCGGCCAGCCGGTCGTGCAGCGTGCCGGTGCTGTCCTGCGGCGCGACGGCGATGCGCCCGGCCAGCAGCATGTCGCCGGTGTCCAGCCCTGCGTCCATCTGCATGATGGTCACGCCGGTCTCGGCGTCGCCGGCTTCGATGGCGCGGTGGATCGGTGCGGCGCCGCGCCAGCGCGGCAGCAGCGAGGCGTGGATGTTCAGGCAACCGAGCCGCGGCGCATCGAGCACCCACTGCGGCAGGATCAGGCCGTACGCGGCCACCACCATCACGTCGGCATCCGCCGCCTGCAACGCCTGCCGCGCCCGGGCGGCATCCTCGGGATACCGGCCATCCAGCCGCAGGCTGCGCGGCTGCGCCACGGGGATGCCGTGCTGCTGCGCGAACTGCTTGACCGGCGAAGGCTGCAGCTTCAGGCCGCGGCCCGCGGGCCGATCGGGCTGGGTCAGCACCAGCGGGATGGCAAAGCCCGCCGCGTGCAGCCGTTCCAGGGCGGCGCGGGCAAAGTCGGGCGTACCGGCAAAGACGAGCCGCATGGGATGGGAAAGGGTGCTCTCAGTTGCGCTCGTTGTCGGGCGCGTTGATGAACTCCATGCCCTGGTGGGCGCGCCGGACCACACCTTGCCGGTCCAGGTACACCCAATAGAACATGTCGCTGCGATCGACGTCGCGCCAGCGGTAGGTCAGCACCGGGCCGTCCCAGCTCGCCACGCCGTCGACCCGGGCCGGCGGCCCGAACTCCCGCTCGACGTCGGTGGCGGTCCACTGTCCGGGCACGATGCGCTGGAACTCGGCCGCAGCCAGCACCTGCCGGGCCCCGACCAGGCGGCCGGCCGGGTCGAGGTCGACCATCCAGGCGTGGTGGCCGAAAGGCTGGGTCGAATACTGCAGCCGCTCGCCACCGGGGAGGGCGACGATGCGCGTCGGCGGACCCAGCCGCTCCAGCACCTGCTGGCGGCTGGTGCCGGGCTGCAGGTCGCCGGCGTAGAACGGATGGGCGCAGGCCGCCAGCAGGGTCGCCAGGCCGAGTCCGGCGAGGGTGCGGCGCAAGTCCATGGCACTCAGGCCGTGCGCTCGGCCTCGCGGCGCGACTTCAGCATCTTGCTCTTGATGCGGTTGCGCTTGAGCGGCGACAGGTATTCGACGAACACCTTGCCCAGCAGGTGGTCCATCTCGTGCTGGATGCACACCGCCAGCAGCCCTTCGGCCTCGATCGTGCGCGAGCGGCCCTGTTCGTCCAGGGCGCGCACGTGCACGGCCGTGGAGCGCTCGACACCGTCGTACACGCCGGGCACCGACAGGCAGCCTTCCTCGTTGACCTGGGTGTCCTCGCAGGCCCAGGTGATCTCGGGGTTGATCAGCACCAGCGGCTGGTTGCGCTCTTCCGACACGTCGATCACGATCAGCCGCTCGTGCACATCCACCTGGGTCGCGGCCAGCCCGATGCCGTGCGCGTCGTACATCGTCTCCAGCATGTCGGCGACGAGCTGGCGGATGCGGGCGTCGACCGCCTGCACGGGCCGGGCCACGGTGTGCAGGCGGGGGTCGGGGTAGCGGAGGATGGGCAGGAGGGCCATGGGTCGCAGATGGGGGCTGTCGCTATTTTCGCCACTTTTGCGGGGCCGGTCAGGCGCTTGTAGCCATAAACGTTGCCCAATCAAGGGCTTGAGCGCAGAATCGACAGTGATTTGTCAAGTCTTGTAGGAGGAGGAAAGATGATGGCGCAACGCGAAGCCGTGGCCGCCCTCCCGCCGCTGGCCCGGCGCGCTGCTGCCGTGCTGGCCGCCGCGGTGTTCGCGCTGCCGGCGCTGGCCCAGCCGGTCACGCCCGGCCAGCGCGCCACGGCCCAGCAGGTCGCCCAGTCGGGCGTACCGCTCTCCGAACTTGCGCCCAATGCGCCGGACCGATACACGGTCAAGCGCGGCGACACGCTGTGGGACCTGTCCCGGCTGTTCCTCACCAGCCCGTGGCGCTGGCCCGAGCTGTGGGGCATGAACCTGCAGGACGTGCGCAACCCGCACCTCATCTACCCCGGCCAGCAGCTGGTGCTCGAACGCGACGGCGACCGCGCCCGCCTGCGCCTGCAGCAGGCGCAGGGCGGCATCGACTCGCCGCCCACCGACACCATCCGGGTGTCGCCGCGGGTGCGCATCGAGTCACTGGCCGACGCCGCCCTGCCGACGCTGCAGCCGCACCTGATCGAGCCCTTCCTGGCCGAGGCGCTGATCGTCGAGGAGGGCCTGCTCGAGCAGGCGCCGCGCATCGTGGCCGCCCCCGAGCACCGCGTGCTGATCACGCGCGGCGACCGCGTGTACGCGCGCGGCGGCGCCGAAACGCCCCTGATGGTCAAGGCCCGCGGCGGCGACGAGTACCGCGTGTTCCGCAGCGCCGTGCCGCTGCGCGACCCGGTCACCCGCAAGGTGCTGGGCTACGAGGCGCAGTACCTCGGCTCGGCGCTGCTGGTGCGCGGGGAGGACAAGGCCTCGGTGCCGGACCGCGGCGGCGACGCCCGCGAGCTGCCGGTGCCGGCCACGCTGGACATCGTCTCGGCCCGCAGCGAGATGCGCGTGGGCGACCGGCTGCTGCCGGCCCCCGAACGCCAGCTGGTGAGCTACACGCCGCGCGCGCCGGAAGGCGCGGTCGAGGGCGCAGTGGTGTCCATGTACGGCGACTCGGTGGCGCTGGCCGGCCAGAACCAGGTGGTGGTGATCAACAAGGGCACGGCCGACGGACTGGCGTCGGGCCACGTGCTGGCCATCCTGCGCGCCGGCCCCCGCATCGTCGACCGCTCGCAACCCGGCGAGCGCAGCGAGATCAAGCTGCCCAACGAGCGCAACGGGCTGATGATGGTGTTCCGCCCGTTCGAGCGCCTGTCCTACGCGCTGATCCTGGAGACGGGCGACGGCGTGAAGGTCGGCGACCGCGTCGTCAACCCGCGCTGAACCCCGCGCCATGGAGCGCGGCGAACTGGCCGCCTGGCTGCGGCTGGCGATGACGCCCGGCGTCGGGCCGGCCGGCGCCCGCCGCCTGCTGGCCGCCTTCGGACTGCCGCAGCAGCTGTTCGCCCAGTCCGCCAGGGCTCTCGGCACGCTGGCTTCGCCCGCCCAGGTGCAGGCGCTGCAGCAGGAGCCGCCCGGCTGGCGGGAACAGGTCGATGCCACCTGGGCCTGGCTGCAGGCCGCAGACCCGGCGGCGCCACGGCGCCTGCTCACCCTGGCCGATGGCGGCTACCCCCCGGGCCTGCTGCAGACCGAGGACCCGCCGCTGCTGCTGTACCTGCAGGGCCCGCCGGTCACCCAATGGCCGCGCGCCATCGCCATCGTCGGCAGCCGCAATCCCACGCCGCAGGGCGCGCTGAATGCGCGCCAGTTCGCCCGCACCTTTGCGCAGGCCGGCCTCACGGTGGTGTCCGGGCTGGCCTTGGGCATCGACGGCGCCGCGCACGAAGGCGCGCTGGAAGGCGCCGCCGAGGGTGCGCTGGCCACCATCGCGGTGGTGGGCACCGGCCTGGACCGCGTCTATCCGCGCCAGCACCTGGACCTCGCGCACCGCATCGCGCAGCGCGGGCTGCTGGTGTCCGAGTACCCGCTGGGCACGCGTCCGCTGCGCGAGAACTTCCCGCGCCGCAACCGCATCATCGCGGCGCTGGGACAGGGCACGCTGGTGGTGGAGGCGGCGCTGAAGTCGGGCTCCCTGATCACCGCCCGCCTCGCCGCCGAACAGGGCCGCGAGGTGTTCGCCATTCCCGGGTCCATCCACTCGCCGCAGGCGCGCGGCTGCCATGAATTGCTGCGCCAGGGCGCCAAGCTGGTGGAGACGGCGCAGGACGTGCTGGAGGAACTGGCGCCGCAGCAGGCGGCGGCCGCGCGTTCGACGCCGCAAGCGGCGCCCGACGGGGACCCGGAAGGCTTCCTGCTGCGGGCGATGGGCTTCGACCCCGTGGGCCTGGACGCACTGATCGCCCGCACCGGCACCGGCGCCGCGCAGCTGCAGGCGCAGTTGCTCGAGCTGGAGCTGGCCGGGCATGTCGCCCGACTGCCCGGCGGCCTGTTCCAGCGCGTCGAGCGGGGTTGAGGGCCGCACGGCGCGATGCGCTGGCGCAACAGCCTTCCCGCGCGCGGCCGGGCCGCGCGGGTGACTGGGCTATATTGGCCCCATGTTCGAAGTGCTGGTGTTTGTCTACGAGAACTACTGGCGCGGGGATGCATGCCCCGAACTGCAGCAGCTGGGACGCAGGCTGAGCGCCCACGGCTTCGAGCCCGAGGAAATCCAGCAGGCCCTCGCATGGCTCGACGGCCTGAACTTCGCGGCCCGGTGCACGCACCTGCCGGAACCCGGCGAAACCGCCTGCCTCCCGTCCACCGGCAGCCTGCGCGTCTACTCGGTCGCCGAGCAGGACCACCTGGGCGCGCCCTGCCTGGGCTTCATCAGCTTCCTGGAGTCGGCCGGGGTGATGCCGCCCGCCATGCGCGAGATCGTGATCGACCGCGCCATGGCCGCACCCGGCGGCCCGGTGCCGCTCGACGACCTGAAGATCATCGTGCTGATGGTCTACTGGAGCATGGGCCAGGAACCCGACGCCCTGATCCTCGACGAGCTGTGCGACGACACGGCTGGTCGCCTGCCCCACTAGACCGAGCCCCTGGATCCTGAAGGACAAGGCCCGGGAAACCGCTTCGCTCCAACTGAAAACAAGGCCCGCATTCGCGGGCCTTGTCCTTTTGGTGATCCGCCTCAGGCCAATAGCCGTTCGGGGTTGGCGTCCAGCCGGGCCAGCGCCTCGCGCGTGGCGCGCACGGTGAGCGCCTCTTCCTCCGCCGGCAGCAGCAGCCCCGCCTGCAGGTAGGCGGCCAGGCGGCGCGCCTGCAGCAGGAAGCTGCGGCCCTCGGAGGAGGCGAACAGGTGCAGCTGCTTGCGCTGGCTGCGCCAGACGTACTGCACCTGGTGCACCTGGCCGTTGTGGTCCAGCGTGAACCAGGTGCCCTGCTGCAGCTCGGCCGCCCACGCCAGCATGGCGTCGCCGGGACGCGAGCCGCCGTCGGCCACCACCTCGATCATGGAGGCGTCGATGCCCAGCATCATCTCCAGCGCTTCCTGGTCCAGTGGCAGGTCGGCCGAAGGGTCGTCGCTGATGAAGTCTTCCAGGTGCGCCAGCCGCTTGCCGATGGCATCGATCTGCGCCGGCGGGATCGCCTCGGTCCTGGACCTGAAGGCGTCGGCCAGGGTGTCGCTGATCACCTTGATGTGCTTCTCCTGGTCCGCCGCCGCCAGCCCCGCCAGCGCCATGCCCTTGCGCAGCCGCTGCAGCAAGGCCGGCAGTTCCTGGATGACCTTCGTGCGCTCGGCCTTGTTCGGCTTGGCGCTGGCCGACCACACCAGGTCGGCCGCCGATTTCTTCAGTGCCACCGTGTCCGGGTGCTGCGGACCCTGCCGGACCGCGGCGACGGCCAGCACGTCGGCCCAGACCTTGAACAGGAACTCGCGGATCTCCTCGCGCACCGGCACGTCGGCCAGCATCTTGCGCAGCTCGATGGTGTACTGGATCGCCATCGCCTCCTTCTGCTCGACCTGCTGGGCGACGCTGACCAGGCGCTGGGTGTCGCTCTTCTCGGTCAGGAACTTCGAGAGGAATTTCTGGAACTCGTCGTAGACCAGCTGGAACACGCGGCGGCCGGTCTCGGGGTATTGCTCGATCACCTGCACCACCCGCTTGATCTCCGACTCCAGCGCGCTGCCGTTGATCGTCGCCGCATTGAACCCGAGCACGCACGAGCCCATGCGGTCGATCAGCGTCCGCGCCGGGTGCTCCAGCGTGCCGAAGAACTCCGGTTCGGCCAGCGCGACGCGCAGCACCGGCATCTGCAGGCGCGCGAACCAGACCCGCACGCCGGGCGGGATGCGCTCCTCGGCCAGGATGCTCTGGAACATCAGCGCCACGATTTCGATGGTGGCCTTCTCGCCGGTGGTCGCCGCCTTCTTCTTGAGCTCGCCGCTGCGCTGGCGCAGGTCGGCCACGGCCTGCTCGACGGCGGCATCGTCATAGACCACCACCTCGCCGACCGTGTCGGTGCCGCCCGCTTCGGTATCGATCCGTCTCGCGACGGCCGCGGCATGCTGGCTGATCGCCTCCGACAGCGCCGGCGAAGGGGTGGCGGCCTGGCGCGGGTCGAACCCGGCCTTCTCGGTGAGCAGGCGCTTGAGCTGGCCGATCACGCCGGTGGCGCGCATGCGCGCACGGGCCAGCGGCGTGGTCGACGTCATCATGCGGGTCTCGTCGGCCACCGCGCCGCCCAGCCCCCGCGTGTAGCCGCTGTAAGCGGAAGCCGGGCCCGCGCGGCCGCCCCGCGCCGATTCGCCGGGGGTGCCGCCGCCGTGAGCGGCAGCGCCGGGCGCAGCCGGAACGGAGTGGCCACCGGCACGCATCGCACCGGCCACGCCCGCGCCGGCGGCACCGCCAGGCGGCGGCGTGACGACCGAGGCGGACCCGCCGCCGCCCGTTCCGCCCGTTCCGCCTCCTCCGCCCGATCCGCCGCCTCCTCCGCCGCCTCCGCGCGGAGCGGCCGCGGCGCCCGGGGCAGCCCCGCCGACGGTACCCGCCGCCCAGCCGCTTGCGTTCGGGAAGGATCCGCCGCTTGCGCCCGCTCCGCCCGGGCCCGCGCCGCCGCCTTCGGCGCCCGGCGCACCGCCGGCGCCCGCCACCCCTGCGGGACCGCTGGCCAGGCCGCCGGCCCCGCTGGCGGGAGCCGACCTCGAGGAAGGCAACGGCGCGCCGCGCCTGACGCGCGCGCTCAGGTCGATGTCGGGCAGCACGCCGCGGCCGACCAGCAGCTCGTTGGTGGAGCGGTAGGCGGCGACCATGCGCTCGGTCATCTGCTTGTGGATCACCTCGTGCACCTGGAGCCAGGTGGGCCGCGCCAGTCCGCTGGCGCTCCACTGCTCCACCATCAACTGGGCCACCGCCTCGGCGCGCAGCACGTCATGGCCGGCCAGCCCTTCACCGTCCAGGTGCTCCATGCGTGCCTTGAGCTCGTTGAGCTCCCAGGTGGCCTTCTCCGCGATCGCCATGGCCAGCCGCGAGGAGACGATCTTGTTCTCCACCACCTCGTCGCCGATCAGGGACAGGTTCAGCGTTTCGAGCCGGACCCGGCCGGTGGCCGTGGGCGGCACCAGCGCCCTGCGCCAGGCCTGGCCGGTGGCTTCGACCCACGCGCGGCGCCGCTGCTCGAATTCCTGCATGGCGTCGCGCCGCTCCTGCGCCTCGCGGTTGCCCGCGGCGCTGTCCATCAGCTCCAGCAGGCGGGCCCGGATGGCGTCCGACAGCGGCTGCAGCACCCCTTCCAGCTGCGAGACGAAATGCTCGCGCGCCTGCCGTGCGATGACGCTGCTCTGGGCGGGGGGGTGGGCCTGGATCACCGGCGGCTCAGACCACGGCCCCCGCGTTGGGGTCGTTCGGGTCTTCCTTGCGCGGCCCCGACTTGGCCAGGTCCTCGCGCTTGACGCCCAGCCACATGGCAATGGCCGCGGCCACGAACACCGAGGAATAGATGCCGAACAGGATGCCGACCGTGAGGGCCAGCGAGAAGTAGTGCAGCGTCGGGCCGCCGAACAGCAGCATGGACAGCACCATCACCTGCGTCGAGCCGTGGGTGATGATGGTGCGGCTGATGTTGGCGGTGATCGCGTGGTCGATGATCTCGTGGGTGTTCATCTTGCGGAAGCGCCGGAACGCCTCCCGGATCCGGTCGAAGATGACCACCGACTCGTTGACCGAGTAGCCCAGCACCGCCAGCACCGCCGCCAGCACGGACAGCGAGAACTCCCACTGGAAGAAGGCGAAGAAGCCCAGGATGATGATGACGTCGTGCAGGTTGGCGATGATGGCCGCGACCGCGAACTTCCACTCGAAGCGCAGCGCCAGGTAGATGATGATGCCGAGGATCACCATGCCCAGCGCCATCAGCCCGTCGGTGGCCAGCTCCTCGCCCACCTGCGGGCCGACGAACTCGGTGCGCTTGAGCGACACCGAGGGTTCGGCGCCCTTGAGCGCGGCAATCACCTGCTCGCTCTGCTGGGCCGAACTGACGCCCTTCTGGGCCGGCAGCCGGATCATCACGTCGCGTGCCGTGCCGAAGTTCTGCACCTGCACGTCGCCGTAGCCGAGGTCGGCCACGGTCTTGCGCACGCCTTCCACGTCGGCCGCCTGCGCATAGCTGACCTGCATGACGGTGCCGCCGGTGAACTCCACCGACAGGTGCAGCCCGCGCGTGACCAGGAAGAACACCGCCAGCGCGAACGTGAGGAAGGAGATCACGTTGAACACCAGCGCATACCGCATGAACGGCAGGTCGCGGCCGATCTTGAAGAACTCCATGGCTGTGCCTTACTCCGAGCGGGTTATAGCTCCGTCCGGGGCGGGGCGCCAGACGGTGCCGATGGAAACCGACTTGAGCTTCTTCTGGCGCCCGTACCAGAAGTTCACCAGTCCGCGGGAGAAGAAGACCGCCGAGAACATCGAGGTCAGGATGCCGATGCAGTGCACCACGGCGAAGCCGCGCACCGGGCCGGAGCCGAACGCCAGCAGCGCCAGGCCGGCGATCAGGCTGGTGACGTTGGAGTCCAGGATGGTCGCCCAGGCCCGGTCGTAGCCGGCATGGATGGCGCCTTGGGGCGTGGCACCGGCGCGCAACTCCTCGCGCACCCGCTCGTTGACCAGCACGTTGGCGTCGATCGCCATGCCCAGCGTCAGCGCCATGGCGGCCATGCCGGGCAGGGTGAGGGTGGCCTGCAGCATGGACAGGATGGCCACCAGCAGCAGCAGGTTGACCGCCAGCGAGATGCCGGAGATCAGCCCGAACAGCATGTAGTACAGGCCCATGAACGCCACGATGGCGGCAAAGCCCCAGGCCACGCTGTGGAAGCCCTTGGTGATGTTCTCGGCACCCAGGCTGGGGCCTATGGTCAGCTCCTCGATGATCTCCATCGGCGCCGCCAGCGAGCCGGCGCGCAGCAGCAGCGCCAGGTCGCTGGCCTCGTTGACGGTCATGCTGCCGGAGATCTGGAAGCGCGTGCCCAGCTCGCCCTGGATCACCGGGGCCGTCAGCACCTCGCCCTTGCCCTTCTCGAACAGCAGGATGGCCATGCGCTTCTTCAGGTTCTCCCGGCTGACGTCGCGCATGATGCGGCCGCCCTTGGCGTCCACGGTCAGGTCCACCTTGGGCTGCTGGGTCTGCTGGTCGAAGCCGGGCTGGGCGTCGGTCAGGCTGTCGCCGGTGAGGATCACCTGCTTCTTGACGATCACCGGCCGGCCGTCGCGCTCCAGGTAGCGCTCGGAGCCGAAGGGCACCGGGCCGGTGCCCAGTTCCGCGGCGCGCGCCTCGGAACTCTCGTCCACCAGCCGCATCTCCAGCGTGGCGGTGCGGCCCAGGATGCTCTTGGCGCGGGCGGTGTCCTGCACGCCCGGCAGCTGCACCACGATGCGGTCCAGCCCCTGCTGCTGGATCACCGGCTCGGCCACGCCGAGCTCGTTGATCCGGTTGTGCAAGGTCATCATGTTCTGCTTGAGGGCCGACTCCTGCACGCGGCGCGCCGCTTCGGGCTTGAAGCTCGCGACCAGCTTGAAGGCGTCGCCGTCCTGCGACTCGGTGACCTGCAGGTCCTGGAACTGGTCCTGCAGCACGCGGCGGGCCGCCGCCAGGGTGGCCTGGTCGCGCAGCCGCACCTCGATCTGCTGCCCGTTGCGGCTGATGCCGCTGTGGCGCACGCTGGCCTCGCGCAGCTGGGTGCGCAGGTCGCCGGCCATCGACTCGATGCGCTGGGTCAGCGCCGCCTGCATGTCCACCTGCAGCATGAAGTGGACGCCCCCGCGCAGGTCCAGGCCCAGGTACATGGGCGCGGCCCCGACTGCCGAGAGCCATTGCGGCGACTCGGACAGCAGGTTCAGCGCCACCACGTAGGGGGCGTCGTCCGGATTGGGGGCCAGGGCCTGCTGGATGACGTCGCGCGCCTTGAGCTGGGCGTCGGTGGTGTCCAGCCGGACCTTGACCGAGTTGGCATCCAGGCCGATCGCCTCGGGCCGGATGCCGGCGGCGGACAGCGCCTGCTCCACCTTCGCCAGGGTCGAGGCGTCCACCTTGACGGTGGCCTTGCCCGAGGTCACCTGCACCGCGGGCGCCTCGCCGAAGAAATTGGGCAGGGTGTAGAGCACCCCCACCACCAGTGCGACCAGCAGGATCGCGTACTTCCAGAGCGGGTATCTGTTCATGGTCGAGCCTGAACCTTGGGCCTGCGACCGGGCGCGGAGTTCCCGCCCGGCACCGGCGCAGGACCGGCTGTTACTTCAGGGTGCCCTTGGGCAGGACTTGCACGACGGCGCTGCGCTGCAGCTGGATCTCGACGCCGCTGGCGACCTCGACGGCGATGTAGGTGTCGCCCAGGCGGGTGACGCGACCCAGCACGCCGCCGGCGGTGGCGACCTCGTCGCCCTTGGCCAGGGCGTCGATCATGGTGCGGTGCTCCTTCTGGCGCTTCATCTGCGGCCGGATCATCACGAAGTACAGCACCACGAACATCAGCACCAGGGGCAGCATGCTCATGAGCGACGACTGCATGTCGCCGCCGGCGGCCGGCGCGGTCTGGGCAAAGGCGGAGGAAATGAACACGGAGGCTCCAGCGAAAAGGCGTTCTTGGGCGGGGGTGGAACCCGGTCGCGCAGCCCGACGGCTGCGCCCGGGTGCGCAAGCGAAGGATTGTAAGTCGGGGGCGGGACGCCCTCACCCGGGCCCGGGGCCGCCCAGCGCCGGGGTCCGGACGTTCGCGGCACGGACGCAAGCCGATCATCCGCGCCGTCGCGGCTGCGATCAGGCCGCCTGCCGCTCGGCGCCTGCCGTGTCCCAGCGCTGCATCAGCCCGGCCCAGCGCGTGCGCGCCGCTGCCAGGTTGCGCTCCTTGACGTGGCCGTAGCCCTTGACCTGCTCCGGGATCGCCGCGATCTCCAGCGCCAGCGCGTGGTTGGCGGCGTCCAGCCGGGCCAGCACCTGCTCGATGCTGCGCCGGTAGTCGACGACCAGCGCGCGCTCGGCGCGGCGCTCGGCGGTGCGGCCGAAAACGTCCAGCGGGGTGCCGCGCAGGCCCTTCAGCCGGGCCAGCACCTTGAAGCCCAGCAGCATGCCGGGGCCGTACTTGCGCTTGACCAGTTCGCCCTTCGCGTTGCGCCGCGCCAGCAGCGGCGGCGCCAGGTGGAAGTGCACCTTGTAGTCGCCCTCGAACTGCTCGGCGATGCGCTCCTGGAAGCCGGTCTCGGTGTGCAACCGGGCCACTTCGTACTCGTCCTTGTAGGCCATCAGCTTGAACAGGTAGCGCGCCACCGTCTCGGCCAGCGCGGTCTTGCCCAGCGGGGCCTCGGCCGCGCGCACCTGCTCGACGAAGGCCCGGTAATCCGCCGCATAGGCGGCGTTCTGGTAGCCCGTGAGGAACTCGACCCGGCGCGCCACCAGCGTTTCCAGCGACTCGCGCTTCCTGAACTGGATCACCTGGGCCGGCGCCATCAGCTCCTGCACCTGCGCGGGGTCGTGCGCGGCCCGCCGCCCCCACTCGAAGGCCGCCTTGTTGCTGTCGACGGCGACGCCATTGAGCTCGATCGCGCGCAGCAGCGACTCGCGGCCGAGCGGGATCCAGCCCTTCTGCCATGCGTAGCCCAGCATCAGCGGGTTGGTGTAGATGCTGTCGCCCATCAGCTTGGTGGCGGCGGCGTCGGCATTGAAGGCGCCCAGGCCCTCGGCACCGACCGCCTTGGCGATCTCGGCGGCGCAGGCATCGGCCGGATTGGTCCAGCCGCCATCCCTGACGAAGGCGGCGGTCGGCGTGCTGTGCGAGTTCAGCGCCACGCGCGTGCGGCCCTGGCGCATGCGCAGCACCGTTTCCTTGCCGGCGGTGACGATCGGATCGCAGCCGATGACCAGGTCGGCAGCGGCCATGCCGACGCGCGTGGTGTGGATGTCGTCCGGGCCATTGCCGATCAGCACGTGGCTCCAGGTGGCGCCACCCTTTTGCGCCAGCCCGGCGGCGTCCTGGGTGACGATGCCCTTGCCCTCGATGTGGCCGGCCATGCCGAGCAGCTGGCCGATGGTGATCACGCCGGTGCCGCCGACGCCGGCCACCACGATGCCCCAGGCGCCGTCCAGCTGCGGCAGTGCCGGCTCGGGCAGCTCGCCCAGCTCGTAGGGCGAGCTGGCCTTGCTCTTGGCCTTGGCCTTGAGCTTTCCGCCTTCGACGGTCACGAAGCTCGGGCAGAAACCCTTGAGGCAGCTGGTGTCCTTGTTGCAGGTGCTCTGGTTGATGGTGCGCTTGCGCCCGAACTCGGTCTCCAGCGGTTCGACCGACAGGCAGTTGCTCTGCACGCTGCAGTCGCCGCAGCCTTCGCACACCAGCTCGTTGATGACCACGCGCACGGCCGGATCGACCATGGTGCCGCGCTTGCGGCGGCGCCGCTTCTCGGTGGCGCAGGTCTGGTCGTAGACGATGGCGGTGCAGCCGGGAATCTCGCGGAACTCGCGCTGGATGCGGTCCAGCTCGTCGCGGTGCTCGACCTTCACGCCGTCGGGCAGGCGCGCCGCGGCGTACTTCTGCGGTTCGTCGGTGACCACCACCAGCCGTTGCACGCCTTCGGCCACCAGCGACTGCGCCATCTGCAGCACCGAGTGGCCCTCCGGCCGCTCGCCCACCGGCTGGCCGCCGGTCATGGCGACCGCGTCGTTGTAGAGGATCTTGTAGGTGATGTTGACGCCGGCCGCGATCGACTGGCGGATCGCCAGCAGGCCGCTGTGGAAGTAGGTGCCGTCGCCCAGGTTGGCGAACACGTGCTTCTCGTGGGTGAACGGCTGCTGGCCGACCCAGGGCACGCCCTCGCCGCCCATCTGGGTGAAGCCGACGGTGGAGCGGTCCATCCAGGTCGCCATGAAATGGCAGCCGATGCCGGCCATGGCGCGCGAACCCTCGGGCACCACGGTGGAGGTGTTGTGCGGGCAGCCCGAGCAGAACCACGGCAGGCGGTCGGCCTTGACCTCCAGCACCTGCATGGCGCGCTCCTTGGCCTCCAGGATCGCCAGCTTCGCGTCGATGCGCACGCTGGTATTGGCGTCCAGCCCCAGCTTGCGCAGCCGGCGCGCGATGGCGCGGGCGATCAGCGCCGGCGTCAGGTCGGCGTTGGCGCGCAGCAGGGTGTTGGCGGTGGGGTTGGCGCGCGACCACTCGCCGCCGGCAAAGCCGTCCTCGCCCTCGTCGAACTTGCCCACCACGTTGGGCCGCACGTCGTCGCGCCAGTTGTACAGCTCCTCCTTGAGCTGGTACTCGATGACCTGGCGCTTTTCCTCGACCACCAGGATCTCGCGCAGCCCGGTGGCGAACTCGCGCGCGATCTGTGCCTCCAGCGGCCACACCACGGTGACCTTGTGCAGCCGGATGCCCAGCCGCCGGCACTCGTCCGCCCCCAGGCCGAGGTCGGCCAGCGCCTGGCGCGTGTCGTTGTAGGCCTTGCCGCTGGCGATGATGCCCAGGCGGTCGTTCGGCCCTTCGATCACGTTGTAGTTGAGGCGGTTGGCCCGCACGTACGCGAGGGCCGCGTACCACTTGTAGTCGAACAGGCGCGCCTCCTGCTCCAGCGCGCCGTCCGGCCAGCGGATGTGGACGCCGCCCGGCGGCATCGCGAAGTCCTCCGGCAGCCGCACCTGCACCCGCTCCGGGTCGATCATCGCGGTGGCGCTGGACTCGACGATCTCCTGGATGGTCTTCATGCCGGTCCAGACGCCCGAGTAGCGGCTCATGGCGAAGGCATGCACGCCCAGGTCGAGGATCTCCTGCACCGTGGTCGGGAAGAACACCGGCAGGCCGCAGGCCTTGAAGATGTGGTCGCTCTGGTGGGCGGCGGTGGAGCTCTTGGCGACGTGGTCGTCGCCGGCCACCGCGATCACCCCGCCCCAGGGCGTGGTGCCGGCCATGTTGGCGTGCTTGAAGACGTCCGAGCAGCGGTCCACCCCCGGACCCTTGCCGTACCAGATGCCGAACACGCCATCGAATTTCTGCGGCGCCCGGGGCGCGAAGCCCAGTTGCTGGGTGCCCCAGATCGCGGTGGCCGCCAGTTCCTCGTTGACGCCGGGCTGGAACACGATGTTCTGCGCCTTCAGGAAGGAGTTGGCCTTCCACAGCGCCTGGTCGTAGCCGCCCAGCGGCGAGCCGCGGTAGCCGCTGATGAAGCCGGCGGTGTTCCGGCCGGCCAGCGCGTCGCGCTGGCGCTGCAGCATCGGCAGCTTCACCAGCGCCTGCACGCCGCTCATGAAGGCCCGCCCGTAATCCAGCGAGTACTTGTCGTCCAGCGTGACGGTTTCGAGCGCCTTGCGAATGTGTTCGGGCAACGGGGCGTTCACTCGGCTTGTCTCCTGCTCTGATCGGACACCAGCGGCACAGTGTAGGGCGGCCACGCAGATATGTCTTTGCGTTTGATGCCCACAAGGGGCTAGGATGAGAAAGTTTCTTTCTTCGAAAAGCCGGACATGGAAAGACTCGACAAGTTCGACCTGCGCATCCTGGAACAACTCCAGGCCGACGCCCGCCTGACCAACGCCGAACTGGCGCAGCGCGTGGGCCTGTCCGCCGCGCCTTGCTGGCGCCGCGTGCGGGCCCTGGAGCAGGCCGGCTACATCAGGGGCTACCACGCCGAGATCGACCGCAACAAGATCGGCCTGGGCGTGCTGGCCTTCGTGCGGCTGGATGCCGACCGCAACACCGGCGAGCGCACGCGCGAGATGGAGGAGGCGATCCGCAAGATTCCGGAGATCGTGTCCTGCCACTACATCAGCGGTGCCGGCACCTTCGAATTGCAGGTGGTGGCGCGCGACCTGGACGCCTTCTCGCTGCTGGCACGGCAGGTGCTGATCAACCTGCCCAACGTAAAAGACCTCCACACCAGCTTCTCGCTGGGGGAGGTCAAGGCCAGCAGCGCGTGGCCGCTGGCGCACCTGAAGCCGGCCTGAGCCGGCCGGCGCCGCTTCAGCCCGGCGCCTCGCGCGCGCAGTGCAGGTCGCGCGGCTGCGGCTGCAGCAGGTGCACGACGGCTTCGCTGGCCTGCGCGCCGAGCCCGAACTCGGCGCGCACGCGCTCGTTGGCGTACACGCTTTGCTGCGGCGTGACGCCGCCGGCATCGCGCAGCAGGACCTCGCGGCCGCCCGGCAGGCCGTCGACCAGCACCTCGTCGTGCAGCACGCGCAGGCGCAGCGCCAGGCCGTCGTCGCAGTGCAGCCGGATGATCCCCGGCTCGGCCGCCGGCGGCCCGTCGGTGCCCACAGTCGGCATCGATGGCACTGGCGCGGGTGCCGCGCACGCTGCCAGCAGCATCGCGGCCACGGCCATCGCGGCAGGGCGGCTCATCGCGGCCACAGCGCCCACATCCGCAGCGGCTGCTTGAGCCGTCCGGCCAGTTCGCCCGCCTCCGGCCCCCAGCCGGCGAACCAGTCGGCCCGCACCGCGCCGACGATCGCGCTGCCGGTGTCCTGCGCCAGCACCAGCCGCTGCAGTTGCACGGCCGGACCGGCGGAGGCCAGCCACACCGGCGTGCCGTAGGGGATGCTCTCCTTGTCGACGGCGATCGAGCGCCCCGGCGTGAGCGCCACCCCCTGCGCGCCGCGCGGGCCGAAGCCGGCGTCCAGGTCGTCCAGCGGCTCCTCGCGGAAGAACACGGTGCGCGGATTGCTCCACAGCATCTCCTGCAGGCGCTGCGGGTTGTCGCGTGCCCAGGCCTTGATGCCGGGCCAGGACGCGTCGCGCAGCGCGCCCTGTTGCAGCAGCCAGCCGCCCACGCTGCGGTAGGGCTGCTCGTTGCTGCCGGCGAAGGCCAGCCGGACCAGCCGCTGGCTGCCGTCCGCCTCGGTCACGCGCACCCGGCCCGACCCCTGGATCTGCAGCATCAGCGCGTCCAGCGGGTCGGCCAGCCAGGCGATCTCGCGCCCGCGCAGCTCGGCCCGGGCCTGCGGCAGCGTATCGATCTCCTGCCGCGTGTACCAGGGCCGGCGGGCCGACAGGCTGGCCGGCGGCCGGTACAGCGGCACGGTATGGCGCGCGGTCGGCTGGCGCGAGGCCTCCAGCAGCGGCTCGTAATAGGCCGTGAGCAGGCCCTCGGCCGGGCCTTGCAGCGGTTCTATGCGGTAGGGCTGCAGGCGGCTGCGCATCCAGTCGCGCTGCTCCTCTCCACTGGCGATGGCCAGCTGGCGCACCTGCGGGCACAGCGACGCGAACGCCGCCGGCGGGCGCTCGCAGCTGCGCAGCCAGGCGTTCCAGGCTTCGTGCAGCGCATCCTGCCCGAAGCCCGGCAACTCGCTCCAGGCCACCGGCTGCCAGCGGCTCTTGCCGCGCAGCAGCGGCGCCGCCACGACCGGTTCGCCGGCATCGGGCGCCGGCGCCGGCGGGGCCGCGGGCGGCGCTGGCGGCCCCTCGTCCGGCAACGGCACCGAAGCGCAGCCAGCCAGCATTCCTACAATCACCGCCAGTGTCCAGGCTCGTCTCATGCTGCTGATTCTGCTGGAAGCCCTGCTCGCGCTGGCGCTGCTGCTGCTGATCGTGTGGTGGACCATGTTCTCCGGTCGCCCCAGGGGCGAACCGCCGCGGGACGACGAACCGCCGCGCGACGATCGGGCGCCGCCGGGCACCTGATCGATCGCCCTAGGGCGCCGGCGCCTCCCGCAGCAGGTTGGCCAGTTCCACGGCGGACTTCACTTCCATCTTGTCGAACACGCGCGAGCGGTGCACTTCCACCGTCCGCACGCTGATCGCGAGCTGGTCGGCGATCAGCTTGTTGGGCAGGCCGCGCGCCACCAGGTGCATCACGTCGCGCTCGCGCTCGGTCAGCTCGGCCAGCCGGGCCGCGATGCGGCTGCGCTCGCGACGCTGCGCCAGCACCTGGGCCGAGCGCTGCAGCGCCTGCTCGACCCGGTCGACCAGCGCGTTGTCCGAGAACGGCTTCTCGCAGAAGTCGAACGCACCCCGCTTGACCATGTCGACCGCGGTCGGCACGTCGGCATGGCCGGTCAGGAAGATCACGGGCAGCACGTCGACCAGCCCGCGTTCGGCGATGCGGTCGAACAGCGCCAGCCCGCTCAGGCCCGGCATGCGCACGTCCAGCAGCAGGCAGCAGGGCTGCGACGGCACGTAGCCGCGCGCCAGCAGCCGGTCGAACTCCTCCGCCGCGGCGAAGCGCTCGCTCGGCAGCTGGCGCGTGCGCAGCAGCCAGCCCAGCGCCTCGCGCACGCTGTCGTCGTCGTCGACGATGAACACGGTGGCGTCGGGGGCGGGTTGCATTCAGGCGGTGGTGGCGGCGGCGCGGCCTGCCGGCGGCTCGGGATTTTCGGCGGCGCCGGTCGGCAGGGTGAACCGGAAAATCGTACCGCGCGGCCGGTTGGGTTCCCAGGCGAGGAACCCCCCATGCTGCTCGACCACCGTGCGGCACATCGACAGGCCCAGGCCCATGCCCTCGGCCTTGGTGGTGAAGAAGGGCGTGAAGAGGCGCTCGCGCACCTCCGGGGCAATGCCGGGCCCGCGGTCGGCCACCGAGAACTCCAGCCAGTCCTTGGCGGCCGGCGCACCTTCGCCCGCCGCTGCGCGCCGCACCTGCAGCAGCAGCGAGGGATGGGCCAGGCCGGCTTCGTCCATGGCCTGCATGGCATTGCGCGCCAGGTTGAGCAGCACCTGTTCGACCATGGTGCGGTCGCACAGCACCGGCGGCAGCCCGGCCTCGATGCGCGTCTCGACCCGCACGCCCAGCTTGCGCGCCTGCAGGCCGACCAGCGGCATCACGGCGTCGAGCAGGTCGCGCGGCGGTACCGCCTCGCGGGCCTGCTCGCGGCGGCGGATGAAGTCGTGCACGCTCTTGATCACCCGGCCGGCGCGCTCGGCCTGCTCGGCAATCCGGCGCAGCGCCAGCTGCAGCTCGGCCGGCACGGGCGCGCTGCCGCCGGCGCCGCCCGACAGCAGGTTGAGCGAGCCGGTCGCATAGCTGGAGATCGCCGCCAGCGGCTGGTTCAATTCGTGCGACAGCAGCGACGCCATCTCGCCGACCGTGGCCAGCCGCGCCGTGGCCTGCAGCCGCTCCTGGCTGGCGCGCGACAGCTCCTCGACCCGGCGCTGCTCGCTGATGTCCAGGAAGGCGCTCATCCAGCCGGTCTGCACGCCGTGCGCGTTGATCAGCGGCGCCTCGATGATCAGCACCGGGAAGCGCGAGCCGTCCTTGCGCATGAACACCGACTCGAAGCCCTCGCGCGGCGGTACGTGCCGGCCCGCCAGTCGCACCTCCTGCCGCTGCTGGTACTCGCCGGCGCGCTCGGGCGGCCAGTACGGCGCGGGGGTGGCATGGCCGAGCAGCTCTTCGGGCGAGAAGCCCACCATGTCGCAGAACGCCGGGTTGACGTAGGTGATGCGACCGGCCAGGTCGCGCGCGCGCAGGCCCGTCACCAGCGAATCCTCCATCGCCTTGCGGAACGCCAGCGCGTCGGCCAGGTCGTTCTCGGCCTGCAGCCGCCGGCGCATGTCCTTGCCCAGCAGGAACAGCACCGACAGCAGCGCGATCGACATCGCCGTCACCAGCGCCGTCAGCACGTTGGGGAACAGGTCGGGTTCGGCGCGCCAGTTGTCCATGCGCAGCACCAGGGTGTTGCCCGGCAGGTCCAGCAGCTGCTGCGCGGTGAACACGCGGGTGCCGCGCCGCAGCCCACCGTGCATCGCCAGCCGGGTGCCGTCGGCTTCGGTGAACGACACGTCCTGGCCGCGCGACAGCTGCGGCCCGACCAGCGAGGACAGCATCTGGCCCAGCGCATAGGTGGCGACCACGTAGCCGGCCGGCTCGCCGCCGCTGGCCTGCGGCAGGCACAGCTCCATCACCTCGATCCCCAGCCCGTTGGGTTGCGGCAGGAAGTAGCTGATGCCGTAGGCCGGGCCGCTGGCGCGGCGCGCATTGGCGCAGGCCAGCGCCACGTGGGCGCTGGTGTCGGGGCGGCCGATCCGGGCGAACACCGGCGCCCGGTAGGGCGTCTCGGCAAAGGCCAGCACATCCAGCTGCTCGTCGCGCCACTCGACGCGCACCAGCTCGCGCCGCTCGTGCAGCAGCTGCTGCGCGTCGCCCGCCCAGCGGGCGGGACCCGGCGCCCCGGCCTGCAGCGCCTGCAGGGACTGCACGTTGCGCGTCAGTCCCGAGCGCAGGTCGCTGACCGCATCGGCCGCGTCGCGCTCGAGGCTGGACTGCAGCTGGCTGTCCTCGTAGCGGCCGGCCAGCCAGACCAGCGTGCTGAGCAGGATCGCGACCAGCGCGACCAGCAGCACCCAGAGGCGCCAGCGCGGCAGGCCGGTGGGGCGCGAGCGCACCGGCCCCGGGCCGGCGCCGGCCGACTCGCTCACCGGCGGGCCTCCGTGCTGCACGCGGCGATGCGAGCGCGTCCGGGCGGGCGGACGGCGCTCATGGCACGCGGTGTTCCAGCGCCGGCAGCTGCCGGCGCCAGTCGCGCAGCCGCTGCGCGTCGAGTTCGGCCACGACCAGGCCTTCGCCCTCCTCGGCGCGGCAGGCCGCCACCTGGCCCCAGGCGTCGACCACCATGCTGTGGCCCCAGGTCCGGCGGCCGTTCTCGTGCCGGCCACCCTGGGCCGGCGCCGCCACCCAGGCCAGGTTCTCGATGGCGCGGGCGCGCAGCAGCGGCTCCCAATGGGCCTGCCCCGTCACGAAGGTGAAGGCGCTGGGCACCAGCAGCAGGTCGGCCTGCAGGGCCCGGTACAGCTCGGGGAAGCGCAGGTCGTAGCAGACCGACAGGCCCACCCGCCAGGACTGGCCGTCGCGCGCGCGCAGCTCGAAGGCCACCGGCTCGCGCCCCGGCTCGATGACGCGCGCCTCGTCGAAGCGCTGCTGGCCGTCGTGGAACCAGAACAGATGGATCTTGTCGTAGCGGGCCACGCACTCGCCCGCCGGCGAGAAGGCCAGGCTGGTGTTGCGCACGCGGCCGGGGTCGGCAGTGGCCAGCGGCAGCGTGCCGCCGACCAGCCACAGCCCGTGCTCGCGCGCGGCCTGCGCCAGGAAGGCCTGGATCGGGCCGTCGCCGGGCGCTTCGGCGAACGCGAGCTTGTCGGTGTCCTGCCGCCCCATCAGGCAGAAGTACTCGGGCAGCACGGCCAGCTCGCAGCCCCGGGCCGCCGCCTCGCCGATCAGCCGGCGGGCGGTGGCGAGGTTGTCCTCCAGCCGGGTGCCGGACACCATCTGCAGCGCGGCGAGCTTCATCGGCCGGCCTCCTCGCCGGGGCGCGCCGGTCCGGCACCGGCCCCCGCTGCCGCGGCCTGGCGGGGCAGCCGCGTGACGCGCGGGTCGGACCAGCTGCCGTCGACCTGGAACTGCTGGGTGGCCGCGCGCGCCAGCGGCTCGCGCAGGAACACCTGCGCGAGGAAGGTGCCCAGCCCGATCGCCGGGTTGATCGCCGCCGCCACCAGCGACGCGGTGCCGGCGTTGATCTCCGGCACCACCACCACCCGGAGGTCCTGCGTCTCGCGGGCGATGTCGGCCTTGCCCTCCATCAGCACCGCCGCGTTGACGCCCTTCATCTGCAGGTTGTTGGTGGCGGCCACGCCCTGGTGGATGGTGATGTCGCCGCGCAGGAAATCGAAGCTGAAGCCCTGGCTGAAGACATCGCGGAAATCCAGCGCCAGCCGGCGCGGCAGCGACTGCAGGCTCAGCACGCCCAGCAGCTTGGCCAGGCCGGGGTCGGCCTTGAGGAACTGGCCGCCCTGCACGTCGACGTGGAAGGCACCCTGCAGGCTCGGGTAGTCGAGGCCCAGCGGCGATCCGGCCCAGGCGACCTGGCCTTCCATGCGGCCGTCGCCGCGCCGCACCACGTCCTTCATGCCGAAGCGGGTGAGCAGCTGGCCGGCGTCGCGGATGTCCAGCCGGAAGTTCATCACGGTGCGGCGGCGCTCGGGGGCGACCCGGGCCGGGCGCGGCCCGCCCGGCGGCGCGGCCTGCGCGTCGATGGCGGCCCAGTTGCCGGTGGCGCTGAACTCGGCTTCGGGCATGGCCAGCAAGAGCTTGTTGAGCCGCCATTCGCGCACCCCGCCTTCGCGCACCACCGCGCCGCCGCCGCGGTTGACGGCGTCGATCTCCAGCCGGCCGAGCTTGCGCCCGCGCAGCTCGAAGTCGTCGACCACCACGTCCAGCGCGGGGATGCTGGCGGTCTGGTCGCCCAGCAGCGTCTCCACCGCGCTGGCCTGCGCCGCGGCGATCGACAGGCGGGCGAGCCGGGCGTGCACGCGGCCGGCGCCGCCGCCGGCCGGCTGCCGGTACTCGACGTAGCCGTCGAGTTCGTCGGCATCGACGTTGCCGCGCCACACCAGCCCCTCGCGCGAGCCCCCGACCACGACGTTGTGCAGCGTGCGCCCTTCCACCGTCAGCTGGCTGGCGCGCACCGCGAGCAGGGTGGGCAGGTAGCCCTGCGCAGCCGAGGGCCCGCGGGCCGCCCGCGCCGCCGGCGCCCGGCTGGCGGCGGGCACTGCCGCGGCGGCGGTCGCCGGTTCCTCGCCGAGCACGCGCTCCCAGGCGTCCACGCTGGTGGCCCCCAGCCGCACGTTGGCGGTGACGCCCTGCTCCGGCAGCACCGCGGTCTCGCCCGGCCCCAGCCCGATGGCGACGGCGCCGCGCAGCACGCGCGGCTCGCTCCCGCCGACATCGCGCACGTACTGGATGGCGGCCACCCGGCCGATCTCCACCGACAGCCGGTCGTGCAAGGCGCCGGCCGGCGCATCGCGCAGCAGGGCGGTCTCGTAGCGCAGCGGCAGCGGCGCGTCGGCCGCCTTCGCCAGCGGCGACGGCAGGTCCAGCGCCAGCCCCTGCAGGCTGCTGGTGACGAGCATCTCGGGGGTGCCGCGGCGAAACGCCAGCGTCACCGCGTAGGGCGACGAGCCGCTGGCGTGCCGGGCCAGGCGGGACACGAAGCCCAGCTCGCGCGCCTGCCGCAGTCCCTCGGCGGTGGCGGTGCCCTGCGCCCGGATCAGCACGGCCGGCTCGTTGCCGCCGCTGCGGCTGCCGCCCTCGATGCGGACCTCGCCGCCGAGCGCGCGCGCCTGGGTGCCCACCAGCGCGAAGCCGCGCTCGCTGAAGCTGACGGCGCCGCGCGCGCGTTGCAGCAGCGGGCTGTCGGGCGTCATCTGCACGTCGTTGCCGGCGAGGGTGACGGTGCCCTGCACCTTGCTGCGCTCGAGGTGGTCGATCGGCAGCGACAGCCGCAGCCTGACCTCGGCCGGGCCGGAGCCGCTGGCCTGGTCCAGGGCACCCTGGGTGAGCGCCGCCACCGGCGAGCGCTGCACCAGCGCCAGCGCGTCGGCCAGCGGGCCCCGGACCTCGCCGGTCACGCCCACCGTGGTGTCGGACAGGTCGGGGATCTCGGCCGTCGCCTTCACGCGCAGGCCGGACGCGCCGGCAAAACGCCCGCTGGCGTCCTCCACCCGCATGCCGGCGCGATCGAACACCAGCCGCCCGGACAGCTGCGACAGGGCCGGCCAGGCCGGTCCGTCGTCCTTGACCACGTTCTTCGGCGCGAAGGCGTAGGTGGCGTTCTTCACCTGGCCGGTGATGCGGAACTCGCCGGGCGCGCGGTCGAACGGGAAGCCGCGCAGGTCGCCCCGCACGCGGAAGCGCCCGTCGGTCACCTCGGCCTGCAGCACCGCCTCGCGCACATAGTCGCGCGCCTCCCGGGGCACGCCCAGCGGCAGGTAGCGCCACACCCGCGCGCCGTTCGCATGCGCCAGGCTGGCCTGCAGGTCCAGCACGCCGGGGAAGCGGTGGGCCGGATCGTCGCCGGTGCGCCAGCTGGCCTGGCCCTCGCCGCGCGCGTCGGCGTTGGCGAACTTCAGGTTGGAGGCGGTGACGCTGATGCGGCCGCCCTTGAGCTCCCAGCGGGCGTCGGCGCTCAGCCGGTCCAGCCGCAGCAGCGGATCCTCGAACACGCCGGGCAGCTCCAGGGCGCCGCCCTGGATCGCCAGGTGCGCCTTGCCGCCGGACTCGTTGAAATCGAACTCGCCGCCCAGGTTGCGCACGCCGGGCGTCCCCGCGGACGGCTCGGCGGCCACGTGCAGGCCCGACACCCGTCCCTTCGCCTGGTATGTCTGCGGCGCCCGCCAGTCGCCCTGCCAGCGCAGCTGGAGCGCCTCGACGACCCCCTGCGGCGCATGCCGCGCCAGGGCGGCATGGGTGCGTTCGCCCAGCGGCAGGCGACCGACCAGCTGGCCCAGCGCCCACAGGTCGAGCCGGTCGGCGCGCAACTCGCCGGCGCCGGCGCGGCGCGGGCCCGGCTCGACCCAGGAGACGAACGCGTCGCCGGCCGGCCATTGCTGGCCCTCGGCGGTGGTGAACTGGAGCTGGCGCGCCTGCGCCTCGAAGCCGCCCGCCAGCCGCTTGCCGGCCAGCCGGCCGGACACGCTGACCAGCGACAGCGGCTGCAGCCCCGGCGCCAGGGTGGTCGACACGTCGGTGGCCGCGACATCCACGGTGGCACCGGTGACCTGGCCGTTCTCGACGTCGGCCCAGGCGCGCAGCGCGCCGTGCCCGCGGTGCAGCTCCACGCCCGCCAGCTGCGGTGCATGGCGGCGCAGCTCGCCCAGGTCGACCCGGCGCAGGCTGGCGTGCAGCTGGCCGTCCCATTCCTGCCAGCGGCCGCCGTGCGACGACAGCAGCGGATGGCGGAACACCCCCTGCACCGTGAAGCGCTCGCCCCAGGCCGCCGGCGGGGTGGCGTCGACCCGCAGGGCGTGGCGGCGACCGCTGTTGCGCACCACCACGTCGACCCCGGCCAGCTCCAGCGGGGGCGCGCCGCGCATCTCGTCGGTCCAGCGCAGGGTGCCGCCGCGGATCACGAACTCCCCCTGGCGGAACACCCAGTCGGCGGCGCTGCCGTCGTCGCCCGCGGTCCTTCGCGACAGGTCGAGCCCGGCCACCCGCACGCGGCCGTCGGCGGAGCGGCGCACGTCCAGCACCGGCCGCTCGATGTACAGCTGGTCGAAGCCGAGATTCCACAGCGAGCGCGGCGACAGCGCGGCCACCACCCGCGGCAGGCGCAACGCCTCGCGCCCCTGCGCGTCGAGCAGCACCACCGATTCGAGCTGCAGCGAGGGCACCAGGCCCTCGCGCCCGGCGCTGATCGAGCCGATGCGGACCGGCACCCCCAGGGCGCGCGTGGCCTGGGCTTCCAGCGCCGGACGCCACTCGCCGATCCGCGGCACAATCCACGCGTGCAGGGCGCCCCAGCCCAGCGCCAGCAACAGCCAGGCGGCTGCCAGGAGCCACAGGGACCACTTCGCGCAGGCGGCATAGACCTTCAGCAGACCCGAGGGAAGCGGCGGCGAATCGTTCATGAAAACTACGGGGTGGCAGGAATTATGAGCCGCGGCGCAGAGCCGGCCGGGACCGGCCTGGACGCGCCGGGAGGCGCGGGGCAGGCCCCAGCCGTTCAGACGCCGCCGGCGCCCGGGGGTTCCACCCATTCGCGCTTCGCCCAGCGGATCCGGCGCCGCTACCAGGCCGAGCTGCCCCTGCTGGCGCCCGGCCTGCCCGGGCGGCAGGCGCTGCAGGCCGCCTTCGACGCCCTGCGCGGGCGCGGCCACGCGCTGCCGGCGGCCCTGCGGATCCTGCGCCAGCTGGCGGTCGAGCGCCTGCTCTGGCTCGACTGCGAGCAGCAGGCGCCGCTGGCCGACGTGACCGGCGCCATGACGACGCTGGCCGAGTTCGCCCTGGACGCAGCCTGCCGCCAGGCGCTGGACGACCTCGACGCCGTGCACGGCGCCCCGCTGGCGCCGGACGGCAGCCGCGTGCCCTTGTGGATCGTCGGCATGGGCAAGCTGGGCGCGCGCGAACTGAATGTCTCCAGCGACATCGACCTGATCTACGTCTACGGCCAGGACGGCGAGACCGCCGGCGTCGACGGCCACGGCCGCATCAGCCACCAGGAGTACTTCGCCAAGGCCGTCCGGTCCATCTACGCGCTGGTGGGCGACACCACCGAGCACGGCTTCGTGTTCCGGGTCGATCTGGCGCTGCGGCCGAACGGCAACTCCGGCCCGACCGCGGTCTCGCTGGACGCACTGGAGGAGTATTTCCTGGTGCAGGGCCGCGAGTGGGAACGCTTCGCCTGGCTCAAGAGCCGGGTGGTGGCGCCGCGCAGCGAAGTCGAGCAGGGTTCGGCGCAGGCCTTGCGCGGGGTGGTGCTGCCCTTCGTGTTCCGCCGCTACCTGGACTACAGCGTGTTCGACTCGCTGCGGGTGCTGCACCGGCAGATCCGCGAGCATGCGGCCCGCCGCAGCGCCGGCCGGCCCGAGCGCGCCAACGACGTCAAGCTCTCGCGCGGCGGCATCCGCGAGATCGAGTTCATCGTGCAGCTGCTGCAGGTGGTGCGCGGCGGCCAGTTCCCCGAACTGCGCACGCGCCCCACGCTGCAGGCGCTGGAGCGGGTGGCCGCCGCCGGCCTGATGCCCGACGAGACCGCGCGCCAGCTGGCGCAGGCCTATGTGTTCCTGCGCCGGATCGAGCACCGCATCCAGTACCTGGACGACCAGCAGACCCACGTGCTGCCCATGGGCTGCGCCGACGACGAAGGCGACGGCGACCTGGGCTGGATCGCACGCACGCTGGGCTACGCCGATTGCTGCCCGTTCCTGCACGAGCTGGACCGCCAGCGCGAATTCGTCGCGCAGGAGTTCGACAAGCTGCTGGGCGCCCCGCAAGAGTGCAAGGGCTGCAACGGCAGGAACGGCAAGCCCGCCGCACCCGACCTGGAATCGCTGCTGGAGCAGCTGCCCGCGCGGCTGCGCGAGCGCATCGCGCGCTGGTGCGACAGCCCGCGGGTGCAGGCGCTGCGCGAGGACGCGCGCCAGCGCCTGTCGCGCCTGATCGCGCGCACCGGCCAGTGGCTGCTGGAGGGGCGGGTGAGCGAAGACGCCGCGATCCGCCTGGCCGACTGGCTGGAGCCGCTGCTGCGTCGCGAGAGCTACCTGGCGCTGCTGCTGGAGCGTCCGCGCGTGCACGAGCGCCTGCTCGCGCTGCTGGGCGCCGCGCGCTGGCCGGCGCGCTACCTGCTGCGCCACCCGGGCGTGATCGACGAACTGGCCGGCGAGGCGCTGTTCTCCGGGCGCTTCGTGCCCGGCGACTTCGAGCAGGAACTGCAGGAGCGCCGGCGCGCGCTGGCGCGCACCGGCGAGGACGACGACGAGGCGCTGCTGAACCTGCTGCGGCGGGCCCACCATGCCGAGGTGTTCCGCACGCTGGCGCGCGACATCGAGGGCCGCCTGACGGTGGAGCAGGTGGCCGACGACCTGAGCGCGCTGGCCGACGCGGTGCTGCGCGTGACCGCACGCTGGTGCTGGGACCGCCTGAAGGCGCGGCACCGCGAGGAGCCGTGCTTCGCCGTCATCGGCTACGGCAAGCTGGGCGGCAAGGAGCTGGGCTACGGCAGCGACCTGGACATCGTGTTCGTGTTCGACGACGCGGACGAGCGCGCCCCCGAGGTGTACGGCGCGTTCGTGCGCAAGCTGATCACCTGGCTGACCACCAAGACCGGCGAAGGCGACCTGTACGAAATCGACACGGCGCTGCGCCCCAACGGCAATTCCGGCCTGCTGGTCACCAGCTTCGCCGCCTACGAGCACTACCAGCAGGGCCGCGGCAGCAACACCGCCTGGACCTGGGAGCACCAGGCCATGACCCGGGCGCGCTGCGTGCTGGGCGGGCCCGAACTGGCGGCGCGCTTCGACGCCGTGCGCGAAGCGGTGATCACCGCCCCGCGCGACCGGGCCGCGCTGCGCCAGGAGATCGTCGCCATGCGCGAGCGGGTGCGCGCCGCACACCCGGTGAAGGCCGGCCGGTTCGACGTGAAGCACAGCCAGGGCGGCATGGTCGATGCCGAGTTCGCCGTCCAGTACCTGGTGCTGGCCCATGCCGGCGCGCACCGCGAGCTGATTCCCAACGTCGGCAACATCGCACTGCTGCAGCGGGCCGAGGCCGCGCACCTGCTGCCCGCTGGCGTCGGCCGGGCCGCGGCCGACGCCTACCGCGAGCTGCGCCGCGTGCAGCACGGCGCCCGCCTGAACGAAGAGCCGACCCAGCTCGCGCCGGAAGCCGCCGCCGGCCAGCGCGACGCAATCCGCGCGCTCTGGTCCGCCGTCTTCGGCTGAAAGCGCGGCCGCCGCCGCGCGCCGCCGACCGGTGGTAGGCTCGCGGGCTGTCCGGCGCCGCCCGCCCCACGAGGGCCCGCGGCCAGGGGCCACCCGGGCCCGCACCAGGGAAGCATCCGATGAACACACTTCGACCGCTCGCCGCGGCCGTGGCGCTGCTGGCGCTGGCCGGCTGTGCGCTGCCGCGGCCACCGGCCGAGGTCGAGGTCGCCGCCCCGCTCCGCTGGCACGCCCCCCTGCCCCACGGCGGCCGCGCGGCCGACCTGCAGCGCTGGTGGCAGCAACTGGGCGACCCGCTGCTGCCGGAACTGATCGCAGTCGCCCAGGCGGCCAGCCCCACGGTCAGCGCCGCCGGCGCGCGCATCGCGCAGGCCCGGGCCGATCGCGCGGCGGCCCGCGCCGCCTTGCTGCCCACGCTGGACGCCGTCGCCTCGGCGAGCCGCGGCAACCAGCAGGCGGCCCTGCCGGGCACGGCCGCCACGGTCGGCCAGGTCGGCGCCCAGGCCGCCTGGGAGCTGGACCTGTTCGGCGGGCGCGCCGCGGACCGCGACGCGGCCCAGGCCCGGCTGGCCGCCGCGCAGGCCGGCTGGCACGAGGCCCGCGTGGCCGTGGCAGCCGAGACGGCCGCCAGCTATATCGGCTGGCGCACCTGCCGCCAGCAGCTGGCGGTGTCCAGCCATGATGCGCGCTCGCGGGCCGAATCGGCCCGCCTGGTCGAGCTGAGCACGCAAGCCGGCTTCACGGCCCCCGCCAGCGCCGCCCTCGCGCGCGCCAGCGCCGCCGAGGGCGCCGCGCGCGAGCGCCAGCAGCGCGCCGCCTGCGAGATCGAACTCAAGGGGCTGGTGGCGCTGACGGGGCTGTCCGAACCGGCCCTGCGCGAGCGGCTGTCGACCGGACCGGAACTGCCGCCGGCAGCGCTGCCGGCGCCGGTGCCGGCACTCCCGGCGCAGGTGCTGGCCCAGCGCCCCGACGTCTTCGCGGCGCAGATGGAAGTGGCGGCCGCCAGCGCCGAGGTCGGTGCGGCCGAGGCCGGGCGCTACCCGCGGCTGTCGCTGTCGGGATCGATCGCAGCCGGCAGCGTGCGGGTGGGTGGCTCCGGCACGGATGCCCAGAGCTGGTCCATCGGTCCGCTGGCCCTGGCGCTGCCGGTGTTCGATGGCGGCCGCCGCGCCGCCAGAGTCGACGCCGCGCAGGCGCGCCATGCCGATGCCGCCGTCCAGTACCGCGCCCGCGTGCGACGGGCGGTGCGCGAGGTGGAGCAGGCCCTGGTCGCGCTGGACAGCGCCCGCTCGCGCAACCAGGACGCGCACATCGCGGCCGAAGGCTACCGCGCGTCGTTCGCCGCCATCGAGGCGCGCTACCGGGCCGGGCTGGCCAGCCTGCTGGAACTGGAGGACGCGCGCCGCACCATGCTGGCGGCCGAAACGGCGCTGGTCAGCCTGCAGCGGGAAGGGCTCGCGGCCTGGATCGACCTGTACCGCGCCGCCGGCGGCGGCTGGACCGCCGGCGAGGCGGCGCCGGTCCCGGACAGGCCGGAAGAAAGAGAAGGGGAGGGGCACGAGCCATGAGGATGTCCAGGCGCGCATGGGCCGTGACCGCAGCCGTGGTCCTGCTGCTGGTCGCCGCCGTCGCCGTGCTGCTGGCGCGGCGCAACGGCGAGGCCACGGCGGACAAGGGCGCCGCCGCGCCGAAACCGGCGCTGACGGTGACCACCACCACGCCGCAGGCGGCCACCTTGCCGGTGCGGCTGGCCGCCAACGGCAACATCGCCGCCTGGCAGGAAGCCAGCGTCGGCGCCGAGGCCGGCGGGCTGCGCATCACCGAGGTGCGCGTCAACGTCGGCGACCGGGTCGGCAAGGGCCAGGTGCTGGCCACCTTTGCCTCCGACACCCTGCGCGCCGAGCTGGCGCAGGCCCGGGCCAGCGTGGCCGAGGCGCAAGCAGCGGCCGCCGAGGCCGCCGCCAACGCCGATCGGGCCCGCAGCCTGCAGGCCACCGGTGCCCTCAGTGCCTCGCAGATCAACCAGTACCTGACCGCGGAGCAGACCGCCAGGGCGCGGGTGCAGGCCGCCCGCGCCGTGTTCGAGGCGCAGCAGGTGCGCCTCGCGCAGTCGACGCTGCAAGCGCCCGACAGCGGCATCATCTCGGCCCGCACCGCGACGGTCGGGCAGGTGGTCGCGCCGGGCGCCGAGCTGTTCCGCCTGATCCGCCAGGGCCGGCTGGAATGGCGGGCCGAAGTCACCGGCGACGAACTGGGGCGGCTGTCCGCCGGCACGCCGGCCACGGTCACCGCCGCCAGCGGTGCGCGGCTGGCCGGCAAGGTGCGCATGCTCGGCGCCACCGTCGACCCGCAGAGCCGGATCGCCCTCGTCTATGTGGACCTCGCACCGCTGCCCGGCCCGGGCAACGGCAGTGCGCGCGCCGGCATGTTCGCGCGCGGCGAGTTCGACCTCGGCCGCACGCCGGCGCTCACCGTGCCGCAGTCGGCGCTGGTGCTGCGCGAGGGCTTCAGCTACGTGCTGCGGGTCGGCCCCGACCACCGGGTGGCGCAACTGAAGGTGCAGACCGGCCGGCTGGCCGGCGACCGGATCGAGATCGTCGGCGGGCTGCCGCCCGATGCGCGCATCGTCGCCAAGGGCGCCGGCTTCCTGAACGACGGCGACCTGGTGCGCATTGTCGAGGGCGCGCCCGAGCCGCAAGCCGCCGCCCCGGCCGCGAACGGCAGCGCCCGCTAGGAGCCGCGCGTGCTGAACGTCTCCTCCTGGTCGATCCGCAACCCGATTCCGGCCCTGCTGCTGTTCGTGCTGCTGACCTTCGGCGGCCTGCTCGGCTTCCAGGCGATGAAGGTGCAGAACTTCCCCGACATCGACCTGCCGACCGTGGTGCTCACGGCCTCGCTGCCGGGCGCCGCACCGGGGCAGCTGGAAACCGAGGTCGCCCGCAAGCTGGAGAACGCGATGGCGACGCTCCAGGGCCTGAAGCACCTGTACACCAAGGTGCAGGACGGCGTGGTCACCATCACCGCCGAGTTCCGGCTGGAAAAACCGGTGCAGGAGGCGGTCGACGACGTGCGCTCGGCGGTATCGCGCGTGCGCAGCGACCTGCCGGCCGACCTGCGCGACCCGGTCGTCAACAAGCTGGACCTGGCGGCGCAGCCGATGCTGGCGTTCACGATCGCCTCGTCGCAGCTGGACGCGGAAGCGCTGTCCTGGTTCGTCGACAACGAGGTGACCCGCAAGCTGCTGGCCGTGCCCGGCGTGGGAGCGGTCACGCGCGTGGGCGGGGTCACCCGCGAGATCCGGGTGGCGCTGGACCCGATGCGCATGCAGGCGCTGGGCATCACTGCCGCCGAGGTGTCGCGCCAGTTGCGCCGGGTGCAGACCGAAAGCGCCGGCGGGCGCACCGACCTGGGCGGCGGCGAGCAGCCGGTGCGCACGCTCGCCACGGTGCGCACCGCCGCCGAAATCGGCGGCATCGAGATCGCGCTGCCCGCGGCGGCGGGCGGGCCGGGCCGCAGCATCCGGCTGTCCGACGTGGCCACGGTCAGCGACACCGTCGCCGAGCCGCGTGCAGCGGCGCTGCTCGACGGGCGGCCGGTGGTCGGCTTCGAGGTGTCGCGCAGCCGCGGCGAGAGCGAGATCGCGGTCGGCGCGGCGGTCCACGCGGCGCTGGGCGAACTCGAGGCCCGCCACCCCCACATCCGGCTGACCCAGGCGTTCGACTTCGTCACGCCGGTGCAGGAGGAGTACGAGGGCTCGCTGCACCTGCTGTACGAAGGCGCGCTGCTGGCGGTGCTGGTGGTGTGGCTGTTCCTGCGCGACTTCCGCGCCACCTTCGTCTCCGCGGTGGCGCTGCCGATGTCGGCGATCCCGGCCTTCCTGGGCATGTACCTGCTGGGCTTCTCGATCAACATCGTGACCCTGCTGGCCCTGTCGCTGGTGGTCGGCATCCTGGTCGACGACGCCATCGTGGAGGTGGAGAACATCGTGCGCCACCTGCGCATGGGCAAGACCCCGTTCCAGGCGGCGATGGAGGCGGCCGACGAGATCGGGCTGGCGGTGATCGCCACCACCTTCACCCTGATCGCGGTGTTCCTGCCGACGGCCTTCATGAGCGGCATCGCCGGCAAGTTCTTCAAGCAGTTCGGCTGGACCGCGGCGCTGGCGGTGTTCGCCTCGCTGGTGGTGGCGCGCGTGCTCACGCCGATGATGGCGGCCTACCTGCTCAGGCCGGTGGCGGGCGGCCCTCGCGAGCCGGGCTGGATGGCCCCGTACATCCGCACCGTGCGCTGGGCGCTGCGGCACCGGCTGGCGACCTCGATCGCCGCCGGCCTGTTCTTCTTCGGCTCGCTGGCGCTGACGCTGCTGCTGCCGGCCGCCTTCATCCCGCCGGACGACAACTCGCAGACCCAGGTCTACCTGGAGCTGCCGCCCGGCTCCACGCTGGAGCAGACCGTGCAGGTCGCCGAGCAGGCGCGCCAGGCGATCACCCGGGTCCCGCACGTGCGCAGCGTGTACACCACGATCGGCGGCGGCAGCGCCGGCACCGATCCGTTCGCGTCGGCCGGTGCGGCCGAGCCGCGCAAGGCGACACTGACCATCCTGCTCGATGCGCGCGGCGAACGCCCGCGCAAGCAACCGATCGAAAACCGGATCCGGCAGGCGTTGGAGCCGCTGCCCGGCGTGCGCAGCAAGGTCGGCCTGGGCGGCTCGGGCGAGAAGTACATCCTGGTGCTCAGCGGCGAGGACCCGCAGGCGCTGGCCGCCGCCGCGACGGCGGTGGAAAAGGACCTGCGCACCATCCCCGGCCTGGGCCAGATCGCCTCCACCGCCAGCCTGATCCGGCCCGAGATCGCCGTGCGCCCCGACTTCGCGCGCGCCGCCGACCTGGGCGTGACCAGCAGCGCGATCGCCGAGACCCTGCGCATCGCCACCACCGGCGACTACGACGTCGCCCTGCCCAAGCTGAACCTGTCGCAACGGCAAGTGCCGATCGTGGTGAAGCTGCAGGAGGACGCGCGGCGCGACCTGCCGCTGCTGGAGCGGCTGGCGGTGCCGGGCAGCCGGGGGCCGGTGATGCTGGGGCAGGTGGCGACGCTGGAGCTGACCGGCGGGCCGGCGGTGATCGACCGCTACGACCGCTCGCGCAACATCAACTTCGAGATCGAGCTGTCCGGCCAGCCGCTGGGCGAGGTGGCGGCGGCCGTGCAGGAGTTGCCGGCGGTGAAGAACCTGCCCCCCGGCGTGTTCGTGCGCGAGGTCGGCGACGCCGAGGTGATGGGCGAACTGTTCGCCAGCTTCGGGCTGGCGATGCTGACCGGCGTGCTGTGCATCTACGTGGTGCTGGTGCTGCTGTTCAAGGACTTCCTGCACCCCTTCACCATCCTGGCGGCGCTGCCGCTGTCGATCGGCGGCGCCTTCGTCGGCCTGCTGGCGGCCAACGCCACCCTGTCGATGCCCTCGCTGATCGGGCTGATCATGCTGATGGGGATCGCCACCAAGAACTCGATCCTGCTGGTGGAGTACGCGATCATGGCCCGCACCGAGCGCGGCATGAGCCGCCGGGACGCGCTGCTGGACGCCTGCCACAAGCGCGCCCGGCCGATCGTCATGACCACGCTGGCGATGGGCGCCGGCATGCTGCCGATCGCGCTGGGCATGGGCAGCGCCGACCAGAGCTTCCGCTCGCCGATGGCGATCGCGGTGATCGGCGGGCTGATCACCTCCAC
>NZ_JAKFCM010000012.1:0-10087 GCF_036676645.1 Ramlibacter sp.
GCGAGGTGGTCGCCAGCGAGATGGCGGCGACCTGCGGGTTGACCTGCAGCAGGTCGGCCAGCCGCTCCAGGATCAGTTCCTGGATCTCGAGCCGCTGCTTGTCGGTCTGCTCCAGCACGCTTGCCTTCCAACTTGTTGTTGGGGCCATGCTATGGGCTGACAAATGTCATTGCAATAAAAAATAGAACGGAGGGTGTGTTCGTGCACGGACGGCCGGCGACGCCCTCGTGACGCCGCGAGGCTCGCCCCCGTCCGACTCCATGCATCCTGGAAAGGCGGCCGCCAGTACGTGCCCGGCGACGTGAACAACCCGCCGCAAGGTCTCTTGCATTTTCAAGATGGGCTCCAATCCAGGCGATTCGACCTTCGCCGGCTAACCATCCTTCGGGCCCCGGCAAGACCATTACGGTGACCCCGTGTGAGCTGCGCGCTGACACCAGTGGCCAGACCGCGGAGTCTCCCGGTGCATACCAACGTGCAACTGGTACTCAGCCGGCGGCTGCTCGATCGAAAAAAGCCCCGCGATGCGGAGCTTTTTTCTTGTGGCGGCGTTCCAGCAGCGATGTCATCCCGGCGTTCGCCTGGCGAACGCCGGGAACCATCTCCTGCTCTCTGAACACCAGCAGCGCGTGTTCGGCGCTCGGGAGATGGATTGCGGGTCAAGCCGGCAATGACATCAGTGGGCCCTACTTCACCACCAGCGCATTCAACCGCGCCAGATCCTCCGGCGCCAGCGTGCCGTTGGCCTGCCGCAGCCGCAGGTGGCCCAGCAGCACGTTGTATCGCGCCTGCGCCAGATCCCGCTTGGTCTGGAACAACTGGCTCTGCGCGTTCAGCACGTCGATGTTGATGCGCACGCCCACCTGGTAGCCCAGGCGGTTGGCGTCCAGCGCCAGTTGGCTGGACGCCTCGGCGGCTTCCAGCGCGCGCACCTGGCCCTGGCCGGAGATCACGCCGAAGTAGGCGGTGCGGGTGGCCTGGGCCACGTTGCGGCGCGCAGCTTCCAGGTCGGCGCGGGCCTTTTCTTCCAGCGACAGGGTCTCGCGGATGCGGTTCTGGGTGGCGAAGCCGGCGAACAGTGGCAGGTTGAAGGTCACGCCCAGCTGGCCCACGTTGCTGCGGTTGTCCAGGGTGCTGGTGGTGCTGCCGCCCAGGTTGCGCTGCACGCCGTAGCTGGCCGTGAGGTCCAGCGTGGGCTTGTGGCCGGCCTTGGCCTTCTCGATCTCCCACTCGGCGATGTCCAGCGCGGTGCGGGCCTGCTGGATGGCGGGGCTGGCGGCCTCGGCCTGCGACACCCAGGCTTCCACATTGCCCGGCTCGGGCGCCGGCACTTCGAGCGGCGCGGCCACGGGCGCGGGCTGCGCATCGGGCTTGCCGGTCAATGTCTCCAGCGCCAGCCGGCGCACGCGCAGGTCGTTCTCGGCCTGGATCTCCTGGGCGGTGACGAGGTCGAAGCGGGCCTGCGCCTCGCGCGTGTCGGTGATGGTGGCGGTGCCGACCTCGAAGTTGCGCTTGGCCGAGGCCAGCTGCTCGGCCACCGCGGTCTTCTGCGCGCGCACGAAGGCCAGCGTGTCCTGCGCGGCCAGCACGTCGAAGTAGGCCTGGCTGACGCGCACGATCAGGTCCTGCGAGGCGGTGGTCAGCTGCGCCTGCGCCAGCTCGGTCTGCAGCAGCCCCTGCTGGTAGGTGGCCCAGTTGGCCGGCCGGTACAGCGGCTGCGAGGCGGCGATGCTGGCCGTCTGGGTGCCGAAGCTGCGGTCGGTGGGCGGGACGTCGACGTCCAGGCTGGAGCGGCTGACGCCGGCCGCCAGGTTGGCGCTGGGCAGGATGCCGGCGCGGGCCTGCTCGGCGCGCGCCAGGTTGGCGTCGAACTGCGCCTTGGCCGCTTGCCAGGCGGCGTCGTGCGCGCGGGCCGATTCGTACAGCTCCAGCAGGCTCTGTGCAGCCACCGGGCCGGCCGCGAACGCGGCGAGCAGGGCCGCCGCCAGAGGAAGTCGCCGCGAAGCAGTCATGCGTCCGGTCCTTGCTGTTGCTGTTGTCTTGGGGGTTCGGTTCGGCCGTGCGCCGCTCAGTACAGCGGCACGCTGGGGTCTCGCTCGCGCGACCAGGCGTCGATGCCGCCGGCGATGTTGGCCACGTGCTCGAAGCCGTTGCCGGCCAGGAACATCCCCACCCGCTGGCTGCGCGCGCCGTGGTGGCACAGGCAGGCCACGGGCTTGCCCGCGTCCAGCTCGCCGAGGCGGGCCGGGATCTCGTTCATGGGGATGGCGACGAGCTCGAAGCCGGGTTGCGGGGGGATGCTGGCGGCGCGCAGTTCGGGCGCTTCGCGCACGTCCAGCACGACGCCGCGGCCGCCCTGCGCGGCCAGCCAGGCGTCGAGGTCGGTGGGGCGGACCTGGTCGATCATCAGAACTTGAAGCGCGAGGGCGCCGGGAAGTGCAGCAGGCGCGGCGCCACCGTGTCCCAGGGCTGGGCGGTGGTGAAGCTGGATTCGCCGGTGCGGGTGAGGAAGGTGGCGCGCATCACCGGCTCGTCGCCGACGATGGCGGCCAGCCGGCCGCCGATCTTCAGTTGCTGCAGCAGCGCTTCGGGCACCTCGGCCACCGAGCCGCTGAGCAGGATGACGTCGAACGGGCCTTCGGCGGCCAGCCCGCGCGAGCCGTCGCCCTCGCGCACCTCGGCGTTGTGCACGCCGGCCAGGTGCAGGTTGTTGCGGGCCATGCGCACCAGCTCGGGCTCGATCTCCACCGAGATCACGCGCTGGGCGCGGGCGGCCAGCAGCGCGGCGACGTAGCCGGAGCCGGTGCCGATCTCCAGCACCTTTTCGTGGCCTTCGAGCTTCACGTCCTGCACCAGGCGGGCCTCGACCTTGGGCTCCAGCATCACCTGGCCGAGCTGCAGCGCCTCGTCGAAGGTGCCGCGCAGCGGGATCATCATGTCCACGAAGGCCAGCGCCTTGTGCTCGGGCGGCACGAACTCCTCGCGCCGCACCTGGGCCAGCAGTGCCAGGACCTGCTCGTCGAGCACGTCCCAGGGGCGGATCTGCTGCTCGATCATGTTGAAGCGGAGGGTTTCGAGGAGGGGAAGGGGGGTCATGGTTGTTCTCGGGGGGCGGGGGGCTGGGTCTCTGGGAAGGGGGCTGGGGGCGGATGGGGAATTCTAGGAAACCGGGCGGTGGGGCACACATTGGGTGTCATTGCGGGCTTGACCCGCCATCCATCACCTGTGCGTTGAACACGTGCGGCGGTGCGGTATGCCCACCCGCTCTTCGCCGCAGCCACCCCGCAAAATCATCCAGGTAGCAATACACCACCGGCACCACCACCAGCGTCAGCAGCGACGAAGTGATCACCCCGCCGATCACCGCCTGGCCCATGGGCGCGCGCTGCTCGGAGCCCTCGCTCAGCGCGAACGCCAGCGGCACCATGCCGAAGATCATCGCCAGCGTGGTCATCAGGATGGGCCGCAGCCGCACCCGCGCCGCCAGCAGCAACGCCTCGGCGCGCTCCAGCCCCGGCACCTCGCTGCCGTCCTCGGAAATCGTCCGTTGCCGGGCCCGGTTGGCGAAGTCCACCAGCAGGATGGCGTTCTTGGTCACCAGCCCCATCAGCATCACGATGCCGATGATGGAGAACATCGAGATCGTCGAGCCGAACAGCATCAGCGCCAGCACCACGCCGATCAGCGTCAGCGGCAGGGATGTCATCAGCGCCAGCGGCTGCAAAAAGCTCTTGAACTGGCTGGCCAGGATCATGTAGATGAAGATCACCGCCATCGCCAGCGCGGAGACGGCGTACGAGAACGATTCCGCCATGTTCTTGGCCGAGCCGCTGAACTGCCAGCGGTAGCCGGGCGGGAAGGCGATGGCTTCCAGTTGCCTGCGGATGTCGGCCGACACCTCGCCCGCGGCGCGGTCGTGCGTGTTGGCGTTGATCGCCACCTCGCGCGTCAGGTCGCGCCGGTTGACCTGGTTGGGCCCCGTGCCTTCGCGCACCTGCGCCACCTGGCCCAGCCGCACGATGCGCGCGCTGCCGTCGGCGTTCTGGCCGGTGGCGAAGGGCAGTCGGTCCAGCTGCTGCGGCGCCACCCGCGCATCGGGTGCCAGCCGCACGTTGACGTCGTAGGTCTGGTCGTCGGGCGCGCGCCAGTTGCCCACCGTCTGCCCGGCCACCAGGGTGCGCAGCGAGGCCGCGATCTGGCCGACCGACAGGCCCAGGTCGGAGGCGGCGTCGCGCCGCACCTGCACCTCGATGGTGGGCTTGTCGTCCTTGACGCTGGAGTCCAGGTCCACCAGCCCGGGCGTGCCGCGGATGCGCTCCATCACCAGCCGCGCCAGCCGCTCCAGCTCCTGCTGGTCGGGGCCGAGGATGGAAAACTCCACCTGCTTGTTGCCGCCCACCGCGTCGACCAGGCCGACGTGCGTGACGGTGATGCCGGGCACCTGCAGCAGCCGCTGGCGCAGCACGCCGGAGAGCTGGTCGACGCTGCGCTGGCGCTGCTCGCGGTCCACCAGCCGCACGTAGACCGACGCCTGGATCTTGCCCTGCGCGGCGCCGGTGTTGATGGTCGACAGCGTGTACTGTACCTCCGGCAGCTCGCGCAGGATGGCCTCGACCTGGCGCGCCTTGGCCTCGGTGACTTCGAGCGAGGAGCCCACCGGCGTGTGGAAGCTGACCGAGGTCTCGGAGTAGTCGGCCTTGGGCACGAACTCGGTGCCCAGCAGCGGCAGCATCAGCACGCTGGCGACGAAGATGCCGGCGGCGGCGCCCAGCGTGGCCAGCTTGTGCTGCAGCGCCCAGCGCAGCAGGCCCTGGTAGGCCTGGGCGAGCTGCTCGGTGCCGCTGTCGAACGCACCAGTCACGCGGCCGATGGTGCGGTCGTACAGCGTGCGGCGCTCGCGCGGCTGGCCGTGCTGGTCGATCTCGGGGTCGTGCCAGATCGAGGACAGCATGGGGTCGAGCGTGAAGCTGACGAACATCGAGATCAGCACCGCCGCCACGATGGTGATGCCGAACTCGTGGAAGAACTTGCCGATGATGCCGCCCATGAAGCCGATCGGCAGGAACACCGCGACGATGGAGAAGGTGGTGGCCAGCACCGCCAGCCCGATCTCCTGCGTGCCCTCCAGCGAGGCCTGGTAGGGGCCCTTGCCCATCTGCACGTGGCGCACGATGTTCTCGCGCACCACGATCGCGTCGTCGATCAGCAGGCCCACGCACAGCGACAGCGCCATCAGCGTGATCATGTTGATGGTGAAGCCGAAGGCGTGCATGAACAGGAAGGTGCCGATCAGCGCGATCGGCAGCGTCAGGCCGGTGATGACGGTGGAGCGCCAGGAGTTCAGGAACAGGAAGACGATCAGCACCGTGAGGGCGGCGCCTTCCAGCAGCGTCTGGCGCACGTTCTGCACGGCCACGCGGATCGGGCGCGAGGCATCCTGGATCGGCTCCAGCCGTACGCCCGGAGGCAGCTCGGCCTTCATCTCGTCCAGGGTCCTGGCCAGGCCGTCGGTGACGGCGATGGTGTTCTCGTCCTGCGACTTCTGCACCGACAGCAGCAGCGTGCGCTGGCCGTTGTAGAGGGCCAGGCTCTCGACTTCCTGCGCGCCGTCGGACACGCGCGCCACCTGCTCCAGGCGCACCGGGGCGCTCCCGCCGGCTTGTCCGGCGGCTCCTGATGATTTGCGCGCGACGATGATGCGGCCGAAGTCTTCCGGGCGCTGCATGCGGGCGTCGATCTGCACCACGCGCTCCTGCGCCAGCGAGCGGATCGCGCCGACCGGCAGGTCCTGGTTCTCGTTGCGCACCGCGGCCACCACCTGCTCGGGCGTGATGCCGAAGGCTTCCAGCGCCTGCGGATCGAGGTAGAGGTTGATCTCGCGCTTGCTGCCGCCCACCAGCGTGACCGAGCCGACGCCGCGCACGTTCTCCAGCCGCTTCTTGAGGACCTGGTCGGCCCAGTTGGTCAGTTCGACGGGGGAGGGAGGGCGAGAGGGTCTGGTTGGGGTTGGGTTGGCGGAGGCAGCGGGGCTCGTGGGGCCTGGATTCGCCGAGGGGCCGGGTCGCGCGGCCGGCTCACCGGCTTGTTGTCCTTGGTCGTCGGGCAGCACCGCCACCGACCAGATCGGCCGGCTGGCCGGATCGAAGCGCAGCACGCGCGGCTCCTTGACCTCGTCGCGGAAGGTCTGCCGGATCGCCGCCACCTTCTCGCGCACGTCCTCCGCCGCCTTGCGGCCGTCCAGGTGGAGCTGGAACTCGATGATGACCAGCGACTGGTTCTCGTAGCTGCGCGAGGTGAGCGCGTTGATGCCGGCGATCGAGTTGACGGCCTCCTCGATCTTGCGCGTGACCTCGCTCTCCACCACCTCCGGCGAGGCGCCGGGGTACTCGGTCTGCACCACCACGACCGGGAAGTCGATGTTGGGAAACTGGTCGACCTTCAGGCGCTGCAGCGAAAACAGCCCGAGCACCACCAGCGCCAGCATGAGCATGGTGGCGAAGACGGGGTTCTTCAGGCTGACGCGGGTGAACCACATGCTTGCTGGAGGGGCTAGGGGCTAGGGGCTAGGGCTGCCCCGCTCATGTCATTGCGGGCTTGAGCCGCAATCCATCTCCCGCTCGCCGAACACGCGTGGTGGCGTGCCGGGCGCAGGTGATGGATCCCGGCTTTCGCCGGGATGACATGCCCATGACATGAATGCCCGGATGACATGAATGCCGGAATGACATGAATTGTCGGAATGACACGTCGGGATGACATGAGTTGCGGGATGACACGCAGAGGCAGCCTGACATGCAACTGCGGGATGAATGCGACCGGTGGATGACAGGAACTGCGTTCACGGCGCCGCACGTCGCACTCCTTCTCCGCCCACCGCATCCACCCCCGTGAATCTCACCGGTGTGCCCACTCTCAGCTGCCCCACCGCACCCTTGATCACCACCGCGCCTTCGGCCACGCCGTCCACCGCGACCCAGCTCTCGCCGTCCACTTCCCCGCGCGCACCCGGCGTGACGCCCTTGTGCGCCACCTGCCCGTTCTCCACCAGCTGCACATAAGGCGCCGGCTTGTCCGTGCGCACCGCGGCCAGCGGCACGGCCAGGCCGCTGGCGCTGCCGACCACCAGCCGGCCCTGCGCGAACAGGCCCTGCCGCAGCCCGGCCGCATCCTGCAGCGCCAGGTAGACCGGCACGCTGCGGCTGCCGGCCTGCGCGCTGGGGTTGATGCGCACCACGCGCGCCGCCACCGGCTGGGCCAACCCTTCGACCTGCAGCTCGGCCGCCTGCCCCACCCGCACCTGCACCGAATCCGCCGCGCTCAGCGTCGCCTCCAGCTCCAGCCGCGACAGGTCGACGATCTCCAGCACGCGCGCATCGACGCCGACCCGCTCGCCCGGCTGCGCCAGCCGCTGTGACACCACGCCGGCGATCGGCGCACGCAGCACCGTGTCGTCCAGCGTCTTGCGCGCCATGTCGGCCGCCGCCAGCGCCGCCCGGTGCGTGGAGCGCGCCGCGTCCAGGTTGTTCAGCGAGGTGTCCAGCGCCGTCTTCGAGATGAAGCCCTGGTCCACCAGCGCCTTGTTGTTGTCCCACTGGCGCTGGGCGATGTCGATCTGCGCCTGGGCCGCGGCCGCCTGCTCGCTGGCCTGGCGCAGGCGCGCCTGGTATTCGATGGCGTCGATGCGCGCGACCACCTGGCCGGCCCGCACCGCATCGCCTTCGCGCAGCGTCAGCCCCTGCAGCTCGCCCGCCACGCGCGCCTTCACCAGCGCGGAGTTCACCGCCTTCAGCGAGCCGGACACCGGCAGGCCCTGCGACAGCTGCACCGATCGCGCCTTGAGCACGTCGGTGGCCGCCAGTTCCGCCACCGCCTGCGCCTTGGCGACCGGCTCGGCGGCGGCGCGCTCCTTGCGCGCGGCAACCAGGCGTAGCGCCGCCCCGGCGACGAGCAGCAGCACGAGGGCCGCGACGACCCACTGGACCGCGCGGCGCGTCATTTCCTGCCCGGCGCGGGCGCGGCCGGCTTGCAGATGCCCGTGAGCAGGGTGTCGGCCACGCACTGCAGGTAGCGCTGCGGATCGATGGCGTAGTCCTGCGGGGCGCAGGGCGCCAGCGAGTGCTTCATCATGATCAGGTGGACCATGGGCGCGATGATCGAATAGACGGCGTAGTCCAGGTCGAGCGGCTTGAACTCGCCGCGATCGATGCCGCGCTGCAGGATGCGCCGGATCAGCTCGTTGCCGGGGCGGATCACCTCGCGCTGGTAGAAGGCGGCCAGTTCGGGGAAGTTGCGCGCCTCGCTGATCATCAGCTTGGTGATGCCCGATGCGCGGGTGGCGCCGAGCCGGTCCCACCACACCTGCAGGCAGTAGCGCACCATGTCGGGCGTCGAGCCCTGGAAGGCCTCGAACTCGTCGTGCCACTCGGCGAAGCGGCCCGACACGTTCTCGCGCACCACCGCCTTGAACAGTTCTTCCTTGCTGGGGAAGTAGAGGAACAGCGTGCCCTTGGACACGCCCGCGCGCGCCGCCACTTCCTCCGAGCGGGTGGCGGCGAAGCCTTTCTCGACGAACAGGTCGAGCGCGGCGTCGAGCAGCTCGCCGGGGCGGGCCTGCTTGCGGCGCTCGCGCTTGACGCCGCTCTCGTCGGCGGGGTCGAGCGGGGCGATGGAGGGCTTGGCGGGAGGCATGAATTACTGACTGACCGGTTAGTAATGTAATAGGGAAGGGGTTGAGCGTCAAGCTTGCGGTGGGGGTTGGGCGAGGCTAAACCGCTGCTGCGAAAGGGAAATTTGCGGCAGGTCAAGAAGGCAGGCCGTGTCGTCCCGGCGTCCCAATGTCATCCCGGCGAACGCCGGGAACCATCTCCCGCGCTCTGCGTACGCGACCGTGCATTCAGTACGCCGGTGATCACCGCCTCCGGCAGGCGCTTCAAGACCACCGCGCCACAGCCGCAGATCCCCGCGCCACCCACATCCCCAGCGCCTCGCGCAGCACCTGCTTCGACAGCGTCAAGCCTTCGGTCGAAGGCAGCCAGGTCAGCAGTACGCGCGTCTGCGCAGCAGGAAACCCCATGGGCGCGGGCAGCACCGTGAACCCGGCACCCTCGAATTCCAGCCGGGCGCGTGGCATGTGCCAGGCGTCCGTGACGAGCGCGACGCGGGCGATGCGCTCACGCGCCAGCAGCTCGCGCATCCGCCGGGCGTTCTCCGCGGTGTCGCGCGATTCCCCGTCGGCCCAGCGCAGGTCGACGCCGAACTCCTGCAGCGTGCGGCGGGCGACCTCGGCTTCGCTCGGGAAATCGGCGCCGGCGGCCCAGCCCACGCCACCGGCGAAGGCGAGCGGCTTGCCGGTGCGGCGGGCGAGCGTGGCGCCGTAGCGCAGTCGCGCCAGGGTGTAGCTGTTGGGCTGGGCGGCGCCGTATTCGGGCGCCTGCGCCGCGATGCCGCCGCCGAGCACGACGATCGCCTGTGCCTGCGCGAGCTGCGCCGGCCGGATCGGCGCGGCCTGCGGCAGCACCGACTGCGCCAGCCACGCGGCCACTGCGTAGCAGCTCAGCAGCCACAGCGCCGCGATGCCGAGGACGGCGATGGCCACCCCGGTGCGCACCCGCCGCCGCGCCGCCACCAGCACGCCGAGCAGCGCCAGCAGCAATGGCGAGGCCGGCGGCATCACGATCGCCGTCAGGATGGGCTTGAGTTCACCGGGGAGCATGGGGGTGAATGCTAGAGCTTTGTGCCGTTACTCTGTCATTGCGGGCCCAAGCTGTGTCATTGCGGGCTTGCCCCGCAATCCATCACCCGCGCGCCGAACACGCGCATCGGCTGATCAGAGAGCAGGAGATGGGTCCCGGCGTTCGCCGGGATGACAAGCAGCATGTCATTGCGGGCCTGCCCCGCAATCCATCACCCGCGCGCTGAACACGCGCATCGGCTGATCAGAGAGCAGGAGATGGATCCCGGCGTTCGCCCATTAGCGCTAACATAAATCAAGGCTCTTGAGGTATCCTCTACTCATCCATGGCGATGAGTAGAGGCCCTTCATGAAACAGTTGGCGCCGCAGCCGTCTTCAGAGCGCACAAGCTTGGA
>NZ_JAKFCM010000013.1:0-117738 GCF_036676645.1 Ramlibacter sp.
GGCACGCGCAGCTCGGCGATACCGGCCATCAACCGCGGGATCTCGCTGCGCACCCAGTCGATCTCGTCCTGCGGCACCTCGAACACCAGTTCGTCGTGCACCTGCAGGATCATCTTCGTGCGCTTGCCATCCCGGTCCAGCACCTCCTGCACCTTCACCATCGACATCTTGATCAGGTCGGCCGCGGTGCCCTGCATGGGCGCGTTGATGGCGGCGCGCTCGGCGCCGGCGCGGCGCGGGCCGTTGGGTGAGTTGATCTCGGGCAGGTACAGGCGCCGGCCGAACACCGTCTCGACGTAGCCGCGGCTCTTGGCCGACAGTCGCGTTTCGTCCATGTACTGCTTGACGCCCGGGTAGCGCTGGAAATAGCGGTCGATGTAGGCGGCCGCCGCCTTGGTCTCGATGCCCAGGTTGCGCGCCAGCCCGAAGCTGCTCATGCCGTAGATCAGGCCGAAGTTGATCACCTTGGCATAGCGGCGCTGCTCGCTGGACACATCCTCCGGCGCCAGACCGAACACTTCCGCCGCGGTGGCGCGGTGCACGTCCATGTTCTCGCGGAAGGCGCGCAGCAGCGCGGCGTCCTCGCTGATGTGGGCCATGATGCGCAGCTCGATCTGGCTGTAGTCGGCGCTGGCGATCACGTGGCCGGGCGCGGCGATGAAGGCCTCGCGGATGCGCCGGCCCTCGGTGGTGCGGATCGGGATGTTCTGCAGGTTGGGGTCGTTGCTCGACAGCCGGCCGGTCACGGCCACCGCCTGCGCGTAGTGCGTGTGCACGCGCCCGGTGCGCGGGTGCACCATCAGCGGCAGCTTGTCGACGTAGGTTCCCTTCAGCTTCGACAGGCCGCGGTGCTCCAGGATCTTGGCCGGCAGCGGGTAGTCCTCGGCCAGCTTCTCCAGCACCTCCTCGTCGGTGCTGGGGGCACCGCTGGCGGTCTTCTTCAGCACCGGCAGGCCCTGCTTGTTGAACAGGATCTCGCAGATCTGCTTGGGGCTGCCCAGGTTGAAGGGCTGGCCGGCCAGGTCGTGCGCCTCCTGTTCCAGCCGCAGGATGCGCTGGCCCAGCTCATTGCCCTGGCGTGCCAGCTCCTGGCTGTCGATCAGCACGCCGTTGCGCTCGATGCGGTACAGCGTCTCGCTGCTTTGCATCTCCAGTTCGTAGATGAAGCGCAGCTTCGAGTCGCGCTCCAGCTTGGGCCACAGCGCCAGGTGCACATCGAGGGTCTGGTCGGAGTCTTCGCAGGAATATTCGGCGGCCTTCTCGATCGACACCTGCTGGAACGGGATCTGGTGCTTGCCGTTGCCGGCGATGGTCTCGTAGTCGATGCCGCTGCGCCCCAGGTGGCGCTCGGCCAGGCTGGCCAGTCCATGCGGCTTGTGCACTTCCAGCACGTAGCTTTGCAGCATGGTGTCGTGCGCGTACCCGTGCACTTCGATGCCGTGGTTGGCGAAGACGTGGCGGTCGTACTTGATGTGCTGGCCCAGCTTGGCGCGGCCGGGGTTCTCCAGCCAGGGCTTCAGGCGGGCCAGCACCTCCTCGCGCGGCAACTGCTCCGGCGCGCCCGCGTAGCTGTGCGCCAGCGGGATGTAGGCGGCGATGCCCGGCGCGGTGGAGAACGACAGGCCGATGATCTCGGCCTTCATCTCGTCGAGCGAATTGGTCTCGGTGTCGATCGCCACCAGCTCCGTCGCCTCCAGCTGAGCGATCAGCGCATCGAGCTGCTGCCAGGCGAGCACGGTTTCGTACTGCAGGTTGCTCGCCTGCGACAGGCCGGACAGGTCGGGCTCCTGGAACAGCGTGCCGGGCGGCGGCGCCTCCGCGCGGCCCTTGTGCTCCTTGATCTGCTCGGGCGGCACGTCGTGCGTCTCGAGCTGCTTGGCCAGGCCCTTGAAGCCGTACTGCTCGTAGAAGGCCTTGAGCCGTTCGGTGTCCTGGCCGTTGATGACGATGTCGTCCAGCGAAGGAATGCCGGGGATGTGTTCGGCGAGCGCGCAATCCTTCTTGATCGTCAGCAGCTCGCGCCCCCTGGGCAGCCAGTCCAGCGCCTTGCGCAGGTTCTCGCCGACCGCGCCCTTGACCTCGTGCGCGCGCGCGATCAGCCCGTCGAGCGAGCCGTACTCCTGCAGCAGCTTGACGGCCGTCTTGGGTCCGACCTTCTCGACGCCCGGCACGTTGTCCACCGAGTCGCCCACCAGCGCCTGGTAGTCCACCATCAGCCGCGGCGGCACGCCGAACTCGGCCTCCACGCCGGCCAGGTCGCGCACCTTGTCGTTCATGGTGTCGATCACCGTGACCTGCTCGTCCACCAGCTGGCTCAGGTCCTTGTCGCCGGAGGAGATCACGGTGCGGATGCCGCGCTCGCTGGCCAGGCAGGCCAGCGTGCCGATCACGTCGTCCGCCTCCACGCCGGGCACGTGCAGCACCTTCCAGCCGAGCAGGCGCACCACCTCGTGGATGGGCGGGATCTGCGCGCGCAGGTCGTCCGGCATCGGCGAGCGGTTGGCCTTGTATTCGGGATACAGGTCGTCGCGGAAGGTCTTGCCCGGCGCGTCGAACACGCAGGCCGCGTAGTCGGCCCGCACGTCCTTGCGCAGCTTCTGCATCATGTTGATCATCCCGCGGATCGCGCCGGTGGCCGGGCTGGTGGGATCGCCGGGCACCGCCCGCAGGTCGGGCATGGCGTGGTAGGCGCGGTACAGGTAGCTGGAGCCGTCCACCAGCAGCAGGGTCTTGGGGGTGGCGGTGTCGGCGGCGTCGGTCATGGTGGGGATTGTGCAGCGCCTACAATCCAGCGATGTCCCGCGCCATCGCCGCCGCCCCCCTCCTGCTGCTCTCGTGCGCGGCCTTCGCGCAGGCTCCGGCCGCCGCGCCGCAGGAACAGCAGCCGCTGGAAGGCCGCCGCAACCAGCGCGTCGAGCGCCTGGTGCACGAGGACGCCGGCTCCCGCATCGAGGAACTGCGCTATGCCGGCCAGGCCCAGAGCATCACGGTGCAGCCCAAGGTCGCCGAAGCCCCGGCCTACGAAGTGATGCCGGCGACGCCCTCGCGCGACCGCGTCGCCGACGAGCGCCAGGGGTCCGCCGGCGGCGGCCAGCGCTTCTGGAACGTGTTCCGCTTCTGATCACCCATCGCCATGGCGGTCTTCACCGAGGTTCCGGAGGAGGAGGCGCGCAAGCTCGCGCAACGGCTGGGCCTGGGCGAGTTCGTCGCCCTGAGCGGCATCCAGGGCGGCATAGAGAACACCAATTACTTCCTGTCCACCGAGCAGGAGGGCCGGCGCCGCGAATGGGTGCTGACGCTGTTCGAGCGCCTGGGCTTCGAGCAGCTGCCGTTCTACCTGCACCTGATGAAGCACCTGGCGCACCGCGGGATCCCGGTGCCGGATCCGCAGGGCGACAGCGACGGCGACATCCTGCACAGGCTGTGCGGCAAGCCGGCGGCGGTGGTCGATCGCCTGCCGGGGCACAGCGAGCTGGCGCCGATCGCGGCCCACTGCGCCGCCGTCGGCGAGATGCTGGCTCGGCTGCACCTGGCCGGGCGCGATTTCGACCGCAGCCAGCCCAACCTGCGCGGGCTGGCCTGGTGGAACGAGACGGTGCCGGTGGTGCTGCCGTTCCTGCAACCGGAGCAAGCCACGCTGCTGGCCGGCGAACTGGCTTTCCAGAACCACGTCGCCGCTTCGCCGGCGTACGCCGCGCTGCCGCGGGGGCCGATCCACGCCGACCTGTTCCGCGACAACGTGCTGTTCGAGGGCGGCACGCTCACCGGCCTGTTCGACTTCTACTTCGCCGGGGTGGACAGCTGGCTGTTCGACCTTGCGGTGTGCCTGAACGACTGGTGCATCGACCTGCCCACCGGCGCGCACGACCCGGTGCGTGCCGATGCCTTCCTGCAGGCCTACCAGCGGGTCCGCCCACTGGAGGACGCCGAGCGCCGCCTGCTGCCCGCCATGCTGCGCGCCGGCGCGCTGCGCTTCTGGATCTCGCGGCTGTGGGACTTCCACCTGCCGCGCGAGGCGGCCCTGCTGCAGCCGCACGACCCCGCCCACTTCGAGCGCGTGCTGCGCGAGCGCGTCGCGCGGCCGCTCACGCCCTGAAGGGCCGTCCCCCGGTGGGGTGCGTTAAATTCGTCACGCCGCCTTCCCTGCTGTTCCCGAATGAAACTCAACGTCGTCCCGGCCCGCACCGGCCTGCTCTGGGTCCGGCTCGGCATCCGCACCTTCCTGCGGCAGCCGCTCGCCCTGGCGGGGCTGTTCTTCATGTACATGGCCGTGGTGCTGGTGGTCACCCAGATCCCGCTGGTGGGCATGGTGATCGGCGGCATCCTGGTGCCGGCCGCCACCTTGGGGCTGATGGCCGCCACGGCCGAAGCGGCCAGCGGGCGCTTTCCCATGCCCACGGTGCTGGTCAGCGCCTTCCGCGCCGGGCGCGAGCGCCTGCGCTCCATGCTGGTGCTGGGCGTGATCTACACCGTGGCTTCGGTTGCGGCGACCTCGCTGGGCTCGCTGCTCGCCGGCGGCGCGCCCGCCGCGGCGCCCGGTGCCACCCCCGAGCAGCCCCCGATCGATTCCGGCCTGCTTTTCACGCTGCTGCTGCACACGCCCCTGTTCCTGATGTTCTGGCACGCACCGGCGCTGGTGCACTGGCACGGCGTCACGCCGGCCAAGAGCCTGTTCTTCAGCGTGGTCGCCTGCTGGCGCAACCTGGGCGCGCTGCTGGTCTATGGCCTGGCGTGGATGGGCGTGTTCCTGCTGGTGGGCACCGTGCTGGGGCTGCTGGGCGTCATCGCCGGCGGCGCCAACCTGGCGCGCGCCGTGATGGTGCCCACCGCCCTGCTGATGGCCGCCATGTTCACCAGCTCGATCTGGTTCACCTTCCGCGACAGCTTCACGGGCGACGAACCCGCCTCGCCAGCTGGGGAGAAAGATCGGTCGTGACTGCCGGCGGCGATTGAAGCCGGGTCATGCATCTGCCGTGTCGAACACGCGCTCGCGTGTTCCGAGGGGCGGGAGATGGATCCCGGCTTTCGCCGGGATGACGAGGATGATGTCACCGTTACGGGCGATGTCCCGCCCCTCCCGGACGACGTCCGCCCCCTCCCGGACGATGTCCGCCCCCTCCCGAACGATATCCGCCCCCGGGGCGATGTCCGCCCCCGGGGGAATGTCCGTCCCGGATGAGGTCGGTCCGCGGATGAGCTCACCGTCCGCCGGCCGCCTGCAGCAGGCGCGCGATGTCCCCGAGCCCGCGCTGGCGCGCGTGCTGCAGCGGCGTGGCTGCGTGCCGGTCGGCAAGGTTCGGGTTCGCCCGGTGCGCGAGCAGCAGCCGCACGATCTCGACGTAGCGAGGTCCGCCGTCGCCCAGGATCACGGCTTCCAGCAATGCCGTCCAGCCCAGGTCGTTGACGTGGTCCACGTCGATGGCGGTGCCCAGCAGCAAGCGGACCGTGTCGACGTGGCCGCGGTGGCAGGCCGGGATCAGCGCCGTGCCGCCGTAGCGGTTGGTGCTGGCCAGGTCGGCGCCCGCCGCCAGCGCCGCCCGCACGATTTCGGTCAGGCCGTCGGCGCCGGCCAGCAGGAACACGCTGTCGCGCCGCTGGTCCTGCGCGTTGACGTCGGCCCCACGCGAAATCAGCAGCAACGCGCTTGCCACGTGGCCACCCTGGGTGGCGGCGAGCGCGGCGTTGCGGCCCGAAGCGTCGCGCGCGTTCACGGGCGCGCCGGCGTCCAGCAGGCGGCGCACCTCGCGGGTGTCGCCGCGCGCCGCAGCGGCGACGAGCGGCAGGGCGCTGCCGCCTTGCGCCTGCACCAGCGCGGGCAGCAGTCCGGTTGCCAGCAAGGTCCGTCGAAGCATGCAGTGATTGTGTTGCACGCCGCCTCCGTCAGGCTGACGAGGCGTCCTCCGACAGCCACGGATCAGCGCCGCCGCTGAAATCACCGCTGGACTGAGGAAAGGAGAGCGCCATGTCCCAGCAAGCCCTGATCCGGGGAGAGGTCTGCTTCCGCGCCGGCGACGGCATGCTGATGCCCATCCCGGACGGACCGGTCGACATCGAACTCGCCGACGACAGTGTCACGCTCGGCTGGCAGGAAGGCCGCGACGCCAGCTCGGCCGCAATCACTCGCGACGAGTTCGACCGCTACGTGCGGGAAGGCAAGATCCGCCTGGGTTGATCCCGGCGGGCGGCTGCGTGCACCGCCACGCAGCCGGCGCCGGAGGAGGTGCCGCGCCGGGCCGGCGCCTGCCTCAGCGCATGAACAGCTTGGAGAAGATGACGCCGACGGCAAAGGCGACGCCGATCGCGGCCAGCGGATTCGCGCGCACCTGCTCGCGCGTCATCTCGCCATATTCCTGCTGCCAACCCATCATGCGGTCGCTGCCCGAACTGAGGGTCTGCTCCAGCCGGTCGACCGCGTCATGGGCGCTCTGCGCCATCCGGTGGACCCGGCCGCTGTCGCTGCCCATGCCGCCCATGGCGCTGCCGCCCACGGAAGCGCTGCCGGCCGTGCCGGTCGTGTCCGTGGTAGTGCTGGTGGGAAAGGGTGAGGTGGAGGTTTCGCTGTTCATGGTGGTACTCCGTGGTGCAGGCCGAAGGAATTGCCGGCGTCGGCGGCAGGAAATCGCCGGCGGCGCCGGCGGTTCGTCGACTGTAGAAAGCCCAGCGTTGGCGGCCTGTCGTCCACCGGGTTGGGACCGGGTAGGACACCACTGACAGCCGCGCGGCGGGCGGCGCCGGTCGCCGCGCTTATGATGAGCCGCAGTTCCATGAGTGCATCGCAGACGCTCGCGCCCCAGGGCGCCATCACCGACGTCGCCGGCATCGAGGTCGGCCATTTCACCCACACGCGCCGGGCCACCGGCTGCACCGTGGTGCTGGCCCGCCAGGGCGCCGTGGCAGGCGTCGACGTGCGCGGCGCAGCCCCCGGCACGCGCGAGACCGACCTGCTCGCGCCCACCAACCTGGTCGACCGCGTGCACGCGGTCATGCTCTCGGGCGGCAGCGCCTGGGGGCTGGACGCGGCCGGCGGCGCCATGCGCTGGCTGGAGGAACAGGGCATCGGCCTGGGCGTCGGCCCGGCGGTGGTGCCCATCGTGCCGGCCGCCGTGCTGTTCGACCTCTACCTGGGCGACCTCTCCGTGCGGCCCGATGCGGCCGCCGGCCTTGCCGCCTGCACCGCCGCCTCGGCCCGGGCGCCCGAGGAGGGCAGCGTCGGCGCGGGCGCCGGCGCCCTGGTCGGCAAGATCTTCGGACTGGACCGCGCCATGAAGGGCGGCATCGGCACGGTGTCGGTGCGCGCGGCGGGCATCACGGTCGGCGCGATCGTGGCCTGCAACGCATTGGGCGACGTGGTGGACCCGGACACCGGTGCGCTGGTCGCGGGTGCGCGCAAGGACGATGGCCGCACGCTGATGGATTCGCGCCGCGCCCTGCTGGCCGGCCAGCCGCCCAAGCGGCTGATCCCGGGCGGCAACACCACCATCGGCGTGGTCGCCACCGATGCCGTGCTGACCAAGTCGCAGGCGGCGCGCCTGGCGACCGTGGGCCACGACGGCTTCGCGCGCGCCATCAACCCGGCGCACACGCTGCTGGATGGCGACACGCTGTTCGCGCTGGGCACGGGCGCTTCCGGCCGGGCGGCCGAGATGATGCTGTTGGCCACCATGGCCGCCGAGGCCGTGGCGCTGGCGACCGTGCGCGCCGTCCGCACCGCGCGCGGCATGACGGTGGACGGCGTGCGCGTGCCGGCGGCCGGCGAGTTGTAGTCGGGGCGGACCCCGACGGGCTCAGGGCGCCAGGCGGCGGCGTCGCGCTTGGCGGTGTCATGGCGGGCTTGACCCGCAATCCATCACCCGACGACCGAATACGGCAGTGCGATAGTCGCGGGCGGGTGATGGATCCCGGCTTGCACCGGGATGACATGGCGGATGGATGCTGACATGCGCAGGCATGCCTCCACGGGGACGCAGGCGCAGCGAAGCTGTCGCCTACTTGAGCGCCTTGAACCGAACCCGCTTCGGCTTGGCCCCCTCCTCGCCCAGGCGCTTCTTCTTGTCGGCCTCGTACTCCTGGTAGTTGCCGTCGAAGAACACCCACTGGCTGTCGCCCTCGGCGGCCAGGATGTGGGTGGCGATGCGGTCGAGGAACCAGCGATCGTGGCTGATCACCATGACGCTGCCGGCGAATTCGAGCAGCGCATCCTCCAGCGCCCGCAGCGTTTCCACGTCCAGGTCGTTGGACGGCTCGTCCAGCAGCAGCACGTTGGCGCCCTGCATCAGCGTCTTGGCCAGGTGCAGGCGGCCGCGCTCGCCGCCGGACAGCGTGCCCACCTTCTTCTGCTGGTCGCCGCCGTTGAAGTTGAAGCGGCCGCAGTAGGCCCGGCTGGCCATCTGGAACTTGCCGACGGTGATGATGTCCAGGCCGCCGGAGATGTCCTCCCAGACCGTCTTGTCGTTGGACAGTTCGTCGCGGCTCTGGTCGACGAAGGCCAGCTTCACGGTCTTGCCGATCTTCACGCTGCCCGAGTCCGGCTTCTCGCGCCCGGCAATCATCTTGAACAGCGTGGACTTGCCGGCGCCGTTGGGGCCGATGATGCCGACGATGGCGCCGGCCGGGACCTTGAAGCTCAGGTTGTCGATCAGCAGGCGGTCGCCGAAGGACTTGGAGACGTTCTCGAACTCGATCACCTCGGTGCCCAGGCGCTCGGCCACCGGGATGAAGATCTCGTTGGTCTCGTTGCGCTTCTGGTACTCGACGTCGGAAAGCTCCTCGAAGCGGGCCAGGCGCGCCTTGCTCTTGGCCTGGCGGCCCTTGGGGTTCTGGCGCGCCCACTCCAGTTCCTTCTTCATGGCCTTGGCACGGGCTTCCTCGCCCTTCTGCTCGGCCTCCAGGCGGGCTTCCTTCTGCTCCAGCCAGGTGCTGTAGTTGCCCTTCCAGGGGATGCCGCGGCCGCGGTCCAGTTCCAGGATCCACTCGGCGGCGTTGTCCAGGAAGTAGCGGTCGTGGGTGATGCCCACCACCGTGCCCGGGAAGCGCGCTAGGAACTGCTCCAGCCACTCCACCGACTCGGCGTCCAGGTGGTTGGTGGGCTCGTCCAGCAGCAGCATGTCGGGCTTGGACAGCAGCAGGCGGCACAGCGCCACGCGGCGCTTCTCGCCGCCCGACAGGTTCCTGATCACCGCGTCCCAGGGCGGCAGGCGCAGCGCGTCGGCCGCGATCTCGAGCTGGTGCTCGGTGTCGCTCTCCGCGCCGGCGGCGGCGATGATGGCCTCCAGCCTGGCCTGCTCCTCCGACAGCTGGTCGAAGTCGGCATCGGGTTCGGCGTAGGCAGCGTAGACCTCCTCCAGCCGCTGCTTGGCGGCATTGACCTCGCCCATGCCGCCTTCGACCGCCTCGCGCACGGTTTGCTCGGGGTCGAGCTGCGGTTCCTGCGGCAGGTAGCCGATCTTCAGGCCCGGCATCGGCGTGGCTTCGCCTTCGATCTCGGTGTCGATGCCGGCCATGATCTTGAGCAGCGTCGACTTGCCCGAGCCGTTGAGGCCGAGCACGCCGATCTTGGCGCCGGGGAAGAAGGACAGCGAGATGTCCTTCAGGATCTGCCGCTTCGGCGGCACGATCTTGCCGACGCGGTTCATGGTGTAGACGTACTGGGCCATTGGAGCTTGGTGGGAATGCCGGGCGAAACCGCGCATTATCCCCGTTGGGCATTGCCGCAGGGCGGGGTGCGACATTGCCGCCCGACGTGTCATTACCGGCTCGATCCAGGCCGAGTCAAGCGGGCATGTCTCAGGCCGAGTCATTGCGGGCTTGCTCCGGGTCGTGTCATTGCGGGCTGACCCGAGGCGTGTCATTGCGGGCTTGACCCGCAATCCATCGCCCGCATCCAATACTGCGCACGAACGTCGCCCGGGAGCTGGATCCCGGCTTTCGCCGGGATGACATGGAGCGTGGAGCGCCGGGTTCGACGAAACGAAAGGGGATCGACGAAAGGAGATCGACGAGAGGGATCGACGAGCCGCGGCCGGGAAACCACGGTTGGCCTTGGGCCGCGGAGCAAGCCGGAACGCCGGTGCCTTACTCCCCCCCGCCCTCCAGGCTGTTCTTCAGCGCCGCCTTGGCCACCTGGTCCAGCGCGTCGTCCACCACCGGGCGGTCGGCGACCACACGCAGCGAGCCCTGCGAACGCAGGCGCTCCAGCGTGCGCCGCGACATGGAGTGCGCGGTGCCGGCCAGCGAGGTGAACATGAACAGCGTGCCGTGCGGGCTGGCCCAGGTGAGTTGCACGCGCGTCCACTGGCCCTCGACCACCAGTTCGGCCCAGGTGCCGGTGCGCAGGTCGGCGGCGCCGGCGGGCACCGGCTCGTGCGGCAGGACGGGATCGTCGAACGGGATGCCGGCGGCGGCCAGCTCCTGCGGCAGCAGCGACTCGTCGCCCAGCCAGCCCGACTCCTGCACCTCGCTGTCGGCCAGCCAGGGCTCGCCCGCCTCCTCGGCGCCGGCGGGGCGCGGCTCCGACTCGAGCTCGGCGGCCCGCCGGCGCGCGTCTTCCTGCGCACCCTGCAGCACGGCTGCGTGCAACGCGCCCAGGCCGTCGAAGAAGTGCTCGCTCAGTTCCACGGGATACGCGATGCGCTGCAGGCCTTCGCGCAGCTTCGCCACCAGCGCCGGAACCATCTGCGCCAGCCGGTGCGCGCGGCGCCGCTGCGAGGTGGACTTCTGCACGCTCCAGATCAGGTCGTCGACCAGCGCCCGGTAGCCAAAGGGGTCGTCCGAGCCGTCGGTGCAGCTCAGCTGGGCCTCGGCCACCACCTGCGACCAGGAACCCTTGAGGAAATCGACGACGAACGGCGCGACCTCCAGCCCGTCGGCCGCCTGCGCGAACTCCGCGGCGAGCCGTTGGGCCAGCAGGTTGCGCTGCTCCGCGTGCTGCAGGGCGCGCGCGGCGTCCTCGCGCCGCTGCCGTACGGTCTGGTCCTGTTCGCCCCAGACGCCCTGCAGGTGCTCCAGCAGTTCGCCGAAGGTGTCGGCATCGACCACCTTGCTCTCGGCGAGCCAGCGCGAGGCGTACTTCACCGAATCGAGGAAGCGCTTCCAGCCCTCCTCGTCGGCGCTCTTGAACGCCAGGCTGCGCTGGGTCACGCGGTCGAGCAGCTGGCGCGCGGGGTGCGCCCGATCGCTGAAGAACCGGGAATCCTTCTGGGCCAGCTTCTGCACGGCCGGCTGCAGCACGCGAAGCTGCTCCTTGTAGCCGGGCAGCAGCCGCTCGTCCTTCGCCAGGGTCTCGAACATCAGGCGCAGCACTTCGTCGCCGAGCTGGTGGCCCAGCCGCAGGCCCGGAGCGGCCTCGTGGGCGGCCGCCGGCTGCGCGGACGCGGCGGGGGCGGGCTTGGGCCTTTGCTCCAGCCGCTTGACCAGCGCATCGACCTGCTTGAGCTCCTGCAGCAGCGCCATCGAAGCGGGCACGGTATGCAGGAATTCGGCCTTGCCCGCGGGCCCGTCGAAGTCGCCGGCCAGCAGCTTGCGCAGGCGATCCAGCGTGAGCAGGGTCTTGGCCATGCTGCCCGAGGCCTGGGCGCCCTGCGCGCCGCCGCCCTGCTGCAGCTTGCCCCCGACGGGCACCGCCGGCTCGACGCCCGAGGACAGCAGCCAGTCCGACAGCTCGCGGTACAGGCGCCGCAACTGGGCGCCGAGCAGGCCGGCCGACGGGGCGATCAGCGTCTCGCGCGCCTGCGCATCCGGCACGTGCTCGGCCAGCGTGCTCTGCAGCGCCCGCACGAACACTTCGGGGCGCAGCGGATTCAGCCCGGGCTGGATGGTGCGCCAGCCCAGCAAGGTGCTGACCAGCGCATCGACCGTCGGCAGCACGTCATCGACGGCGAACGAGACCTCCTGCTGGGCGCGCGCCACCTCGATGCTCTGGTCGAGCTCGTCGTCGCCGAACAGCTGCAGGTCCTCGTAGCGCAGCACCTCGGTCTGCCCCTGCTCCTTGCCGCCGCCCTCGCGCGCGATGCGCGTGAGTTCCTTCTCGTAGCAGGCCTGCACGGCCGCAGCCTGTGCTTCGAGCACGGCAATGGCCTGCTTGATGGCCGGCTGCTGGAACGCGGCCACGCTCTGCGGGCCGACCGGCGCCGCGCCGCGCACCAGGCCCTGCACCACCTCGGCCATCAACGGCTGGGCCTGCTCCAGCATGGTGCCGAGGCAGTCGTTGAGGGTGGGCTGCAGTGCCGTCGGATCGTCCGCGACACCGAACCGCCGGGGAAGCATCTTGGCCATGGTCGGGCTGATTATGGCCAGCCAACCCAGCTTTGCGAAGCATGCGACAATGGCGGCTCCCGCGTGAACAGCAGTCGCTTGCGCGGGCTCAGCGCTTCGCTGGGGAGTTGCCGGCCAACGCAGCCGCAGCCCTCCCGACCTCAACCCCATCTGCCTCTGACTGGCTCGGCGCCACGGCGCCGCACAGGCCGATACCCGCGCCACGGTGTGGCGCTCACGCTGTTCATGACATTCGACGAACTCAAACTGGCTCCCGCCATCCTCAAGGCCGTGCGCGAGCAGGGCTACGAAACCCCCACCCCCATCCAGGCCCAGGCCATCCCGGCCGTTCTCGAGGGCCACGACCTGCTCGCCGGCGCGCAGACCGGCACCGGCAAGACCGCCGCCTTCACCCTGCCGCTGCTGCACAAGCTCTCCAAGGGCCAGGGCAGGACCAACAAGTTCGGCAAGGACGGCATTGCGGCCCTGGTGCTCACGCCGACGCGCGAGCTCGCCGCCCAGGTGGAAGAGTCCGTGCGCACCTACGGCAAGCACCTCCCGCTGACCTCCACGGTCATCTTCGGCGGCGTCGGCATGAACCCGCAGATCGAGCGCATCAGGAGCGGCGTCGACATCCTCGTCGCGACGCCCGGTCGCCTGCTCGACCTGCAGCAGCAGGGCCACCTGGACCTGTCCACCGTCGAGATCCTCGTGCTGGACGAAGCCGACCGCATGCTGGACATGGGCTTCATCCACGACGTGAAGAAGGTGCTGGCGCTGCTGCCGAAGGACAAGCAGAGCCTGCTGTTCTCGGCCACCTTCAGCGATGAAATTCGTGACCTTGCAAACGCATTGTTACGCGACCCGCGTAGCATCCAGGTCACACCCCGCAACACCACGGTCCAGCGCATCACGCAGGTGGTGCACCCCGTGGGGCGCGCGAAGAAGAAGCAGCTGCTGGCCCACATCATCCAGGAGCACGACTGGAGCCAGGTGCTGGTCTTCACCCGCACCAAGTTCGGCGCCAACCACGTGGCCGAGTTCCTGAACAAGAACGGCGTCACCGCCATGGCCCTGCACGGCAACAAGAGCCAGGGCGCGCGCACCCAGGCGCTGGCCGGCTTCAAGAGCGGCGAGATCCGGGCGCTGGTGGCCACCGACATCGCGGCCCGCGGCATCGACATCGACGACCTGCCGCACGTGGTGAACTACGAGATCCCGAACGTGCCGGAGGACTACGTCCACCGCATCGGCCGCACCGGCCGGGCCGGCAAGGAAGGCCAGGCGGTCAGCCTGGTGTGCCTGGACGAGGAAGGCTTCATGCAGGAGATCGAGCGCTTCACCCGGCAGCAGATCCCCGCGCAGGTGATCGAAGGCTTCGGTCCCGAGGCGGACGAGCGCGCCGAGCCCATCGCCATGGGCCGCCAGACCCTCTGGGGCGGCGCCGGCAAGCCGCCCAGCCGTGAAGTGATGGCGGCGGCCGCCAAGGCCGCCCGCCAGGAGATGATGCAGCGCATCCGCGAGAACAGGGGCGAGCGCAAGGCGGCCGGCGGCGAAGCTCGCGCTGGAAACGGCGCAGCCCGCAACGGCGCCGGCGCCGGCGCCGGCCCGCGCAACGGCAGCGGCCAGCGCGGCCGCCCGGCGGGGCAGCCGCCCCAGCAGGCCCTGAACGGTCGCTCGCACAACGGCGGCGGGCAACAGCGCGCGCCGCAGCAGCCCCGGCCCGAGCGCGTGGCCCCGGATGCCGACGGCTTCGAGGAGCGCGAAGAACGCCTGCCGCGCAACGTCGATCCGCTGCGCACCAACCTGCCCAGCCGGCGCGACACCATCGGCGTGCGCCGCCCGGCCAACGGCAACGGCCAGCCCGATCCCATGCGCACCAGCATCGATGCCATGGGCGCCGGCAATCGCCGCGGCGGGGGTGGCGGCAACCGCAACCGCGGCGGCTCGCGCGGCTACGGGCGCTGACCCCTTGCCCTTGCTGTCCTGAGGGGGCTGCCCCGGGCCCATCGGAGGGCACTCGCTGCAGCGGCTGAGGCGCACAATGGGCGAATGCCCGCGTCCGCGCCGCCTGCCGCCCGCACCGCCCTGCTCGCCGGCGCCACCGGGCTGGTCGGCCGCGAGATCCTCGCGGGGCTGCTGGCCGATGCGAACGTGGGCCAGGTCCACACGATCGGGCGCCGCGAGTTGCCCGCGCGGCATCCGAAGCTTGCGCAGCAGGTGGTCGACTTCCGGGCCCTGCCTGTGCTGCCGTCCGTCGACGAGGTCTACCTGGCCCTCGGGACGACCATCAAGGTCGCGGGCAGCCGGGAGGCATTCCGTGCCGTGGACTTCGAAGCCAACCTCGCGGTGGCCCGTGCCGCGCGCCAGTCCGGCGCATCCCGCCTCGCCCTCGTGAGCGCCATGGGCGCCGACGCGAAGTCACCGATCTTCTACAACCGCGTGAAGGGCGACCTCGAGGCCGCGCTGGCCGGCCTCGGCTACGAAGCGCTGGTCATTGCGCGCCCCTCCTTCCTGGCGGGCGACCGCGAGTCGCTCGGGCAGCCGGTGCGCTCCGGCGAGACGCTGGCCTTGCGGGCCAGCACCGCGCTGCGGCCGCTGATCCCCGCCAACTACCGCTCGATCCTTGCGCGCGACGTGGCAGCCGCGCTGCTGCAGTCCTTGCCGCAGGCGCGCGGCACCACCGTGCTGCCGTCCGGCCGCATGCAGGGCGCTTCGCGCCGCTGACCCGCCTTCAGTCGCGCACGAACAGCGTCACCAGCGGTTCGTTGCCGACCTGCGCGCTGCGGTGGCCATGGACCGCCGGATCGAAGGTCGCTCCGGCGGGCAGCAGGTCGGCCGACCAGAAGTGCTCGCCGGCGCGGAACACGCGCGTGCTGCCGTCCTGCAGGCCGATCTCCATCGCGCCGGAGAGGACGAACAGCCACTGGGTGTGCGGCGAGCAGTGGAAGCTGCTGCGGAATCCGACGGGGCTGTGCCGAAGCTGGCAGCCGCTGGCCGGCAGCAGCGCCGACAGGCGCGCCTCCGGCTTGCCCTGGTCCAGCGCAACCCGTTCCTCGCGGAAGCGGGCGCGGCCGTCGCTGTCGGTGAAGAGGATGACCTTGGTGAAGTGCATGCAAGTGCCTCGGATTCCGGGGTGATCGCGCGGCAGGCGCGCGGACGGCGCATGGTAGCCCTGGCAACACCGACGTCCATATCCGCAGCGCATCGCTACGATGCCGACATGAACGCGCCTACCTCACCCGGCATCCGCTTCGGCCTGCAAGGCCGAGTCTGTATCGTCACCGGCGCCTCGCAAGGCATCGGCGAAGCCTGCGCGCGCCGCTTCGCGGCCGACGGGGCCCAGGTGGTGATCGCCGACATCGAGGACCCGCGCGGCCAGGCGCTGGCCGCCGGACTCGGCGGCCTGTTCGTGCACTGCGATGTCGGCGACAAGGCCCAGGTCGACGCCCTGGTGGCCGAGGTCATGCGCCGCCACGGGCACATCGACGTGCTGGTCAACAACGCCGGCATCTTCAAGGCCGCCGACTTCCTCGAGGTGAGCGAGGCCGATTTCGACGCGGTGCTGCGCGTCAACCTGAAGGGATCGTTCCTGGCCGGCCAGGCCGTGGCACGCGAGATGGCCAGGGCGGGCGGCGGCGCCATCGTCAACATGAGCTCGGTGAACGGCGTGCTCGCCATTCCCACCATTGCCAGTTACAACGTCAGCAAGGGCGGCATCAACCAGCTCACGCGCGTGATGGCGCTGGCGCTGGCCGACAAGGGCATCCGCGTCAACGCGGTCGCGCCCGGCACCATCGCCACCGAGCTGGCCGCCAAGGCGGTACTGACCAGCGAGGAGGCGAAGAACCGCATCATGAGCCGCACGCCCATGAGGCGCCTGGGCCAGCCCTCGGAGATCGCCGACGTGGTCGCCTGGCTGGCCAGCGACGCGGCAAGCTACGTCACGGGCGAGATCGTGGTGGTGGACGGAGGGCGGATGACGCTGAACTACACGGTGCCGGTGTGAGGGCGGACAGGGCGCTACGGGCTCGAGCCGCAGCTGTGTCATTGCGGGGTCGAGCCGCAGTTGTGTCATTGCGGGCTTGACCCGCAATCCATCTCCCGTCGCCTGGACAAGCACTGCACGTGATCGGGGTGCCGGGAGATGGATCCCGGCTTTCGCCGGGATGACATGCAAGGCGTGGACAAGCACTGCGCGTGGCCGGGCCCCGGAGCTGGATCCCGGCTTTCGCCGGGATGACATGCAAGGGAGGTGAATGCCTCAAGCGTTCATCACCGCCACCGCACGCGCATTGAGGTACGCGTCCAGCGCCTCCGGCCCGCCTTCGCTGCCGTAGCCGGAATCCTTGAGCCCGCCGAAAGGCATTTCGGCGGAGGGCATGGCCGGCATGTTGATCCACAGCATGCCGACCTCCACGCGCCGCGCCAGCAGGTCGGCGTTCTTCAGCGAGCGGGTGAAGGCGTAACCGGCCAGGCCATAGGGCAGGCGGTTGGACTCGGCGATCGCGTCCTCCAGCTTGTCGAACGCGCGGATCGCCGCCACCGGCCCGAACGGCTCGTCGTTGAAGACGCGGGCCTGCACCGGCACCTCGTCCAGGATGGTCGGCTGCCAGAAGTTGCCCGCATCGCCGATGCGCTCGCCGCCGGCCAGCACCTTGGCGCCCTTCTCCACCGCATCCTTCATGAACTCGGCCATCGCGGTGAGGCGGCGCGGATTCGCCAGCGGGCCCATCTGCGTGCCCTCGGCCAGGCCGTCGCCGACCTTCAGCCCTTGCGCGTGCCTGGCCAGCGCGGCGGCGAAGTCCTTGCGGATGCTCTCGTGCACCAGGAAGCGCGTGGGCGAGATGCAGACCTGCCCGGCATTGCGGAACTTGGCGCCGCCCGCGCACTTCACGGCCAGCGCGATGTCGGCGTCCTCGCACACGATCACCGGCGCGTGGCCGCCCAGCTCCATGGTCACGCGCTTCATGTGCTGGCCTGCCATCGCGGCCAGCTGCTTGCCCACCGGGGTGGAGCCGGTGAAGGTGATCTTGCGGATCACGGGGTGCGGGATCAGGTAGCTGGAGATCTCCGCCGGATTGCCGTACACCAGCCCCAGCACGCCCGGCGGGAGGCCGGCGTCCTGGAAGGCGCGGATCAGCTCGGCCGGGCCGGCCGGCGTTTCCTCCGGCGCCTTCACCAGCATGGAGCAGCCCGCGGCGAGCGCGGCGCTGACCTTGCGCACCACCTGGTTGATCGGGAAGTTCCAGGGTGTGAAGGCCGCCACCGGGCCGACCGGGTCCTTGATCACCATCTGGCGGATCGCCAGGTTGCCGCGCGAAGGCACGATGCGGCCGTAGACGCGAAAGCCCTCTTCGGCGAACCACTCGATGATGTCGGCGGCAGCCATCGCCTCGCCCTTGGCTTCCACCAGCGGCTTGCCCTGCTCCTGGGTGAGCAGGCGGCCGATCGACTCGGCGCGCTCGCGCATGAAGCCGGCGGCCTTGCGCATGATCTTGCTGCGCTCGGCGGCCGTCATGTCGCGCCAGGTCTCGAAGCCCTTCCGGGCCGCTTCCAGCGCCTTGTCCAGGTCGGCCTTGCCGGCATGGGCCACGCGGCCGATCTCCTTTCCGGTCGCCGGATTGAGGACTGCCAGGCTGCGGCCATCCGCGGCGTCCTGCCACTGGCCGTTGATGAAGAGCTGCGTGTTCGGGTAGGTCATGTCGCTCGTGGACTGGAGGTGGGAAAAACAGTGGATTGTCGGACATCCGACAGGCAGCCGGTCCCCGCACCTCGACCGCAAAAAAACAACCTCTGCGGCGAGCGCCGCGGCCCACAGGAGCGCGCCCCATGGATATAAACGCAGCGGGAGGGGCATTCACCCTTGCAGGAGAAGTAGCGAATGCGCCAATACGACGCCAGCCGCCAGGTGCTGGTCACCGGCGGGGCCGGCTTCCTGGGCAGCCATCTTTGCGAGCGCCTGCTCGCCCAGGGCGACCAGGTCATCTGTGTCGACAACTTCTTCACCGGCGCGCGGCGCAACATCGAGCACCTGCTCGACCAGCCGCGCTTCGAACTGATCCGCCACGACGTCTCGCTGCCGCTGCAGCTGGAGGTCGACCAGATCTACAACCTCGCGTGCCCGGCGTCGCCCGTGCACTACCAGCACGATCCGGTGCAGACCGTCAAGACCAGCGTGCTGGGCGCGCTCAACGTGCTCGAGCTGGCCCGGCGCACCGGGGCGCGCGTGTTCCAGGCCTCCACCAGCGAGGTCTACGGCGACCCCGACGTCCACCCCCAGCCCGAGAGCTACTGGGGCCGCGTCAACCCGGTCGGCCTGCGCAGCTGCTACGACGAGGGCAAGCGCTGCGCCGAGACCCTGTTCATGGACTACCACCGGCAGTACGGCATCGACGTGCGGATCGGCCGCATCTTCAACACCTATGGCCCGCGCATGCACCCGAACGACGGCCGGGTGGTGTCCAACTTCATCGTGCAGGCCCTGCGCGGCGAGCCGATCACCATCTACGGCGCCGGCGGGCAGACCCGCAGCTTCTGCTTCGTCGACGACCTGGTCGACGCCTTCCTGCGCTACATGGCGCTGGAGAAGCCGGCGCCCGGGCCCATCAACCTGGGCAATCCGTGCGAGTTCACCATCCGCCAGCTGGCCGAGCTGGTGCTCGAGTTGACGGGCTCCGGTTCCGATCTGGTGTTCGAGCCGCTGCCGTCGGACGACCCGCAACAGCGCCGGCCCGACATCGGGCGGGCGCGCGAACAGCTCGGCTGGGAACCGACGGTGCAGCTGCGCGAGGGCCTGGCGCGCACCATCGAGTACTTCGAAGAGCTGCTCCAGGTGGCGCACTGAGAGACCCGGCGGTGGACCCCCTGCTGCCCGCGGAAGTCGGCGCGCTCTGGACGGCCGCCATGCGCCGGGGCGACTGGGAGGCCGCCTGGCGACAGACCGACCGGCTGGAAATCCCGCGCCGGCAGGCGCAATCGCAGCCCGGATTCGAGCGGCAGCCCTGGCACCTGTGCTGGGACGGATCGCCGTTCGAGGGCCGCTCGGTGCTGGTGCGCTGCGAGCACGGACTGGGCGACACGCTGCTGTTCCTGCGCTTCGTCGAAGGTCTGCACCGGCGCGCCCGCGAACTGCACCTGATGGTCCAGCCACCGCTCGTGCGCCTGCTGCAGCAGGCACCAGGGCTGGGCCAGGTGCACGATGGCTGGCGCGGCCCCGACTGGCCGGAACACGAGGTCGAGATCGAGGTGATGGAACTGGCCTATGCATCGCGCGTGACCGCGGGCACGGTGCCACCGCCGTATCCGCACCTGGCGACCCAGGCGCGCCGCCGATCCTCGCTGCAGCTGGGCGAACGCGACGGGCGGCGGCGCGTCGGCCTGTTCTGGGCCACCAGCGACTGGGACCCGAGCCGGTCGGTGCCGTGGCCGGCGCTGGCGCCGCTGCTGCAGGCTTCGAACGCCCGCTTCTTCGCCCTGCAGCAAGGCCTTTCGTCGGCGCAGCACTGCGCGCACGGGCCCGACCTGGAGCCACTGTGGCGCCGCACGGCCCGCATCGAGGATGCCGCGGCGGCGCTGCTGCAGCTCGACCTCGTCATCGGGATCGACAGCATGCTGGCGCACCTGGCCGCATCGATGGGCCGGCCGGCCTGGCTGCTGCTCAAGCACGAGTGCGACTGGCGCTGGATGGATGCCCGCGCCGACTCGCCCTGGTATCCGTCGGTGCGCCTGTTCCGCCAGCGCCGGCCGGGCGACTGGGCCGGCCTGGTCCGGGAAGTCGCCGCCGCCCTCGCCGCGCTGCCGGCTGCGACCGGGCCCGCGCGCCTTCGGGCCTGACACCGTGGCGGAACCGGCCGACGGCGGCGCGGCGCAGCGCCCGCAGCATCCGAGCCGCTACCGCGAGGCGCGCAGCGTGGCCGACATCACCCGCGCCAACGTGCAGGCCATGCGCAAGCTCGACGAGGCCGAGAACGCGCAGCACACCGTGTCGGACCGCTTTGCCAACCTGGTGGCACGGGCCTGCGGCCACATCGCATTCGCGATCGTCCATGCGATCGCCTTCGGCGGCTGGATGCTGTGGAACACCTTCGGCACGCCCCATCCGCCCGATCCCTATCCGTTCACGCTGCTGACGCTGTGGGCTTCGGCCGAGGGCATCTTCCTGATGTCCTTCGTCCTGATCAGCCAGAACTACCAGGCGCGCATCAGCGAGCGGCGCAACCAGCTGGACCTGCAGATCAACCTGCTGGCCGAGCAGGAGAACTCCCGGATGCTCGTGCTGCTGGAGGACATCGCACTGAAGACCGGCGCGCTGACCGAGGGCGACGCGGAGATCGGTGCGCTGGTGCAGGCCGCCGAACCCGAACAGGTGGTGCGGCAGATCGACGAGGCCTACGACGACGGCAAGAAAGGGGGCTGAGGGCGCCTCGCCGCCGCTCAGAGATTCGTCTGCTGCGGCGGTATGACGCCCGGGTCCGGAAGCCCGCCGGCGCCGGCCCCGGAGCTCGCCTGCGGCGGTGCCACCGATCCCAGCGCGTAGCTGGTCATGGTGATGCCGCCCTTGGTGCCGCCCTCGGCAAAGGCTGTCACCCGCTCGCCGGTGGCGTGCGCCATGCCCGCCAGGTACAGCAGCGGGATGAAGTGCTCGGGCGAGGGCACCGACAGCGCGTAGTCCGGATGCGCGTGCACGGCCAGCAGTTGCCGTGGATCGCTGGTCATGATGCGACGCACCTCGGCGTCGAATCGCTCGCCCCAGTCCCAGGCGCGATCCTGCAGGCCCCAGTCGATGCGGCGCAGGTTGTGCACCACGTTTCCGCTGCCGAGCACGAAGACACCGCGCTCGCGCAAGGGCGCCAGGCGCGCCCCGAGATCGAAGTGGTACTGCGGCGATTCGCCGCTGTGGATGGACAGCTGCAGCACCGGCACGCTCGCGTCGGGGAACAGGTGGGCCAGCACCGACCAGGTGCCGTGGTCCAGGCCCCAGCTGTCCTCGTCCAGCCCGACGAAGGCCGGCTGCACCACGTCGGCGATCTCTCCGGCCACTTCGGGTGAACCGGGCGCAGGGTAGTCGAACTCGAACAGCTCGCGCGGGAAGCCGAAGAAATCGTGGATCACGCGCGGCCGCTCCATGGCGGTGACGGCGCTGCCGTGGATGAACCAGTGGGCCGAGATGCACAGGATGGCGCGCGGCCGCGGCAGGCTGCGGCCCAGCTCGCGCCAGGCGCTGGTGAAGCGATTGGTCTCCAGCGTGTTCATCGGGCTGCCATGGCCGATGAAGGCGGCGGGCATGCGGGTCTGGGTCATAGGGGTGCGGGTCGCGAAACTCTGTGGCGAGCAGGATAGTGCACCCATCCTGTCATCCTGGCATCCCCATCGGTGTCATGCCTGCGCTGCACCGCATCGCGGCGCCGCACTCGGGCGGGCTGACCCATCCGTGTCATCGCGGGTCCCATTCCCGTCGAGGGCTCCCCTCCGTGTCATTGCGGGCTCCCATCCGTGTCATTGCGGGCTTGACCCGCAATCCATCACCTGTCCCACGAACACGTGCTTGCCTGTACCGGCGCGGGGAGCTGGATCCCGGCTTTCGCCGGGATGACACCGCAGGGGCGAGGGCGCCACTCCTGCGGGGAGGGTCGCATCGGCGTGTGTTCAGTCCGTCCCATTGACCAGCCGTACCTGCTGCCAGCCCTCCCCGGCTTCGAGGATGCTGATCGACGCGGGCGCCAGCTCGAAGCGTTCCAGGTCGTCCAGCGACATCCGCAGCGCGGTGGCGAGCACCGCCTTGATCACGTCGCCATGCGAGGCGATCAGCACGGCGCCGGCCGGGTAGCGCTCGCGCAGCTGCTCCAGGCCTTGCACGGCGCGGCGCCGCACCTGCGGCAGCGTCTCGCCCCCCGGCGGCTGGGCCTGGCTGCGCCGCTCGCACCACTGTCGCCAGCGGTCGGCATCGCGTCGCTGCAGCACATCGAAGCCCAGGCCCGTCCACTGGCCGAACTCGATCTCGTCGAAGGCCTCCAGGATGCGGATCGGCAGCCGCCGCCGGCCGGCCAGCGGCGCCGCGGTTTCCCGCGCCCGCGGCTGCGGGCTGCTGTAGATGGCGGCAATGTCGCGCCCCTCCAGCCGTCGCACCAGCTGCTCGGCCTGCAGCCAGCCGCGTGCATTGAGCGAGACGCCCGGCAGCCGGCCGGCTAGGCCGCGGTCGAGCCAGTCGTGCGCGCCGTGCCGCACGAGCAGGAAGGTGGTCACGCCACCGCCACCCCGTCGCCGGCCGCCGCACCGGCCCCAGCCCCCTGCGCCGGTGCATAGCGGCGCACCATGCGCGCGCAGAACTCGGCGAATTCCTGCGGAACCTGCGGCGCGCTCGTGTGGTGCGGCTGGAGGCCCCGGTGCTCCGGCGTGAAGCAGAACGTGATCGTCACGTCGAAGCCGTCGAGCGCCGCCATCTGCCGGTCGAACCAGGCATCGGCACCGGTCCGGAAGCTGTCGGCCCAGGACAGCCCGGTGCGCAGCTTCTTCACGCCCAGCCGCCGCAGCCAGCGCACGGCGTCGTCCAGCCGGTGGTCGTCGAAGTGGAACCACTGGCAGATGCCCAGCTCGGGCGTGTAGTCGGCAAAGCGCGCGCAGGCCAGCTTGGGCGAGCCGTCCTCGCGCAGCAGGCCCATGTGGAAGTGCCGGTAATAGCTGGAACCTTCGGCCTCGCGGTGCCGCGTGGTGGCCGGCCAGGCCGCCGGCAGGTCGTACAGCGAGTACCAGTGGATCCGCGGCGCGCGGCCGACCAGCAGTTCCGCGGTGCGCTTGAGACCCCACTCCTGCACTTCCTCGGCGCCGAAAGTGGACACGCCCACTTCGGTCACCCAGACCGGCAGCGGCGTCACCGCCTGGATCGAGGCCAGCTGGGCGGGCCACTCGTCGATCTGCCAGTGGTTCCAGTCGAGCGGGAAGCCATGCACGGCCAGCGCTTGCATGTCGCCCAGCGCGCCGGCGTCGCGCAGCCTCTGCACGAACAGCGGGTCGATCGGCGAGATGCCGCCGAGCACCCGCGTGAGGGCGGGGCTTTCGGCCTTCACGGCCGCGGCGGCCAGTTGCGCCATCTCCGCGAAGCGGGACCAGTCGGGATCCAGTTCCAGGTCCCAGTGCGACTTGTTGTTCGGTTCGTTCCAGAACTTGACGGCTTCGATCATGACTCGCGCAGGGCTTTGGGGGCGGGGGCCGTCCGGGCGCTGCGCCGGCGCTGGCGCAGCGGCGCGTCGCCGCGGATGAAGGCCTGGACCAGCTCGCGCGCCTCGTCGTCGCTGAACTGCAGCGGCGGCGACTTCATGAAGTAGGCGGCGGGGCCGTTGAGCGCCCCGCCGATGCCGCGATCGAGCGCGATCTTGGCGCAGCGGACGGCATCGATCACGACGCCGGCCGAATTGGGCGAGTCCCAGACCTCGAGCTTGACCTCGCACTGCATGGGCACGTTGCCGAAACCGGTGCCTTCCATGCGGATGTGGCAGAACTTGCGATCGGCCAGCCAGGGCACGTAGTCGCTCGGGCCGACGTGCACGTCATTGGCCTGCATCGGGTGGCCGAGCTGGCTGGTCACGGCCTGGGTCTTCGAGATCTTCTTGGACGCGAGGCGCTCGCGCTCGAGCATGTTGAGGAAATCGGTGTTGCCGCCGAAGTTCAGCTGGTAGGTGTGGTCCAGCCGGACGCCGCGCTTCCTGAACAGGTCGGTGAGGATGCGGTGCACGATGGTGGCGCCCACCTGCGACTTGATGTCGTCGCCGATGATGGGCAGCCGCCGCTGCGCGAAGCGCTTGTTCCAGTACGGCGCCGAGGCGATGAACACCGGGATGCAGTTGACGAAGGCACAGCCGGCCTCCAGCACCTGCTCGACGTACCACTTGGTGGCCATCTCGGAGCCCACCGGCAGGTACGACACCACCACGTCGGTCTTCGTCGCCTTGAGGATGCCCACGATGTCGTCGGTGCTGGCGCTGGACTTGGGCACCACGTCCTTGAGGTAGGCGCCCAGGCCGTCGTGCGTCATGCCGCGGTGCACCTTCACGCCCAGGGGCGGCACCTCGGCGAAGCGGATGGTGTTGTTGGGGGCCGCGTGGATCGCCTCGGCCAGGTCCAGGCCGACCTTGTGCGCGCTGACGTCGAATGCCGCGCTGAACTCGATGTCCCGCGGCCGGTAACCGCCGAGATCCACGTGCATCAGCCCCGGTACGAAGTCATCGACTGTTGCATCTGAATAGAAATGCACGCCCTGCACCAGCGCTGAGGCACAGTTTCCGACGCCGATGATCGCGACCCGAATCGAGGACATGCATCACTCCTGCAAAAGCCAGCAACGCATGCTACTTGCGCATTCAGCTCCTCGTTGCAGTTTTCCTGCCCATCCATGCAAATATTTCCATGGAAGCGTTGGCGCCCCGCCCACGGGCACAGCCGAAACACATAACATCGGTTTCCTCCTAAAAACGAAATCGAATGGAAACCATGCGACAGGTCCTGATCACGGGAGGCGCCGGATTCATCGGATCCCATCTTGCAGACGAGCTGCTGCGGCACGGCTACACGGTGCGGGTGCTGGACACCCTGGTCGAACAGGTGCATGGGCACGAGCGGCGGCCACCGCCCTACCTCGATGCGCAGGTCGACCTGCACGTCGGCGATATCTGCGACGAGGAAGCGGTCGCGCGTGCCCTGGAGGGCGTCGACGCGGTCTTCCACCTCGCCGCCGCCGTGGGCGTCGGGCAGAGCATGTACGAGATCGCCCACTACACCCGCACCAACAACCTGGGCACCGCCGTGCTGCTGGAAGCCCTGGTGGCCCGGCCGGTGCAGCGGCTGGTGGTCGCGTCCAGCATGAGCCTGTATGGCGAGGGGCTGTACCGCAACGGGGCCGGGCAGCGGGTGGAAGCCGGTGAACGCTCGCTCGAGCAATTGAAGCGCGGCGACTGGGAGCTGCATGGCACCGATGGCGGCGTTTTGCAGCCGGTGCCCACGCCGGAAAGCAAGGCGCCGGCCCTCGCATCCATCTACGCACTGTCGAAGTACGACCAGGAACGCATGTGCCTGATGACCGGCCGTGCATACAATTTCGATACCGTTGCTCTGCGGTTCTTCAACGCTTACGGACCGAGGCAATCGCTTTCGAATCCCTATACGGGCGTGCTGGCGATCTTTGCCTCGCGGCTGCTGAACGACCGGCCTCCGAAGATCTTCGAGGACGGCCTGCAGCAGCGCGACTTCGTCAGCGTGTACGACGTGGCCCGGGCGTGTCGCCTGGCGCTGGAGTCGCCGCAGGCCGCCGGCCAGGTGTTCAACGTCGGCAGTGGCGAGCCGCAGACCGTGCGATCGATCGCCGCGCGCCTGGCCCGGGTGATGGGCAAGCAAGATATAGAACCCGAGATCGTCGGCAAGTACCGGGTCGGCGACATCCGGCACTGCTTTTCCGATATTTCCAGGGCCCGGCAGGTGCTGGGCTACGAACCGCGGGTCACGCTCGACGAGGGAATGGCCGAGCTGTCGGCCTGGCTGGCCGGGCAGGCGGCTGTGGACAAGGTGGCACAGGCGAGCGCCGAGCTCAGCGCCCGGGGGCTGACCGTATGAGCGGACCGCTGACCCTGGTCACCGGCGGGGCCGGCTTCATCGGATCCAACCTCGCCCACCAGCTCCTTTCGATGGGCCGCAAGGTCCGCATCCTGGACAACCTGTCGCGCCCCGGGGTCGAGCAGAACCTGGAGTGGCTGCGCGAGCAGCACGGCAGCGCGCTGGAGGTCGTGGTCGGCGACGTTCGCGACGAAGTGGCCGTGCAACAGGCGGTGGCCGGCACGGCGCAGGTCTTCCATTTCGCCGCCCAGGTGGCGGTGACCACCAGCCTGGTCGACCCGCGCACCGATTTCGCGACCAACGCGCAGGGCACGCTGAACGTGCTGGAAGCGGTGCGCGCGCGGCCCGCGCCGCCCTTCTTCCTGATGACGTCCACCAACAAGGTGTACGGCGACCTGGCCGACCTGGCCCTGCAGCCGGTCGGCCCGCACTACCAGCCGCTGGACCTGTCGATCCAGGCGCGCGGCGTAGCCGAGAGCCGCCCGCTGGATTTCCACAGCCCCTATGGCTGCTCCAAGGGCGCGGCCGACCAGTACGCGCTCGACTACGCGCGCAGCTACGGACTGTGCACGGTCGTGTTCCGCATGAGCTGCATCTACGGGCCGCGGCAGTTCGGCACGGAGGACCAGGGCTGGGTCGCGCATTTCCTGCTGCGGGCGCTGCAGGGCGAGCCGATCACCATCTACGGCGACGGGCGCCAGGTGCGCGACATCCTGTTCGTCGAGGACCTGGTCCATGCCTTCCTGCTGGCCGAGCAGAACGGCCGGGCGCTGGCCGGCCGCGCCTTCAACATCGGCGGCGGGCCGCGCAACGCGATCAGCCTGCTGGACCTGCTGGAGCGCATCGAGGCGCTGGAAGGCTGTCCTGCGGCCGTGTCGTTCGCCGATTGGCGCACCGGCGACCAGCGCTACTACGTCAGCGACACCCGCGCCTACGAGCAAGCCACCGGCTGGCGGCCCCGGGTGTCCGCGCGCGCCGGCATCGCCCGCCTGCACACCTGGCTGAATGCCCACCGGCGCCCACCCGCCCCGCAACCGCCCCGCCTGCGGGCCGCGGCGGCCCATTGACGGGGGCCGGCGATGCAGGCCTGCGTGATCCGGGAGCCGCTGCAAGCCGTGCTGCAGGATGCGCCGCGGCCGGAGCCGGGGCCCGGGCAGGTGTTGTTGCGCCTCGAGGGCTCGGGCGTGTGTGCGTCCAGCCTGCCCCTGTGGGAGGGGCGCAGCTGGTTCCAGTATCCGCAGGCGCCGGGCGCCCCGGGCCACGAAGGCTGGGGGCGCATCGCGGCGCTCGGGCCGGGGGTCGACGGACTGGCGATCGGCGACCGGGTCGCGGCGCTGAGCTATGGCGCGCACGCCGAGTACGACCTGGCCCAGGCCGATGCGGTCGTGCCGCTGCCGCCGGCCCTCGAGGGCCGGGCCGTGCCCGGCGAGCCGCTGGGCTGTGCGGTCAACATCTTCCGCCGCAGCGACATCCGCGCGGGACAGACGGTCGCCATCGTCGGCATCGGCTTCCTGGGTTGCCTGCTGACCCGGCTGGCGGTGCACGCCGGCGCGCGCGTCATCGCCATCTCGCGCCGGGGCTTCTCGCTCGACTTCGCGCGGCAATGCGGGGCGCAGCACGTGGTTTCGATGGACGACCACGGGCGGGTGATCGAGCGGATCAAGGCCCTCACCGACGGCCGCTGGTGCGAGCGCGTGATCGAAGCCACCGGGCTGGAGTGGCCGCTGCAGCTGGCCGGCGAGCTGGCGGCCGAGCGCGGCCGCCTGGTGATCGCCGGCTATCACCAGGACGGGCTGCGGCAGCTGAACGTGCAGCTGTGGAACTGGCGCGGGCTGGACGTCGTCAATGCGCACGAGCGCGACCCGCGGGTCTACGTCGAAGGCATGCGCGCCGCGGTTGGCCTGATGGCGCAGGGCGTGCTCGACCCGGAGCCGCTGTACACGCACCGACTGCCGCTGGACCGGCTGGGCGAAGCCCTGGAACTCACGCGCACCCGGCCGGACGGCTTCATGAAGGCGCTGGTGGTGGCATGAGGCCTTGCAGCGCCCTGGTGGCTGGTTCCCTCACCCTCGGCGGGAAGGCCCCGGCTTGTCCCCACCCCCACCGGGGGAGGAAGGAAGACAGGGCTCGCCCGTGACCCCCCGCCTCGGTTTCCTCGGCCTCGGCTGGATCGGCCAGCACCGCCTCCAGGCGCTGCTGGACGAGCAGGCCTGCGAGGTCGTCGCCATTGCCGACCCCTCGCCCGACGTCCGCTCCCGCGCCCGCGAACGGGCGCCAGCCGCGGCCATCGTCGCTTCGCTCGACGAGCTGCTCGTCCACGACCTCGACGGGGTCGTGATCGCCACGCCCAGCGCGTTGCACGCCGGCCAGGCCCTGCAGGTGCTGGAGCGCCGCATCGCCGTGTTCTGCCAGAAGCCGCTGGCGCGCACCGGGGCGGAAACACGGGCCATCGTGGCCGCCGCGCGCAAGGCCGACCGGCTGCTCGGCTGCGACCTGTCCTACCGCCACACCGAAGCCATGCGGCGCATCCGAAATTGCGTGGTGGAGGGCGGGATCGGCGCGGTCTACGCGGCCGACCTCGTCTTCCACAACGCCTATGGCCCCAACAAGGGTTGGGCGCGCGACATGGCCTTGGCCGGCGGCGGCTGCGCCATCGACCTGGGCACGCACCTGGTGGACCTGGCGCTGTGGGTGCTGGGCTTTCCGGACGTGCGCCAGGTCGGCAGCCGGCTGTACGCGCACGGCCGGCCGCTGGCGCGCGGCGCGGCCGAATGCGAGGACTACGCCCTCGTCCAGCTCGACCTCGCCGGCGGCATCGTCGTGCGCCTGGCCTGCTCCTGGGACTTCCCCGCCGGGTGCGACGCCATCATCGAGGCGCACTTCCACGGCAGTGCCGGCAGCGCGTCCATGCGCAATCGCGGCGGCTCGTTCCACGACTTCGTCGCCGAGCACTGCCGGGGCGCGCACCGCACGCTGCTGGCCGAGCCGCCCGACGCCTGGGGCGGCCGTGCCATCGTCGACTGGGCCCGCCGCCTCGGCGCCGGCGCCCGCTACAGCCCCGCCATCGAATCGATCGCGCGGGTCGCCGGAGTGCTGGACGCGGTCTATGCGCGGTGAGTGCCGGCCTTCCATCCTGTTGACCGCGGACACCGTGGGCGGTGTCTGGACCTACGCCGTCGAGCTGGCCCGCGCGCTGGGACCGCTCGGCATCGCCGTCCACCTGGCCACCCTGGGCGGTCCGGTCCGGCCCCACCAGCGCCAGGCCGTCGAAGGACTGCCCCACGTCCGGCTGCACGAGAGCCGCTTCGCGCTGGAATGGATGCCCGATCCCTGGCGCGAAGTCGACGCGGCCGGCGACTGGCTGCTGGCGCTGGAGCGCAGCCTGCAGCCGCAGCTGGTGCACCTGAACCAGTTCGCCTTCGGCGCCCTTGCCTTTGCCGCGCCCGTGCTGCTGGTCGCGCACTCCTGCGTGCTGAGCTGGTGGCGCGCGGTGCACGGCAGCCGCGCGCCGGCCGAGTGGGACACCTATCGACGCCGTGTCGCCGCGGGCCTGCAGGGCGCCGGCCAGGTCGCCGCGCCGACCGCCGCCATGCTGGCCGCGCTGCGTGCCGAGCACGCCTTCGCCGGCGACGGCCTGGTGCTGCCCAATGGGCGCGACCCGGCCCTGTTCCGCGCCGCCGCCAAGCGGCCTTTCGTGTTCTCGGCAGGCCGCTTCTGGGACGAAGCCAAGAACCTCGCCGCCCTGCAGGCCGTGGCGCCACGGCTGCCCTGGCCGGTGTGCGTGGCCGGCTCGTGCGCCCCTCCGGGCGGCGGGCGCGAACGGCTGCCCTCGGGCGTGCAGGCACTGGGCGAACTCCCGGTGCGCGAAGTGGCGGCGCAGATGGCCTGCGCCTCGATCTATGCGCTGCCGGCACGCTACGAGCCCTTCGGACTGTCCGTGCTGGAGGCCGCGCTGAGCGGCTGCGCGCTGGTGCTGGGCGACATCGCCAGCCTGCGCGAGACCTGGGGCGATGCGGCCGTCTACGTGCCGCCCGACGACACGCACGCGCTGGAGCAGGCCCTGCAGGGGCTGATCGCGCGACCGGACCAGCGCAGCGCGCTGGCGGCCGCCGCGCGCCGGCGCGCACGGCAGTGGTCCCCTGCCGCCATGGCCGAGGCCTGGCTGCGCGCTGCGTCGCGGCTCGCGCCCGCGCTGGCCGGCCAGGCCGAGGAGCCGCAATGCGCGTGATCCTGTTCTGCCATTCGCTGGTCTCCGACTGGAACCACGGCAATGCCCACTTCCTGCGCGGCATCTGCAGCGAGCTGCTGGCGCGCGGCCACGAGGTCGGCGTCTACGAGCCGCGCGACGCCTGGAGCGTGACCCACCTGCTGGCCGGGCATGGCGAGCAGGCCCTGCGCGCCTTCGCCCGCGCCTACCCGCACCTGCGCAGCCACCGATACGACCGCGAAACTCTCGACCTGGACCCGGCGCTGGCCGGCGCCGACCTGGTGCTGGTGCACGAGTGGAACGAGCACGACCTGGTGCGCCGCATCGGCCTGCACCGCAAGGCCAACCCGCACTACCGCCTCCTGTTCCACGACACCCACCACCGCAGCGTGACGCAGCCGCAGGACATGGCGGCCTACGACCTGCGCCACTACGACGGCGTGCTGGCCTTCGGCTCGGTGATCCGCGACCTGTACCGGCGCCACGGCTGGTGCGAGCGCGCCTGGACCTGGCACGAGGCGGCCGACACGCACATGTTCCGGCCGCTGGCCCCCGGGCCTGGGCCGGGAACCGTTTCCCGGCCGCCCGGGACGGGCTCGCTGGTCTGGATCGGCAACTGGGGCGACGGCGAGCGCAGCGCGGAGTTGCAGGAGTTCCTGCTCGAGCCGGTGCGCGCGCTCGGCCTGAAGGCGCGCGTGCATGGCGTGCGCTACCCGGCCCACGCGCTGGAGAGCCTGCGCCAAGCCGGCATCGACTACGGCGGCTGGCTGCCCAACCACGAGGCGCCGCGCGTGTTCGCGCGCCACGATGTCACCGTGCACGTGCCGCGGCGGCCCTACGTGCAGGCACTGCCGGGCATCCCCACCATCCGCGTCTTCGAGGCGCTCGCCTGCGGCATTCCGCTGGTCTGCGCCCCCTGGGACGACTGCGAAGGCCTGTTCGAGCCGGGCGCCGACTTCCTGGTCGCGCGCGACGGTCGCGAGATGCGCGAACAGCTGCGTGCCGTGCTGGCCGACCCGGCGCTGGCGCGGTCGCTGGCCGACCACGGCCTTCGCACCATCGCTGCGCGGCACAGCTGCGCCCGGCGCGTGGACGAGCTGCTCGGGATCTACGCCGAACTGTCCCCGCCCCGCCAAGCTGCAAGGGAGGTCAATGCATGAGCAAGGGGATGCGCATCGCGTTCTTCGCATCCAGCCTGGTGTCCGCCTACTGGAACGGCGCCGCCACCTACTACCGCGGCATCGTGCGGGCCCTGCATGCGCGTGGGCACCGGGTCACCTTCTACGAGCCCGACGCGTTCGGCCGCCAGCAGCACCGCGACATGGCCGATCCCGCCTGGGCCGAAGTCGTGGTCTACCCGGCCGGCAGCGAAGCCGGCGTGCTGCGCACCGTGGAGGCTGCGCGCGGCGCCGACCTGGTCGTCAAGGCGAGCGGCGTCGGCGTGCACGACGAACTGCTGGAGCGCGCCGTGCTGGGCCTGCAGGGGCCGTCCACCACGGTGGTGTACTGGGACGTGGACGCCCCCGCCACGCTGGACCGGATGCAGGCCGATCCCGCCGATGCGCTGCGCCTGCTGGTGCCGCGCTACGACCTGGTCCTCACCTACGGCGGCGGCGAGCCGGTGCGCCAGGCCTACCGGGCCCTGGGCGCGCGCGACTGCATCCCGATCTACAACGCGCTCGACCCCTCCACCCACTTCCCGGTCGAGGCCGATCCCCGTTTCGAGGGCGACCTGGCCTTCCTGGGCAACCGGCTGCCCGATCGCGAGGCGCGCGTCGAGGCTTTCTTCCTGCACGCCGCAGCCGCGCTGCCGCAGCGCCGCTTCCTGCTGGGCGGCAGCGGCTGGCAGGACAAGCCCCTGCCGCCCAACGTGCGCCACGTGGGGCACGTCTACACGGCCGCCCACAACGCGTTCAACTGCACGCCGCTGGCGGTGCTGAACGTCAGCCGCGAGAGCATGGCGCGCTATGGCTTCTCGCCGGCCACGCGGGTGTTCGAGGCCGCCGGCGCTGCCGCCTGCCTGGTCACCGATGCGTGGCCGGGGCTGGAGCAGTTCTTCGAGCCGGGCAGCGAGGTGCTGGTGGCGCGCGATGGCGACGAGGTCGCGCAGCAGCTCCAGGGGCTGGATCCGCAGCGCGCCCGGGCGATCGGCCGGGCCGCGTACCGCCGCGTGCTGGCCGATCACACCTACGACCACCGCGCTGCGCAGTTCGATGCGGTGCTCGAGGGCCGCTCCCGGGCCCGGGAGGTGGCGGCATGACGCGCAAGCTGTCCATCGTCATCCTCGGCCTGTCCATCACCTCCTCCTGGGGCAATGGCCACGCGACCACCTACCGCGCACTGGTGCGCGAGCTGGTCGCAGCGGGCCACGAGGTGCTGTTCCTGGAGCGCGACCAGCCCTGGTATGCGGCCAACCGCGACCTGCCGCAGCCGCCCTGGGGCCGCACCGCGCTGTACGGCAGCCTCGACGAACTGCATGACCGCTTCGCCGAGGACGTCCGCACGGCCGACCTGGCGATCGTCGGCTCCTTCGTCCCGCAGGGCGCGCAGGCGGGCGACTGGGTGCAGGCCGAGGCCGGCGGCATCCGGGCCTTCTACGACATCGACACGCCGGTCACGCTGGCGCGGCTGGCGCGCGGCGAGCACGACTCCCTGCGGCCCGACCAGGTCGCCGGCTACGACCTGTACCTGTCCTTCACCGGTGGCCCCACGCTGCAGCGGCTGGAGCGCGAGTTCGGTTCGCCGCGCGCGCGGGTGCTGTACTGCTCGGTGGACCCGCAGCTGTACCACCCCGAGCCGCAACCGCCCGCCTGGGACCTGGGCTACATGGGCACCTGGAGCGAAGACCGCCAGCCCGGCGTCGAGCGCCTGCTGCTGCAGCCCGCGCGCGCCTGGGCCGCAGGCCGCTTCATCGTCGCCGGCCCGCAATATCCCGGCGACATGGCCTGGCCGGCCAACGTCGAGTACCGGCCGCACCTGCCGCCGGCCGAACACCGCGCCTTCTACAACCGCCAGCGCTTCACGCTCAACCTCACGCGGGCCGACATGCGGCAGGCCGGCTGGTCGCCCAGCGTGCGCCTGTTCGAGGCGGCCGCCTGCGGCACCCCGATCGTCAGCGACCGCTGGGCCGGCATCGAGACCCTGTTCGTGCCCGGCCGCGAGATCGTGCTGGCCGAGGAGCCTGCGCAGGTGCTGGCCGTGCTGCGCGACATGGGCGAGGACGAGCGCCAGGCCATGGCCGGGCGCGCCCGCCGCCGCATCCTCGACGGCCACACGGCCGCGCACCGCGCGCGCGAGCTGGTGGCCCACGCGCTGGACCTGGACCTGGAGGCTGCGCCATGAACGTCACCGTGTTCGGCGCCGGCTATGTCGGCCTGGTGAGCGGCGCCTGCCTGGCCGACGGCGGCAACAGCGTGATCTGCCTGGATACGGACCCACGCCGCATCGACCTGCTCGAAGCCGGCCAGATGCCGATCTACGAGCCGGGCCTGCAGGAGGTGATCGCCCGCAACCGCGCCGCCGGGCGGCTGCGCTTCACCAGCGACAGCCCCTCGGCCGTCGCCCATGGCGAGGTCATCTTCATCACCGTGGGCACGCCCCAGGCCGAGGACGGCAGCGCCGACCTGAGCCAGGTGCTGTCGGCGGCCGACAGCATCGGCCGCTGGATGCAGGGCTTCAAGCTGGTGGTGACCAAGTCCACCGTGCCGGTGGGCACGGGCGAGCGGATCCGCACCGCCATCGCCGACGCGCTGCAGGCGCGCAACCTGCCGCACGGCCCGCAGGCCTTCGCGGTCGCGTCCAACCCCGAATTCCTCAAGGAAGGCGCCGCGCTGGAGGACTTCATGCGGCCCGACCGCATCGTCATCGGCACCGAGCCGGGGCCCGACGGCGAACGCGCGCGCACGCTGCTGCAGCGCCTGTATGCCCCGTTCAACCGGGTGCAGGACCGCGTGCTGCTGATGGACCTGAAGGCGGCCGAGATGACGAAGTACGCGTCCAACGCCATGCTGGCCACGCGCATCAGCTTCATGAACGAGCTGGCCAACCTCGCGGCCGGCGCCGGCATCGACATCGAGCAGGTGCGCAAGGGCATGGGCGCCGACCCGCGCATCGGCTACGGCTTCCTGTACCCCGGTACCGGGTACGGCGGCAGCTGCTTCCCCAAGGACGTGCGGGCGCTGATCCGCACCGCCTCCGTGCACGGCAGCCACCTGCGGGTGCTGGAAGCGGTGGAGGCCGTCAACGAGGCGCAGAAGCACATCCTGGTGCAGAAGATCGCCGCCCGCTTCGGCAGCAACCTGCGCGGCCTGCTGTTCGGCCTGTGGGGGCTGGCGTTCAAGCCCAACACCGACGACATGCGCGAGGCGCCCAGCCGCATCGTGATCCGGGCGCTGCTGGAGAGCGGCGCCCTGGTGATGGCGCACGACCCGGTGGCCATGCGGCAGGCGAAGGCGGCGCTGGCGCACGACTTCGCCGGTCGAATCTCGCTGCTCGACCGGCTGCGCTACGCCGACACGCCCGTGGCCTGCACCGAAAACGCCGATGCGCTGGTGATCGCCACCGACTGGCAGGCCTTCAAGAGCCCGGATTTCGACGCGCTGAAGAAGGCCATGCGCCAGCCGGTGATCTTCGATGGCCGCAACCTGTACGACCCGGCCATCCGCCAGCTCGGGTTCGAGTACCACGCCATCGGACGATGACCCGCCACCTGCAGGGCGAAGCCGACGCCGAAGCGATCCGGCGGCAGGCGCAGGCACTGGGCCCCTGGTTCCACAACCTGCACCTGCCCGGCGGGGTGCAGACCGTGCCCGACCACTTCCTGGGCGGCGACTTTCCCGGCTTCAAGTGGCAGCAGGTCGCGCCCCACGTGCCGGCCGACCTGTCGGGCTGGCGGGTCCTGGACGTGGGCTGCAACGCCGGCTTCTACAGCTTCGAGCTGGCGCGCCGCGGCGCGGGCGTGCTGGCGCTGGACGTCGACGAGCACTACCTGAAGCAGGCGCGCTGGGCCGCCCGGGTGCAAGGCCTGGCCGACCGCGTGCAGTTCCGCCGCATGGGCGTGTACGAACTGGCGGCGCTGGGCGAGGCCTTCGACCTGGTCTGGTTCATGGGGGTCTTCTACCACCTGCGCTACCCGCTGCTGGCGCTGGACCTGCTGGCGCAGCGCACCCGGCGGCTGATGATGTTCCAGACACTCAGCATGCCCGGCGAGAGCGTGTATGCGGACACGCGCGACCACCCGATCGACGAGCGCGAGCCGCTGCTGGACCCCGGCTGGCCGAAGATGGCCTTCATCGAGCACCGCTTCGCCGGCGACCCGACCAACTGGTGGGTCCCCAACCGCGCCGGCATCGAAGCCATGCTGCGCTCCAGCGGCCTGCGCGTGCTGGGCCGGCCCGACCGGGAGATCTACCTGTGCGAGCCCGACCCGGACAGCCGCGCGCGGGAGCGGATCGCGGCGAGCGGATTCGACGCGGCGCTGCGGGCGGTGAATGGCCGGCGCGACTGAGTCCTGGCCCCGGGCCGCCTGCCTGGCCGAGTGGCAGCTGCCGGACCGCGACCAGGTGGACACGGTGCGCTCGGCGCTGTCGCGTGCGCGCCGCTGCACGGTGTTCGTCGACTGGGCCCGGCAGGCGCCTTCACCCGCGCATCCGCTCGATTGGGAGAGCCGCGCCCGGATCGTGGGCGAGTCGCTGGCCGAAGCAGAGCGCGCACGGACCTCTTTCGTGCCGCTGCGCCAGTGCTACGACCCCGTGCGCACCCTGCAGGCCGTGGCGCGAGGCTTGCGCACGGAAGGCGCCGGCGCGGACGAACCGGTGCTGGTGCTGCTGCCCCGGTCCCTGGAGCCGGCGCAAGAGGATGCCGCGCCGCGCTGGCAGCTCGAATGGCACGACGGCGATGCGCGCGCCGCCAGCCGGCTCGACCGGCTGTACGCAGCGGACGACCCGGCGGCGGTGCTGCAGCACTTGCAGCCGGACCTCGCGCCGGCCGCCGCCGCGCTCGCCCGGGAATGGCTTGCCGGCGCGGACTTCGGCCGGTTGCGCGAGGAATGGCGGGTCATCGCGGGCGAGAAGAAGGCCTGGTCCGTGGCGCCCTACCCGGTGGTGCTGGTGACCGTCGATGCGGTCGTGCAGGCCGGCGGCCAGGTGCTGCTGGTGCAGCGCGGGCGCGCGCCGGGCCGCGGCCTGTGGGCGCTGCCCGGCGGGTTCCTGGATCCGGGCGAGACGGTGCTGCAGGCGGCGCTGCGCGAGCTGGCCGAGGAAACCGGCTGGCCGCTCGGCGCGCGCGAGATGCGCCAGGCGCTGCGCGGCGTGCAGGTGTTCGACCACCCGCGGCGCAGCCAGCGCGGCCGCATCGTGACGCATGCGCACCACTTCGACCTCGGACCCGGGCCGCCACCGGCGGTGCGGGGCGGGGACGACGCCGCTGCCGCGCGCTGGGTGCCGCTCGCGGACCTGCCGGCCCTGGAAGCCCGGCTGCACGACGACCACTTCCACATCCTGGACCGGTTCCTCGGCGTGGCCGGCGGCGCCTGAGCGCCGCCGCCTCCTCCTCAACCTCGCAGGCCGCCGATGCCGGCCAACGGAGCCGGCGCCGTCGTCGGCGGCGGCGGCGCGGGAGTCGGTGTCGGGCTGGGCGCGGGTGTGGGCGTCGGGCTTGGTGCGGGAGTCGGGCTCGGCGCGGGGGTCGGAGCAGGTGTCGGCGCCGCGGTCGGGGCAGGCGTCGGCGCCGGAGTGGGCGCTGCCGTCGGGGCTGGAGTCGGTGCCGGTGTCGGCGCTGCCGTCGGTGCCGGGGTGGGTGCCGGTGTCGGCGCTGCCGTCGGTGCCGGGGTGGGTGCCGGTGTCGGCGCCGGAGTCGGGGCGGGCGTCGGAGCTGGCGTGGGGGCCGGTGTCGGGGCCGGGGTGGGAGCGGCGGTGGGCGCTGGCGTCGGCGCCGGGGTAGGCGCCGCAGTCGGGCCCGGCGCAGGCGTCGGTGCCGGTGCGGCGGCCTGCCGGGTGCCGCTCATCACGAGGCCGTTCGCGCCATCGGCGCGCAGCGCCGTGCCGACGAGCTGGGCCGGGGTGCCGGTCGTGTCGACATAGGCGACCCCGCTCGCACTGGCGCCGTCGCCGAGCGCGCAACTGGCACCGCTGAAGCTGGCGCTGAGGTTGAACACGTTCTTGCCGGAGCCGCGGGGCACCAGCTGGCCGCTGATCGCGCAGCCCTGGTCCTGCCCGCTCACCCCGCCCGAGGCATCGACGAGCAGCGCCGGAAAGCTGAAATCGGCGAACAGCGTGCGCCCTTCCACCCGCCAGCTGCCGACCACGTCCGCCTGCAAGGCCGCGCGGTCGTAATCCGGCACGTACGACAGCGTCAGCGTGGCGCCGTTGCCGAGCAGGCCGGTCATGCTGGACCGGGGCACCAGGGTGCCGGTGGCGGTGCCCGGCTCGCGCACGGTCGCATCGGCATTGAAGTCGACGAATTCGGAGCTGAACCGGTCGCCCGAGCCGATGGTCGCGCCCTGCAGCAGGCCGCGCACCGATCCGTCGGCACGGTAGAAGCCCCAGGTCTGGCCGTTCTCCAGCACCAGCAGCGAGATCGTGAGGCCGTTGCCCGTGCTGCCGCTCCACAGGCCCTCGGCCGCCTGGCCGAAGCCGGCCGCCGGCGCGTCGCCGCCGCCCCCACCGCCGCCGCAGCCACCCAGCAGCAGGCTGGCCAAAGGTGGAACCAGCGCAATCGACAGCCTGATGCGCAGCATGCAACTTCTCCCTGGGTGTCTCCCCTGGCACAGCAGGGGGCTCCCCACTTCAGCGCAAATGCGTGCGTGGCGCAACGGACAATCCGCCCAGGCCGGGCAGGACAAACCTCCCATGACAAGCCGGCCTCGGCCGGCGGCGCTGCTCAGGCTGTCGCAGGAGCGGCCCGCACCGGCCGGGCCTCCCGGATGGGCAGGTGGATCAGCGCGGCGCCGGCGGCCAGCACGATGTCGGCGTACCAGACCCAGTCGTAGCGGCCGGTGGCCTGGAACACCGCGCCGCCCAGCCAGGCGCCCAGGAAACCGCCGACCTGGTGCGTGAGCATCACGATGCCGAACAGCGTGGCCATGTTCGCCGGCCCGAAGAACTTGGCCACCAGCCCGGCCGTGGGCGGCACGGTGGACAGGAAGGTCACGCCCATCACGGCCGAGAACAGCAGCACCACCGGGCCGGTCTTGGGCGCCAGCAGGAACAGCAGCACCGCGATGCCGCGCGTGGCGTAGACCAGCGACAGCAGCGACTTCATGCGCCAGCGGCCCACCGCCCAGCCCATCGCCACGCTGCCCACGATGTTGAAGAACCCCAGCAGCGACAGGGCCCAGCCGGCCCATTGCGTGGGCAGCCCGCAGGCTTCCACCACGCCGGGCAGGTGGGTGGCGAGGAAGGCCACGTGGAAGCCGCAGACGAAGAAGCCGGCCGCCAGCAGCCGGTAGCCCGGATCCCGCAGGGCCTGGACGATCGCCTCGCGCGTGCCGAGGCGCGGGGGCGCCGCCGCTGCGCCCGGGTGCTGCGGATGCTGCGAGTGGCCGCGCAGCACCCAGGCGGCCGGCAGGCACAGCAGCACCAGCAGCGCCATCGCCTGCATCGCCCCGACCCAGCCGATGCCCACCATCAGGGCGGCGGCCAGCGGCGCCAGCAGGAACTGCCCGGTGGAGCCGCCCGCGTTGACGATGCCGGTGGCGATGCCCTGCCGGCCCGGCGGGATCAGCCGCGTGGCCGCCGCCATCAGCACCGCCGGGCCGGCCATGCCGGCGCCACCGGCACCCAGGATGCCGATCGCCAGCAGCAGGCCGGCCGTGCTGGTCATGTAGGGCGTGATGAAGGTGCCCACGGCCACCATCAGCGCGCCCGCCAGCAGCACGCGGCCGGCGCCGATGCGGTCGGCCACGATGCCGGCGAACGGCTGGGTGATGCCCCACCACAGCTGGCCGAAGGCGAAGGCCAGGCTGATGCTGGCCAGGCCCAGGCCGGTGGACGTGTTCAGCGGCGACAGGAACAGGCCCATGGTCTGGCGCACGCCCATCGACAACGCAAAGGTGCCGGCCGCGGCCAGCAGGATCACCCACATCGCCGCGCGGGTTCTCGGTTGGCTCATTCGTCTTCTCCGGTGGCCGGCGGCGGCGCCAGCCGCTCGCTGCATTCCTCGATCAGCGCATGCAGGGCGAGCACCCGCCCGTTGCCCAGCAGCGCGTTGAGCTGTTCCTGCGCCACCCGCCAGCGGCGGCGCGCTTCCTGGTACTTGTCGCGCCCGGCTTCGGTGGCCTCGACGCTGCGGCTGCGCGCGTCGCCGCCGGCCTGCACCACCACCCAGCCGGCCGCCACCAGCGGCTGCAGGTTGCGGCTGAGCGTGGAGGGCGTGAGCTTCATGGCGCGCGCCAGGTCCACCGGGCGCATCGGGCCCAGCCTGCAGATGTGCGCCAGCAACGAATACTGGGTGGTCTTCAGGCCGGACTTGCCGACCTCGGCGTCGTAGTGCTGCGCCACCTGCCGCATCAGCTTGCGCAGCTTGAGGTGGGTGCAGCCCTGGGGCCTGACAGCGGCGTTCATGGGAAACTATTGTAGCTGCAACCTTTGCATATGCAAGTTTATAATCGGGCCTCCGTGAAAGGCGCCCCGATGACACAGCACAACCTCCTGGAAGACTGGCTCGCGCAGGAACGCGAGCAGAACGCGCGCTTCGATGCCGGGCCCGGCGCAGGCGTGGCCCGCCCCGAGCAGGTGGCCGGCCTGGGCGGGCTGGAACTGATGCAGGCCATGCTCGCCGGCCAGCTGCCCTACCCGCCGATCGCCCGCACGCTGGACTTCCTGCTGATCGAGGCGGAGGACGGCCGCGCCGTGTTCCAGGGCACGCCCGGCCCGGCCCACCTCAACCCGATGGGCGGCATCCACGGCGGCTGGTATGCGACGCTGCTCGATTCCGCCATGGGCTGCGCCGTGCACACGAAGATGCCGGCGGGCCGCGGCTACACCACCGCCGAGCTGAGCGTCAACCTGGTGCGCGCGATCGGCCCCAAGGCCCCGCGCATCCGCGCCGAGGGCAAGGTGGTGCACGCCGGCCGCCAGCTCGCCACCGCCGAGGGGCGGCTGTACGGCCCCGACGGCACCCTGTACGCGCACGGCACGACCACCTGCCTGGTGTTCGAGCGAACCGCACGCTGACCGGCGCGTGCCGATAATCGCCGCATGCGCCTCCTCCACACCATGCTGCGCGTCGGCGACCTGCAGCGCTCCATCGACTTCTACACCCGCGTGCTCGGCATGAAGCTGCTGCGCACGACCGAGCGGCCCGAGCAGAAGTACTCGCTGGCCTTCGTCGGCTACGGCAGCAATCCGGACCATGCCGAGATCGAGCTGACCTACAACCACGGGGTCGCGAGCTACGAGATGGGCACCGCTTACGGCCACATCGCGCTCGGCGTGCCCGACGTGGCCGCGGCCTGCGAGAAGATCCGCGCGGCCGGCGGTGCCATCACGCGCGAGCCGGGCCCGGTGAAGGGCGGCTCGACGGTGATCGCCTTCGTGACCGACCCCGACGGCTACAAGATCGAGCTGATCCAGCGCAGCGCCGAGCCGGCCTGACCGGCTTCAGCCGCGATCCGGCGGCCCGTGTGCAGCCGACAGGCTGCAGGCGGGGTCGCCCTCGTCCTCGTTCCAGTCGATCGCCACCGTGGCGTGGCCGATGCCGAAGCGTTCCACCAGTTCGTGCTCGACCCGGCGCACCAGGGTGCGCGGATCGGCGTGCGGCGCCGGCTTGACGTGCAGGGTGGCCAGCGCCTGGCCCGAGGTGATCAGCCACACGTGCACGTGGCTGACCGCCACCAGCCCGGGCACCGTGGCCAGCAGGTGGTGCTCGATGGCGTCCGGAGACGCGTCGTCGGGCGCGCCTTCCAGCAGGATGTGCAGCGACTTGCGCAGCAGCGGCCAGGCGCTGCGCAGGATCAGCAGCGAGACCAGCACCGACAGCAGCGGGTCGATCGGCGCCCAGCCGGTGTAGTGGATCACGACGGCAGCGACGATGGCGCCCACCGAACCCAGCAGGTCGCCCATCACGTGCAGGGCCGCGCCCCGGATGTTGACGTGCTCGCTGTCGCCCTGCGAGAGGATGCGCAGGACGACCAGGTTCACCAGCAGCCCGGCGACGGCCACCGCCAGCATGGGTCCGGCCAGCACCGGCTGCGGATCGCGCAACCGGTGGAACGCCTCCCAGGCGATCCAGCCCACGAGGGCCAGCAGCGCGGCTGCGTTGGCCAGCCCGGCGACCACCTCGAAGCGCAGGTAGCCGAAGGTGCGGCGCGGGTCGGCCGGGCGCCGGCCGGCGCGGAACGCTCCGTAGGCCAGGGCCAGCGCGGCCGCATCGGTGAGCATGTGGCCGGCATCGGCGATCAGCGCCAGCGACCCCGACAGCAGGCCGCCGGCCACCTCCACGCCCATGAAGGCGAAGGTGAGCAGGAAGGCGAGCAGCACCTTGCGTTCGTTGCCCGCCGTGACGGGCGGGGCATGGTCGTGGTCGTGGTCGTGCCCGTGGCCTTCATGGCCGTGCGCGTGGGCGGCGTGATCGTGTGGCATGGGTGGATTCTTGGCCTTTCGCAGGCGCGTGGACTCGACGGCCCTCATGCTGGAGCTTGCCATCATGGCAGGGTCAAGCGTTGCGCCGCCCCCCGGCGCGCGGGCGGCTGTTACAGGGACCCCCGGGCCGGCCGGCCCGGCCATACGCTCGGGTCTGCACTGCAGGAGATCCCCATGCCCGTCGACGTCCGCACCGGCCAGGCGCCGCCCGCCCATACGCGCGAGGAATTCGGCCGGCGCTTTCGCGCCCGCTTCTTCGACCCGGCGTTCCGCGCCGAGGACGAGGCCATCCGGCGGCTGGAGGCGATCGCCTGGGAGGGCTACTGCGGCGCACGCAAGTCGCCGGTCAAGCGCAAGGCCGGCCCCGGGTTCAAGGACCCGGACTACGAGATGTCGGTGGAGTGGTACCACACGCGCAACCGCCTGATCGCGGCGCAGCAGCGCTGGGGCGACCCGGCCACGCCCTCGCGGGTGCTGCTGGTCAACGCCGCCACGCGCAACGACGGCACCTGCCCGGGCGAGATGTCCAAGAGCTTCCGGCTGACCCGGATCGCGCAGCAGACCCTGGACGAAGCCGGCCTGCAGACCGACCTGCTGGACCTCAGCCGGCTGGCTTCCGACTACGACCGCCACATCCACCCGTGCAAGGGCTGCCTGTCCACCGCCATGCCGCTGTGCCACTGGCCCTGCAGCTGCTACCCCAACCACGAGCTGTCCCAGGTGAACGACTGGATGGCCGAGATCTACGAGTCCTGGACATCGGCCCACGGGGTGCTGCTGGTCACGCCGACGCACTGGTACACCATGTCCAGCCCGCTCAAGCTGATGATGGACCGGCTGGTCTGCGCCGACGGCGGCAACCCGGACCTGAGTTCCACCCATGGCAAGGACCCGGGGATGGCCAAGCAGCTCGAGCTGGACGGCTGGCCCTACCCCAAGCACCTGGCCGGGCGCGCGTACGGCGTGGTGGTGCACGGCGACGTGGCCGGCATCGAGGGCAACCGCCGCGCCCTGTGCGACTGGCTCGACTGGATGGGCCTCATCGATGCCGGTCCGCAGGCCCGGCTGGACCGCTACATCGGCTATTACGAGCCCTACGCCACCAGCCACCAGGCCCTGGACCGCGACAGCAGCGTCCAGGAGGAAGTGCGCAACGTCGCGCGGGCGCTGGCCATCGCCGTGCAGGAGTTGCGCGAAGGGCGCCTGAGCGCACCTGGCCGCGGCCTGCGGTCGCCACGGCCGAAATGAGGGGGCCCGCAGCGGGCGCTCAGGCCGGGGGCACCAGCTCGGCCAGCAGGCGCAGCAGCGCATCGCGCTCGGCGGCCGGGTCGAACCGCGGCGAGCGTTCGGCGCATTGCGCGGCCAGGCGGTCCAGCAGGCCCTCGCCGGGGGCTGCCGCCTGGCCCTCGCGACAGCGGGCGAGCAGCCCCGCCAGAGCGCCCGCATCGCCGGCGGGAAAGTAGCCCGAATAGCCGGCGCCGAGCAGCCCGACGTTGCCCGGCACGCGGGAGGCCAGCACCGGCGTGCCGCAGCGCACGGCCTCGATGATCACGTGCGCGCCGCCTTCGAGCACGCTGGCATGGACCAGCACGTGGGCCTGGCGGATGCGCTCCAGCGCCTGCTCGTGCGCCAGCGCGCCGAGCCAGCGGTAGCCGGTGCATCCGGCGGCCGTGGCCCGCGCCTGCTCGCCCAGTGCGGGCTCGAGCGCTTCGCCGACGTGGTCGATCCGGATGTCCTCGCGCCCGCGCAGCCGGCGCGCCACCTCGAACAGCGTCTGCGGTGACTTCACCGCACGCAGGTGGCCGACCATCACGGCCTGCAGGCAGTCGCGCGGCTTGTCCGCAGGAGACCGCAGCGGCGCCGACTGGACCACCACGCGCGCCTTGGCCTGCAGCGGGGGCGGCAGCGCCTGCGCGCCCAGTTCCTGCAGCACCACCAGGCACTGCGCCACCTCGAGCGAATGCCGCGCCGAGGCGTCGAAAGCAAGGTCCTGGTACAGGTCGGTGCCGGTCAGCACCACCGCCAGGCCGCGGCCGGGATGCGCCTGCGCCCAGTTCCGGATCGACTCGGCCGAGCGGCGCGCATGCAAGGCCAGCATGACGGCATCGTCCTGCGCCTGTCCGCCGTCCGGCCACTGGCGCACGACCCGCGTGCGGAACGCCGGCGCCAGCATCCCAACCCAGCGCGAGGCGGTGCGCCAGTTGCCGTTGTTCGCATCGGCGAGCGCGGGGCTTACGATGACGACCGATGGTCCAGGCATCACGGATTTATAGCGCGGACGGCCCGCCCGAGGCCCTCGCGCTGCGCAGCGGCACGGCGGCGGACGCGCGGGCCGCGCTGCTGGCCGCGCGGCAGCGCACGCTGGCGCTGGCCGATGCCACGCTGGCTGCGGTGGGCACCGGGTACCCGGGCGTGCGCTACGCACCGGAACTCAACCCGCCCCTGTGGGAACTGGGCCACGTCGCCTGGTTCCAGGAATGGTGGATCGCCCGCAACCGCCAGCGTGCGCTGGGCACCGCCTGCGATCCGGACCACGCGCGCGGGCCCTCGCTGCTGGTGCAGGCCGATGCCTGGTACGACTCCAGCCGCGTCGCGCATCGCACCCGCTGGACGCTGCCCCTGCCGGACGCGGACGGCACCCGCGAGTACCTGGCGCGCACGCTGGCGCAGACCTTGGCCTTGCTGGATGAATTGCCGACGGCGGCCGCCGACAGCGCGCTGTATTTCTTCCGGCTGGTCGCGCTGCACGAGCAGATGCATGCCGAGGCGGCGCTCTACATGGCGCAGTCGCTGGGGATCGATGTCGATGACGGGACGCCGGTCGCCCCGCAGCCGGCGGGCGGCCGGGAGCTCGAACTGCCCAGCCAGCGCTTCCGGATGGGCTGCAGCGGCAGCGGGTTCGCCTTCGACAACGAGCTGGCGGCGCACGAGGTCGCGATCCCGGCCCTGCGCATCGACGCCCGGCCCGTGACCTGGGCACGTTACCTGCCCTTCGTGCAGGCCGGCGGCTACGAGCAGCCGCAGCGGTGGTCGGAACGCGGCCGCGCCTGGCTGGCCGCGCGAGCCGGCCGCCACCCCTCCGGCCTGCGGCAGGTCGACGGCCAGTGGCAGCAGCGCCACGGCTCGCGCTGGCACCCGGTGGACCTGGCGCAGCCGGCCGTGCACCTCAGCGCCTACGAAGCCGAGGCCTGGTGTCGCTGGGCCGGCCGGCGCCTGCCCACCGAGGCGGAATGGGAATGCGCTGCGCTCACCCTGCCGGGCTTCGCCTGGGGCCAGGTGTGGGAATGGACCGCCAGCGCCTTCGAGCCCTATGCGGGATTCACGCCGCATCCCTACCGCGACTACTCGGCCCCGTGGTTTGGCAGCCGGCGCGTGCTGCGCGGCGCCAGCCCGGCCACCTCGGCCTGGCTGGCGCACGCGCGCTACCGCAATTTCTTCGAGCCGCAGCGCGACGACGTGTTCGCCGGCCTGCGCAGTTGCCAGGACGGCTGAGCGCGTCCCTACAATCGCAACCCATCAGCAGGAAAGAACTCGCGAAGTGAAGAACGAGGAGACGGAGCAGTTGCTGGCCCTGTACCGGACGATGGTCCGGATCCGCGCCTTCGAGGACGCCGCCGAGGCCGCCAGCCAGGGCGGCGTCAATGCTTTCGGCAAGGCCGCGGACGGCACCGCCCGGGTGCGCGGCCCGCTGCACCTGTCCACCGGGCAGGAGGCCGTGCCGGCCGGCGTCTGCGCCCACCTGCGGCCGGCCGACTACCTGACTTCCACCCATCGCGGCCACGGCCACACGCTCGCCAAGGGCGCTGATCCGGTGCGCATGATGTGCGAGCTGTTCGGCAAGGCCAGCGGCTACAACGGCGGCAAGGGCGGCTCCATGCACATCGCCGACTTCTCGGTCGGCATGCTGGGCGCCAACGGCGTGGTGGCGGCCGGCCTGCCGATCGCGGTGGGCGCGGCGCACGCGCAGCTGCTGCAGCAGCGCGAGGGCCTGACCGCCTGCTTCTTCGGCGACGGCGCGATCAACCGCGGCCCCTTCCTGGAATCGCTGAACTGGGCACGCGTCTACGGCCTGCCGGTGCTGTTCGTCTGCGAGGACAACCGCTGGAGCGCCACCACGCCCAGCGGCCCGATGACCGCAGGCGACGGCGCTTCGGCCCGGGCGGCCAGCCTGGACATCCCCTCGGTGCAGGTCGACGGCAACGACGTGCTGGCGGTCGCCCGGGCGGCCGGCCAGCTGGTGGCGCAGGTTCGCGCCGGCAGCGGGCCGCACCTGCTGCACGCCATCACCTACCGGGTCAAGGGCCACGTGTCGGTCGACCCGGCCGCCTACCGCGACCCCGCCGAACTGGCGGCAGCGCTGCGGCACGATCCGATCGCCCGGGCCCGCGCCGCCTGGCTGGCGCTGCCGGGCGCCGAGGCCGCGCGGCTGGACGCGATCGAGCGCGAAGCGGCCGACGAGGTGCGCCGCGCCGTGGCCGCGGCCGACGCCGCGCCCTGGCCCGAGGCGGCCAGCGCCTTCACCGACGTGCAGACCACCGGAGCGGGCCAATGGCGCTGATGACCTATGCGCAGGCGGCCGCGCTGGCCCTGCAGCACGAGATGGAAGCCGACGCCCGCGTGGTGGTGCTCGGCGAGGACGTCGGCCGCGGCGGCATCTTCGGCCAGTACCGCGGCCTGCAGGAGCGCTTCGGCGCCAGGCGGGTGATCGACACCCCGATCAGCGAAGCCGCCATCCTGGGCGCCGGCGTCGGCATGGCGCTGGCCGGCCTGCGGCCGGTGGTCGAGATGCGGGTGGTCGACTTCGCCCTGTGCGCGATGGACGAGATCGCCAACCAGGGCGCCAAGAACCGCTTCATGTTCGGCGGCCAGGGCCGGGTGCCGCTGGTCGTGCGCATGCCCACCGGCATCTGGGACGCCTCGGCCGCGCAGCACTCGCAGTCGCTGGAGAGCTGGTTCGCCCACCTGCCCGGCCTGGTGGTGCTGTGCCCGGCCACGCCCCAGGACAACTACGCGATGCTGCGGGCAGCGCTGGCCAGCGGCGACCCGGTCATCTACATGGAGCACAAGACGCTCTGGGGACTGGAGGGCGAGGTCGATCCCGGCCAGGCCGCCGAGCTCGGCCGCGCGCGCGTGCTGCGGCCGGGGAGCGACCTCACCGTCGTGAGCTGGAGCCGCCAGCTGCAGGCCTGTGCCCAGGCCTGCCAGGCGCTGGCCGCGGCCGGCGTGCAGGCCGAACTGATCGACCTGCGCAGCATCTGGCCCTGGGACCGCGAGGCCGTGCTGGCCTCGTGCCGGCGCACCGGCCGCCTGCTGGTGGTGCACGAAGCCGTGCAGGCCGCCGGCTTCGGCGCCGAGATCGCGGCGACCGCGGCCGAAGCCACCGGCTGCCGCGTGCGCCGGCTGGGCGCGCCGCGCATCCCGGTCGGCTATGCGCCGGTGCTGGAAGCGCAGTCACGGGTCGACGCCGATGCGATCGTGCAGGCGGCGCAGGCGCTGCTGGCCCCAAATGGAGCGACGGCATGACGCCCCCCCACACCGAGGCGGTGCACCCGCTGCCCGAGGAGCTGCCGCTGGACGACGCGCAGGACGAGCCCACGCGCGTGCCGCTGGCGATCGAGGACTGGCTCACCGTCATCGTGATGGCCCTGCTGGCGCTGATCACCTTCGCCAACGTGCTGGTGCGCTACTTCACCAGCCAGTCGTTCGCCTGGACCGAGGAGATCTCGGTGTTCCTGCTGATGGTGGTGACGCTGGTGGCCGGCTCGGCCTCGGTCGCACGCAACCGGCAGATCCGCATCGAGTTCTTCGCCGACGCCGGCCCGCCGGGGCGCCAGCGGGCGCTGGCGCGCTTCGGTGCGCTGATGGTCTGCGGGATGTTCCTGTTCCTTGCCGCGCTCAGCGTGCGCATCGTCTACGACCACTGGCACTACGACGAGACCTCCCCCGGCATCGGCGTGCCGCAGTGGTGGTATTCGATCTGGCTGCCGGTGATGTCGCTGGCGATCGCCGGGCGCGCCTTCGGGCTGTTCCTGCGCCGCGGAAGGCAGCCATGATCGGCTTCCTGCTCTTTGCCGTGTTCATCGGCATGATGGTGGTGGGCGTGCCGATCGGCGTGGCCCTGGGCCTGGCAGGCACCGCCGCGATCGGGTTGGCCAACGTCGACTCGCAGTGGTTCGGGTTGCTGGCCGTGCCGCAGAACTTCTATGCGGGCCTGCACAAGTACCCGCTGCTCGCCATCCCGATGTTCGTGCTGCTCGGGTCCATCTTCGACCGCTCGGGCGTGGCGTCGCGGCTGGTGAACTTCGCGGTCGCCATCGTCGGTCGCGGCCCGGGCATGCTGCCGCTGGTGGCGATCGCGGTGGCCATGTTCCTCGGCGGTGTTTCGGGCTCGGGCCCGGCCAATGCGGCCGCGGTCGGCGGCGTGATGATCGCGGCGATGGCGCGCGCCGGCTACCCGGCCGGCTACTCGGCATCGATCGTCGGCGCCGCGGCGTCCACCGACATCCTGATCCCGCCCTCGATCGCCTTCATCGTCTATTCGGTGCTGGTGCCGGGCGCCTCCGTCCCCGCGCTGTTCGCCGCCGGCCTGGTGCCGGGGGTGCTGGTGGGCCTGGCGCTGATCGTGCCCGCCGTCTGGCTGGCCCGCCGCCACCGCATGGGCGCGGCCGAGGCCGAGCTCGCGCGGCCTCCCTTCTGGGCCAGCCTGCGCGAGGCCAGCTGGGGGCTGGCGGCGCCGGTGCTGATCCTGGGCGGCATGCGGGCCGGCTGGTTCACGCCGACCGAGGCGGCGGTGGTGGCGGTGTTCTACGGCCTGTTCATCGGCATGGCGGTGCACCGCACGATCGGCGTGCGCGACCTGTTCCCCATCCTGCGCGAAGCGGGCGAGCTGTCGGCAGTCATCATGGTGGTGGTGGCGCTGGCAGGTGTGTTCGCCTACTCGCTGTCCACCCTGGGCATCATCGATCCGATCACCCGCGCCATCACGCAATCCGGCCTGGGCGAGTGGGGCGTGCTGTCCCTGCTGGTGGTGCTGCTGGTACTGGTGGGCATGGTGCTCGACGGCATCTCCATCTTCCTCATCTTCATTCCGTTGCTGACGCCCCTCATCGCGCACTACCGGTGGGATGTGGTCTGGTTCGGCGTGCTGCTCACGCTGCTGGTGGCGCTCGGCCAGTTCACGCCGCCGATGGCCGTGAACCTCATGGTGACCTGCCGCATCGCCCGCGTGCGCATGGAGGACACGCTGCGCTGGATCGGCTGGCTGCTGGCCGCGATGCTGCTGGTGGTCATGCTCGTGATCGCGTTCCCGTCGCTGGCCCTGTGGCTGCCGCAGAGCCTGGGCTACTGAGATTTCTCGACCCTGACCGACTTCACTGAAGGAGACCTGCCCATGAAGACCCGCCATTTCCTCAAGTTCGCCGCCGCGGCCGCCGCGCTGGCTTTCGCTGCCGCCGCGCCGGCGCAGACCTACAAGCCCGAGTACAAGATGTCGCTCGTGGTCGGCACCGCCTTTCCCTGGGGCCAGGGCGGGCAGATCTGGGCCGACCTGGTCAAGGAGCGCACCCAGGGCCGCATCAACATCAAGCTGTACCCCGGCGTGTCGCTGGTGCAGGGCGACCAGACCCGCGAGTTCACCGCCATCCGCCAGGGCGTGATCGACATGGCGATCGGCTCGACCATCAACTGGTCGCCCCAGGTGAAGGAACTGAACCTCTTCTCCATGCCCTTCCTGATGCCCGACTACGCCGCGATCGACGCGCTCACCCAGGGCGAAGTCGGCAAGCGCATGTTCGCCACCCTCGACCGCGCGGGCGTGGTGCCGCTCGCCTGGGGCGAGAACGGCTACCGCGAGATCACCAACTCCAAGAAGCCGATCAAGTCGCCCGAGGACATGAAGGGCATGAAGATCCGGGTGGTCGGCTCGCCGCTGTTCCTGGACACCTTCACGGCGCTGGGGGCCAACCCGACGCAGATGAGCTGGGCCGACGCCCAGCCTGCACTGGCCAGCGGCGCGGTCGACGGCCAGGAAAATCCGATGTCGATCTTCACCGCCGCCAAGCTGCACACGGTGGGCCAGAAGAACGTGACCATGTGGGGCTACGTGGCCGACCCGCTGGTGTTCGTGGTCAACAAGGACGTCTGGAACTCGTGGACGCCGGCCGACCGCGAGATCGTGCGCAAGGCCGCCATCGACGCCGGCAAGCAGGAGATCGCGATCGCCCGCAAGGGGCTGGTCGAGGCCGACAAGCCGCTGCTCAAGGACATCGCCGCGCTGGGCGTGACCGTCACCCAGCTCACCCCGGCCGAGCGCGACGCCTTCGTCAAGGCCACCCGGCCGGTGTACGACAAGTGGAAAACCACCATCGGCACCGACCTGGTGACGGCGGCCGAGAAGTCGATCGCGGCGCGCAAGTAAGCCGCGGACCCGTCACGAACGGAAAGCCGCCTGCGGGCGGCTTTTTTCGCTTGGCAGAGGCTCAGGCAGTGACATGCAATGGGAGCCGTCCTACCGGCGCTTCAGTGCCATCGCACCGGCGCGGGGGTGCGCTCCGACACCACCCCCACGGCGGCAGGCCTACCTTGGCAGCATCCAGACCCCAAGGAACCTGCCATGGACTCCAACCTCCTGATCGTGGCGCTGGTGATCCTCGCGCTGATCGCCCTCGCCCTGTTCCTCCAGCAGCGCAAGTCCCGCAGCGACCACCTCCGGCGCGACTTCGGCCCCGAGTACGGCCGCGCCATGCACGACCTGGGCAGCCGCGACAAGGCCGAAGCCGAGTTGCTGGCGCGGCGCAAGCGCGTGGACAAGTTGCGCATCGTGCCGCTCAGCCCGGCCGACGCGCAGCGCTTCAGCCAGCAATGGCGGTCGCTGCAGGCGCGCTTCGTCGACAGCCCGCGCGGCGTGCTGGCCGAGGCCGACGTACTGGTGCGCGAGCTGATGGAAAAGCGCGGCTACCCGGTCGGCGATTTCGACCGGCGCGCGGCCGACATCTCGGTGCACCACCCCGGCGTGGTCGAGCACTACCGCGCCGCCCACGACCTGACCGAGCGCGAGCGCGGCGGCGAGGTCGACACCGAAGGCATGCGCCAGGCCGTCATCCACTACCGGGCGCTGTTCTCCGACCTGCTGCAGACGCAGGGCGATCCGGGCGAGCCGCACGGCCGCCACCACCCCGAGATGAGGACCTCCGCATGAAGCCCGAACCGAACGAACGCATGGGCACCGCCGACCTGGTCGCCGGCGCCGAGCCGCAGGACCCGCGCCCCTGGCAGGAGCGACAGCCCCCCGCAACGATGCAGCAGGGTCGCGACGTGCAGGCCCAGCACCTGGGTGGCGGCGTCATGCCGCAGCAGATGGAGCAGCGCCAGCCGATGGACCAGCCGCCGCCGCAGCACGGGGAGCCGCAACACGGTGCCGCAGTGCCGCGCGATCCGCACGCTCCAGGCCAGCCGCCGGCGCATGGGATGGAGCAACTGGCCGCCCTCTTTCCGCCCGGGGTCGCCGCCGACTTCCGCCACCGCTGGGACGAGGTGCAGATCGGCTTCGTCGACGACCCGCGCCAGGCCGTGCAACATGCGGACGAACTGGTCGCCCAGGTGATGAAGAGCCTGGCCGCCAGCTTCGCCGGACAGCGGGCGCAGCTCGAAGCCAGCCTGGGCCGGGGCGAGCAGGCCGACACGGAAGATCTGCGCGTGGCCCTGCGCGGCTACCGCTCGTTCTTCCAGCGGCTGCTGTCGCTCTGAGCGCGTTCATCCGCGGCCGCGTCCCACACGGCCGGCGGGCGCGCACGCCTACATTGAGCGCCGGCTCGCGACAGGCGCGGGCCGCCGCACGCCATGCAGAAGCCGACGCACCCGCGGGCCGCCGCTGTTCCACCCGGGCAGCCGCCGCCGCAACCGAAGCCGCCGCTGGGCCCGCAACCGGAGCCGCCCGGGCCCTTGCCCGCGCCGCCCCCTGCGACCCAGACCCGTTGACCCGTTGACCCACCAGGAGAACGCCATGCCCCGAGGTTCCAGTCCCAAGCGCGAGCGCCAGTACGAGCACATCAAGGAAAGCTACGAGCAGCGCGGCCAGGGCCGCCGCGCCGAGGAGATCGCCGCGCGCACGGTGAACAAGGAGCGTGCCGAGACCGGCGAGACCAAGGCCTCGCGCAAGAGTCCCAGCCGCGCCGGCGGCCAGGCTGGCAAGGCCGGCAAGCCGGCCGCGGCGCGCGGTGGCGGGCCCACCCGCGAGCAGCTGTACGAGGAAGCCCGCCGCAAGGGGGTCGAGGGCCGATCGAAGATGAGCAAGGCGCAGCTGAAAAAAGCGGTCGCCCGCTGACGGCGCAGGTCGCCCCCGGGTGCAGGTCTGGCGCCGCGCTCAGCGGGACTTGCCGGGGAAGAGCCCATCCCACCACTCCTTGGCGGTGGCGATCACGGTCTGCAGCGCCTGCGGATCGCGCTGGGTCAGCGCGCGGACGTAGGCCCTGGCCTGCCGGGCCGTCACGTGCGGCGGCAGCGGCGGCACGTTGGGATCGGTGACCACCTCCACCACCACCGGCCGGTCGGCTGCCAGCGCCTGGACCAGGGCCGGGGCCACCGAGTCGGGTTCGTCCACGCGGATGCCCTCCAGCCCCAGCGAGCGCGCGTAGTCGGCATACGGGAAGGCCGGCAGCACCTGCGAGGCTTCGAACCGGGGATCGCCGGCCATCACCCGCTGCTCCCAGGTGACCATGTTGAGGTCGCTGTTGTTCAGCACCAGCACCAGCAGCCGCGGCTCGGACCACTCGCGCCAGCGGTGGGCGATCGTCACCAGGCCGTTGATGCCGATCATCTGCATGGCGCCGTCGCCCGACAGCGCGACCACCACCCGGTCCGGGTAGGCCAGCTTGGCCGCCAGCGCGTATGGCACCGCCGGGCCCATGGTGGCCAGCCCGCCGGACAGCGAGGCCATCATCCCGCGCCGGATCTTCAGGTCGCGCGCGTACCAGGCGGCCGAGCTGCCGGAATCGCAGGTCAGGATGCAGTTGTCGGGCAGGCGCGGCGACAGTTCCCAATAGACCTGCTGCGGGTTGACCGGGTCGGCGGCGTTCTTCGCGCGCGCCTCCAGCACCTGCCACCACTTGCGCACGTTGTCCTCGACATCCTCGCGCCAGCCGCGTTCGGTCTTGCGCTGCAGCAGCGGTATCAGCGCGCGCAACGTCTCGCGGCTGTCGCCCACCAGGTTGATCTCCATCGGATAGCGCAGCCCCAGCTTGCGGCCGTCGATGTCGACCTGCACGCCGCGCGCCTGCCCCTCCCGGGGCAGGTATTCCGAGTACGGAAAGCTCGACCCCACCATCAGCAGCGTGTCGCAGTCGCTCATCATCTGCCAGCTCGGCTGCGTGCCCAGCAGGCCGATCGAGCCGGTGACGAAGGGCAGGTCGTCCGGCACCGCGGCCTTGCCCAGCAGCGCCTTGGCCACGCCGGCGCCCAGCCGCTCGGCCACCTCGATCACCTCGTCGGTCGCGTGCAGCGCGCCGGCGCCGACCAGCATCGCCACCTTGCGGCCGGCGTTCAGCACCTGGGCGGCGGCGCGCAGGTCGGCCTCGGCGGGCACCACGCGCTTGGCCGTCATGCCGATGCCGCTGTGCACGGTGCCGTGCTCGCGCGGCGGCGTTTCCACCGCCGGCAGGTCCTGCACGTCGTGCGGCAGGATGATGCAGGTGACGGCGCGCCGGTCGAGCGCGATGCGCATGGCGCGGTCGACCAGGTGCCGGATCTGCTCCGGGACCATGCCGACGTGGACGTACTCGTGCGCCACGTCCTTGAACAGCGTGTGCAGGTCCACCTCCTGCTGGTAGTCGCCGCCCATGGCCGCGCGCGCCGCCTGCCCGACGATGGCCAGCACCGGCTGGTGATCGGCCTTGGCGTCGTACAGCCCGTTGAGCAGGTGGATGGCGCCCGGGCCGGAGGTCGCCATGCACACGCCGACCTCGCCCGTGAACTTGGCGTGCGCGCAGGCCATGAAGGCGGCCAGTTCCTCGTGCCGGGCCTGCACGAACTGCATGCGGTCGCCGATGCGGCCGAAGGCGCCCATCAGGCCGTTGATGCCGTCGCCGGGATAGCCGAACACGCGGCGCACGCCCCATTCATGGAGTCGTTCGAGTAGCTGGTCGCTGGTGGTCTTGCTCATCCTGCCCGTTTCGGCTGCGCCCGGCGCCGCCCGCCCCAGTCTGTGCGCGGTCGTGGGGCCCGGATGTAGGACGGGTCCGGAGATGCCTGGCCCCGCCTGCATCCGGGGTCGCGGCCCACGGGAGAACCGGCACGGCAGGCCCGCGCGCTGCCCTGCACTAGCATCGCAGGCCATGGACACGACTGCGGATTTCATCGTCATCGGCGCCGGCATCGCGGGCGCGTCGGTCGCCTTCTGGCTGGCGCCGCGCGGGCGCGTGCTGCTGCTCGAACGCGAGTCGCAGCCGGGCTACCACTCGACCGGGCGTTCGGCGGCGCTGTTCATGGAGAGCTACGGCACCGCCCAGGTGCGCGCGCTGACCCTGGCCAGCCGCGCGTTCTTCGAGGCGCCCCCGGACGGCTTTGCCGAGCACCCCCTGCTCGGCCCGCGCGGCGCGACGATGGTCGCTTCGCCGGGGCAGGAGTCCGAACTGCTGGCGCACTGGGCGGTGCTGCAGCCGATCTCGCCGCGCGGGCGCCTGCTGGATGCGGCGGGCGCGCAGGCACTGGTGCCGGTGCTGCGGCCGGAGCAGGTGCTGGGCGCGGTGCACGAGCCCGACGCGGCCGACATGGACGTGCATGCCATCCACCAGGGCTTCCTGCGCGGCGTGCGGCGGCACGGCGGGCGAACGGTGAACGATGCGGAGGTGACCGCCCTCGCGCGGCAAGGCGCGAGCTGGATCGTGCGCACGCGTGCCGGCGACTTCGCCGCACCGGTCGTCGTCAATGCCGCCGGCGCGTGGGCGGACGCCATCGGGCAACTCGCCGGCGCGCGCCCGATCGGGCTGCAGCCGCGGCGCCGCTCCGCCTTCATCTTCGCGCCGCCCGCGGGCGTGGACTGCAGCGCGTGGCCGCTGACCATTGGCATCGCCGAGGACTGGTACTTCAAGCCCGATGCCGGGATGCTGCTCGGCTCGCCGGCCAACGTCGACCCGGTGGCGCCGCACGACGTGCAGCCGGAGGAACTGGACATCGCAATGGCGATCGACCGCATCCAGCAGATGACGACCATGACCGTCCGCCGCCCCACGCGCACCTGGGCCGGGCTGCGTTCCTTCGTGGCCGACGGCGACCTGGTGGGCGGCTGGGATCCCCGGCTCCCCGGCTTCTTCTGGGTCGCCGCGCAGGGCGGCTACGGCATCCAGACGTCCCCGGCCATGGGGGAAGCCTGTGCCGCGCTGGTGCGCGGCCTGCCGCTACCCGAACGCATCGCCGGCTTCGGCCTGACCGAGGCCATGCTGTCGCCGGCCCGGCCTGGCCTGGCCGGCGCAGCCTAGCCGGCCGCGAGCAGCCGCGAGAGGTTCCAGGCGCCGGCCACCAGCAGGGCACCGCCCAGCGCCGGGGCCAGGCGTTCGCCCCCGGGCGCCAGCTTTTCCAGCGCGACAACGATCGCCAGCGCGGCGATCCAGGCGAGATTCATGACGCCGCCGACGAACAGCAGTCCCATCAGCGCCCAGCAGCAGCCCAGGCACGACAGGCCGTGCTTCAGCCCCATCACGAGGGCGCCGCGTGCACCCGGCCGCCACTCGCCGAGCAGGAATCCGGCCGGGCTGCGGCAGCGCGCCAGGCAGGCCTTCTTCAGGGGCGAGAACTGGTAGATCCCGGCGATCGCCAGCAGCAGCGCGTTGAGCGCGGCCGAGGTGCTGACGATCATCGGGTCCACCCAGTCCAGCGCCTGCAGCGCCCACTGCATCGCCACCGCGGCCACGCTGAAGCCGAGCCACACCAGCAGGTAGCCGCCGACGAAGCCGCCGGCCCGGGCCGGTTCGCCGCTGCGCAGGCTGAGGCGCGAGAAGGTCTGCACCATCGGCAGTGCCGCCGGCAGCATCATCGCCGCCATCATCACGGCCCACATCGCGCCGATCGCGAGCACGTTCGGGCCGCTCCAGGCGGGCGCCCCGGGCATCGTCAGCTGCACCAGCGGGTGCCCCATGTCGAAGGCCATCCAGCCCAGCACGGCCCACGTGACGATCGCGATGGCCAGCACGCCTGCCCGCATGGAGACCTCCTTGGCGCGGCCGTTTGCGCGCCCGCAAACCTTCGGCCCATTGCGCGCCGCTGTCAACTTGAAAGCCGCGGGCTGCGCGCCTAAGCTGCCACTCCCCGCCATCCGTGGCGGCAACCCCATCCGGCATCACGGATGACTTCGCATCCTCAGGAGAAAGCGATGAGCTGGCACATCTCCGGCGAATACATGGAAACCTGCAACTGCGCCTACCTCTGTCCCTGCCTGTCTTCCAACCTGGCCGCGAGGCCGACCGAAGGCGACTGCAAGGCCGCGGTCGCGATGCGCATCGACCGGGGCGAGAAGGACGGCACCCAGCTCGACGGCTTGTCCTTCATCGTCATGCTGCAGTCGCCGGGGCCCATGGGCGCCGGCAACATCACGGTCGGCCTCATCGTGGACGAGCGCGCCACCGACTCGCAGGCCGAGGCGATCGGCGCCATCGCGTCCGGCGCCGCCGGCGGTCCGATGGCGGCGCTGGCGCCGCTGGTGGGACGGATGGCGGGCATGGAGCGCAGCCCGATCCGCTTCGAAGCCGACCGGCTGACACGGGCGGTGCGCGCCGGGGAACTGGTCGACCAGGCGTGCGAAGGCGTTCCCGGCGCCAATCCGGAACAGGCGATCTCGCTGGAAAACACCGGCCACCCCGTGAGCAGCCGCGTCTACCTCGGCAAGGCCACGCGCAGCCGCTTCAACGTGTTCGGCATGGACTGGAACGACAGCAGCGGCGAACGCAACGGCCACTTCGCGCCGTTCGCCTGGTCGGGTTAGTCCCGGTCCGGCTGCCGCCCGATCGGCCCGCGCACAGGCTGCAAGGCAAGAGCTTCCACGAGCTGGCCCGGCGATCCCACTCGTGCTCGCCCGCCGGCCCACCCTCGCGCTCGCCTTCGGTTCGGTCCTGGCCTGTGTGCCCGCGGCGGCCCTCACCGTGCCGGACGACATGGCGCAACGCATGCAGGCCTGCGTGGTCTGCCATGGCAAGGAGGGGCGCGCCACCAACCACGGCTTCTTCCCGCGCATCGCCGGCAAGCCGGCCGGCTACCTGTACAACCAGCTGGTGAACTTCCGCGAAGGCCGGCGCAGGAACGCGACCATGGCCTACCTCGTGGACCACATGTCGGACGCCTACCTGCGCGAGATCGCCGGGTACTTTGCCGGACTCGACCTGCCCTACCCGCCGCCGCAGACCACGGGGGCGCCGGCCGCGGTGCTGGCGCGCGGCGAGCAGCTGGTGCGCCAGGGCGACCCCGGGCGCGGCATCCCGGCCTGCACGCAATGCCATGGCGACGCGATGACGGGCGTCAACCCGGCGATGCCGGGGCTGCTGGGCCTGCCGCGCGACTACGTGCTGGGCCAGTTCGGCGCCTGGCGCACGGGCGCGCGCCGCGCGGCCCAGCCGGACTGCATGGCCGAAGTGGCCCGGCGGATGTCGCTCGAGGACGTCAGCGCGGCGGCCGTCTGGCTGTCTTCGCAGCCGGTGGCGCCGGGGCCGGCGCCGGCCGGTTCCCTGCCGGCGAAGCTGCCGCTGGAATGCGGGAGCGCCGCGCGATGAAACGCTTGCCGACAGGATTGCGGGCAGCCCTCGCCGTCCTGGCGCTCCTGCTGGCCGCGGCAGCGTGGGTGGCCTGGTCGAACGTGCGCGGCGAGGAGCCACTCCCCGCACAGGCGACCAGCGTTCCCGTCACTCCTCAGCTGCTGGAGCGCGGCGCGTATCTGGCACGGGCCGGCAACTGTGCCGCCTGCCACACCGAGCGCGGCGGGCCCGCGTTCGCCGGCGGCAAGGGCATTCCGACGCCGTTCGGCATCGTCTACGCCGGCAACATCACGCCCGACCCCGCCACCGGCATCGGCAACTGGTCCGCGGCGGAATTCTGGCGGGCGATGCACCACGGGCGCTCGAAGGGCGGGCGCTTGCTGTACCCGGCTTTCCCCTACACCGAATACACGCTGGTCACCCGCCAGGACTCCGACGCGCTGTACGCCTTCCTGCAGAGCCGGCCGGCCGTGCAGCGGCCGAACCGGGAACACGCCCTGCGCTTTCCGTACGACCGGCAGGCGGCCCTGGCGGTCTGGCGCGCGCTGTTCTTCTCCCCGGCCGAGTTCAGGCCCGATCCCGCGAAATCCGACGAGTGGAACCGCGGCGCCTACCTGGTGCGGGGGCTGGCCCACTGCCAGGCCTGCCATGCGCCGCGCAACGCCTTCGGCGCCACCAACGACAGGCTGGAACTGAGCGGGGGCCTGATCCCGATGCAGAACTGGTACGCCCCATCCCTCGCGTCACCGGCCGAAGCCGGCGTGCAGGACTGGTCGATCGACGAGATCGTGCAGTTGCTCAAGACCGGCGACTCGCCGCGCGGCGCGGCGATGGGGCCCATGGCGGAGGTGGTGTTCAGCAGCACGCAGCACCTGGCGGAAGCCGACCTGCGCGCCATGGCGACCTTCCTGAAGCAAGTGCCGCGGCACGATCCGCCCGCCGCCACGCCCGCGCGTGCGTCCCACGAGGTGCTGGAACTCGGCGCCCGCGTCTACGGCAACCACTGCGCCCAGTGCCATGGGAAGCAGGGCGAAGGCGCAGGCGCCGCCTACCCCGCCCTGGCCGGGCACCGGACCGTGACGATGGCCTCGAGTGCCAACCTGGTGCGCGTCATCCTCAGTGGCGGCTTTCCGCCGACCACGGCCGGGCATCCGCGCCCCTTCGGCATGCAGCCCTTCGGCCTGAGCCTGAGCGATGCGGAGGTTGCCGCCGTCGCCAGCTACGTGCGCAGCTCATGGGGCAACGCCGCTCCGGCGGTGATGCCGCTGGACGTGCAGAGAGTCCGGTGAGGGGGAGCCGATGCGGCGTGGACGAGGGCGACCGGCCCTACGCGCACCAGACGGCGATCCGCTGCGCCAGGTCCATCCACAACGCCCAGCCCGCCGCGCCGGCCAGCAGCACGCCGGCGGCCCGGGTGCCCCAGTCCTGGCGCAGGCGGTTGCCGGCCTGCTTGAGCCTGGCGAACAGCCAGGGGCCGAGCAGCAGCCCGCTGGAACTGGCGGCGCCGAACAGCGCCATCGAGGCGGCGCCCTCCAGCGCGCCGCCACTGAGCGAGGCCACCAGCAGCGCCGACCAGAGCAGGCCGCAGGGCATGAAGATCCACAGGGCGCCGGCGGCGAACAGGCCGCCGCTGCGCTGCGCCATCGGGCGGATGCGCGTCCAGGCGCTGCGCCCGGCGCTGCTCACCCAGGCCGGCTGGCGCGCCAGCACCACCAGCGACAGCGCCCAGGCCAGCACGACCAGGTGGAACAAGGTCCAGGCCGGGCGCAGCACGGCGGCGTGCTGCGTGAGGGAAGCGAAGGCCTGCACGGCGCCGGCCACGACGGCACCGGCGGCCGCATAGCCGGCGAGCCGCCCACCCTGGAACAGCCAGCGCGCACGCGCCGGTCGCGCGCCGGACGCGAGGCCGCCGCAGGCGGCGCCGCACATCGCCGCGCAGTGCGGCGCGCCGGCGATGCCCATCAGCAGCGCCGTGCCGGCCAGGGAGAGGGAGATCACGGCGGGCCGCTCACAGGATGCGCGAGAAGCGCGAGCGGTTGGCGTTGGCGTGCAGGTAGCGATCGAACACCATGGCCACGGCGCGCACGAAGAACCAGCCGACCGGCGTGACTTCGATGCCCTTGTCGTCCACGGCCACGAGCCCCTCGGCGGCCAGCGACTGCAGCCGCTCGAGTTCCGAGGCGAAGTAGCTGCGGAAATCCAGCAGCCAGCCGGCCTCGATGTCCTCGTACTGCAGCTGGCCCTGGCACATGATGGCCATGATCACGGCGCGGCGCACCAGGTCGTCCCGCGTCAACGACAGCCCGCGCACGATCGGCACCCGGCCCTGGTCGAGCAGGTCGTAGTACTCCTCCAGCGTCTTGGCGTTCTGGCTGTAGGTGGTGCCGACGCGGCCGATGGCGGACACGCCCAGCGAGACCAGGTCGCAGTCCGGGTGGGTGCTGTAGCCCTGGAAGTTCCGGTGCAGGCGCCCCTGCCGCTTGGCCACGGCCAAGGCGTCGCTGGGCAGCGCGAAGTGGTCCATGCCGATGTACTCGTAGCCGGCGTCCAGCAGCGCCGCCATCGCCTGCGACAGCATCGCGACCTTGTCGCCGCCCAGCGGGATCTCGTCGCTGTTGATGCGCCGCTGCGCCTTGAAGCGCTCGGGCAGGTGGGCGTAGCCGTACAGCGCGATGCGGTCGGGCCGCAACTCGCACACCTGCACCAGCGTGCGCGCAAACGACTGCGGCGTCTGCTTGGGCAGGCCGTAGATCAGGTCGACGTTGATGGATTCGAAGCCGATGCGGCGCGAGGCCTCCACCAGCGCGAACACCAGCTCGGCCGGCTGCACGCGGTGCACCGCCTTCTGCACGTCCGGGTCGAAGTCCTGCACGCCGAACGACAGCCGGTTGAAGCCCATTTCGGCCAGCGCGCGCAGCCGGCCTTCGTCGACCGTGCGCGGATCGACCTCGATCGAGTACTCGCCCCCGGGCGCGATGTCGAAGGCGCGCCGCAGCATCGCCATCAGCTGGCGCAGCTCGTCGTCGGTCAGGAAGGTGGGCGTGCCGCCGCCCAGGTGCAGCTGCGACACCGACTGGCGCCGCCCCAGGTGCAGCGCGTGCATGTCCAGCTCGCGCTGCAGGTACTCCAGGTAGACCGGCGAGCGATTGTGGTGCTTGGTGATGATCTTGTTGCAGGCGCAGTAGTAGCACAGCTGCTCGCAGAACGGGATGTGCACGTACACCGACAGCGGCTGCGGCACCGGGCTGGCCGCGCGCTGCGCCAGCGCCGCCAGGTAGTCGGCCTCGGTGAACGCGTCGACGAAGCGGTCGGCGGTGGGGTAGGAGGTGTAGCGCGGCCCCGGCACGTCGAAGCGCCGCAGCAGGTCGTCGGAAACCGGGAGCTTGGCCATGTGTCGGTCGTCCCGGGTTCTCAGCGCGCCACCAGCACCGGGATCTCGGCCTGCGCGACCACCTTGGCGGCCACGCTGCCCAGCATCAGCCGCTGCAGTCCGGAGCGGCCGTGCGAGCCGACCACGATCAGGTCGGCGCCCAGCTCCCGCGCGCTCTCGGTGATGCCCTTGGCAGCGGCCACGTCCTCGACGCGGCGCAGCTGCACGTCCACCTTGGGCTCGGCGTCGGCGGCGGCGATCACCGCGGCATGCGCCTGCGCGGCGTACTCCAGCGCCGCCGACATGTAGGCCTGGAAGCCCATCGGGTTGGCCTCGCCCACGCCCAGGTAGGGGTAGGGATCGACCACGTACAGCGCGGTCAGCCGGGCGCCTTGCTCGCGCGCCATTCCCACCGCGAGCTGCACGGCGCGGGCGGAAGCCTCGGAGCCATCGGTGGCCAGCAGGATGTGCTTGAACATGGGAACCTCCTCAAGGGTGTTGGACGGGTGGATGCCGCAATGCTCGCTCGCGCGGGCGGAAAACGGCTTGACATGTGTCAACGCAGGGCTGCGGAACGGACGAGCCGCGTGCTTGAGGCAAGTCAAAGCAGCGCGGGCCCTGCATTCCCACAATCGAATGCCAGTTTCGCCCAGGAGTTCCCATGCCCACCCTGCTGCCCGATCCCGTCCGCGCCACCGAGGTGGGCCAGCAGCTGGCCCGGCGCGAGGCCGAACTGCGGTCCCTGCTGCAGGCCTGCACGCTGGGGGCGATGCAGGGCGCCGACGAGCGCGAGGTGGGCGATTTCAAGGACATGGCGGTCGCCGAGACCCAGGCGGTGGTCGACGAGGCCCAGGCGGCCCAGGTCGTCGCCGAACTGCAGCGGCTGCAGGCTGCGCGCGGCCGGCTGGCCGAAGGCAGCTACGGCTTCTGCCAGGAGTGCGGCGAAGCGATCGACCCGCGCCGGCTGTCCGCGCTGCCCACCGCCACCCATTGCGCGTCCTGCCAGCAGTGGCTGGAGCGCCGGGCGGCACGCACGCACTGAGCGGCAATTCCCCCGGACAAGCCCCTTGGCGGCCTGCGCCCGGCTTGCCGCGGTCGCAAACGCTGCGCCACCTTCCCCTCTCATCCCCGCCCTGTGTCATCCCGGCGCAAGGCCGGGATCCATCTCCGGCGGCCCGAACCCGCACGATCGGCGCATTGCGGGCGGGTGATGGATTGCGGCTCGAGGCCGCAATGACAACCATCGGCGCAAGGGCGACCCTTGCGCTCAACCCGTGCCCTTGTCCTTCTTCGACGGCCCGCGCGTGGCCGGGGCGCCGGCACGCCGGCCTTATCGCCGCCCCCAGGGCCCGGTTGCTGAACTTGTCGCCACCCTTGGCGCGCTTGCCCATGGCGCTGGCGGGGTGCAGCTGGTCCAGAGGCAGGTCCTTGCTGTCCCGGCGGGGTTGCTTGTCCTGTTTCCTGTCGGTCTTCTTGCTCAACTGGCCGCGTGGACGGCGAGTGGCTGGTCGGCCGGGTCGCCCGCCTGGCGCGGCAGTTCGTACAGGCGGAACGGCGCGTGCCCCGGCCGCGTGCGCTGCAGCAGCGGCCGCGCCACGTTGAACACCGGCACGCCGTTGATGGTGCGCGCCTCCAGCGTGCCGCGGTGGGCGTGCCCGTGGAACACCGCATCCACCGGGTAGCGCAGCAGCGGCTCTTCCAGCCGGCTGCTGCCCAGGAAGGGGTAGATTTCCGGCGGTTCGCCGGCGATGGTGCCGGCGATCGGCGAGTAGTGCAGCAACGCGATCTTGCGCGGCATGCGCAGCTTGGCCAGCGCCGATTCCAGCTTCATGGCCTCGTTCTGCGCTTCCTTGACGAACAGCTTGATCGCCGGCTCGCCCCACGCGCCCAGCGAGCCGCGTCCGAAGCCGCCGGCGAACCCCTTGGCGCCGGCGATGCCCACGCCCTCGATCTCGCAGGCCTCGCCATCGAGCACGCGCACGCCGGCGTGGGCGAGGATCTCGCAGACCTTCTCGGGCATGCCGGACTCGAAGTCGTGGTTGCCCATCACGGCCACGACCGGCACCTTCACCATGGCCAGCTCGTCGGCCAGCACGTGGGCTTCCTCCGCCGTGCCGTAGTCGGTGAGGTCGCCGCACAGCAGCAGCGCGTCGGCGTGCTCGGTGGCCTCGGCGAAGAAGCCGCGCAGGTGGCCTGCGGAATCGCGGGTGGCGTGCAGGTCGCCGACGGCGGCGAAGCGCACGCGGGCGGAGGAAGCCGTCCGGGTCTTGGGCATTCGGGTTCTTCTGGTTGTCGCGGCACGGCGCCGCCGGAGCCCCATGCTGCCGTGCCTGCGGCGCCGGCGGCATCGTCCAACCGCCGCCGCGGCCTGTAGGCGCCCGCCGACGCCGCTTGAGGCTTCTTGCCCGGATGGCGGCGGACGGGTTGCGCATTAGGCTTTCATCCCGAATCGCCATGACCCGCCCAGCATGTCCGCCCTCGCACTCGCCCCCTCGCTGGAGGATGAGGTCCTGCCCGGCACGGCGGCGTTCTACCGCCGCGCGCTGCAGGAACTGTCGGATGCCGGCGTGCCCTTCCTGGTGGGCGGCGCCTTCGCGCATGCCTGCTTCACCGGCATCCGGCGGTCCACCAAGGACCTGGACCTGTTCATCCGCCGCGAGCACTACGAACGGGTCGATTCGCTGATGCGGGCCCAGGGCTGGCGCACCGAGCTGGCCTTTCCCCACTGGCTGGCCAAGGTGTACGCCGGCGAGGACTTCATCGACCTGATCTTCAATTCGGGCAACGGCGTCACGCCGGTGGACGACGAGTGGTTCGAGGGCAATGCGCAGGCGCAGGTGCTGGGCGTGCCGGTGCTGATCGCCAACATCGAGGACTCGCTGCTGTCCAAGGCCTTCATCATGGAGCGGGAGCGGTTCGACGGCGCCGACATCGCGCACCTGGTGCAGGCCAACGCCGAGCAGCTCGACTGGCCGCGGCTGGTGCGCCGCTTCGGCCCGCACTGGCGGGTGCTGCTCGCCCACCTGACCCTGTTCGGCTTCGTCTACCCGGGCGAGCGGCACCGGGTGCCGCGCTGGGTGATGGACACGCTGCTCGGGCGGCTGGCGCAGGAGACCGGCGAAGCGCCGGCGGAAGACCCGCGCGTGTGCGCCGGCACGCTGCTGTCGCGCGAGCAGTACCTGCACGACATCGAAAGGCTGGGCTACGTCGACGGCCGCCTGACGCCGCTGAGCACCATGACGCCGGGCGATGTCGAGAGCTGGACGGAGGCCATCCCGGCCCGCCAGGAGGAAGCCGAAGCGCTGGCGGACGCGGCGGTGGCAGCGGCGCCGGAGGGGCCCGTTCCGCTGCCGGTTCCGGCACGCCCGCGCGGGCGCGGTTTCCGGCCGCAGTGACCCCGGCCGGACCACGGCCGCCCTGACGCAAGTCAATCCCCTGAAGGCCGCGGGCCGATACGTTCGGCGCCATGCCCCCTCCTTCCGCCACGCTGGCCGGTTCTGCCCCGGTGCGCCATGCCGCCTTCGAGGACCTGCAGGCCCTGCTGACGGGCACCCTGCTGGCTGCGCTGGGCCTGGTGCTGTTCCAGCAGGCCGGCCTCGTGACCGGCGGCACGGTGGGGCTGTCGCTGCTGCTGCACTACTCGGCCCACGTGCCGCTGCCGATCGCGCTGCTGCTGGTCAATGCGCCGTTCTACGCGCTGGCGCTCCTGCGGATGGGACGCGAGTTCACCCTGAAGACACTGCTGGCCGTGAGCCTGATGGCGCTGTTCGCCTGGCTGCTGCCGAACGGGCTGGCGATCTCGCGCGTGGACCCTCTGCTGGCGGCGGTGCTGGGCGGGCTGCTGTGCGGGGTGGCGATCCTGGTGCTGTTCCGCCACCGGGCCAGCCTGGGCGGCCTGAACGTCCTGGCCCTGTACCTGCAGGAGCGCTCGGGCCTGAGCGCGGGCAAGGTGCAGATGGGCCTGGATGCGTTGATCGTGCTGGGCGGCGGCCTGCTGGTGGCCGACCTGCCCCGCGTGCTGGCATCGGTGCTGGCGGTGGTGGTGCTGAACCTGGTGCTGGCCGTGAACCACCGGCCGGGGCGCTATTTCACCGGCTGAGCCACCGGGCCTGGGGCGGTCGGCCCGGCCTGCCGGTCGCGCATGGCGTCGGCGAGGAGCCTGGCCACCTGGCCGGGGCCGACGGGCTTGACCAGGTGGTGGTCGAAGCCGGCGGCAGCCGTCTTGCTCACGTCCTCGTGGCGGCCCCAGCCGGTCACGGCGATCAGCAGGGTGCCGGGGCTCTTTTCGCGGATGCGCCGGGCCGCGGCATAGCCGTCCATGCGCGGCATGCCGATGTCCAGCAGCACGGCATGCGGCTCGAACGAAGCGGCCATCTCGACCGCTTCCTCGCCGTCGGCGGCGACGCGCACCTCGTGGCCCATCACCTCCAGCAGCACCGCCAGCGTCTGCGCCGCATCGGGGTGGTCGTCGGCAACCAGCACCCGCAGGCGCAGTGGCTCGGCGGCGGGCGCGCGGCGGTCGGGCGTTGCCGCTTCCTGGGCCACCAGCGGCAGCCGCACCACGAACTCGCTGCCGCGGCCCGCCCCTTCGGAATGCGCCTGCACCGATCCGCCCTGCATTTCCACCAGCCCGCGCACCAGCGACAGCCCGATGCCGAGCCCGCCTTCGGCACGGGCGCGCGCGGGGACGGCCTGCGAATAGATGCGAAACAGGCGGGGCAGCACGGCCGGGTCGATGCCGATGCCGTTGTCGCGGACCCGCACGACCGCCTGGCCGTCCTCGGCCCCGGCGCTGAGCCGGACGCGGCCGCCGCGGTCGGTGTACTTGGCTGCGTTGTTCAACAGGTTGGCGAACACCTGCGCCAGTCTCGGGGCGTCGCCCTGCACCACCAGCGCTCCCCGGGGGAGGTCGGCTTCGAACGAGTGTCCGTTGGCGTCGAGCAGCGGGCGGCTGGTCTCGATGGCCCGCTCCAGCGGCTCGGCCAGGTCGATGCGCTGGAGCCGGACCTCCAGCTGGCCGCGCGCGATGCGGGTGACGTCGAGCAGGTCGTCCAGCAGCCGCGACATCTGCTCGACCTGGCGCTCGATGATGTCGCGCGCCCACGCCGAGCGCGCTTCATCGTCGCGGCAGACCTTGAGCACGTGCACCGCATGGCGGATCGGCGCCAGCGGATTGCGAAGCTCGTGCGCCAGCACCGCCATGAACTCGTCCTTGCGCCGGTCGGCGATGCGCAGCGCCTGCTCGCTGCTGCGCCGCTCGTGCACGTCGATGCAGGTGCCCATCCATTCGCGGATGCGGCCGTCTGCGTCGAGCTGGGGCACGGCCCGGATCTCGAAGTACCGGTAGCTGCGGCTCGGCGCATGCCAGATGCGCGCCTCGGCCGCGTAGGGGCCGAGGTGCTCGCGCGCGTCGAGCAGGCTGCGCCACAGGACCGTCAGGTCATCGGCATGGACCGCCTTCTGCCACCCCAGCGCACGGTACTCGTCCCACGCCTGGCCGGTGTACTCGGACCAGGCCGGCTGGGGTGCGGTGAAATGGCCCCGCGCGTCGGTGATCCACGCGATGGGCGCCGACACGGGGGTCAGCGACTCGGATCCAGCGTCGCTCGGGGCCGGTGCGGGTTGCATGGTGCCTCCCTGTGACTGCTATGTGCAGCCGAGGCACATTATTGGCTGCTGTGCTTGCCATGAGTCAAGTCGGCCATGAACGCAGTGGCCTTTTCCATGGCCGGGGTGCAGGCTGCCCGGCCGCCTGCTCAAGCGTGCAGCCGCTGGCGACCGCCACGCATGCCCCCGCCCTTTCCCGGCCCCTTCAGCGCGGCCAGGCTGCGGCCCAGCTCGCCAGCCACCGTGCGCGACAGGCGCTCCTGCAGGAGCGCCAGCACCGCGGCCTCTTCGGGCAGCAGGCCGGCTTCACCGCCCTCGCCGGCCGGCTGGATGTCCAGCGCCAGCTCGCCCGCCTGCCAGGCCGCGAACACTTCCGGGTGCACGTAGCACTTGCGGCTGATCGCCGGGGTGTTGCCCAGCTTCGCGGCCACTCCCTCGATGGCTTCGCGCAGCGTCTTCTTCAGCTCCGCCTGCGTGCCGGGCCTGTCCGCCGCCTGCAACGCGAGCGCCGCCATCACCGTGCCGGCCCAGGTGCGGAAGTCCTTGGCCGTGATGTCGCGACCCGTGATCTCCCGCAGGTAGGCATTCACGTCGGTGGAGGTCACCTCGCGCAGGACGCCGGCTTCGTCGGCGTACTGGAACAGGCGCTGGCCGGGCAGGTCCTGGCAGGCCCGCACGACCTTGGCCACGCGCCGGTCGTGCAGTTGCAGGCGCCAGCTCTTGCCGCTCTTGCCCTTGAACTGGAAGCGCAGCCGCGAGCCCTCGACCTCGACATGCCGGTTGTGCAGCGTCGTCAGTCCGAAGCTGCGGTTGCGGCGGGCGTAATCGTCGTTGCCGACCCGGATCAGCGTGCTCTCCAGCAGGTGCACCACGGTGGCCAGCACCTTTTCGCGTGGCAGCCCGCGCAGCGCCATGTGCCGCGCGACGGCGGCGCGCAGCCGGGGCAGCGCCTGCGCGAACCCAGGCAGGCGGCTGTACTTGTTGTCCTCCCGCACCTCGCGAAAGCGCGGGTGGTAGCGGTACTGCTTGCGCCCGCGCGCGTCGCGACCGGTGGCCTGCAGGTGGCCTTGCGGCGACGGGCAGATCCACACGCCGGTCCAGGCCGGCGGAATGGCCAGGCTGCGGATGCGCGCAAGGGTGCGTTCGTCCCGGACCGGCGCACCGCCGGCATGGAAGTAGTCGAAGCCGGCCGCCGCCGGCTCGCGGCGGATGCCCGGATCCTCATCGCTCACGTGCACCAGGCCGGCCGAATGCGCGGCCCGCTGCGGATCGTCTTCGCCTGCCGGCCGCCGTTGCTTCATGGTCGTGCCGCCATCCTGCAGCGTTCAGGCGGGCGCGCAGGTAGGACGCGGACTGCGCCTGCATGGCGACTCCTTCCCGACAGCGTGCCGATGAGCACAGCTGTGCGTCTGCCGACGTGATAATGAATCGTGTCCATCGCCGTTCGCTGATTGCCTTGGCCGTCGCTCCGCCCTCCCCCATCGCCAACTTCGACTCCCGGCTCCAGCTGCTGATCGAAGCCGTGGTCGACTACGCCATCTTCGTGCTGGACCCCGGCGGCCACGTGGCGTCGTGGAACAGGGGGGCGCAGAAGCTCAAGGGCTGGACCCGAGACGAGATCGTCGGCCGGCACTTCTCGGTCTTCTATCCGCCCGAAGCGGTGGCCACCGGCTGGCCGCAGGAGGAGCTCAGGCGCGCCGCGCGCGACGGCCGCTTCGAGGACGAGGGCTGGCGGGTGCGCAAGGACGGCAGCCGCTTCTGGGCCAACGTGGTGATCACGGCGCTGCGCGAACCGGACACGGGCGAGCTGAGCGGCTTCGCCAAGGTCACGCGCGACCTCAGCGAGCGGCGCCGGCACGAGGAGGCGCTGCGCGCCAGCGAGGAGGCCTTCCGCCTGCTGGTCAACGGCATTGCCGACCACGGCATCTTCATGCTCGATGCCGAAGGCAACGTGCGCAGCTGGAACCGCGGCGCCGAGCTGATCCACGGCTACACCGGCAGCGAGATCATGGGCCGGCACTTCGGCATCTTCTTCTCGTCGCAGGACCGCGCGGCCGGCAAGCCCGAGCGCGAGCTGGCGCTGGCGCGCGCGGACGGCCGCTTCGAGGACGAGGGCTGGCGCGTGCGCAAGGACGGCAGCCGCTTCTGGGGCCGGGTGCTGGTCACCCCGATCCATGGCAGCAGCGGCCAGCTGGCCGGCTATGCCAAGGTCACGCAGGACCTGTCGGTGCAGCGCAAGATCGCCGACCTGGAGCGCTCGACCCGCCGCATGAACGAGTTCCTGGCGATGCTGGCGCACGAGTTGCGCAATCCGCTGGCGCCGATCCGCAATGCCGTGACCATCATGCAGAAGCTGGACGAGCAGCTGCCCGCGCCGGTGCAGCGCATGCGCGACGTGATCGACCGGCAGCTGACCCAGATGACCCGGCTGGTCGACGACCTGCTGGACGTGTCGCGCCTGACCACCGGCAAGATCAAGCTGCGCTGCGAGCCGGTGGACATGTCCGAGGTCGTCGCGCGCAGCGTGGAGACCGTGCGGCCGCTGATCGAGGGCCGCGCGCACGCGTTGTCGGTCGAGGTGCCGCCGGGGCCGCACCCCGTGCACGGCGACCCCACGCGGCTGGCGCAGGTCTTGCAGAACCTGCTGGTCAACGCTGCCAAGTACACCGCCGAGGGCGGGCGCATCACGGTGACGCTGCGCCGACCCGAGGGCAGCATCGAAGTCTCGGTCGCCGACAACGGCCGCGGCATCGCCCCCGAGGAGCTGGAACACATGTTCGAGCTGTTCGCGCAGGGGGCGACCGGGTTGTCGCCGACCGCCACCGACACCGGCCTGGGCGTGGGGCTGGCGCTGGCCCGCACGCTGGTGCAGATGCACGGCGGCAGCATGTCGGCGCACAGCGAAGGCGTGGGCAAGGGCGCGACCTTCGGGTTCCGGCTGCCGCTGGCCCCCGTCCGTCCTTCCGCCAGCGCCTGATCGGTCGCAAGGGGCGCGCCGACTTCGCCAGGCTCTTCGCCCCAAGGTCGCGCGTATCGGATGGATTGAGATTGCGGGAGGCGCTGCCAGCGCCTACCCACTCGCCGTGGATCGGATTCTTGTACCTGCGTTTTCACAGCCGCGACGATTCTGTCGCGGCTCGCGGTGCGTACCATGGCCGATTCGCCTCACCGGCTCCCGGCCCCCAGCCATTCCAGGAGCACGGACCCGTTATGGGCGCCGAGCGGAGGTGGCGCGTGGCGATAGGTTACTGGCGAGCCGGACAGCCGCAGGGGATTGCCGACGAGGCGAGTCGTGCCGCCATCCGGATGCGGGAGTTCCACCTGCAGACCGCGGGCGCGCACCTGCGGGTCGTCGAACGCCTGGCGCAAGTCGTTGATGGGGCCGCACGGGACCGCCGCCTCATCGAGGACTTCGATCCATTCAGATGTCGTCCTGCGCACCGTGGCGGCGCGGATGAGGTCCAGGAGTTCCTCGCGATGCTCCACCCGGGCGGTGTTGGTGCGGAATCGCTCGTCCGTCGCCCACTCAGGATGCTGCGCAACCGCGCAAAAGCGCGCGAACTGTCCGTCATTGCCCACCGTGAGGATCATGTATCCATCGGCGGTCGGGAAATCCTGGTAGGGAACGATGCTGGGGTGGGCGTTCCCCATGCGGCCCGGCACCTTGCCGCCCACCAGGTAGTTCGAGGCCTGGTTGGCAAGCGCTGCGACCTGCACGTCGAGCAACGCAACGTCGATGTGTTGCCCGCGGCCGGTAGCGGCGCGGTGATGCAGCGCCGCCAGGATGGCCGTGGACGCGTACAGGCCCGTCATGACGTCGACCAGCGCGACGCCGACCTTGATGGGCCCTCCTCCCGCCTCACCATCGGGCCGGCCGGTGATGCTCATGAGGCCACCCATCCCCTGGATCAGGAAGTCGTAGCCTGGTCGCTGCGCATACGGTCCGGTCTGGCCGAATCCCGTGATCGAGCAGTAGATCAGCCGGGCATTCGCCTCGCGCAGGCTTTCGTAATCGAGGCCGTACTGCCGCAAGCCGCCCACCTTGAAATTCTCGATCAGGACATCCGCCTTCGACGCGAGTTCCCGCACGACAAGCTGCCCGTGCGGGTCCGCCAGATCCAGCGCCACTGAACGCTTGTTCCGGTTCGCGCAGGTGAAGTAGGCCGACTCTGCGGCGCTACCGGGCCTGACTGGCTCTCGCCAGGGAGGCCCCCAGGCGCGGGTGTCGTCGCCGCTGCCGGGTCGTTCGACCTTGACCACGTCCGCCCCGAGATCGCCCAGCATCTGCCCCGCCCACGGGCCTGCCAGCACCCGCGACAGATCGAGGACGCGGATGCCTTTCAATGCACCTTGTTCCACGTGTCCACCTCAGAACGCCGCGGCGCAGCCGGCGAGGGGCCGCGAAGCAAGCCGCACCCCCGACCCTCGATTGATGTCGCCATGGTCACCGCTCAGGCCAGTTGCCCGGCGCCCGGCAGGTCGAATCCAACGGCGTCCAACCGCTCGTGGAGCTGCGTTTCCTCGCCGGGCGAGAGGTTCACCAGCGGCGGCCTGACGGTGAGCCAGTCGCGGCGTCCCGACTTCCACGCGATCGCCGCCTTCATGGCCGCGATCAGGGGGAACTTCGCGAAGGCCTCGCGCGTGGCATCCAGCCGGTCCTGCTGCTGCTGTGCATCCGGGGCCTGCCACGACTTGAAGAGCTCGAGGATCGGACCCGGGTTCACGTTTCCGGTGGCCGTGATGCAACCCGCCCCACCCGCGCGCATCGTCGCCAGCAGGTAGGTTTCGCTGCCTGCGAACACCTGGAACCCGGCAGGGCCGAAAGCCTCGATCATGCTGCGCGTGTTGTTCCAGTCGCCGGAGCTGTCCTTCATGCCGGCCACGCAGCCCGGGTAGCGCTCCAGCAGGCGTTGCACCAGGCCGTGCGTGATCGGCACCTGCGACACCGCCGGGATGTGGTACAGGTACAGCCGCAGGCGATCGTCGGCCACCGCCTCGATCACGGTCGAGAACGCCCGGTACAGGCCCTCCTCCGAGACGTTCTTGTAGAAGAACGGCGGCAGCATCAGCACGCCGGCGCAGCCCGCCGAGACGGCCGCCCGGGTCAGCTCGATGCTTTCGGGCAGGGCGCAGCAGCCGGTCCCCGGCATCATGCGCGAGGCCGGCAGGCCCGCTTCGAGCAGCGCATCCAGCAGCCGGCGCTTCTCGGTGAGCGCCAGCGAGTTCGCTTCGGAGTTGGTGCCGAACACGGCCAGCCCGACCTCCTGCTGCAGCAGCCAGCGGCAATGCCGGATCAGCCGGTCGGGATCCGGGCTGTAGTCCGCGTTGAAAGGGGTGAGGACCGGCGAGAGCACGCCGGCCAGGTCTTGCTTGGAAGTCGTCATGTCGGTGAACGCCATTGGCCATCCGGCGCGCCGGACGGTCGGGGGAATGGAAGCTCGGCCGGCGGCGCGGCGGCCGAGGATCGGAGTTTGGAAAGAAGGAGCAGGCGCCGAACGAAATCGCTGCGCGCCGCGTGCGGCGAATCGTCGGTGCACGGCCCGATGCAGGCGTCGCGCCGTTGCGTCGTGCTGCCGCCGGTCGGTTCGCGGGTCATGACTTGGGGCCGGCGGCCCGTTCCACGAGGTCCGCCAGCGTCGCCGCGCTTTCGACCCGGGCGAAGTACCGCGCCAGGTTGGCCAGGCTCTGCTCGTGGAACTCGGGCCGCCAGGCGCAGCAGCCATCCGACGCGACGAACACGCGGTAGCCCAGCTCCGCCGCGTTGCGGGCGGTGCTCTCGACGCAGGCGTCGGTGTAGACCCCGGTCACCACGACCGAGCGGATGCCCCGCTGCTGCAGCTGCTCGTGCAGCCGGGTGGACACGAAGCTGTCCATGGAGGTCTTGCTCAGCACGAGGTCGCCCGGCTCCGGGCTCAGCTCCGCGATGACGTCGCTGGCCGGATCCGCGCGCGAGGTCAGCACCGAGGCGCCGGTCGCCTTGCGCCGCTGCTCGCTGCGGTAGCGGATGGTGGATGTGCGGACGTCGGAGCCGTCCCCCACGACCGAGCCGAACAGCATGAACACCACGTCCTGTTCGGCGCTGCGGAAGGCCTGGCGCAGCCGGCCGATCGCCGGCACCACCTCGTCGCGCACCCGCCCGACCAGGTAGTCGGTGTAGCCGGGCGAGCTGCTCTCCATCGACTTGACCAGCCCGACGCCGGGCGAGACGCCGACCGGCTGCATGTCGATCACGATCAGCGCGGCCGGCAGTTCCAGCTCGAAGTCGAAGGCGGGGAAAACGGCGGCACTCATGGCAGTCTCCCCGGCCCTCAGGCCAGCGCCGGCAGGCGCATGCGGATGTGCTTGGCCTCCATGTAGGCCAGCAGGCCTTCGCTGCCGAGCTCGCGCCCGACGCCGCTGTGCTTCCAGCCGCCGAACGGCGCCTGCAGCTCGCACACGTCGTTGACGTTGATGCCGACGCCGCCGAACTCGAGCCGCTCGGCCAGCTGCAGCGCCTGGCCGATGTCCTGGCTGTAGATGTAGCCGGCCAGGCCGAAGCGGGTGGCGTTGGCACGGCGGATCACCTCCTCGGTGGACGAGTAGCCGACCACCGGCGCCACCGGCCCGAAGGTCTCCTCGCACATGACCAGCGCGTCGTCCGGCGTGTCGGCCAGCACCGTGGGGGCATAGAAGCTGCCGCCGTCGTAGCCGGCGCCGGTGAGCCGCTGGCCGCCGGCCAGCAGCCTGCCGCCGCGCGCCACGGCATCCTGCACGTGGCGCTGGACGCGCTCGATCTGCGCGTCGTTGATCATCGGGCCGAACAGCGCGCCGGGCGCGGCGCCGTCCATGGGCCGCACCGCCCGGGTCGCCTCGACGAAGGCGTCGAGGAAGCGGCCGCGGATCTTCTCGGCCACGTAGATGCGGTTGACCGACAGGCAGATCTGCCCCATGTTGGTGTACGAGCGCTGCACGGCGGCCGCGACCGCCAGGTCGATGTCGGCATCGGGCATCACGATCATGGGGCACTGGCCGCCCAGCTCCAGCACGATCCGCTTGAGCTCGGTCGCGGCTTCCCGCATCACCATCTGGCCGGTCTCGATCGAGCCGGTCAGGGTCACCAGGCGCGAGCGCGGGTCGCGGATCAGCTTCATCGACAGGCCTTCGTTGCTGCCGACGACGTTGTTGATGACGCCGGCGGGAATGCCGGCGTCCACCAGGCACTGCACCGTCAGCGCGGTCGACAGCGGTGTCAGCGGCGAGGGCTTGTTGACCACCGTGCAGCCGGCCGCCAGCGCCGGCGCGACCTTCCACGCGAAGATGTCGACCGGGTAGTTCCACGGCACCATGGTGACCACCACCCCGAGCGGCTGGTGGATCACCAGCACCCGCAGCTCTTTCGAGATGGCGTTCTCCTGCGGGTGCTTCCAGGCGTCGGCGCGCAGCGGCGCCATGTCGGCGTAGAACTCGAACACGCGGGCGGTGTAGTCGATCTCGCGCAGGCTGTCGACGATCGGCTTGCCCTGCTCGCTGGTCAGCGCCTGCGCAATCTCCATTCGGCGCTCGCGGATCAGCTCGCCGGTGCGGCGCAGCAGCCTGGCCCGGATCTCGACGTCGGTCGCCGCCCAGCCGGGGAAGGCGGCCTGGGCCGCGGCCAGCGCGCGGTCGGCGTCGGCCGCCGTGCCCCAGGCGGTGGTGCCGGCGATGCTTCCATTGGCCGGGTTGCGCACGTCGATCGTGCCGCCCTCCAGCGCTTCGACCGCCTGGCCGTCAATGAGGAAGGGGGCGTGCCGTTGCTGTGACATTCATTGCTCCATGGATGGGTGAAAACGCGGGTGGGCGGGCGCCTTCGGACGATTCGCTCTCGTCCTGCGCCGGGCGCGCCCCGAGGTAGAGGTGTTCGACGCGCTCGTCGTTGAGCAGCTGCGCGCCAGTGCCGGTGTAGGCATTGCGGCCCTGGTCGAGCACGTAGCCGCGGTCGCAGATCTCCAGGCAGCGCCGCGCGTTCTGCTCGACGATGAGCACGGCGACGCCCTGCGAGCGGATCGCCGCGATGAACTCGAAGACCTGCTCCTGCATGATCGGCGACAGGCCGGCCGAGGGCTCGTCCAGCAGCAGCAGCGAGGGGCGCAGCATCAGGGCCCGGGCCAGGGCCACGATCTGCCGCTCGCCGCCCGAGAGGTCGCCGGCACGCTTCTGCAACAGGCGCTCCAGCGGCGGGAACAGCCCGCGCACGTAGTCGAAGCCGTCGCGCCAGCGGTCCGGGGCGATGAACACGCCGGTCTGCAGGTTCTCCAGCACCGTCAGCTGGGCGAACACGTTCTCCAGCTGCGGCACGTAGCCGATGCCGCGCGCCACCAGCCGATGGCCGGGCGATCCGGTGATGTCCTGGCTTTCGTGGCGGATCGTGCCGGCGCGGGTGCGCGCGATGCCGAACACCGACTTCAGCAGGGTCGACTTGCCGGCGCCGTTGGGCCCGAAGATGCCGACGATCTCGCCCGCATGCAGCTCGAGCGAGCAGCCCCGCAGCACGTCCACGCCTGGCAGGTAGCCGGCCACCAGGTCCTGCACCGCCAGGATCGGCGCCTGGCCTTCGGTTGGACGCGGCTGCGGCTGCGGCTGCAGCCGGGCGGGGGCGGCACCGGCGCGGCGCGCACCGAGGTAGGCCTCGATGACGGCCGGGTCGGCGGCCACCTGAGCGGCCTGTCCCTCGGCGATGATGCGTCCCTCGGCCATGCACACCACGTGGTCGCTGATGCGGCGCACCAGCTCCATGTCGTGCTCGATGATCAGGACGCTGGTGCCCTGCCGGTTGAGCGCCACGATGTGCTCGAGCAGCGAATCGCGCAGCGCCGGGTTCACGCCGGCCATAGGCTCGTCCAGCAGCAGCAGCTTCGGCTCGGCCATCAGGGCCCGGGCCATCTCCAGCAGCTTGCGCTGGCCGCCCGACAGCACGCTGGCCGGCTCGTCGCGCAGGTGGGCCAGCTTGAAGCGCTCCAGCACCTCGGTGGCACGTTCGGCCAGGCGCCGCTGCGCCGGTCGCCAGCGCACCGGCCACAGCGCCGACAGGAAGGTCTCGCCCGTGGGGTCCTTGGCGCCGAGCATGACGTTCTCCAGCACCGACAAGCGCGCGGCGACCGCCGTGTGCTGGAAGGTCCGCACCAGCCCGAGGCGGGCCACGCGGTGCGCGCCCAGTTGCGAGATCTCGGTCGAGTCGAAGCTCCAGCTGCCGGCCGAGGGCCGCATGAAGCCGGACAGCACGTTGAAGAAGGTGCTCTTGCCGGCTCCGTTGGGGCCGATCAGCGAGGTGATGGCGCCGCGCGCGATCGCGAACTGCTCGACGTCCACGGCGGTGAAGCCGCCGAAGCGGCGCACCACGCCCTGCGCCTTCAGGATGACAGGATCATGCGGCACGGCGCAGCCCCCGCTTTCCGAACAGGCCGTCGGGCCGGTACATGACGAGCAGCATCAGCCCGGCGCCGAGCAGCACGAAGCGTGCGGCACTGACCTGCTGCGGCCCCAGCCAGGAGAGCGTCTGGCTGGCGCCGGCCAGCAGGCCGTCGGTCAGCGCCACGATCATCCAGAAGATCGCCACCCCGAACACCGGTCCCCAGGCCTTGCCCATGCCGCCCAGGACCAGCCCGGTATAGGCGAAGAAGGTCATCGTCGGCAGGTAGGTCTCGGGGTTCACGTCCTGGTGGCTGAGCGCCAGCAGCACGCCGGCCAGGGCGCCGATTAGCCCGCCCAGCACCAGGCTCTGCATCTTGTAGCGGAACACCGGCTTGCCCAGCGAGGTCGGCCCCGGCTCGTTGTCGCGGATCGCACGGATCACGCGGCCCCAGGGCGAGGCGACCAGCATCCGCACGAACAGGATGGTGACGACCACGGTCGCCCACGCCACCCCGCACAGGAACAGCTGGGCCTCGTTCCAGTGCAGCGGACCGAGGACATAGTCGCCGGGCGGGATCGGGTTCAGCGCGAAGAAGCCGTCGCCGAAGCGCTGCAGGCCCTGCACGCCGCCGGTGACCGGCTCCATCCAGCTGCTGCGGAACAGCAGCCGCAGCGACTCGGTGACCGCCAGCGAGACGATCGCGAAGTAGTCGGCGCGCAGCCGCAGGGTCGGCAGTCCCATCAGCAGCGCCAGCACGACGGCGAAGGCCAGCGCCATCGCCAGCGCGCCGGCAAAGCCCAGGCCGAGCGACAGCACGCCGATCGCCAGCCCGTAGGCGCCCATCATCATGAAGCCGGCCTGGCCGAAGTTCAGCAGGCCGGTGTAGCCGTAGTGCAGGTTCAGGCCGACCGCGGCCAGCGCCAGCACGGCCGCCTCGGGCGACACGGCGGCACGCGCCGTGAGCGAGAGAAGCTCCAGGAAATCCACGTCGATCTACCCCACGCGCTGCGCGCGATTGAACAGGCCCTGCGGGCGCACCAGCAGCACGGCGGCCAGCGCCAGCATCGCCAGCGCCGTCTTGAGCTCGACCGGGAACACCAGCGTGCTCAGCTCCATGCAGATGCCCAGCACGATGCCGCCGGCGATCGTTCCGAAGGCGGTCCCGATGCCGCCGAGGATGACGGCGGCGAACACGAACATCAGCGTCTGGTAACCCATGTCCCAGCGCACCTGGTGGCTCACCGCCATCAGCACGCCGCCGGTGGCGGCCAGGGCCGAGCCGACGATCCAGATGTCGCGCTTGATCCGGTTGACGTCGATGCCGGTGGCCTCGGCCAGGCCGGGGTCGCCCGCCACCGCGCGCATGGCGCGCCCCAGGCGGGTGCGCAGCAGCAGCACGCCCAGCCCGAGCAGCGCCAGTACCGCCACCGTGCAGACCACCAGGTCGCGCGGCGTGATGGCCAGGCCGGCCAGGCGCAGCGGCTCCTGCAGTGCGTACTCGCGGTACGGCTGGGTGTTCGATTCGAACAGCGCCAGCAGCAGGTAGCGCATGGCGAACGACAGCCCGATGGTGAACACCAGGATCGCGAAGTGCTCCTTGGCGCGCGACTCCAGCGGCCGCAGCAGCCCGGTCCCCAGGGCACCGCCGAGTGCTCCCACCGCCAGCACGGCGAGCGCTGCCGAGGCGATCAGCGGCCATTGCGGGCCGCCGGCCATCGAGCTGAGCAGGAAGGCCAGCAAGGCCCCCAGCGTCATGAACTCGCCATGCGCGAAGTTGATGATGCGCGAGACGCTGTAGATCAGCGACAGCCCCACCGCCGCCATCGCGATGATCAGGCCGAACACCGTACCGTCCAGCACCACCTGCATCACCCGCGTCGCCACCGAAGGCCCCTGGCGCTGCTGCACGGCGCCGGCACGCTCCAGCGGGTACAGCACCAGCTTGCTCTGCCCTTCCTGCACGTCCACCGTCAGCGTGGGCGAGCGGCCCGCCGGCAGCACGACGCCGTCCGGCAGGGTCTTGGCTTCCAGGGTGACGCGGTACGGCCCGGCCGCCGGCAGCGCGATCTCGAAGCGGCCGTCCGGCCCGGAGCGGCCGCGCAAGGTCTCGCCGCCCTGGGTGGACTGCACCGCCAGCTCGACACCCGGAACGGGCTCGGGTGCATCGGCGGATTTCACGCGCAGCGTGCCGCCGATCGCCGTGCCGGCCTGCGCCGGCACGGCTGCGACCAACAGCCCGGCCCCCATCAGGAAGCAGGCGATCAGGAGCCTGATTGCCGTCATGGCGCCTTCACTTGCACCTGGCGCACCGGCTGCGACACGCCCTTGGCGTCGACCGCGTAGATCTGGAAGCGCGCGGTGGTCGGGTCGCCCTTGTCGGTCAGCCGGGTCGGTCCGGTCGGGCCCACGTAGGCGATGGTCTTGCCCGCCGACAGCGCACGCACGCAGTCGCGGTAGTTGGTGCACTCGACCTCGCCCTTGGTGACCAGCGGCACCTGGCTCTTGTAGACGGCGGGGTCGGTCGACTTGGCCGCGGTCATCGCCAATGCCGTGATCACCAGGCAGTCGTACTGCTCGGGGGCGAACTGGTTGGTGCGCAGGCCCGGCGCATGGGCCGCCAGGCGCGGGCCGAAGTCGTTGCCGCGGATGGTCAGCACCGAGCCGCCCTGCTTGACCTTCTCCAGCACCGCGGCGTCGGCCGGGTTGACGCCCTTCCAGAAATCGGGGCCCAGCACGCCGGTGGTGTACACGCCGATGTTGCGCGGCCCGAGGCCGCGCTCGATCATGGAGCGGAAGATCTTGCCGCGCTCGTCGTAGCCGATCACCGCCACGCCCTCGGGGCGCAGGCCGGCGATGCGCTGGACCTCGGAGTCGAAGCTGGTCTGCGCCGGGTCGTAGACGATGGTGGCCAGCACCTCGCCGCCAGCCGCCTTGAACGACTGCTCGATGGCTTCGGCCAGGCCCTTGCCGAAGGCATCGCCGCGCGCCAGGATGGCGATCCTGCTGTGGCCGTCCTCGATCGCCAGTTGCGCGTAGACCGGGCCCTGCAGCACCTGGGAGTAGGAGGTGCGCGCGAAGTAGCCCTGGTGCGGATAGGCGGTCAGCTGGGGCCCCGTGTTCGCGCCCGAGCACATCGAGGCGCGCGCCCGCACCACCTTGTCCAGCAGCGACAGCGTCACCGAAGTCGAGCCGGTACCCATGATGGCCCGCACGTTCTGGCTGAGCAGGCGGTCCAGCGCCTGGGACGCGATGTTCGCGTCACCCGCCTCGTCGGCATGCACCAGCGTGAGCTTGCGGCCCAGCACGCCGCCGGCGTCGTTGACGTCCTTGGCCGCCAGCTCGACGGCGGCGGCCATCGGCGGGCCGAACTGCGCGGCCGGGCCGGTCATCGGCAGCAAGGTGCCGATCTTCAGCTCGCCACCGGCGGCCTGCTGCGCGTGGACCGCGGCGGCGCCGAACGCGAAACCGATGCCCAGCGCGGCAGCGAACACGGCGCGCGGTATGGATGGGGGGGTCATGCGCATCACTGATCTCCTTGGGTCATGTTTTCGGGCAGAAGCGGCCCGGGCGCTGGTGAATGGGCGAAAAGCGGCCGACCCGGCACCGGCATGCGGGCGACTTGCACGGTGCCGGTGAGCGAGGCGGTCAGGTACAGGTCGCGCGGCTCGCGCGGGTCGAAGGCCAGGTTGGTGAGGTGGGTCTCGTCGGCGGCCGGCTGCACCAGGTGCGTCGGCAGCATGCGGGCGTCGAAGCGCCACACGCCCACGCCGAGGTGGCAGACCAGCAGGCCGTCCTCGGCGTCCGTCTCGATGCCATCGGGCCCGGCGGTCCCGCCGGACAGCTGAATCGCGACGCCCACCTTGGAGACGCCGCCATCGGCCATCAGCGGCACGCGCCAGACCTGCTGGCTGCGGGTGGCCGCGACGTAGCCATGGCGGCCGCTGCCCGCGAGGGTGACGCCGTTCGGGCTGGGGATGCAGTCCAGCAGCTTGTCGAGCGCGCCGCCGGCGCGCAGCCGGTACAGCCGTCCGGTCGGGTCGGCCACGCCGGTCTGGCCCTGGTCGGTGAACCAGAGGTCGCCGTTGGGCGCGAAGTGCAGGTCGTTCAGCCCCTTGAAGCTCTCGCTGTGCACCGTCTCCAGCACCGGCGCGACCGCACCGGACGCAGCGTCCAGGCCCAGCAGGCCGCGGCGATAGTCGCAGATGAAGATGCGGCCGTCGCGGTGGATCTTCAGGCCGTTGGGCCAGCCGTCGTATTCGGTGACCAGCTCCCAGGCACCGTCCGGGTCGATCCGGAAGACGCGGCCGAACGGCACGTCCACCAGCCACAGCCGGCCCTGGCGGTCGAAGCTCGGGCCCTCCAGGAAGCAGTCCAGCAGCTCGCCGCCGCGGTTGGCATCGGCCCACGCGCTGCGCTTGCCGCGGCGGTACTTCGCCGGCATGCGCGACCACACCCGGGCGGGGATGCGCTCGACGGGGCCGAAGGGGTTGAACATGGCCGCTTCAGCTCCAGTGCGGGCGGCCCCACACGGCCGACCAGAAGGTCTCGTAGCCGAGGCGGCGGCGCTGCGCTTCCAGCTGCACGACGGTGCGCGGGTCGATGTGGCCGAGGCTGATGTCCGGGCCGAAGACGCGCAGGTACTTCAGCTGGTCGTCCGCCGACAGGGCTTCGCACACCATGCGCTCGCTGCCGATCTCGGCGATCACACGCTTGACCTGCTCGAACTTGAGCGGACCGACCACGTCGGCCGGGGTCTCGCCCCGGGCCATCGCCTGGTAGATGAAGTGGGCCTGGGTGGCGCCGGCCTCGAAGTCCGCCTTGGCGCGCGCGATCCGGTCGTTCAGCGGGACGATTTCGATCACCGGCTTGCGGATCGCCTCCTGCACGACGGTGGTGACGTTCAGGCCGCGCTCCACGCCCATGCGGATGTAGCCCGAGCGCTCCTCGCGCGTCATCTCCACCACGCCGTCGCAGATCTCGATGCCGGTGAAGCCCATCTCCTGGGCCCAGTCGTAGAAGGCCGGCACCTGGCCCAGGCGGATGGCCATCTCCAGGATCGTTCCGCCCGGATAGGGCTCGATGCCGCGCTCGCGCAGCATGCCGGTGATGGTCTTGAGCACTGCCGGCTTGGCCAGCAACGCCGAGCCATAGGCCAGCTTGGCGCGGTCGATGAACTCGCTCGAGGTCTCGAGCAGCGCCTCGAGCTGCCGGGGACCCTCCCCGAACAGCGTGATCCAGGTGGAGCCGGCGATGCGGGGCTTGCCGGCGCGCGGACTGACGAGGAGGTTGGCGAAGGGATGGGAGTCGGACATCGTGGGCTCCAGAAGGTTGGGGGAAGCGTTTCCGGTGTAAGAAAACGTTTTCATACAAGCGTGCGGCAGCACCCCATCGATGCGGGTTCAGGGGTTTGCAGGTCCGCGCGCGCTCGACTCGCGCACGATCAGGCGGGTGTCGAGCACCACCTGCTTCGGCTCGGTCGAACGGTTGGCCAGGCGCGCGAGCAGCGTCCGGATGGAAACCGCACCCAGCTCGTAGGTCGGCTGGGAGACCACCGTGACCGTCGGGCGGACCACGTCGGTCCAGAGGGCGTCGTCGTAGCCCACCAGCGCGAGCTCGCCGGGAATCTGGACGCCCTGGCGCAGGAACACCCGCATCGCCCCGAGCGTCATCAGGTTGTTGGCAACGATCAGTGCGTCGGGCCGTGGCTTGAGGTCGAGCAGGGCCAGCGCCTGGTTCTCGCCGCTTTCGAAGCTGTAGTCGCCGGGCAGCACCAGGTCCGGGTCGAACTCGAGCTGCGCCTCCTTCAGCCCCTCCAGGTAGCCCTTGAACTTCTCGGAAGCCGTCCACAGGCCCGAGGGACCGGCCAGCAGGGCGATCCGGCTGCAGCGGTTGCCCGCCAGGTGCAGCACCGCCTCGCGCGTGCCGGCGCGCGTGTTGACCAAAACCTGGTCGACGCTGGCGCCGCGGATGGCACGGTCCATCGCCAGGACCGGGACCCCCCGGTCGATGGTGGAGGTCAGGGCCTTGGTCCCGGTCGGGGAGGCCGACACCAGGATGATGCCGTCGACCTGCCGCGCCTGCAGCGTTCGCAGGGCCGCCAGCTCCTGCTCCGGCTCACCGTCCGAGTTGACGATCAGCGCGGTGTAGCCCTCGTTGCTGGCGACGTCCTGGATGGCCCGCACCGCATCGCTGAAGTGGGCGTTGCCGATGTGCGGCACCACCACCCCAACGGTGTTCGACTTCTGCATCCGCAACGTGCGCGCCGAGAAGTTCGGGCGGTAGTTCAGCCGCCGCACCACCTCCTCCACCTTGGCCCGCAGATCGCGGGACACCCGTGCGTTGCCTTGCAGCACGCGCGAGACGGTGGCGATCGAAACGCCGCTTTCGCGGGCAATCTCGCGGATGCCGACGGGCTCGGTCAGGCTGGCGGCTGAACTGCTGGACTTCATGGCTGGTGCGCGGTGGCGGGGTCGGCGCGGCGCAGTCCTTCGAACGCAGCCGGCAAGGGCCTATCCATTTCGGGCGGCCGCAGTTGCGCGTGCATGCCACCGTCGATGTAGAGCACCTGGCCCGTAATGTAAGCGGCGTCGCAGGACGCCAGGAAGGCGGCCCCGGCGGCGACGTCCTGGACCTGGCCGACCCGCCCCAGTGGCACCGGGCGGGCACGCTGGCGCTGCCCCTGGATCCCTTCGTGATCGAAGAACTCGGTATGGATCGCCCCCGGCCCGATCGCGTTGACGCGCACGCCGAACGGGGCCAGGTCGAGCGCGGCCGCCCGGGTGAAGGCTTCCACCCCGCCCTTCGAGGCGTCGTAAGCGGCCATCGCGCGGTGCGCGCGCGCGGCCCCGAAGGAGCTGAGACAGACGATGGAGCCGGCGCGGCCGGCTTCCACCATGCCCCGGGCCGCCGCCTGCGTGCACAGGAACATGCTCTTGAGATTGGTGCGCTGGACATCGTCCCAGTGCGCCTCGGTCATCTCCAGCAGGTGCGATACCGGCACCGACCAGCCGGCGTTGTTCACCAGCACGTCGACCCCGCCCTGCCAGGCCTCGGCCTGCGCGAACATCGCTTCCACCTGCGGGCGGCTGCCCACATCGGCGACCAGGGCCAGCACCTGCGCGCCCTGCTCGCGCAGTTCCGCCGCGGTGAGCGCCAGCGCCTCCTCGGCGATGTCGTTCAGGACCAGCTTGCAGCCTTCCTGCGCCAGCCGCTGGGCGATGCCGCGCCCGATGCCGCGGGCGCTGCCGGTGACCACGGCCACCTTGCCGTGCAGATCGTGATGCATGCCGGGGCGTCTCACGCGAGCCTGAACTGCTCGACCGCCTGCGCATCGAACTCGACCCCGAGGCCCGGGACGTCCGGGACCACCAGGCAGCCGCCTGCGGGCCGCGCCCGCGAGGCGGGCGTCAGCAGGCGTTCGAAGTTGAACACGTCCTTGGCCAGGTCGAAGTGCTCGACCACCATGCAGTTGGGCGTGCACGCCGCCAGGTGCACGTGCAGGTTGTGGTGCCAGTGCGGCGCCATCGGCACGTCGAACGAGGCGCACAGCGCCGCGATCCGGCGCCATTCGCTGATGCCGCCCACCACGGCGGCATCGGCCTGGACGATCGCGGCCGCACCCTGCTCCATCAGGGCCCGGAAATCCCATCGGGTCTGGTGGATCTCGCCAGTGGCCACCGGCGTTTCCAGTGCTGCCGCGACCCGGGCATGGCCGGCCACGTCTTCCGGCGACAGCGGCTCCTCGAACCACCACAACCCCAGCGGGCCGGCGGCACGCTCGAAGGCGCGGCCCGCTTCGATCGCCTCGGCCGCATGGCGGTACGCGTTGTTGGCGTCCAGCGAGAGCCGGCCCTCGGGCCCGACCAGCTCGCGCGCCAGCTTCACCCGCGCGGCGTCCTCACGCACGGTGCGGCCGCCCACCTTGATCTTGTGGTCGGTGAAACCCAGCGCCTGGTTGCCGCGGATCTCCCGCTCGAGCTGCTCGAACGGATCGCCCGTGCGGTAGTAGCCGCCGGACGCGTAGGCCGGGACCTTGTCCTTCCAGCCGCCCAGGTACTTGGCCAGCGGCAGGCCGGCCTTGCGCGCGACCAGGTCGAACAGCGCGATGTCGATCGCCGACATCGCGCGCAGCACCGCGCCGCGCCGCCCGATCAGGAGGGCTTCCTGGTACATGTCCTTCCACGCGCCCTCGATGTCGTGGACCGGCCGCCCCCGCAGCACCGGAACCAGCGAATGCAGGACGTTGTCGCGCAGCGCGCGCGCGCCGGTGGTGCCGGCGTAGGTGTAGCCGGTGCCGGTGCTCCCGTCCTCGTCCTCGATCGTGACGATCACGTACTCCCGGGCATGCACCGTGCGGCTGGACATGCTGGTGACGATGTCCAGCGGCACGGAGACGGCGACCGCCGTCACTTCCTTGATCAGCATCGAAATGACTCCAGCGGGTTTACAGGGGCGGTGCGTCGGACAGGCACAGCAGCGCCACCACGGTCAGCGGGCTGTCGCCGACGTTGCGGAAGAAGTGGGGCCGCCCCGGCGGCAGCCAGAAGCAGTTGGAGCCATCCATGGCGTACTGCCACTCGTATTCGCCACCCGGCAGGCCCACGTGCACGATGGTGAAGCCGCCGGAGATCGCATAGACGACTTCCCGGTCGTCGTGGGTCCACGCGGGCGACTGCTCGCCAGCGGCGATGGTGAACTTCCGGCAGGCCAGCCTCTGCAGGCCATCCGCGCCGTGGTGGACCAGGTAGTCGCCGGTGTCCGGCAGCGCGCGCGCCGGGGCTGCAGGCCGGGACAGGTCGGCGCTGATGAGGATGTGCTCGAGCACGTCTTCGCCGGTATTGACCACGTGGTGCGCGATCCCGCCCGGAATGGTCACCGCGGAGCCGGGGCCGACCTCGACGTACTCGGCGCCGCGCAGCACCTTGCCGCGGCCGCGCCGGAAATAGATCACCTCCTCGGAGTCCCCCTCCGCGTGGACCGGCGACTTGCCCGCGGCGAAATACGTCGACTGCTCCACCGCCAGCACGCTGCTGGCCAGCAGGTCGGCCCGCCGGAAGACGGTGCGCACCAGGCGGTGGTTTTCATTCATGGTCGGCTGGGTGGGGAGTGTCGCCAGCCTCATTCGAGTACCCATCGGATCTCCTGAGATTCAGAAAACGTTTTCACAACTATGCCGCGTGAAGACTTCGCTGTCAACACCGTAGCCGACGGCTTTTCTCAAATACTTCCCACTGGAGGATTCGCTCGGGGCCCGTCCGCAGGATTGCTTGACAGACACGCCGGCCGGCCGTGCAGGACAGAAATCGTTTTCAACCTGCTTCCGCGCTGCCAAGGCGCGTGACGGCCCCGTGATCGACAGCCGGCGACAAGCCGGACGCTGGCGGCAAGCGCCGTCAAACGGCCTGTCTGGCCACCAACTCCTCGATGGTGTGCATCAGCGCTTCGGGCGCCACCGGCTTGACCACGTGGCCGTCGAAGCCCGCCTCGGCGGCGCGCTGCAGGTCGGCCGGTTGGCCCCAGCCGGACAGCGCCACCACGGTCATGGCCCGACCCCACGGGGTCGCGCGCAGTGCCCGGCAGGTGTCATAGCCGTCCATCCGCGGCATGCCCAGGTCGAGGACCACCACCTCCGGACGCAATGACTCGGCCTGGGCCAGACCCTCCACGCCGTCGTAGGCGGTACTGACCTCGTTTCCCATCAGCCGCAGCACCTCGGCCAGCATGTCGGCCGCATCCCGGTTGTCATCGACGATCAGCAAACGCAGGCCTTGCACACCCTCGACCTGCCCCGGGCTTCCACGGTCCTGCACGCCGACCGGCTCCGCGGGCAGCGGCAAGAAGACCGAGAACTCGCTGCCCTGGCCGAGCCCGGCGCTGTGCGCCTCGACCGAGCCGTGGTGCAGCTCGGCCAGCAGCTTGGCCAGCGGCAGGCCGATGCCCAGTCCGCCGGTGGCGCGCACCGACTGGCTGCCGCCCCGATAGAACGGGTCGAACAGCCGCGGCAGCTGATCGGGTGCAAGCCCGATGCCTTGGTCGCGCACCCGCACCACGGCCTGCCCGCCCATCGGCTCGATGCTGATCGCGATCGGCCGGCCCGCTGCCGAGTAGCGCACCGCATTGGTCAGCAGGTTCTGCACGATCTGCACCAGCCGGACCTCGTCGCCGATCAGCCAGAGGGGCTCTTCGGGTAGCGCCAGCTGCAGCGGATGACGGCCGGCCTCCAGCTCGGCCTGCACGTTCTCCAGCGCCGAGCGCACCACGTCCTGCAGGACGACGGGGGCCTGCTGTAATTGGAGCTTGCCCCGGCTGATGCGGCTGGCGTCCATCAGGTCGTCGATCATCCGGGTCAGGTGGCCGACCTGCCGGCCGATGACCTCGGCATGGCGCGCGAGCCTCGAGTCCTGCGCGCTGATGAGGCGCAGCAGCTCGGCGGAGGCGCGGATCGGCGCCAGCGGATTGCGCAACTCGTGCGCCAGCGTGGCCAGGAACTCGTCCTTGCGGCGATCGGCTTCGACCAGGGCGGCTTCGGCCCGCTTGCGCGGGGTGATGTCGCGCTGCGTGCCCCAGGCGCGCACCAGCAGGCCGTCCTCCACCACGCCCGACAGGCTGTGGGCGAACCACAGGGGGTGGCCATCGGGGCCCTGCTCCTGCGATTCGACCTCATGCGCGTGATAGCCTGAACGGGCCAGCCTGACGAGGTAGTCCCGCACCCGGCGGTCGCTGCCCATGATCAGCTCGAGCCGTTGGCCCAGCACCTGCGCCGGCGACGCCAGCCCATACATGCGCGCGAACGCCTCGTTGCAATCGGTGAAGCGGCCACTGTGCAGGAAAGCGTCCGCCTGTTCGTCCGGCGACAACCGGGTGTCCACCGGCGGGAAGAACTCCATGCGCCAGATGCCTTCGGTGGTGTCCTGCCAGACCAGTTCGCCACGCAGCAACGGGTGGAGCCACACATCGAACCCCGAGCTCTGGGGCGCCGGACTCGCGTTGCTCGGCGGCGCAGGAGGCTGATCAGCTGACATTTTGAGCACCTCGTAGGGCGAAAGTCGCATCCTAGAAGCGCCCCAACCGAACGACAAGAGTCACCGGCACATCCGGCGCCAGGCCGAATACTTCGCGGACCTTGCTCGACCACCGGATCATGCCGGCGGACAGGTCCCGTTCGCAGGTGCCGAGGTCGGCCTGCCAGTTACTGGCGACAGGACACTAGCCGATCCAGCCGGGCAGCCAGGTCGCGATCGCCGGCAGCCAGAACACCGCCGCCAGCAGCAGGATGCTCATCGCCACGTAGGGGACCACGGCCTGGAAGATGTGGCCCATGGTGACCGCCGGCGGCGCGACGCCCCGCATGGTCATGAGCAGCAGCCCGTGCGGCGGCAGCAGCAGCCCCAGCTGCATGCAGATCAGGAACATGATGCCGAACCACACCGGGTCTATGCCCAGCTGCTGCACGATGGGCATGAAGATCGGCAGCGTGATCATCATCATGCTGACCTGGTCGACGAAGATCCCCAGGAAGATCAGCATGCCCATCATGCCGGCGACGATCATCCCGGTGGACCAGCCCTGCCCGGTGATCAGCTGCACCAGCCCGTTGCTGGCGCCCGAGAAGGACAGGATCTGGGCGAAGGTGGTCGCGCCCAGGATGATGAACAGGATCATCCCGGAGATGTTGGCGGTGCCCTTGAGCGCCTTGAGCAGCGCCTTGAAGGTCAGCGCCCGGTAGGCCGCCGCCAGCACCAGGGTGGCGAAGGCGCCCAGCGCCGCGCACTCGGTGGGCGTGGCCCAGCCCGCGGCCAGCGCCCCCACTACCACGCCGAAGATCGACAGCGTGGGCAGCACGTAGGCGAAGAACGGCTTCCACTTCTCCCAGCCGCGGTAGGCGGGCTGCTGCTCCGCGGCGGGCGCCAGCGCCGGCGTGATCCGCACCCGCATCACGATCCACAGCACGAAGGCCGCCGACAGCAGCGCGCCGGGCAGCACCCCGCCGACCAGCAGCTTGGAGATCGAGATGCCGGACAGCGAGCCGAGCAGCACCGTCAGCGCCGAGGGCGGGATCAGCATGTCGACCGCACCGATCGCCATGATCGGGCCGGTGGCCAGCGTCGGGTGGTAGCCGCGCGCCAGCATCACCGGCAGCAGCAGCGAGCCCAGCATGGCGGTGGTGGCGATGGTGGAGCCGGAGATGGCGGAAAACACCGTTCCTGCGACCACGGCGACGACCGCCAGCCGGCCCGGCAGGCGGCGGATCAGCCGCTCGATGCCCTCGATCACCTGCAGCGCCAGCCCGGTGTGGAACAGCACCTCGCCCATCAGCACGAACAGCGGGATCGGCGTCAGCGAGAACGCCATGACCGAGCTGACGCTGCTGCGCGCGAGCTGCGCCAGCCCGGCCTCCCCGCCCATGTACAGCCAGGCGCCGACGATGTTGATGGTGATGAAGGTCAGCGCCACCGGGATGCCGATGAACAGCAGCAGCGTGGAGCCGCCCAGCATCAGCCAGGCGCCGACGACCCAGTCGCTCATTCGAAAGCCTTCCTCACGCGGCGCTCACCGCATCCTGCCGCGGGGCGCGCTCGCCGGCGGCGAGGCGCTGCATGCGCAGCACCATCTCCACCGACAGCAGCACGAAGGTGATGGGCAGCGGCGCCAGCGACCACCACTCGGGCGTGACCAGTGTCTTGATCATCAGCGAGCCGTCGCTCCAGCTGGCCCAGGTGGCGCGGGTGCCGTACCAGGCCATGAACACGCAGCAGGCCAGGCCGACGATGTCGCCCAGCCACTCGATCTGCCAGGCCACCCTGGGCGGCAGTGCCTGCAGCACGATGTCGACCCGGATGTGCTGGCCCTGGCGCAGCAGCCAGGGCGCCACCAGCATGGTGGTGAGGAACAGCATCATCTCGGAGATCTCGTTGCTCCAGGCCAGCCCGCGCGGCAGGCCCGGCACCGGGATGTTGCGCAGGGTCACGTCGACCACGATGACCATCATCATGGCGAACATGACGGCGCAGCCGGCCAGCGCCAGGCCGGCCAGCAATCCCTGCCAGGCGAGGGCGAGGCGCGCCCTCACTGCTTGGGCGCGAACAGCGGCTTGAAGCGCGCGGCGACCTCGGGGCTGAGCTTCTGCGCGTTGGCCCAGCCCACCTCGTAGGCCTTGTCGCGGTACGCCTTGGCGGTGGCGGCGTCGAACTTGATCGTTTCGATGCCGGCCTTCTGCTGGCGCGCGATCTCATCGGCGGTGTACTGGGCCCAGAAGGTGTTCTGCGCCTCCAGTGCCAGCAACTGCTTGTTCAGGTAGTCGCGCTGGGCCTGCGTCAGCTTGCGGTACGCCGGCAGGTGCATGATCAGCGACACCTCGGCGTCGTAGAAGCCGGGGTCGACGCGGTACTTGGTCTTCTCCTGCCAGTTCAGGTCGAAGATGCCGCCGATCGGCCAGCCGTAGCCGTCGACCACCCCGCGCTCCAGCGCCGTGTAGACCTCGCCCGGCGGCGTGGTGACCACGTTGGCGTTGAGCGCCTGGAAGAACTCGCGGTACACCGGCGTGATGCGGATCTTCAGGCCGGTCAGGTCGGGCTTGTCGATCTTCTTGGTGGTGTACAGGTGGAACGGCTGGTTCTCCACCATCCGTCCCAGGTACTGCATGTTGGCCTTCTCGTTCCAGACCTTGTTGATCGCGTCGAACGCGCCGTTCCTGCGCTGCTCGGCGACCGGGATCTGGGTGAGCTTGAGGAAGTCGGCCTCCGGCATCACGTTGGTGTAGAAGGCGCCGGTGGACAGGGCCATGTCGACCACGCCGGTCTTGACGGCGTTGCCCACCTCGAAGGTCGGGATCGCCTTGGGGCCGCCGATGAAGTTGATCTGCAGCACGCCCTTGCCCTCGGCGTTGAACTTCTTGATCCACGGCTGCAGGCGCTGCACGTAGATGCCGTTCTCGGCGAAGGCGCTGACCAGCCGCAGCGTGGCCTCCTGCGCGGTCGCCGTGCCCGCGAAGCCGGCTGCCAGCAGCATCGCTGCGACCGCACCCAGTACCTTTGCGTGAATTCGAGCCTTCATCTCGTCGTCTCCTTTTGTCGTGGTCCAACGGTACACATTGGCAGTCGCGCGTCAATCGGTGGGGACGCGCATCCCACTCTTTCGCTCTCAGAGTCCGAGGTGACGGGACCACAGGCTCCGGTCCGCCTCCAGTTGCGCGGAACTCCCGGTCCATGCCACCTCGCCTTTTTCCAGGATCACGTGCCGGTCGGCCAGGCCGATCAGGCGCCGCACGTACTTGTCGATCACCAGCATGGACATGCCGGCCTGCCGCAGGGTGGACAACGCGTGCCACACCTCCTCGCGCACCAGCGGCGCCAGCCCTTCCGTCGCCTCGTCCAGAATGAGCAGGCGCGGATTCGTCGCCAGCGCACGGGCGATCGCCAGCATTTGCTGCTCGCCGCCCGACAACTGCCCGCCGAGGTTGGAGCGGCGCTCGGCCAGGCGGGGAAACAGATGCAGCAGGCGATCGATCGTCCACGCATGCGCAGTGCCATGCCCACCGCGTGCAAAAGCGGTCAGGTGTTCCAGCACGCTCAGGTTGGCGAAGACCTGGCGCCCCTCGGGAACCACCGCGATCCCCTGGCGGGCCACCCGGTGCGGCGCCAGCCCCACGATCGCGCGACCGCCCAGTTCGACGGTGCCCCCGGTGGGCCGCAGCAGCCCCATGATCGACCGCACCAGGGTGGTCTTGCCCATGCCGTTGCGACCCAGCACGCCCAGGATTTCGCCCTCGCCGATGTGCAGGTCGACACCGAACAGCACCTGGCTGCGGCCGTAGCCCGAACACAGGCCCTGCACGCGCAGCAAGCCGGGGGCCACGCCGGGTGAGGTCATGCGGTCTCCCCTTCCGCACTGCCGAGGTAGGCGGCTTCCACGGCCGGGTCGGCCCGGACCTCGTCCGGCCGTCCGCTGGCGATGATGCGGCCGTTGACCAACACCGACACCGAATCGGCCAGCCGGAATACGGCGTCGACATCGTGCTCGACCAGCAGCACGGTGAACTCCTGGCGCAGCCCGGCGATCAGCGTCGCCATGGCCTGCGATTCCTGGGCGCCCATGCCGGCCAGCGGTTCGTCCAGCAGCACCAGCTGGGGCCGTCCGGCCAGCGCCATGCCGACTTCCAGCGCGCGCTGCTCGCCGTGCGACAGCTGCTCGATGCGCCAGTCGTGCTTGCCCGCCAGGCCCAGCCGGTCCAGCAGCGCCCGCGCCTGGTCGAACAGCGCCGTCTCGGCACGCAGCGCCCGCCAGGCCGAGAACGTGCGCCCCTGCGAGGCCTGCACGGCCACCGCCATGTTCTCCAGCACCGACAGGGACCTGAACAGCCGGGTGATCTGGAACGAGCGCACCAGGCCCCGCCGGGCGCGCTTGTGCGTCGGCAGGCGGGTGATGTCGCTGCCGGCGAACCGCACGCTGCCGCTGTCGCTGGCGAGCTGGCCGGCCACCTGGGCGATCAGGGTGGTCTTGCCGGCACCGTTGGGGCCGATCAGGGCGTGGATCTCGCCGGCCCTGACCGCCAGGTCGACGCCATCGGTCGCGGCGACGCCGCCGAACCGCTTGTGCAGGGCGCGGATCTCCAGCAGGGGCGCGGCGGCACTCACGAGCGGATCCTTCGCGCCGCCACGGCCTGCAGTAGGCCGGCCAGGCCGCCGCGCGCGAACAGCACCACGGCCAGCAGCACCCAGCCGATCCAGAATTCCCAGTATTCGGTCTGCGCGGACAGCACCTCCTGCATCAGCAGCAGGGCGGCCGCACCGAGCAGGCCGCCCCACAAGGTGCCCACGCCGCCCAGCAGCACCATCACCAGCAGCGTGCCGGACTGGGTCCAGTGCAGCAGGTTCGGGCTGACGTAGCCCTGCAAGTTGACGCTGAGGGCGCCGGCCGCGCCGCACATCACCCCCGCCACCACGAACACCGCCAGCTTGGCGGCGAATACCGGCAGGCCGAGCGCCTCGGCGCGCACTTCATCGTCGCGCAGGGCCTGCACGGCGCGGCCGAACCGGGAGGCCGCGAAGCGGTGCAGCAGCAGCAGCTGCGCCGCCAGCACCGCCAGCGCGCAGTAGTAGAAAGTGGGGTCGTCGCGCAGGTCGATGCCGCCCGGCAGCAGCGAACGCACGCGCACCGTCAGGCCTTCGTCGCCCCCGTAGCCCTTGATCGAGTTGCCCAGGTAGAACAGCATCTGCGCGAAGGCCAGCGTGATCATGATGAAGTAGACGCCGCGCGTGCGCAGCGAGATCGCGCCGATGACGAGTGCGGCAAGTCCGGCGACCGCCACCACCGCCAGCAGGTGCAGGAATCCCGACTGCACGCCCTCGCTCAGTAGGATGCCGGTGCTGTACGCCCCCAGGCCGAAAAAGGCCGCGTGCCCCAGCGAGATCATCCCGCCATAGCCGAGCAGGAGGTTGAGGCTGGTGGCCGCCACGGCGTAGACGAGGATGCGGCTGGCCGTTCCCAGGTAGAAGCCGGCATCGGCCGCGTCCAGGGCACGGGGCAGCGCCAGGGCAGCCAGCAGCAGGGCAGCGGCGATGGCGATCCGGGCCGCCGTCATCCGCTGCGCACCGGAAACAGCCCCTGCGGGCGCACGACCAGCATCGCGGCCATCAGCATGTACACCGACATCGAGGCCAGGGCCGGGCCGGCGGCGCTGGCCCACTGCGGCGGCAGCACCTCCCGCAGCATCTGCTGCAGCAGCGTGCGGCCCAGCGTGTCTACCACCCCGACCAGCAGGGCGCCGACCAGGGCACCGCGGATCGAGCCGATGCCGCCGATGACGATCACCACGAAGGCGAGGATCAGGATGTTCTCGCCCATGCCCACCTGCACGGCCAGCAGCGGCGCCAGCAGGCTGCCGGCAACCGCGCACAAGGCCGCGCCCAGGCCGAACACCAGCGTGAACAGGCGCCCCACGTCCAACCCCATCGCCTCGCTCATCTCCCGGTTGGAGGCGCCGGCGCGCACCAGCGCCCCCATGCGCGTGCGCTGCACCCCGAGGTACAGCAGCAGCGCCACCAGCACGCCGACCCCGATGATCACCAGCCGCCAGGCCGGGTAGTGCAGGCCGGGGAGGATCTCCACCGGGCCTTCCAGGGCCGCCGGCGCCGACAGCGGCAGGTCATTGCCGAACAGCATCTTCACGCCGTCGTTGAGGATCAGGATCAGCGCGAAGGTGGCCAGCACCTGCGACAGGTGGTCGCGCGCGTACAGCGTGCGCAGCAGGCCGGCCTCCAGCAGCATCCCGAACAGCGCGGTGAGCACCACCGCGCCGGCCACGCCGACCAGGAACGAACCGCTCCAGGCCGTCAGCCAGGCGGCCAGAAAGGCGCCCACCATGTAGAGCGAGCCGTGCGCCAGGTTGATCATGTCCATGACGCCGAACACCAGCGTCAGCCCGGCCGCCAGCAGGAACAGCATGAAGCCGAGCTGAAGCCCGTTGAGTGCCTGCTCGAGGACGAAGACGCCGCTCATCGGGCCGCAGCGCGCCGGTCGCTACTTGCCCATGGTGCACAGTTGCGAGTAGGCATCGCCGTGGTCGCGCAGGATGGGCTCGCTGAACGACTTGTTGACCAGGCCGCCGTTGCCGTCGCTGCCGATGGTGCGCACGTAGTAGTTCTGGATCGGATACTGGTTGACGTTGAAGCGGAAGGCGCCACGCACCGAATCGAACTTCGCGTTGCGAACCGCGCGCCGCACCGCCTCCTTGTCGTCGAGCTTGCCCTTGAGGCTGCGCACCGCCGCGTCGATCAGTTGCGCGTCGTCGTAGCCCTGCGACGCATAGAGCGTCGGCGTGCGCTTGTACTCCTTGCGGAACTCGGCGACGAACTTCTTGTTGGCCGGGTTGTCCAGGTCGGGCGACCAGTGCGCGGTGTTGAACAGGCCCGCCATGGCTTGGCCGACCGGGCCGATCACGTCCTGGTCGGCACTGAAGCCGGGCAGCAGCAGCATGGTCTGCTGCCCAAGCCCGGCGCCGACGAACTGCTTGATGAAGTTGATGCCCATGCCACCCGGCAGGAAGATGTACAGCACCTGCGGCTTGGCGGCACGGATCTCGGCCAGTTCCGCGGCGTAGTCCAGCTGCCCCAGCTTGGTGTAGTTCTCGCCGACCACCTGGCCCTTGAAGGTGCGCTTGAAGCCGGCCAGCGAATCCTTGCCCGCCTGGTAGTTCGGCGCGAGCAGGTACACGCTCTTGAGGCCGCGCTGGTTGGCGAAGGCACCGGCGGCCTCGTGGTAGGCGTCGTTGGGCCAGGACACCGCGAAGAAGTACGGGTGGCAGTCCTTGCCGGCCATCGACGAGGGCGCCGCATTGGCGCTGATGTAGGTGACCTTGTTGTCCAGCGCCTCGGGCAGCGCGGCGAGCATGATGTTGGAGAACACCACGCCGGTCATGAAGTCGACGCGGTCGCGCTTGACGTTGCGCTCGAACAGCTGGCGCGCCACGGCCGGCTTGAACTGGTCATCGCTGACCAGCACTTCGGCGGGCATGCCGCCGAGCTTGCCGCCATTGAGCTTGACGAACAGCTGGAACGCGTCTCGGATGTCGGTCCCCAGCGCCGACGATGGGCCGGACAGGGTGCTGACGAAGCCGACCTTGACCTTGTCGGCGGCCATCGACGTGGCCGCGGCACCGGCCAGCGCGAGCGCCAGCAGGGTGCGGGTCCACGCGGAGACGGGGCGGGATGGTTGCGTGTTCATGCGGAGCTCCTCGTTGAAGGGACGGGCCGGCGCCTCAGACCCACACTTGCAGGACGTAGTCGAACGATGCCTGGCTGTTGAACAGGTCCACGCGTTGCAGCCGGATCTTCAGCGCGCCGTCGTCGCCGCGCACCAGCGTGTGCTGGTAGCGGCCGCCGAAGTGGCGCACGGTGTCGCGCCGCAGCTCCATCATGTGGAAGCGCGACCGCACCTGGACCTGGTCGGGTCCGGCGGACTCCAGCACGACGTGGCTCACCACATGGCTGGTCTCCCACATGGGTACCTGCGACCACGCGTTGGGGTGCGAGACGCGCCCCTTGCGGATCTCCATCATCAGCCGGTCCTCGGCGAAGATCGAGGGCGAGCCCTCCCAGTCGGTCTGCTCCGGCGTGACCGGCATCCAGTAGACGCCGTCCGGGGCGAACAGGTCGATCCAGTCCTGCCAGTGCTTGCCGTCCAGCAGCTCGGCCTGCCGGTACAGCAGTTGCTCCACCTCGCGCTGCAGCAGGGCCTCGGCGTCGGTGCGCGCCAGGATGCCGGGCGGCGGCAGCCGGGTGGCGGGTGCGTGGCCGCCCGTCGCAGCGCGCGGGCGGTGGTCCGGCTCCACGGCCTGGGCGCCGGTGCGGGCTTCGCCGTCGCGGCCCTCGATCACCACTTCCTGCGCCAGCAGGTGCTCGAAATCGGGGCCCGCGCTCGGGATGGCGGCGGCGCCGCCGGGCGTCTTGCCGTTCATGCTGCGCCTCCTTCCTGCGACAGGTACTGGCTCCAGGCCTGGAACTGGTTGCGCATCACGGCCTCCGAGGTGCCGTGGTTGGAATAGGTGACGCCGTCCTCGACGCGGTCGTCGCCGAACCAGCGGTGGAAGCTGACCCAGTCGCCGCCCTTGGACTGCAGGCCCCACTGCCCCTTGGTCCAGTTCTCCAGGTCGTCGGCGTTGATCATGGTGGCCGGCGAGTTGACCAGGTTGTAGTACCAGAGGCTGCGGCGGTAGATCGCCTCCGGCGCGCCCTTCAGCCGGAAGTGCCAGATCTCCGACAAGGTCTTGTCGGGGCCGATCGGGCGCAGGCAGCGCAGCTGCTGCAGCGGCGACTGCACGGACAGGTAGGGATAGACCAGCACGTGGTGGATGCTGCGCGACAGGTACTCCTCGGCCTTCTCGGCGCCATAGGCCTTGACCAGCATCGCCTCGTGCTCCAGCGTGTCGGGATCGCGCGGGCGCAGGCCCATGTAGGCCTTGAGGATGCCGTGGCCGCGCGGGAAGTTGATCGTCTGCACGGAATCCCACTGGTCGAAGCTGGAGGCGAAGGCCGACAGGTAGTGGTAGTACAGCGGTGCCGACCCGCGCTCGGTCTTGAGCCGTCGCTCGACCCGGCCGGCGGCGATGCCCGTGGACTGGTGGGTCACCGACGGGTGCAGCGCGTCGAGCTGGTTCTCCATGAAGAACTTCCAGTTCGAGTGCTGCACCACCCGGTGGCAGATCGGCACCACCTCGACCTCGCCGACCGGCGAGCGGTCGCACATGTCGTCGAAGCCGATCCGCGCCTCCCCGAGGAACTCCAGCAGCGAGGGGCCTTCGGCGGCCAGGCTGGCGAACACGAAGCCGCGGTAGCTGTCCACCCGGGCGGCCCGCTTCATGCCGCAATCCGGGTTGTCGCGGGTCATGCGGGTGCCCTCGTAGCCCTGGGCCAGCGGAATGGCGCGCACGTTCCCGTCGAGGTGGAAGCTCCACGCATGGTAGGAGCAGACGAAGGCACTGCCGGTGTTGCCGCGCAGGTTGCCGACGAGCTGCACGCCGCGGTGCGGGCAGCGGTTGTACAGCACCTGCACCTCGCCACCGGCCTGCCGCACCATGATCATGGGCTGGCGGCCGATCGTGACGGCGTAGTAGTCGCCGGGCGAAGGGACCTGCGACTCGTGGCCGCAATAGACCCAGGTGGTCTCCCAGATCTTTTCCATCTCCTCGTCGAAGATCGCCTGGTCGGTGTACACGCGCTTGTGCACGCGATCGGGTTGGACAAGCTCTCGAACGTTCATGGGGTCTCCTTCCAAGTGGGTCCCGGTCGTCGCCCGGTGCGTTTCACATCAAAGCCATCCGCTCGGCCAGCGCCCGCCCGTCGTCGTCGGCCAGGGCGGCCTCGCTCAGTTCCCTCAGTCGCTGCGCGGCGCCCGGTGAATCCACCAGGGACGGCACGGCGTTCATGATCGTCTGGTAATTGCGCCAGCCGCGCTCGTGGGTGTCGCCGTAGCCCTTGACCAGGCGTTGTGCCCGGACCACCTCCAGCGCAACCGCGAGGTGGGTGGCAGCCAGGCGCTGCACCTGCGCCAGCCACTCGCCGATGCGCTGCTGTTCCGCGGCGAAGCGCAAGGAGCGGCGCCGCAGCGGCCTCAGGGCCGCGATGGCATACAGCTGCAGGAAGCCGCCCAGCGAGCTGGTGCGCACCACCTTGCCCTGGCGCGTGAAGCGGCCGACGACCGCGCGCGCCATCCGGCTGGCGAGCAGCCAGCGGCCCAGGCCGGCCGGCAGGATGTCGGCGATCTCCTCCACCCGCGGGTGCATGTATTCGTTGATGGCGAGCAGCTGGTCCGGATTCAGGCGCACCTCCCCCGCCACGCGCTGGAAGCGGGTCCGGCGCGTCTTCAGGTCGGCCACGCGGATCGCGTCCTCGTAGCTCATCCACAAGGCCAGGTGCCGCGCTGCCTCGACCAGCACTTCGCCGGCATCGCGCAGCGGCAGCAGGCGGTCGAGATAGTCGGCGGCATGGGCCTCGTCCTGGTAGTCCGCCAGGCGCAGCACGCCGTGCCGCAGGGTGTCGTGGGCGGCGGGCGGAAACTGCTGCGCGATGCGCTCGCCCAGGCGGGCCAGCCGGGGACCGAGCGCGACGGCGGGGCCGGCGGGCGCCGCCGGCGCGGATCCCGCCGCCGCCGCCTGGTAGCCGGCGGCGAACGCCTCCAGGCTGGCCTTCACGCCGACACCGCCGCGGCGGATCGCCTCCTCGAACTGCTCGCGCGCGAAAGGGAGTGCGCCGGACGCGGCCAGGGCGCCGAACAGCACGGGCGAGATCGGCCCGCCGGCCTGCTCGGCCAGCTGCGCGAAGTCGGCGGCGACGAAGCGGGCCGCGGCGGCCCGGGCGCCCGCCAGCAGCTTGTCGCTGTCGACCCGGCCGTCGCCCAGTGCGGTCCGCTCGGTCATCGAGTAGACGCGGTGCGTGGAGGCGATGAAGGTGGTGCGCCCGGGCGTCACCAGGCCGCGCTGCAGCGCCCGGCCGGCTTCCATCAGCTCGGAGGCGATCACCACGTCCAGTTCACCGGGCACGGGCGCCAGCGCCAGCACCGGCTGCGCGCCGGGGGTCACCGCGGCCTGCGGGAACAATTCGATGTAGTACACGGTCGCGCCGGTGCGCTGCGCGACGCCCGGCACCGAGGTGGCCTGCGCGAAGTGGCCGTTGGCCTCGCCCAGGTCCACCAGCCAGTCGGACAGCACGCCGCCGCCTTCGCCGCCCATGGCGAGCAGCGCGATGGTGATCGCGCGCGGCGGCGTCATGCCGCCAGCCCCTGCAGCCGCCGCTCGATGCGGTCCTGGAGGAAGCCGATCACGGCGGCCGATACCTTCTGCCGGAACCGGTCCCAGCGCGTCGGGTTGTTCACGATCTCGGCCCGGTAGAACGAGGGGCACAGCACCGCGGCGTGCGCCACCTCGCCGCACAGGCCGCAGCCCACGCAGCTGTCCATCACCGCCGCCACCGGATCGCGGCGCAGCGGATCGGGATTGGGGCGCACGGTCAGCGAGGGACACCCGGACAGGCGGATGCAGGAGTGGTCGCCGGTGCAGGTGTCCGGGTCGACGCCGAAGCGCTCGCGCACCACGCGCTGGCCCTGGGCGATCGCCTTGCGCGCCAGCGGCTTGACCCGGCGCTGCTTGTTCAGCATGCACTCGCTCGAGGCGACGATCACCTTGGGGCCCTTCACCGGCGTGGTCAGCGCGTCGCGCAAGGCATCGCGCATCTTCGACAGGTCGTAGGTGTGGTCGATCGTGCGCACCCACTCCACGCCGACACCGCGCACGGCCTTCTCGATCGGGTGGTTGGTGGCGCGGATCGGGTTGGGCGCCTTCGAGGACAGCAGGTCCTGCCCGCCGGTGGCCGCCGAATAGCCGTTGTCGATCACCACCAGCACGTTGTCGCTGCGGTTGAACACCGCGTTGCCGACGCCGCTGGTCAGCCCGTTGTGCCAGAACCCGCCGTCGCCCATGATGGCCAGCGCCCGCTTGCCCGTCTCCGGCGTGTTGAAGGCCGACGCGCCGGCCCAGCCCAGCCCGTAGCCCATGGTGGTGGCGCCGATGTTGAACGGCGGCAGGATGGAGAACAGGTGGCAGCCGATGTCGCAGCTGACGTGGTGCGTGCCCAGCTCGCGCTCGACCAGCTTGATGGCCGTGAAGATCGGCCGCTCGGGGCAGCCGGTGCAGAACGAGGGCGGCCGGCCATGCACCTGCGCCTCGGCCTCGCGGATCGCGATGGCCTTGGGGTTGCCTTCCAGGCGGGCCGGAACCGGCGCCGGCCTGGCGGCTACCGGCAGTTCGCGGCCCTCCAGCAGCGCCGGCGCGTACTGGCGCACGAAGGCGGCGATGCCCTTGACCAGCACGCCGCCGGTGTACTCGCCGGCCATCGGCAGCAAGTCCTTGCCGTGCACCTTCGTCTGGACATCGGCCTTGCGCAGGATGGCGTGCACGGCCTGCTCGATGAAGTCGGGCTGGCCCTCCTCGACCAGCAGGATGGCGCGCTTACCGGCGCAGAAGCGGGTGAACTCCGCGTCGACCAGCGGGTAGGTGACGTTCAGCACGTACAGCGGCACGCGCGACCGGCCGAACGCATCGGCCAGGCCCAGCAGCTCCAGCGCGCGCAGCACGCCGTTGTACAGGCCCCCCTGCAGCACGATGCCGAAATCCTGCTCGTCTTCGGCGAACAACTCGTTCAGCCCGCGCTCCTGGATGAAGCGCACCGCCGCGGGCCAGCGCTGCTCCACCTTCTCGTGCTCGTGCAGGTACGTCGAGGGGGGCAGCGCGATGCGGCCGACGTCGCGGCGCGGCTGCTCGATGGCGTCCTTGAGCGTGAAGGCGGGCCGGACGTTGTCCTTGCAGGCGAAGCGGCCGTGCACGTGGCAGGCGCGGATGCGCAGCTCCAGCATCACCGGGGTGCGGCTGGCCTCCGACAGCTCGAAGCCCTGCTCCACCGCCTGCACGATGGACGGCAGGTTGGGCCGCGGGTCCAGCAGCCAGACCTGCGACTTCATCGCGAAGGCATGCGAGCGCTCCTGCATGATGCTGGAGCCCTCGCCGTAGTCCTCGCCCACGATGATCAGCGCGCCGCCCGTGACGCCGCCCGAGGCCAGGTTGGCGATCGCGTCGGAGGCGACATTGGTGCCCACGGTGGACTTGAAGGTGACCGCGCCGCGCAGCGGGTAGTTGACGGAAGCGGCCAGCGTCGCGGCGGCGGTGGCTTCCGACGCGCTGTGCTCGAAGCGGATCCCCAGTTCGCGCAGGATGTCGTTGGCATCCGTCAGCACGTCCATCAGGTGCGAGATCGGCGCGCCCTGGTAGCCGGCCACGTACGAGACGCCGGACTGCAGCAGCGCCTTGGTCACGGCCAGGATGCCCTCGCCGCGGAACTCCTCGCCGGCGCCCAGGCGCAGCTTCTCGACTTCAACGGCAAAGGAACGTTCGGCCATGGCTTCCCGGGGCAGCGGTAGTGCATCAATCTACGCACCGGTTTGACATTTGGCGAATGGATTGTGTCGATGTTCCGTATCCAATCCATGAATGATCCGGCGTAACCCTGAATACGAAGGAATTCACTTCGTCGAGGCTGCGGGTGGCCGACCCTGCGCCGTCGCGCCGGATCCATGGAACGGCCGGGCTGCGCACCCGATCCGGCTGAAGCGTCACGGGGTGCGAAACCCTTGATCCAGATCAGATGCCGCCGGCGCGGACCGCGCTAATTTGCGTATTCTGGTACCGCAATGCGTATTTAAACAGGAGCACCCGATGGAGACAGCCCCGTTCGAAGGCCCCGAAGCCGAGCTCGACGAAATCCTCGAGTACTGCAACACCCTCAGGCAGTCGCCCGTGCCGGACGACGGTGCCCTGCCGACCGGGTTCACCGGCACGCTCGGGCACTTCCCGGTCTACTTCCCCGAGGAGATCGCCCACGCCGCGGGCCTGTTGCCCGTCAACATCCTGGGCGGCGGCAACAAGCTCGAGCTCAAGCATGCCGACGCCCACATGGGTTCCTTCATCTGCTCGATCTGCCGGTCGACCTCGGAGATGGGGCTCAACGGTTCGCTGCAGGGCCTGAAGGGCTTCATCACCCACCCGATCTGCGACGCCGCCAAGCACCTGGCCGGCATCTGGGGCCGCAACTTTCCCGAGCAGCTGGCCCAGATCCTGTACCTGCCGCAGAACCCGAACACGCCGGGCGCGGTGCGCTACGTGGCCTCCGAATACCAGCGCCTGCGCGGCGAGCTGGAGCGCAAGTCGGGCCAGGAGGCCACCGACGCGAATCTGGCCGCCAGCATCCGCGCCTACAACCGCAACCGGGCCCTGCTGCGCGAGCTGTACGCGATCCGGCGCGACGAGCCCTGGAAGCTCAGCTGCACCGAGTCCTACCTGCTGCTGCGCGCGCGCACCCGCATCCCCTGCGAGGCGCACAACGAGCTGCTCGAGCGCGCGCTGGTGGGCATCCGCGCCCGCAACCGCCAGGCGCAGGACAAGCCGCGCGTGGTGTTCGTCGGCGGCTTCTGCGAGCAGCCCCCGCTGGAGATGCTGGAGGCGATCGACGACAACTGCTACGTGGTCGACGACGACCTGCTGATCGGCCTGCGCTGGCTCACCAGCGACGTCCCGGGCACGGGCGACCCGATCTGGGCGCTGGCCGAGAGCTTCATCCAGCGCTGCGCCGCCAGCCCGGTGCAGCATGACGAGCGCAAGAGCAAGGAGGCCTACCTGATGGAGATGATCGCCGGCAGCAAGGCCGAGGCGGCGATCGTCACCGCGGCCAAGTTCTGCGAACCCGGCCTGGACGAACAGGTGGCCTGGTCCAAGCACCTCGACGAGGTCGGCGTGCAATACCTCGTGCTCGAGTTCGAGGAAAAGATGACCTCCTTCGAGCAGATGGCGATGCAGCTCGAGACCTTCGCCGAATCCCTGCTGTTCGCAACCGCCTGACCGGAGCAACCCCATGAACATCGAAACACTCGAACGGGCCCCGGCGCCCGCGGCTGGCGCAGCCGAATTCAACCCGATCCAGGAAGGCCAGCGCCTGATGAAGGCCTGGTACGCCAACCTCGAGCAGGCCAAGGCACGCGGCCAGAACGTCGCCAACGTCTTCGTGATGGGCAACGCGGTGGAAATCCTGCGCACGTTCGACTTCCAGCTCGTGTTCCCGGAGATCAACTCGCTGCAGACGGGCGTGCGCAAGAAGTCGGAGGAGTACCTGCGCGAGTCCGAGGACTACGGCTATTCGCCCGACGTGTGCTCCTACGTCAAGGCCGACGTGGGGCTGATCCTGCGCGAGCAGCAGCACCCGGCCGGCCAGATCCCGAAGGCGGACATCGCCATCACCTCGAACATGTGCAGCACCTTCATCAAGTGGGGCGAGATCTGGGAGCGCATGCTCAAGATGCCCACCTTCACGCTGGACCTGCCCGGCCAGCGCGGCCCGAACTGGCAGGTGCGCCGCGGCGATGCCCAGCACATGGCCGACTCGCAGTGGGTGGAGGCGCAGTTCCGCCACCTGATCGCGCGCTGCGAGGACATCACCGGCCGGCGCTTCGACTTCGATCGCCTGGCGCAGGTGCAGGACCGGGTGAACCGCATGGTCCACCACTGGAACAACGTGATGGCGCTCAACCGCGCCTGCCCCGCGCCGTACAACGCGATGCTCGACGGGCTGACCTACATCGGCATCATGAACGTCTACCGGGGCACCGAGGAGGGCGTGGAGTACATGCGACGCCTGGAGGAGCAACTGCGCGCCAAGGTGGCGCGCGGCGAGGGCCGCGTGGCCGAAGAGCGCTTCCGCCTGCTGTTCTCCGGCACGCCGTGCTACGTCTCCATGCGCCGGCTGGTCGAGCTGTTCGAGAGCTGGGGCGGCGTGTTCGCCTATTCCGACTACCTCACCTTCGCGGCGGGCGGCATGGATGCCGGCGAGATGGTGTACGACACCTCGCGCCCGCTGGAGAGCCTGGCCGAGATCACGGCGCTGGCCGCCCAGCGCGGCCTCTCCAACCAGTTCTTCGCGCACGAGCGGCTGGCCCAGCAGATCAAGGAGTACGACGTCGACGGCATCGTCTTCCACGGCATCAAGAGCTGCCGCTTCGTCTCTTCGGGCATGGCCGACACGCGCAACTACCTGAACCAGCGCCTGAACATGCCCAGCCTGTACATCGAATCGGACCTGATCGACCCGCGCTACTGGTCCGACGCACAGATCAAGAACCGCGTCGACGCTTTCTTCGAGTCGCTGCACCAGCGCGGCGGCGCGGCTCCCAGCACCGGCCGGCACGCGGCCACCCCCACGATCGGAGGCAAGGCATGAGGTACTTCGGCGGCGTCGACGTCGGCTCGACGCAGACCAAGGCGGTGGTCCTGGACGAGGACGGCAAGCTCGTCGGCCGGGCCCTGCTCGACATGGAAACCAGCATGATGACCATCGCCCAGGAGGCGTTCCGCGCGGCACTGGCGGACGCCGGGCTGGCCGAGGCCCAGGTGGAACGCATCGCCAGCACCGGCTACGGCCGCTACAACGTGTCGTTCGGCCACGAGCAGGTGACCGAGATCAGCTGCCACGCGCGCGGCGCGGTGGCGCTGTTCCCCGGCACGCGCACGGTGATCGACATCGGCGGGCAGGACACCAAGGCCATTGCGGTCAAGCCCGACGGCCAGGTGGCCGACTTCACGATGAACGACAAGTGCGCGGCGGGCACCGGCCGCTTCCTCGGCGCGGCCTCGTACGCGCTGGAGATGTCCCTGTCCGACCTGGGGCCGCTGGCGCAGCAGTCGCGCAACCCGGTGCGCATCACGACCACCTGCACGGTGTTCGCCGAGTCCGAGATCATCAGCCACCTGTCCAAGGGCATCCTGCCGGAGGACGTGCTCATGGGCGTGCACCAGGCGATCACCAGCCGCTGCGTGTCGCTCGCGCGCCGGGTGGGCATCCACTCCGAGGTCACCTTCACCGGCGGCGTCAGCCGCAACGTCGCCATGGTCCAGCTCATCGAGGAGGCGGTCGGCATGACGATCAATGTCAGCCCCGACGCCCATTTCTGCGGGGCGCTCGGCGCGGCGCTCTTCGCCCGCGAACACGCCCTTTCCAACGCGGCCGCGCCGGCCGAAGCGGCCCTGGCCTAGGAGGACGGACATGATCTACGTTGTCGGACTGGACATCGGCTCCACCTACACCAAGGCGATCGCGCTCGACGGCGACCGCGAGGTCGTGGGCACCGCGGTGCGGCGCACCGGCTTCAAGCTGGCGCAGGCGTCCGAGGCGGTCTTCGAAGACCTGCTGAAGAACTGCCAGCTGCAGCGCGCGGACGTGGTCTACGTCGGGGCGACCGGCTACGGCCGCTACACCGTGCCGTTCCGCCATGCCCAGATCACCGAACTGACGGCCCACGCCCAGGCGGCGGTGCACCTGTTCCCGGACACGCGCACCATCCTGGACATCGGCGGGCAGGACATCAAGGCGATCAAGGTCGACGGCGAGGGGCGCGTGAAGGCGTTCCGCCTGAACGACAAGTGCGCGGCCGGCACCGGGGCCTTCCTGGAGAAGACCGCCCGCTACCTGGGCCTCACCACCGAGGACATCGGCCCCTATGCGCTGCGGTCGGCCTCCCCTAAACCCATCAGCAGCGTGTGCGCGGTGTTCGCCGAATCGGAGGTGATCAACCACCTGTCCAACGGCATTCCCGCCGAGGACATCATGATGGGCGCGATGGTCTCGCTGGGCGGGCGTGCGATCCAGCTGATGCGCCGCGTCGGCCTGGAGCCGGGCTACATGCTGACCGGCGGCATGACCCGCAACGAGGCGATGGTGAAGGCGCTGGAGAGCGCGCTGGGCGAGCAGTTCCACGTCGCACCGAATGGGCTGGGCCAGCTCAACGGGGCGTACGGCGCCGCCTTCCTGGGCCTGCGCCGGGTGGAGAAGCTGCTGGCCGAGAGCAAGCCGATCCCGCCCACGGCGGCGCAGCAGGGCCTGGTCGAGGGGACCAAGCCGGTCCGCCGCTGGTCGGCGATGGCCGCCACGCGCAAGCGCTTCGAGCCTTGCAGCACCGGCGAATGCCCGGTCGTGGTGGTCAAGACGGCACCGGCCCGGCCGGAGCAGGCCCCCGCCTGAGCGGCGGACCATTCGTCCACGGCACGAGAACTGGAGCTGAGCGATGACCTACGTCGTCACCGAAGCCTGCATCAACTGCAAGCACACCGACTGCGTCGAGGTGTGTCCCGCCGACGCCTTCCACGAGGGCCCCAACTTCCTCGTCATCAACCCCGACCTGTGCGTCGACTGCGATGCCTGCGTGGCCGAATGCCCCGTCGAGGCCATCTACGCGGACACGGACGTGCCGGCCGGCCAGCGCGAATTCCTGGCACTCAATGCCGAGCTCTCCAGGGACTGGCCGAGCATCACGAAGAAGCGCCCGCCCCTGCCCGATGCGGCGCAGTGGGCCGGTGTGCGCGAGAAGTTCAACCACCTGCAGCGCCCCTGAGGCGCGCGCATTGCGGACAAGGACCAGCATGGAAACGATCGGCATCTACATGCAGCGGGACCACGAGCTCATCGACGGCATTGCCGAGCGTGCCGTCGCTGCCGCCGTGGCACGGGACTGGGCCACGCTCGAGCGCGAAGGGTCGGAGTTCCTGCGGCGGCTGCGCCGCCACATCGAAGTGGAGGAGGACGTGCTGTTCCCGGCGTTCGAGCAGCGCACGGGCATGGCAGCGGGCGGCCCGAGCGCGCAGATGCGCGAGGAGCACGAGCAGATGCAGCCGATCCTGGCGCAGCTCGAGGCGGCGGTGAGCGGCCACGACGGCCCGGCCTACGGGCATGCGTCCCGGGCGCTGCTCGACATCCTCGTTCCGCACAACCAGAAGGAGGAGCAGATGATGTATCCGATGCTGGACGAGGCCCTGGGCGCCGATGGGCCGGCGCTGTTGTCGGACGTGAAGGCAATGGCCCTCTGAGGGTCGCCGGGGCGCACCCGGGACGCTGCCGCGTCCGGCGGGCCGGGAAGCTGCGCAGCCCAGCGCGCGGCCGCCCGCTTCACATTTGGCGGGCGGATGGCAGGGATGTCGTACATTCATCGAACCGATGGCGACATCCCCCGTGAACTGAAGCGTGAATTTCCGCCAGCTCGACCTCAACCTGCTGCGGGTGCTGGCCGCCATCCACCGCACCGGCTCGGTCACTGCCGCCGGCAAGACCTTGTCGCTGTCGCAGTCGGCCACCAGCAACGCGCTGGCGCGTCTGCGGCAGTACTTCGGCGACGAGCTGTTCGTGCGCTCGGCCACCGGCTTGCACCGCACCCGCCTGTGCGAGCAGGTGGCGCCGGCCGTGCTCGCCCACCTGGCGTCGCTGGAAGCGCTGGTCACCGGCGTCGAGGCCTTCGACCCGCTGGGCAGCCGCGCCACCTGGCGGCTGTCGCTGTCCGACCTGGGCGAGATGCTGTTCCTGCCGCAACTGACGGCCGCGCTGCGCCAGCGGGCGCCCGGCACCCGGGTGTCCAACATCTCGGTGGCGGCGCCGGCCGTGGCGGCGGCGCTGGAGGCGCGGGAGATCGACTGCGCGATCGGCATCCTGCAGCCGCCCCACCGCGGCGTGCACGCCGAGCCGCTGTTCCGCGAGCAGTACGTGGCGATCACCGCGCCCGGCTGGAAGCCGCCGTCCGGGCGCCGGGGGCCATCGCTCACCCAGGCCCAGCTGGCCGGCGCGGCCCTGGCCGTGGCGTCGCCGATGGCCACCTTCCACAGCAGCGTGGAGGAGATGCTGGTCAAGCTGAAGCTGGCCGAGCGGATCGTGCTGCGCGCCCGCCACTTCGGCGCCCTGCCCGAGCTGGTGACCGGGTCCGACCTGCTGGCGATCGTGCCCGCCATGTACGCGGCCAGCCTGCGCGGCGTGCGCACCTGGCAGCTGCCGTTCGCGCCGCACTACGAGGTGCGGCTGGTGTGGCACGCCAGCACGGCACGCGATCCGGCCCAGCAGTGGCTGCGGGAACTCCTGCACGAGTTGTTCGAGCGTCCCGCCCGCCCGTGAGCGTCGACGCTCCGGAGGGGGCGCGTTCCTACAGCCCTTGCGGAGCACCGGTCGCACCATGGTCCGCACACACAGGAGCACGGCCATGCCCGACGCCAAGGACAACACCAAGCTCACCGGCGACACCCACCTGCCCGAAGTCGCCAGCGACCTGCCCAGGGGCAGCGAGGACGTTCGCAAGCAGCCGCCCGCCGGCGGCGACATCAAGGACAAGGAAGCCGGGACCAGCGACAGCTATGGCAAGACGCGCGATTCGGGCGAGCGGCCCAAGTGAGGCTGCCGCACGGCACGTGCCCGCAATTGGCCGCACCCACCCTCCACGTCCTGCCCCGCGGAGCGGCGCAGCTTGGTGAGCACGCCGCTGCGGTGCAGCCGCCGTGCCAGCTCGGCCGCCTGCTCCCATGACGGCCGCCGGTATGGCAGGTCGGGCACCGTGTTGTAGGGGATCAGGTTCAGCACCGCGTGCCGGCCGTGCAGCAGCCGCACCAGGCCCTCGACTTCCTCGTCGGTATCGTTGATGCCCTCCAGCAGCGTCCACTGCACCTGCAGCGGATAGCCCGATTCGCGCGCGTAGCGGTCGCTCGCCGCCACCAGTTCGTCCGGCGCGATGCGCGGCGCGCGCGGCAGCAGCTCGGCGCGCAGGTCGGCCCGGGTGGTGTGCAGCGACAGGGCCAGTGCCGGCTTCACCGGACCGCGCGGCAGCCGCTCGAACACCCGCTCGTCGCCGACCGTGGAGAACACCAGCTCCTTGTGGCCGATGTTGCCGACCGTTCCGAGGAATTCGATCGCGTCCATCACGCTGGCCAGGTTGTGCGCCGGCTCGCCCATGCCCATGAACACCACCTTGCGCACCGGCCGCAGCGAGCGCGCCAGCGCGACCTGCGCCACGATCTCGGCGCTGCCGATCTGGCGCAGCAGGCCTTCGCGGCCGGTCATGCAGAAGCGGCAGCCGACCGCGCAGCCGACCTGGGTGGACACGCACAGGCCGCCGCGCGGCAGCAGCACGCTCTCGCAGGTCTGGCCGTCCGGCAAGCGCACCAGCAGGCGCTCGGAGCCGTCTTCCGCCGGGTGGCGGGACACCAGCTGCGCCAACGAGGCGAATCCGGCCGTGATCGCCGGCAGCGCCTCGATCAGCGATTTCGGCAGGAAGCTCCCGATCGCGCGCGGGCCGCTGTCCTGCGGCAGCGCGTGCGACCACAGGCGCAGCACCCGCCGCTCGTGCGTCGGGCCGGCGCCGGCAGCACGCAGGCGCTCACGCAACAGGATGAGGGACGTCATGCGCCCAGCTTAGCGTTCTTCCCGGCCCTGGGAACCCGCCGCGGCAGCGACGATCCTGCTAGTCCGAGATCTCGATGGACTCGAAGAACCGGTAGCCGACGCCGCGCACGGTTGCCACGGGCAGCTTCAGGCCACAGGCCTGCTCCACCTTGCGGCGAAGCCGTCGCATCTGGCTGTCCAGCCGGCGCTGGTCGTACTGCAGGTAGTCTTCGCCGAGCGCCGCAACGATGGCGCGCCGGCTCACCACGGAGCCGCCCCCTTTGCCGAGTGCCAGCAGCACGACATGGTCCTGGGCGGACAAGGGCACCGCGGACAGGGCGGGCGGCATCAGCCGGGGCGGCGAGCCGCACAGCTTCCACCGGGGTGCAGCGTCCGCTGCCTCCAGGGTCTCGGCCCTGTTCGCGGAGTCCCTGCGCCCGGTCACGTCGCGGGCTACCGCGATGCGGACGCCATCCTGCGGAACCCAGCGCGCGGACCACATGATGTGCACGAGGCGGCCGTCCTTGCGCACATAGCGGTTCTCGAAGTGGCGCTGAAGATAGCCGTCCATGATGCGAGCGACGGCCTGCAGGGTCCGGGGCCGGTCCGGTTCGTACACGAAGTGGATCATCGGCTTGCCGATCATCTCCTCCGGCCGGTAGCCGAAGATGGCCTCGCAGGCGCCGCGGATCGCGAGGAAGCGTCCGTCGGGATCGACCACGCAGATCGCGTCCAGCAGCAAGTCCGTCAGGTGCTGGGGCTCGGTCGGACGGGGGCCGGTGCCCGAATCGGCGTCCATGGATACAGAGGGCGTCGCCCGGGCTGCTGGACCTGCATCCGCAGCCGCGTGTGGGAAGGTCGAACTCATGCTGCACCTGCTTCCAGCTCGAGAAGATTCAATTGGCTCGCCGGCGACGCGCTCAGGTTTGCTCAGGCACCTGCCGCCGGGGGTGCGTAGTATCCGCCCGCATTGCCGTTGCGGACTCTACTAGACACCATGCTGACGACGACAAAGGATGCCCCGGACGCGGGCCGGGGACACCTGGGCGAGGCCCAGGACGCCTCCCTGCGCGGCATGGCCGCGCTGTCGAGGAGCCGGCTGATCGATTCCCGCCCGAGGCGGCGCGATGATGACCAGGTCCTTGCCCTGGTCCAGGACCTGCCCGGATCCGGAAGCAGCTGGTGCCGCGTCTTCACGGTGGGGCTGCTGAACGAGGCCGGCGAGTTGTACCGCGAAGTCGACCTCCCTGGCGAATACGCCGCCTTGCTGTTCACCGCCCGGATGAATGCCAACGGGTTCTGGCGGTTGCAGCCCGGAGAGCCGTTCTTCGTCGACGGCTACGACAGCGTCTTCGCCAGGCGCTGAACGCAGCCCCGCCTATCCCCGCTTGGCCACCAGCGTCAGGATGTCGTAGCTGGCCACCAGCTCGCCGTGCTGGTTGGTGACCTCCACGTCCCAGGCCACCACGCCCTGTCCCACGCCCTTCGCGTCCTTCTTGCGCTTGTCGATCTTGCGCTTGGCCGTCAGCCGCGCCTGGATGGTGTCGCCGATGCCGACCGGCTTGACGAAGCGCAGCGTGTCCAGGCCGTAGTTGGCCAGCACCGGCCCGGGCGAGGGCCAGACGAACAGGCCGGCGGCCGCCGACAGCACGAAGTAGCCGTGCGCGATGCGCTGGCCGAACGGGCTCTCCTTGGCCGCGATCTCGTCGAAGTGCATGTAGAAGTAGTCGCCCGACAGGCCGCCGAAGGCGACGATGTCGGCCTCGCTCACGGTGCGGCGGTGCGTCAGCAGCGAGTCGCCGACCTGCAGGTCCTCGAAGTGGCGGCGGAACGGGTGCAGCTCGCTCTCGCGCACCTTGGCGCCGCGCACGTGCTCGCCGGTCACCGCGCTCAGCATGGTGGGCGAGCCCTGCACGGCCGCCCGCTGCAGGTAGTGCTTGACGGCGCGCAGGCCGCCCAGCTCCTCGCCGCCGCCGGCGCGGCCCGGCCCGCCGTGCTTGAGCAGCGGCAGCGGCGAGCCATGGCCGGTCGATTCGGCCGCGGCCTCGCGGTCCAGCACCAGGAGGCGGCCGTGCGTGGCCGCGGCGGCCGGCACGAAGCGGGCGGCCGTGGCCGGATCCCGGGTCACCAGCGTGCCGACCAGACTGCCCTTGCCCTTGGCGGCGAGCTGCAGCGCCTGGTCGATGTCCTCGTACGCCATCAGGGTGCTGACCGGCCCGAAAGCCTCGATGTCGTGCACGGCATCGTCTGCCATCGGGTTCTTCGCCAGCAGCAGCGTGGGCGCGAAGAACGCGCCTTCGGCCACGCCCTCGCCCCTGGGCGCGAAGCCGTCGCGCTCGCCGAACACCAGCTCGGCCTTCTTCATCAGGGCCTGCACGCGCCCGGCGACGTCGGTGCGCTGGTCCTGCGAGGCCAGCGCGCCCATGCGCACGTCCTCGAGCGCCGGGTCGCCCACCACCACCTTCGCCAGCCGCGCCTTCAGCCGCTTCGCCACCTCGTCCACGTACTTCGCGGGCACGATGGCGCGGCGGATGGCGGTGCACTTCTGGCCGGCCTTCACGGTCATCTCGCGCGCCACCTCCTTGACGAACAGGTCGAACTCCTCGTCGTCGGGCGTCACGTCCGGCGCCAGCACCGCCATGTTGAGCGAATCGGCCTCGGCATTGAACGGGATCGAGTGGCGCACCAAATTCGGCTGCACGCGCAGCTTGGCGGCGGTGTCGGCCGAGCCGGTGAAGGTGACCACGTCGGCGCCGTCCAGGCGATCCAGCAGGTCGCCGGTGGAGCCGATCACCAGTTGCAGGCTGCCCTCGGGCAGCAGGCCGGATTCGACCAGCAGCCGCACCGCCTTCTCGGTGAGGTAGCTGGTGGCGGTGGCGGGCTTGGCGATGCAGGGCACGCCGGCCAGGAAGCTGGGCGCGAACTTTTCCAGCAGGCCCCACACCGGGAAGTTGAACGCGTTGATGTGCACCGCGACCCCGCCGCGCGGCACCAGGATGTGGGTGCCGGCGAAGCCGCCCTTCTTGCCCAGCGCAATCGCCGGACCCTCGTGCAGCAGGTTGCCCGAGGGCAGCTCGTTGGCGCCGACGCCGGCATACGCGAACAGCGTGCCGCTGCCGCCCTCGATGTCGATCCAGCTGTCGGTGCGGGTGGCGCCGGTGTGGGCCGACACCGCATAGAGCTCCTCCTTGCGCTCGCCCAGTAGCTTGGCCATGGCCTTGAGCCGCTCGGCCCGCTGCTGGAAGTCGAGCTCGAGCAGCCGGGGCACGCCGACCTTGCGCGCGTGCTGCACCGCTTCGGCGAAGTCGAGCTGCTCGGCGTGCGTGCTGGCCACCGGCTGGCCGTTGACGGCGCTGCGCAGCAGCTGCGCCGCTTCGCCACCGACCCAGCGGCCGGCGATGTAGCTCTGGAGGATGGGGGTGGTCATGTCAGGGTCTCCTTGTCGTCGGCGAGCTTATCGCCTTGCGGCGCCCGCACCGCCTGCAGTCCGCCGAGGAACAGGTCCGTCACGATCGGCGCCATCGCCTCGTGGTCCAGCTTTCCGTCGGCCTTCATCCAGGTGAACATCCAGTTGACCATGCCGAACAGCAGCATGGTCAGCGGCTTGGCGAGGGTCGCTTCATCCAGGTCGGGGCGGATGCCGGCGATCACCTTGGCGAACGCGGCCACGACCGCCCGCTCGCGATCCAGCACGCGCCGGCGATCGGCCGGCTCCAGGAAGCGCACCTCGCTGGTCAGCACCCAGTGCGCGTCCTGCGCCTCGGCGTACTCCTGCACGAAGCGGCGGATCAGCAGGTGCAGGCGCTCGCGCGGGCCGGCCTCGCGCTCGGCGGCCTCGCCGACGATGCGCTGCAGTCGCAGCACGTGCGAATCGGCGATGGAGAACAGCAGCGCGTACTTGTCGCGGTAATAGTGGTACAGGGTGGCCTTGGACAGCCCGCAGGCCTCCGCCACCTGGTTCATGGACGTGGCCCAGTAGCCCTGGCTGGCGAACAGCCGCGCGGCGCCGGCCAGGATGGCCTCGCGCTGGTCGTCGTAGCCGGCGTGGCGCCCGCGTCCCATGGGCGCTCAGCGCTCGTCGAAGGAGATCACCACCCGCTCGGTGGTCGGGTGCGCCTGGCAGGTGAGGATGAAGCCGGCCGCCACCTCCTTCTTGTCCAGCGCGAAGTTGCGCTCCATGCGCACCTGGCCCTCGACCAGCCGGGCGCGGCAGGTGCCGCAGACGCCGGAGGTGCAGGAATACGGCACTTCCATCCCGGCGGCCGAAGCGGCGTCGAGGATGCTGGGCTGGTCCTTGGTGAAGGTGATCTCGCGTCGCAGGCCGTCGCGGATGATGACCACCCGGGCCTGTTCGGCGTCGCCCGGCTGCGCCTCGTGCACCACGGCGCCGACTTCGCCGGCCGCCGGCTGCGGGATGCCGAAGCGCTCGATGTGGATGCGGTCCTCGGGCACGCCCGCCGCCAGCAGCGCGGCCTCGGCCTCGTCGTTCATCTGGAAGGGTCCGCAGACGTACGCATGGTCGACCGAGCCGGCCGGCACCAGCCCGCCCAGGAACTCGCCGATCTTGTCGCGGTTCATCAGCCCGCTGTTGATGGGTGCATCGGTGTGCTCGTCGGAGAACACGTGGTGCAGCACCAGGCGCGTCATGTACCGGTCCTTCAGGTCCTCGATCTCCTCCTTGAACATCGTGGACTTCAGGCTGCGGTTGCCGTAGACCAGCGTGAAGCGGCTGGCCGGCTCGCGCGCCAGCACCGTCTTCATGATCGACAGGATCGGCGTGATGCCGCTGCCGCCGGCGATGCCCAGGTGATGGCGCTGCGCCTGCGGCTCGATCGGCACGAAGAAGCGGCCCTGCGGCGCCATCACGCTGACGGTGTCGCCGGGCCGCAGCTGCTCGTTGATCCAGTTGGAGAAGGCCCCGCCGCGGACCTTGCGCACGCCCACGCGCAGCTCGCCGTCGTCCACGCCCGCGCAGATCGAATAGGAGCGCCGCAGGTCCTGGCCGTCGATCTTCTTGCGCAGCGTGAGGTACTGGCCCTGGGTGAAGCCGAACACCGGGCGCAGCTCTTCCGGCACCTCGAAGGAGACGACCACGGCCTCGGCGGTGTCGGGGGTGATGGAGCGGACGGTGAGCGGGTGGAACAGCGGCGAGGTCATCGGAGTACGGTTGTCCTTGTCATTGCGGTGGCACATACCTTGTCATTGCGGGCTTGACCCGCAATCCATCTCCAGGGCGCAATTCGGGTGCGGGAGATGGATCCCGGCTTTCGCCGGGATGACATGGGAGGGGCCCGGGATGACATGGGAGGGGCCCGGGATGACATGGGAGGGGCCCGGGATGACATGGGGGGACCCGGGATAACATGGGGGGACCCGGGATGACATGGGCCCCAGGAGCCGTCCGGAACGACTGGATGCGTGGCTCATATCGGCTTGAAGTGCTCGAAAGGCTCGCGGCACGAGAGGCAGCGGTACAGCGCCTTGCAGGCGGTGGAGCCGAACGCCGACAGGCGCTCGGTGCGGGCGCTGCCGCAGCGCGGGCAGGCGACGGCGTCGGCCTTGCGCCCGAAGATGCGGATCGGCACGCCGGCGTCGGGCGCCGCAGGGCCCGGCGGCGCGATGCCGTAGTCGTTCAGCTTGCGCTTGCCCTCCTCGCTGATCCAGTCGGTGGTCCAGGCGGGTGCGCGGCGCAGCGTGGCGCGTGCCGGGCCCAGGCCTTCGGCGCGCAACGCGTCCAGCACGCTCTGCTCGATCACCTCGGTGGCGGGGCAGCCCGAGTAGGTGGGCGTGAGCACCACCTCGAGTTCGGCGCCGTGGTCGATCACTTCGCGCACGATGCCCAAATCGCGCACGGACAAGGCCGGCACCTCCGGGTCCAGCACGGTGCCCAGCACCTGCCAGGCGCGCGCGACGCGATCGGCGGCCACGGGGTTCACCACGTGCCGCCCGGGTAGGCGCGCTGCAGGTGCTGCATCTCGGCCAGGATGTAGCCCATGTGCTCGCTGTGCACGCCGCGCTTGCCGGTGGACAGGAAAGGGCTCGGCTTCGGTGCCTGCAGCCCGGCTTCCGAGAGGATGGCACCCATCTCGGCTTCCCACGGCTCCTCCAGCTCGGACCACGATGGCCCGAGTCCCGTGCGCGACGCGTGCTCGTCGACCGTGTCGGCGGCGAACAGCTCGGGGGCGTAGCGCCAGAGCCGGTCGATCGCCGCTTCCATGCGGCGGCGCGATTCGTCCGTGCCCTGGCCCAGCCGCACCACCCAGTCGGCCGAGTGCTGCTGGTGGTAGCGCGCCTCCTTCACCGCCTTGCCGGCGATCGCCGCCAGTTCGGCGTCGCCCGACTGCTGCAGCCGCGCCCACAGCAGCCGGAGGAAGGTGGCCACCATGGCATTGCGCAGCACCGTGACGGCGAAGTCGCCGCGCGGCAGCTCCACCAGGGTCACGTTGCGGAAGTCGCGCTCCTCGCGCAGGAAGGCGAGCTGGTCCTCGTCGAAGCCCTGCCCTTCCAGCTCGCCGGCGCGCGTGAGCACCGCGCGCGCCTGGCCGACCAGGTCCAGCGCCATGTTGGTCAGGGCGATGTCCTCTTCCAGCACCGGCGCATGGCCGGTCCATTCGCCCAGGCGTTGCGCCAGCACCAGCGCGGTGTCGCCGATGCGCAGCAGGTACTGGACGGCCGGGTCGTGCTTGATCGCGATCGAAGCTTGCATGGGCCCTGTGCTCACATGTGATCGACGGACGAGGGCAACTTGTAGAAGGTCGGGTGCCGGTACACCTTGTCCTCCATCGGGTCGAAGAACATGTCCTTGTCGCCGGGATCGCTGGCCACGATCTGGTCGGAGCGCACCACCCACACGCTGGTGCCCTCCTGCCGGCGCGTGTAGACGTCGCGCGCCATCTGGATCGCCATCTTCGCGTCGGCCGCGTGCAGGCTGCCGCAATGCTTGTGGTCCAGGCCGGACTTGCTGCGCACGAAGACTTCCCAGAGGGGCCACTCCTGTTTCGCGTCGCTCATGCTGCCTCCTTGATCGGTTGGTCCTGCTTGGCCGCGTAGGCGAGCGCCGCTTCGCGCACCCAGGCGCCCTCGTCCCAGGCCTTCACGCGCGCGGCCAGCCGGTCCTTGTTGCAGGGGCCGTTGCCGCCCACCACGTTCCAGAACTCGTCCCAGTCGATCGGCCCGAAGTCGTAGTGCTGGCGCTCCTCGTTCCACTTCAGCTCGGGGTCCGGCAGCGTCACGCCCAGCACCTTGGCCTGCTCGGCGGTGGCATCGATGAAGCGCTGGCGCAGCTCGTCGTTGGATACCCGCTTGATGCCCCAGCGCATGGACTGCGCCGTATTGGGCGACTGGTCGTCGGGCGGGCCGAACATCATGATCGACGGCCACCACCAGCGGTCCACGGCGTCCTGCACCATCTCCTTCTGTGCCGGCGTGCCCTTTTCCATCATGGTCAGCAGGCTCTCGAAGCCCTGGCGCTGGTGGAAGCTCTCCTCGCGGCAGATGCGGATCATGGCGCGTGCATAGGGCCCGTAGGAGCATCGGCAGATCGGCACCTGGTTCATGATCGCCGCGCCGTCCACCAGCCAGCCGATCACGCCGACGTCGGCCCAGGTCAGCGTCGGATAGTTGAAGATCGAGCTGTACTTGGCCTTGCCGCTGTGCAGCGCCTCCAGCATCTGGTCGCGCGAGGTGCCCAGCGTCTCCGCCGCCGAATAGAGGTACAGGCCATGGCCGCCCTCGTCCTGCACCTTGGCCAGCAGGATCGCCTTGCGCTTGAGCGTGGGCGCGCGCGTGATCCAGTTGCCCTCGGGCAGCATGCCGACGATCTCCGAGTGGGCGTGCTGGCTGATCTGCCGCACCAGCGTCTTGCGATAGTGCTCGGGCATCCAGTCCTTGCCTTCGATGAATTCGCCGGCATCGATCCGTTCGTCGAACCGCGCCTGCAGCCGCACCTCCTCGGCCGAACGAACGGCCTTGAGCGCCGCTTCGTCCTTGCCCATGGTGTCCATCGCCTGCGTGTACATGCGCTCTCCTTGACTTATGGCAGGTTTTACCCGACCGGTCGGTCGATAATAGAGGAGGGTCGCCCGGGATGCAAGAGGCCCGGCGGATGGCGGAATCCGCCTTGCGTCGAGCTGCGGCGCAGAACGGCTGAGTTTCAGTGCGTGCTAACGTGGCCGCGTGAAGACCACCTCCGAACCCGAACAGCTGCTGCCGCGCGTCGCCTACTTCTCCATGGAAATGGCCCTGGATCCCGGCATGGGCACCTACAGCGGCGGCCTGGGCGTGCTGGCCGGCGACGTGATGCGAAGCGCTGCCGACCTGGCGCTGCCCATGGTGGGCGTCACCCTGCTGAGCCGGCAGGGTTACTTCCGCCAGCGCATCGAAGCGGGCCGGCAGGTCGAGGACGACGCCACCTGGGATCCCTCGCGTTTCGCCATCCGCCTGCCCGCCAAGGTGCCGATCGCCATCCGCGGGCGCGAAGTCTGGGTCGGCGGCTGGCAGCACAGGGTGGAGAGCCGCTGCGAGAGCTCGCATGCCGTCCCGGTGCTGCTGCTGGACACCGACCTGCCGGAGAACCACCCGGACGATCGCCGGCTGACAGCGTTCCTCTACGGCGGCGACGCCACCTACCGCCTGTGCCAGGAGATGGTCCTGGGCATCGGCGGCGTGCGCCTGCTGGCGGCCCTGGGCCAGCAGGTGCAGAAATATCACCTCAACGAAGGACACGCCGCGCTGCTGACACTGGAACTGTTGCGCGAGCGGCTGGCGGCCGGCGAATCGCGCGAAGAGGCCATCGCCGCGGTGCAAGACCACTGCGTGTTCACCACACACACCCCGGTGCCGGCCGGCCACGACGAGTTCGACTACCCGCTGGCGATCGACTGCATCGGACCCCTGCTGGACGAGCTCGACGTGGCGGAGCTGGCCGGCGAGGAGTCCCTGAACCTGACTCACCTGGCGCTGCGCCTGTCCGGCTGGGTCAACGGCGTGGCCCAGCGCCATGCGGAGGTGTCGCGCACCATGTTCCCCGGCTACACGGTGCACGCGATCACCAACGGCGTGCACCCCTGGACCTGGGCTTCCGACGCGCACCGGCGCCTGTACGACCAGCACGTGCCGCACTGGTGCCACGAGCCCGAACTGCTGTTGCACGCCGACCGCATCCCGGCCGGCGAGCTGATGGCGGCGCACCGCGAAGCCAGGCACGCGCTGCTCGGCCTGCTGCAGCGGGCCGGCGGCCGCACGCTGGATCCGCAGCGTTTCACCATCGGCTTCGCGCGGCGCATGACCGACTACAAGCGGCCGTCACTCCTGTTCAGCGACCTCGCCCGGCTGCGCCGCATCGCCGGCCGGTACCCGCTGCAGATCGCGCTGGCCGGCAAGGCGCACCCACGCGACGAGCTGGGCAAGCGCCACATCGCCCGCCTGCACCAGTGGGCCCGTGAACTCGGCGAGGACATCCCGGTCGTGTTCGTGCCCAACTACGACGTCGATTCGGCGAGACTGCTGGTCAGCGGCGTCGACCTGTGGCTGAACACGCCGCAGCGGCCGCTGGAGGCCTCGGGCACCAGCGGCATGAAGGCGGCGCTCAACGGCGTGCCCAGCCTGAGCGTCCTGGACGGCTGGTGGCTGGAGGGCTGCGAGGAAGGCATCACCGGCTGGGCCATCGGCGAGGACGGCCCGCACGACGACGAACTCGACTCGGCGTCGCTGTACGACAAGCTCGAGCGCGTGGTGCTGCCGCTGTTCTACGAG
>NZ_JAKFCM010000014.1:0-39038 GCF_036676645.1 Ramlibacter sp.
CATGCTCTCCACCGGCAGCCGGCGCAAGGTCGCCCTGGTCGGCCTGCTGGCGAGCGGCGCCACGGTCACCTGCCTGGACCAGCCCTTCGCCGCCCTGGACGGCCCCTCGGCCCGGGTCGTCCGCGAGTTCCTCGCCGACATGGCCGACCACCCCTCCCGCACCTGGGTGGTGGCCGACTACGTGGCGGATCCGCGCCTGCCATGGCGGCGGGAGGTGTCACTGGAGCGGCACGGCGGCGACGTCCTGTGCTCTAATTCGTCCCCAGACGAAGGGGAGTAGCTCCCCGGCGCTGCGTTCCGCAGCCGCCGATCGGCGTGTCGTCAATACGGGGCCGCAAGGCCCCCGGTTCGCCGGGCCCGACTTCCACCAGCAAGCCGAGCAAGACCTTCGACCGCGGCCCCCGCACCGGGCCCGATCGAGTCCTGCTGCCGCGCCGGCCTGCGTTCTCGTTCCCCGGTGCCGGGTCCATCCCACGATACGACCTGGAACTCACATGGAACTGTTCTCGACCGCCTGGTTCTCGGCCCTGCTGGCGATCATCCTGATCGACCTGGTGCTGGCCGGCGACAACGCCATCGTCATCGCGCTGGCCGCGCGCAACCTGCCTCCGCACCTGCGCAGCCGGGCGATCGTCTGGGGGACCGTCGGCGCCATCGTGGTTCGATCGGTGATGACCATCGGCGTGGTCTGGCTGCTCAGGATCCCCGGCCTGATGCTGGTCGGCGGCCTGGGCCTGCTGTGGATCGCCTACCAGCTGCTGGCGCAGGGCGACGACGAGGGCGAGCACGGCCCGGCCGCCACGACCTTCTGGGGCGCGATGAAGACCATCATCGTGGCCGACGCGCTGATGGGCGTGGACAACGTGCTGGGCGTGGCCGGCGCCGCGCACGGCTCGTTCGACCTGGTGGTCATCGGCCTGCTGGTCAGCATCCCGATCGTGGTGTTCGGCAGCTCCGTGGTGCTCAAGCTGGTCGACCGCTTCCCCCTCATCATCCAGGCGGGCGCCGCCGTGCTGGCCTTCACCGCGGCCAAGATGATCGTCGGCGAGCCGCTGCTCGATCCGGTCTTCGACGCGCCGACCGCCTTCCACACCGCCCTGCGCTGGTCGGTCTACGCCCTGGGTATCGCGGGCGTGCTGGGGGCCGGCTGGCTGTCGACGCGCCGCCGCCAGTTGCGTGCCGCGCCGCAGGAGCAGTAGGCCGCCTTGCCGTCCCGGTAGCATCGGAGGGTGGATTTCTTTCTCAACCTCCTGCTGGCGCTGGCGGCCGGCTGGATGATCAAGGCGCGGGTCCAGCAGCAGCGCATCGCCCTGCTGGCCCGCTACCTGTCCCGCTACCGCATCGAAAAGCACATCGAAACGGTGACGCAGGGTTACCTGCGCGCCCTCGGCGAGCGCGACCTCGGCCGGCGCGAACAGGTCTGGAGCCTGCTGCGCGGCAACGAACAGGCCCTGTGCCGGCAGGCGACCCAGCTGGCGGACGACTTCGCGGCGGCCGATGCCGCGGCCACCCGCGTGAGCAAGCTGCCGCTCTGGCTTCCGTTCGCATCGCGCCTCGCCGCTTCGTTCGACATGCGCCAGGCGCTTCGCGTGCACGCGCGCGGGATCTGCCGCGCCATCGAGGGCAACACCGGCGCATCGGCACGCGATCGCGCCTATGCGATCTCGGCCGAGCTGCTGCTGCTGCAGCACACCTGCCACTGGTTCTGCCGGTCGAAGTGGATCGCCTCGGCCCGCATGCGCTCGCGCCACCGCACCTCGTACGAACAGGCGCTGGCCTCGGTGCTGCCCCAGACCCGGTCGGAGTACCTGCAGCTGGTGGCGCTGGGCCGGCGCGGCTAGCGACCTGCCGAGTTGCAACCACATGCAGCGCGCCTGAACGACGCGCTTGCAGCAGCGAGAATGCGGGCCCCTACTCATCCGTTGCCCGCATGCCGCTTTTCAAGAACATCGTCGTCTATCGCATCGGCCCCGACTGGAAGCCCCCCGCGCTCGAGCGGCTCGACGCCGAGCTCCAGCGACTGGCCTTCCAGCCCTGCGGCCCCACGCAGGAGCAATCGGCCGGCTGGGTGCCGCCGCGCGGCAGCGGGCACGGCGCGATGGTGGAGAGCGTGGGGGGCCAGTGGATCCTGAAGCTCGCGGTGGAACGAAAGAGCGTGCCGGGCGGTGCCGTGCGTGCGGAACTGGACGCACGCTGCAAGGCCATCGAGGCCGAGCGCGGCCGCAAGCCGGGGCGCAAGGAGAAATCGGAAATCAAGGACGAGATCGTCCAGGCCCTCCTGCCGCGGGCGTTCAGCAAGCATGCCTCGCACGTCCTGTGGCTCGACGTGCGGGAACGATCGCTGGTGATCGGCGCAGGCAGCATGAAGGCGGCCGAGCCCGTCATCAAGCACCTCGTGGACGTCATGGCCGACCTCGGCCACGCGCTCCCGCTGGCGCCGATCTCGACCTCGCTCGCCCCGGCCACGGCCATGGCCGGATGGCTCACGAGCCGGCAGGCGCCCGAAGGCTTCTCGATCGACCGCGACCTGGAGCTGAAGAAGGCCGGCGAGGAGAAGTCGGTGGTGCGCTATGCGCGCCACAGCCTGGAGCTGGACGAGATCGGCCAGCACATCCAGGAAGGCAAGCTGCCGACCCAGCTGGCACTCACCTGGAACGACAAGGTGTCCTTCGTGCTCACCGAGCAGCTGGCGATCCGCAGGATCGACATCCGCGATGTCGACGACGCGCCCAAGGGCGAAGACGGCTTCGACGCCGATGCGGCCATCGCGACCGGGGAGCTGTCGCAGCTGCTGCCGGATCTGCTGGCGTCGCTCGGGGGAGAGCTCGCCGAGCCGGCCGCGGGCTGACCCCGGTCCAGCGGGCGGGCACCCGCGGAACTCCGTGGTCTCCCCGGCCACGCAGTCACCCCGCGGTCGCCGGCGCTGACCTCCCGCCGACAGGAAGCTGACGGGCCGACCGGCGACAATGGAAGAGCTGCAGCGCCCGCTGCCATCGTCGATACACCCTCCCGGAGGTTTTCTGTCATGTCCATTCGATTCGAAGGCCGCGTAGCGATCGTCACCGGTGCCGGCGGCGGCCTGGGCCGCGAGCACGCGCTCGCGCTGGCCGCGCGCGGCGCCAAGGTGGTCGTGAACGACCTGTCGGCGGCCGGGCGCGTGGTCGCCGAGATCCGCGCCGCCGGCGGCGAGGCGATCGCCAGCAACGCCTCGGTCACCGACTTCGACGCCGTGCAGGCGATGGTGGCGCAGGCCGTGCAGGCCTGGGGCCGCGTCGACATCCTGGTCAACAACGCCGGCATCCTGCGCGACAAGACCTTCGCCAAGATGGACCTGGCGGACTTCCGCCTGGTGCTGGACGTTCACCTCATGGGCTCGGTGCACTGCACCAAGGCCGTGTGGGACCTCATGCGCGAGCAGAAGTACGGCCGCATCATCATGACCACCTCCTCCACCGGCCTGTACGGCAACTTCGGCCAGACCAACTACGCCGCCGCCAAGCTGGCGCTGGTGGGCTTCATGCAGACGCTGGCGCTGGAAGGCGAGAAGTACGGCATCCGCGTCAACAGCATCGCGCCCACCGCCCACACCCAGATGACCGATGGCCTGATGCCGGCCGAGGTGCTGGCCAGGCTCGCGCCGGCGGCGGTGACGCCGGCCGTGCTGTACCTGGCCAGCGAGGAAGCGCCCACCCGCGCCATCCTGTGCGCCGGCGCCGGCACCTTCGAGCGCGCCTACGTCACGCTGACGCAAGGCGCGCACATCGGCACCGGCCCGGACACGCCCGAGCGCATCGCCGAGCAGATCGCGGCGATCTCGGACCGGACGGGCGACATGGTGCCCGGGGCCGGCTCGGCCCAGGGCGAGAACGAGATCCGCAAGGCCGGCGGGGTGGCCTGACGGCCGGGCGGCCCCGCCACCCCCAGGGACGAGCCCGCCGGGTGCCCCCGGGCGGCCGGGATGCTGCCAATAATGCGGCTTCCACCGACCGTACAGGAGGACATCCCCATGGCCCTGGCCCTCAGCAGCCCCGACTTCGCCGAGCAGGACACCCTGCCCAAGGACTTCGTGCACAGCGCGATGGGCGCCGGCGGGCAGAACGTCTCGCCCGCCCTGAGCTGGACCGGCGCGCCCGCAGGCACGAAAAGCTTCGCGCTGACGATGTACGACCCGGATGCGCCGACCGGCTCGGGCTGGTGGCACTGGGTGGTGTACGACATCCCCGCCAACGTGAGCTCGCTGCCACGCGGTGCCGGCGCCGCCGGCGGCGGCCAGCTGCCGCGCGGCGCCAAGCAGGGCCGCACCGACTTCGGTACCCAGGAGTACGGCGGCGCTGCGCCCCCGCCCGGGCACGGGCCGCACCGCTATGTCTTCACGCTGTACGCGCTGAACGTGGACAAGCTGGACGTCCCCGACGATGCATCGGCGGCCTATGTCGGCTTCAACATCCACTTCGCCAAGCTCGGCGAGGCGAAGCTGACGGCGAAGTACGAGCGCTGACGCAGGTACCGTGCCCTGCAACGCCGACGAAGGCTTGCTCATCGCCACGTGAGCCCGGGGCCGGCTGGGCAGCGGGACGCAGAAAGGAAAAAGCCGCTGCAGGTCGGTGACTCGCAGCGGCTTTTCGCGTTACTTGGCGGAGTGGACGGGACTCGAACCCGCGACCCCCGGCGTGACAGGCCGGTATTCTAACCAACTGAACTACCACTCCGCGTCGGTGCAGGTGTTCCCCCGGCGATGCGGGGCAAGTGCCTGCCACTTGTTGCCTGAACCCTCCGTTGCCGGAGTGATCTTGGCGACCCTACGGGGATTCGAACCCCGGTACTCACCGTGAAAGGGTGATGTCCTAGGCCTCTAGACGATAGGGTCGAAACCTTGGAACGCCGACACCTTGCATTTGGTGGAGGTAAGCGGGATCGAACCGCTGACCTCTTGCATGCCATGCAAGCGCTCTCCCAGCTGAGCTATACCCCCGCTTGGTGTCGAGCCGCGCATTCTACACTGAAAAATCAGGCGCTCGCCAGCCTCTTCAACACGATTTCGCGGGGCAGCAGCTCCAGCACCGCGTCCAGCGAGGGCGACTGCGGCGTGCCCAGCACCAGCACGCGCACGGGCATGGCCAGCTGCGGCATCTTCAGGCCGGTGGCACGCAGGACCTCCTTCAGGCTCTCGGCGATCGCCGCCCTGCTCCACTCGACGCTCTCGAGCATCTTCGCCAGCATGCTGATGGCCGGGCGCACGCCCTCGGTGATGTGCCTGGCCACGTCCTCGGCGGCCGGCTGCACGTCCTGGTAGAAGCGCTGCGCCCAGTCGGCCAGCACCACCGTGGTCTCGCTGCGGTCCTTGAGCAGGCCGCACAGCCGCGGCAGGCGCGCGTCCGGCTCGATGCCGCGCTTGCGCAACTGCTCGCCCACCAGCAGGGCGAGCTGCTCGTCGGGCGTGGCCTTCATGTGCTGGGCGTTCACCCAGCGCAGCTTGGCCTCGTCGAACTGGGCGGCGCTCTTGCCCAGGTGATCCAGGTCGAACCACTGCAGGAACTGCTCGCGGCTGAAGATCTCGTCGTCGCCGTGCGACCAGCCCAGGCGCGCCAGGTAGTTGACCATGGCCTCGGGCAGGAAGCCCTCGTCGCGGTACTGCGTGACGGGCTTGGCGCCGTGGCGCTTGCTCATCTTCTCGACGTGCACCGTGCCGTCCTCGCCGACCACCGGCTGCAGCACCGTGGGCAGGTGCGCGTACACCGGCGGCTCCTTGCCGAGTGCGCGGAAGATGTTGATCTGGCGCGGCGTGTTGTTGACGTGGTCGTCGCCGCGGATCACGTGGGTGATCGCCATGTCGATGTCGTCGATCACCACGCAGAAGTTGTAGGTGGGCGTGCCGTCGGGGCGCGCGATCACCAGGTCGTCCAGCTCCTCGTTGCGGATCTCGATGCGGCCCTTGACCTTGTCGTCCCAGGCCACCACGCCGGCGAGCGGGTTGCGGAAGCGCAGCACGGGCTGCACGCCCTCGGGCACCGGCGGCAGCTGCTTGCCGGGCTCGGGCCGCCAGGTGCCGTCGTAGCGCGGCTTTTCCTTTCTGGCCATCTGGCGCTCGCGCAGCGCATCCAGCTCGGCCACGCTCATGTAGCAGGGATACACCAGCCCCTGGTCCTGCATCTGCCGCAGCGCCTCCTTGTAGCGGCCCATGCGCTGCATCTGGTAGTACGGGCCCTCGTCATGGTCCAGGCCCAGCCAGGCCATGCCCTGCAGGATGACGTCCACGGCTTCCTGCGACGAGCGCTCGAGGTCGGTGTCCTCGATGCGCAGGATGAAGACGCCGCCGGTGGAGCGGGCGAAGGCCCAGGGGTACAGGGCCGAGCGGATGTTGCCGAGGTGGATGAAGCCCGTGGGGGACGGGGCGAAACGCGTGCGGGTGGACATGAGGCGGGATTGTGGCGGACTTACAGCGTCCCCAGCCCCCGCTCCAGATCGTCCTTGAGGTCCTCGACGTGCTCCAGGCCAACGGCCAGGCGGATCAGGTTCTGGCGGATGCCGGCGGCCTGGCGTTGGGCTTCGGTCAGGCGGCCATGCGAGGTGCTGGCCGGGTGGGTGACGATGCTCTTGACGTCGCCGAGGTTGGCGGTGACCGACAGCAGCCGGGTCGAATCGATCACATGGAAGGCCTTGCGGCGCGCCTCGTCGGCATCCGCGGCCTTGACGTCGAAGCCGAGCACGGCGCCGCCGCGGCCGGACTGCTGCGCCATCGCCAGCTCGTGCTGCGGGTGACTCGGCAGCGCGGGGTAGTACACCCGCTCCACCTTCGGGTGCGCCTCCAGCCAGCGCGCCAGCTCCAGTGCACGCAGCGACTGCGCCTCCATGCGGATGCCCAGCGTCTCCAGCCCCTTGAGCACCACCCAGGCGTTGAACGGCGACAGGCTGATGCCGGCGCTGCGCATCACCGGCACGAACTTGCCCGTGACCAGTTCCTGGCTGGCGCACAGGGCGCCGGCGATCACCCGGCCCTGCCCGTCGAGGTACTTGGTGCCCGAGTGCACCACGATGTCGGCACCGAACCGGGCCGGCTGCTGCAACGCCGGCGAGCAGAAGCAGTTGTCCACGGCCAGCAGGGCTCCCGACTCGTGCGCGATGTCGGCCAGCGCGCGGATGTCGCAGACGTCGGCCAGCGGGTTGGTCGGCGTCTCGGCGAACAGCAGCCGGGTGGACGGCCGGATCGCCGCCTTCCACTGCGCCACCTCGGTCTGCGAGACGAAGGTCGTCTCCACGCCGAACTTCGCGAACTCGGTGCCGATCAGCTTGAGGGTGGAGCCGAACACCGAGCGCGAGCACACGACGTGGTCGCCCGCCTTGAGCAGCGCCAGGCACATGAGCAGGATCGCGCCCATGCCGCTGGCGGTGCCCACCGCCGCTTCCATGCCTTCCAGCGCGGCCAGCCGCATCTCCATGCTGGCAACCGTGGGGTTGGAAAAGCGCGAGTAGATGAAGCCCTCCTCTTCCCCCGCGAAGCGGCGCGCGGCCAGCTCGCTGTCGGGCTGCGTGAAGCTGGAGGTGAGGTACAGGGTCTCGGAGTTCTCGCCGTACTGGCTCTTGTCGACGGCCGTTCGCACGGCCAGCGTCTCGGGGCGCAGGCCGTCGGGGAGCTTGCGGTCGGTCATCGGGCTTCCTGGGCGTTGGGCAGCGTCAGCCGCGAGGGGGTCTCGTCCAGCGGGTCTTCCTGGCCGACGCGGGCTTCGTTGATCCGGGCGATGTCGTCGGGATCGATGTCGCCGGTCACGTACACGCCGTCGAAGCAGGACGCATCGAAGCCGTCCAGCCGGGGCGCATCGGCCGCCGCGGCGGCGGCCACGGCGCGCTTCATCGCCTCCACGTCCTGGTAGATCAGGGCGTCGCAGCCGATGATGGCGCGCACTTCCTCCACGCTGCGGCCGTGCGCCACCAGCTCGCCGGCGGTGGGCATGTCGATGCCGTAGACGTTCGGGTAGCGCACCGGCGGCGCGGCACTGGCCAGGTACACCTTCTTCGCGCCGGCGTCGCGCGCCATCTGCACGATCTCGCGGCTGGTGGTGCCGCGCACGATGGAGTCGTCCACCAGCAGCACGTTGCGGCCGCGGAACTCGCTGCCGATCACATTGAGCTTCTGGCGCACCGACTTCTTGCGCACCCCCTGGCCCGGCATGATGAAGGTGCGGCCCACGTAGCGGTTCTTCACGAAGCCTTCGCGGTAGGGAATGCCCAGCAGCTGCGCCAGCTGGGTGGCGCTGGGGCGGCTGGATTCGGGGATCGGGATGATCACGTCGATCTCGTTGGGCGGCACGGTGGAGATGACCCGCTTGGCCAGCGTCTCGCCCATGTTCAGCCGCGCCTGGTAGACCGAGATGCCGTCCAGCACCGAGTCGGGCCGCGCGAGGTACACGTATTCGAAGATGCAGGGATACAGCCTGGGATCGTCGGCGCACTGCTTCGCATGCACCTGGCCCTGCAGGTCGATGAACACCGCCTCGCCGGGCGCCACGTGGCGCTCGAAGGCGTGCCCGGTGCCCTCCAGCGAGACCGACTCGCTGGCCACCATCACCGTGCCGTCCTTGCTGCGGCCCATCGACAGGGGCCGGATGCCGAACGGGTCGCGGAAGGCCAGCACGCCATGGCCGGCGATCAGCGCGATCACCGCGTACGAGCCGCGCACCCGCCGGTGCACGTTGCGCACCGCCGTGAACACCTCGTCCGGCTGCAGCGGCACGCCGCGCGTGGCCTTCTCCAGCTCGTGCGCGAAGACGTTGAGCAGCACCTCCGAGTCGCTCTCGGTGTTGATGTGGCGGTGGTCGCTGGAGAACAGCTCGGCCTTGAGGGCGGCCGCGTTGGTGAGGTTGCCGTTGTGCACCAGCACGATGCCGAACGGCGCGTTCACGTAGAACGGCTGGGCCTCCTCCTCGCTCCAGGCGTTGCCGGCGGTCGGGTAGCGCACCTGACCGAGCCCGGCATTGCCCGGCAGCGCGCGCATGTTGCGGGTGCGGAAGACGTCGCGCACCATGCCCTTGGCCTTGTGCATGAAGAACTTGCGCCCCTGCTGGGTCACGATGCCGGCCGCGTCCTGGCCGCGGTGCTGCAGCAGCAGCAGCGCGTCGTAGATCAGCTGGTTGACGGGGGCGCCGCTGACGACGCCGACGATTCCACACATGGTCCTGGATCCCTAGCCGGGCAGGTACTGCCCGAATTCGCCCGGCAACACCGGCTTCAATCCCCTGAGCGCCGCGGTCGAGGCCTCGGCGCCCATCGATTCGATCCACCACGGCGCGGTGCGCAGCGGCGTCATGTTCACCACCACGGCCAGCGCCAGCAGCAGCACCACGCCGCGCACCACCCCGAAGGCGGCGCCCAGCGTGCGGTCGACCGGCCGCAGCCCCACGGCCTCGATCAGCTTGCGGCCGGCCCACGCCAGCAGCCCGCCGGCAAACACCGCCAGCACGAACACGATGGCAAACCCGGCGGCATACCTCAGCGGCTCGGCCGCCCCGCCCATCGGCAGCCACCCCGCCACCGGCGGCGCCAGCCACTGGGCCAGCAGGAAGGCCGCGAACCAGCTCAGCACCGAGAGCACCTCGTAGACCAGCCCGCGCAGCGCCCCCAGCAGCAGCGAGATCGCCAGCACGCCGAGGAACACCCAGTCGAGCGCCACCATCCGAGCCGCGTCCTCACAAGGTGAGGATGGCCGCGGGCAAATCCAGTGCCTTGATCTTGCCGGCCGCCTTGTCGGCCTCGGCACGCGTGGCGAACGGGCCCACCCGCACCCGGGTGCGCTTGCCGGCCCGGGTTTCGGCCACGTGGGTGTAGGTCTTCAGTCCGGCGCGCTCGACCCGCAGGCGGGTCTCGTGGGCCTTGGACGGATCGGCGAACGCACCCACCTGCACCACGTAGCGGCCCTCGACGCCCGCCTCCGCGGCGGGCGGTGCGGCCGCGACCTGCACCGGCTTGCCTTCCAGCAGCGCACGCGCCCGGGCGGCACCAGGATCGGCAGCCGGCCGCTTGGCGGCAATCGCGGGCGGCGCATCGGGCTGCGGCTTGCCGGCGGCGGCCACCGCCTTGGGCGCTTCCCTGCTTTCGGCCGGCTTGGGCTCGGCCTTCTCGGCCTTGGGCTCGGGCGGGGTTTCGGCCTTCGCAGCGTCGACCTTGGCTTCCGTGCCCGCCGTCACCGCGCCCGACGCGATCGGCCGTGCGGGCGCGGAAGCCGGCGCCTTGGCCACAACGGCCGCCGCAGCCGGCTGGCTGGCGGCGGCCTCGGGCGCAAGCGCGGGCGCGGTCGAAACCGGCAACGGCAGCGGCTTGGCCTTGTTGCGGTCGGGAATCTCGATCGGGATGTCCACGGCCACCGGCCGCGGCTGGGTGTCGAACAGGATGGGGAAGCCGAGCACGCCCAGGCCCACCAGCACGGCCGCGCCGATCAGGCGGTGGCGCGCGCGGCGCCGCAAGGCCTCCACGCTCTCGGGCTGCGCCGGCGCCGGCGCCTTTTCGGAGCCTGCCTTGCGGAACTTGAAAAAGGCCATGGAGCGTGTCGCCTAGGGTTCAGGTGGCCAGGTGCCGGGCCTTCAGGCGGGGCAAGCCGTCCTTGAGGACGCCGCCCACCGTGTAGAACGATCCGAAGACCAGGATTCTATCAGCGGGCCTTGCTTCGGCCATCGCGCTTTCGAGCGCTTCGCGCGGGTTCGCGTGGGTGCTCGCGTCGACGTCGTGGCACGCGGTGACCGACTTCCATTGCGCCAGCAGGTCCTGCGCACGGGCGGCGCGCGGGGTGTCCAGGTCGGTGAAGTACCAGCGGTCCACCATCGGGTCCATCCGGCGCAGGATGGCCGGCAGGTCCTTGTCCGCCATGGCACCGAAGACCGCGTGCGTGGTCGGGAACATCCCCATGGCGCTCAGGTTGGCAGCCAGCGTGGCCACGGCATGCGGGTTGTGCGCCACGTCCAGCACCAGGGGCGGCTCGCCCGGTACGATCTGGAACCGGCCGGGCAGTTCCACCAGCCCGATGCCGGCGCGCACGGCCTGCCCGGTGATCGGGATGCGGTCGCGCAGCGCGGCCAGCGCGGCCAGCACGCCGGACGCGTTGAGCAGCTGGTTGGCGCCGCGCAGCGCGGGATAGGCCAGCCCGGCGTAGCGCCGCCCGCGCCCGGCCCAGGCCCATTGCTGCTTGTCGCCGGTGAAGTTGAAGTCGCGCCCGTGCAGCCACAGGTCGGCGCCGACGGCTTCGGCCGCTTCGATCACGCTGGCCGGCGGCATCGGGTCGCTCACGATGGCGGGCTTGCCGGCACGCAGGATGCCGGCCTTCTCCCGGCCGATCGCCTCGCGGTCGTCGCCGAGGAACTCCTGGTGGTCCAGGTCGATGCTGGTGAGGATGGCGCAGTCGGTGTCGATCACGTTGACCGCATCCAGCCGCCCGCCCAGGCCGACTTCCAGGATCGCGACGTCCAGCCCGCTGGCCGCCATGAGGTCGAGGATGGCCAGCGTGGTGAATTCGAAGTAGGTCAGCTGCACGTCCTGGCGCGCCTGCTCCACGCGCTCGAAGTGGGGCACCAGCGCGGCCGCCTCCACCGCCTCGCCGGCGATCCGGCAGCGCTCCTCGAAGTGCACCAGGTGGGGCGAGGTGTAGACGCCGGTGCGCCAGCCCGCCTGCTGCAGGATGGCCTCGGCCAGCGCGCAGGTCGATCCCTTGCCGTTGGTGCCGGCCACGGTGATCACCGGACAGCTGAACGCCAGCGCCATGCGCTGCGCCACCTCGCGCACCCGGTCCAGGCCCAGTGCGATCGCCTTCGGGTGCAGGCGCTCGCAATGCGCCAGCCAGTCCTGCAATGTCTGCTTGCTCTGCATGGCCGCCGATTGTCCGCGCCTTTACGATCGCCTCATGAACATCACTGTCTATGGCATTGCCAACTGCGACACGGTGAAGAAGGCGCGCGCCTGGCTGGACGAGCGCGGCCTGGCCTACCACTTCCATGATTTCAGGAAAGCCGGCGTGCCCGCGCAGCGGCTGGATGCGTGGACCGCGGCGGTCGGCTGGGAAAAGCTCGTCAATCGCCAGGGCACCACCTGGCGGAAGCTGGAGCCGGCGCGGCAGGCCGCGGTGCGCGACGAGGCTGCGGCGCAACGGCTGATGCAGGCCGAGCCCAGCGTCGTCAAGCGGCCGGTGGTGGAATGGCCGGGCGGGCGCACCACCGTCGGCTTCGACGCCTCCGCCTGGGAAGCGCTGGCAGACGGGCGCCGGCGCTGAACTTTTACCCAGCATTTACCACTGCGGCCGAGCCAGCCGCGCAGGCGCTGCCTAGAATTTGGGCATGCCGGCAACACAAGCGAGGCCCCTTATGAAGCAGTCCCTTGTCCTCCCGTTGGCCGTCCTGGCCGCCGCCGGCGCCGCCCAGGCGCAGGAAGTCGGGCGGGTGATCTCCAGCACGCCGGTGATCCAGCAGGTGGCGGTGCCGCGCCAGGTCTGCACCCAGCAACCGGTGGCGGTGCAACAGGAACCCAGCGGCGCGGGCGCCGTGCTCGGGGCCATCGCGGGCGGCGCCGCGGGCAATGCCATCGGCGGCGGCAGCGGCCGCGCGGCCGCCACCGCCATCGGCCTGGTCGGCGGCGCCCTGCTGGGCAACCAGATCGAGCGGCCCGGCACCGAGATCCAGACCGTGCAGCAGTGCGCCACCCAGACGTACTACGAGAACCGCGCCGTCAGCTACAACGTGGTGTACGAATACGCCGGGCGCCAGTACTCGGTGAACATGCCCCACGACCCGGGTCCCACCGTGCAGCTGCAGGTCACGCCGGTGGGCGTGCCGCCGCCCACGTCCAGCGCACCCGCGCCGGCAGCCCCCGTCTACAGCGCGCCGGTGCCACCCGCCGTCACCGCGCCGGTGGTCGTCGCGCCGCCGCAGGTGGTCGTGACGCAGGCCTACCCGGCCTACCCGGCCTATTACTACCGGCCCTACTACTACCAGCCGCCGGTGTCGCTGCATTTCGGTTACGTGCACCGCAGCGGCGGGCGCCACCACGGCCATCGCCACTGGCGATAAGCCCGAAGGCCACCCCGGATGCGCACCGCCGACCCGCCAGGGCCCGGCGGCGCGCCCACTTTAGAATCTCGCCTTCCCCCGGCAACCATCCCGATGGAACCCGGCGCCTGTCCGGCGCGGGGCAGGGTCACGAATGCCCAGCCCCAGCCCCTAGCCCTTGGGCCCATGAGCACCATCCTCGAACACCTGCCCGCCGGCCAGAAGGTCGGCATCGCCTTCTCAGGCGGCCTGGACACCAGCGCCGCGCTGCACTGGATGCGCCAGAAGGGCGCGATCCCGTACGCCTACACCGCCAACCTGGGCCAGCCCGACGAGCCGGACTACGACGAGATCCCGCGCAAGGCGATGCAGTACGGCGCCGAGCAGGCACGCCTGATCGACTGCCGCAAGCAGCTGGCGCAGGAAGGCATCGCGGCGCTGCAGGCCGGCGCCTTCCACATCTCCACCGCCGGCGTGACCTACTTCAATACCACGCCGCTCGGGCGGGCGGTCACGGGCACCATGCTGGTGTCGGCCATGAAGGAGGACGACGTCCACATCTGGGGCGACGGCAGCACCTTCAAGGGCAACGACATCGAGCGCTTCTACCGCTACGGCCTGCTCACCAACCCGGCGCTGAAGGTCTACAAGCCCTGGCTGGACCAGGCCTTCATCGACGAACTGGGCGGCCGCGCCGAGATGAGCGCGTTCATGCAGAAGGCCGGCTTCGCCTACAGGATGTCGGCCGAGAAGGCCTACAGCACCGACAGCAACATGCTGGGCGCGACGCACGAGGCCAAGGACCTGGAGCACCTGAGCTCCGGCATCCGCATCGTCAACCCGATCATGGGCGTGGCCTTCTGGAAGGAGGAGGTCCCGGTCAAGGCCGAGGAAGTCCGGGTGCGCTTCGAGGAAGGCCAGCCGGTTGCGCTGAACGGCCAGTCCTTCGACGATCCGGTCGAGCTGATCCTGGAAGCCAACCGCATCGGCGGCCGCCACGGCCTGGGCATGAGCGACCAGATCGAGAACCGCATCATCGAGGCCAAGAGCCGCGGCATCTACGAGGCCCCGGGGCTGGCGCTGCTGTTCATCGCCTACGAGCGGCTGGTCACCGGCATCCACAACGAGGACACCATCGAGCAGTACCGCGACAACGGCCGCCGCCTGGGCCGGTTGCTGTACCAGGGCCGCTGGTTCGACCCGCAGGCCATCATGCTGCGCGAGACGGCGCAGCGCTGGGTGGCGCGCGCGATCACCGGCGAGGTGACGATCGAGCTGCGCCGCGGCAACGACTACTCGCTGCTGAACACCGAGTCGCCCAACCTCACCTACCAGCCCGAGCGGCTGACCATGGAAAAGGGCGAGTCCATGTTCTCCCCGCGCGACCGCATCGGCCAGCTCACGATGCGCAACCTCGACATCGTGGACACGCGCGACAAGCTGGGCGTGTACAGCAAGGCCGGCCTGCTGTCGCTGGGCAGCGGCGCGTCGGTGCCGCAGCTGGGCGACGAGAAGAACTAAGGCGCAGCCCTGGCCCTTGCGGGGCTGCCTCGCTTGTCATTGCGGGTTTGACCCGCAATCCATCTCCCGCTGCTGGAACCTGGCGCGCATGCACGCTGCGGGAGATGGATCCCGGCTTGCGCCGGGATGACATGCATTCGGAACGCGTGCCCTGCGTTCGGGACGCACGCCCGGCATCCGGGGCGCACGCCCGGCATTCGGAACGCGTGCCCTGCATCGGGGACGCTCGCCCTGCATCGCGGACGCTCGCCCTGCATCCGGGACGCGCGGCCTGCATCCGGGACGTGCGGCCTGCATTCGGGGCGCGCACCCTTCAGTCGTACGCAAACGTCATGATCAGGTCCACCGCGACCCGGTCGCCGGCCTGCAGCCGCACGGTCAGCCGCCGCGAGAGGTCGTAGAAGATGTACAGCGTGCCCAGCGTGCCCGCCAGGCTGCGCTCGTACGACGCGTAGAGGTCGCGGCCCAGGCGCTTGCCCAGCGTGACGGCCGGCCCCTCGGCACCGTCGCGGCGCAAGCCCAGCTCGTCCAGGCCCAGCAGGGCCGCCGGCCCCCTGCCGCCGCTGCCGCCGCCGGCGCGGCTTTGCAGCAGCGCCATGGCAGCCGACTGCAGCAGCGCCGTCTCGGCGCCCCCGGAAGCCGACGAGCGCCCCAGCACCAGCCAGGCCAGCTTCTCCGATTCGGGCAGGTCCGGCTCGGCATACAGCCGCACGAAGGGCGACTGCGCCGTGCCGGTGATCTGCACGCCCACCCGCTGCACCAGCCGCGGCCGGATCGCCAGGATGTCCAGCGAGGGGTTGTCGACCGGGCCGGTGAAGCGCAGCACCCCGCGCTCGATCTCCAGCCGCTGCCCGTAGGCCCGGTACTCGCCGCCCTCCGTCCGGATCGCGCCCACCAGCCGCGGCTCGGTCACCGACTCGCCGGAAATCGCCAGCGTGCCGGCCAGGCGGGTCTCGATCCCGCGGCCCTGCACCCGGAAATCGTTGCCCAGGTCCAGCGTCACGGCCAGCGTGAGCGGCCGCCCGGCCCGGCCGCCCTCGCGCGGCGCCGCACCGCGGCCCAGCGTCACCCCGGGTGGCAGGTTGTGCACCACCACGTCGTCGCCCAGGCGGGGCGCGGTTTCGTCCGGCAGCGTGATGCGGGCGCGGTCCACCTGCAGCGCGCCGCGCACCTCCACCGCGGCTGGCGCGAGTGCGGCCGTCAGCTGGCCCGACAGCGTCAGTTGCCGGTCGTCCCGGATGCTCGCCCGCAAGCGCTCGATCTGCATGGCCAGGCGCGCCTGCAGTCCTCCGGCCAGCCAGCCGGCCTCGCCGGTGCCGCTGATCCGGCCGCCATCCGGGCCGGCCCCGAACAGCGCGAATTCCTCGATGACCAGCCGGCGTCCTTCCAGCCGCGCGCGCAGCCGGCCGTCGCGCAAGGCGACGCCGTCCACCACCGAACGCAGGGCCAGGTCGGTCGCGGTCAGGGAGCCGGCCAGCTGCGGCTCGGCGCGCGTGCCCGACACGGTGATGTCGGCCTGCACCGATCCGCGCAGCCGCCAGCCCGGCGGGGCCAGCAGGGACCACACGCCCAGCCGCGGCAGTTGCGCCTCGATCGACCCGGACAGTGGCGCCTGCGCCGGCCAGCTCCAGCCGCCGCCTTCGAGCGACAGCCTCGAGGCAATGCGCCCCCGCGCGCTGCCGGCCCGCTCGGAGTCCCAGACCAGCGCCGCCGCCACGTCCTCGCCCTCGCCCTCGATCGTCAGCCGCGCCTGCCGCACGCCGGCCTGCACCCGCGTCGAGCCGCCTTCCGCTGCCTCCGCCAGCACCGACACGTCGCCGCTGCTGCGCGCCAGCGACGCGCGCAGCCGCAGCCGATCGCCCACCAGCGCCTCCCACTGCCCCTCGAACACCAGGTCTCCGGCGAGCGCCGAGCCGGCCAGTTGCGGGCCGCCCAGCAGTTCCACCCAGGCGAGCGGCAGGCCGGTGATGCGGCCGGCCGTGCGCAAGGCGCCGGCCGCCCAGGTGACCGGCTCCCAGGCCACCAGGGCCTGCGAGGACGCGCCGCCGGCGGCCGGTGGCGGCGCGATCAAGGTGGCCTGCGACGCGCCGGCCTCCAGGCGGCCGCCCGACCACGACACAGCCAGCGGCCGCTGCAGCGCCAGCCGCCAGGGGCCGGGCCCGATCGCCGGATCGCGGGCCTGCGCCTGCAGCGATGCCACCTGCCCCTGCCACGCACCGCGGGGCCTGCGGCCGGCCCGGCCGGCGAGCTCCAGCGTGAGCTGCCGGTCGCCTTGCAGCGCCCGGGCGCGCAGGTCGATGCTCGCATCGGCGAGGCGGCCGTCCAGCCGCAGCGTGGCATCGCGCAGCGACCAGGGGGCCGCCTGGTCCGGCTCCGTGGCCGGCTGCAACTGCGGTACCGCCAGCGTGCCCTCGACCTCGGGGTCGTCCCAACCGCCCTGCCAGGCGAACTGCGCCTCCGCGTGGCCGGCCAGCAGCGGCGAAGTCAGGGCCTGCGGGATCCCCGGGACCTTCTGCAGCCACTGCTGCGCCAGGGCCACGTCGGCCACCGAGACCTTCGCATGGCCGCCGCCCCGCGTGCGCCCCAGCGAACCGACGGCGCGCACCCGCAGCCCCGGCGCCTGCAGGTCGGCGCGGCCGCGGCCGAAGCGGGCGGCCGGCTCCAGGTCCAGCGCCGCATCCAGGCGGGCGTCGGCCGTGTCCACCTTCAGCAGCGGCAGCGACAGCTGCTGGCCCGCCCAGCGGCCGCGCGCCTGCAGCGAACGCAGCTCCAGCGCATCCACGGCCGCCGCGATCTCGTTGGCGGGGGAAGCCGGCTGCGCCTGCGGATCGACCGCCGCCGCCAGCTCGGTGTCGAACAGCAGCGCCTCGCCTTCGGCCCGCAGCGTGGCCCGGCCGCCCAGCGGAAGCGGCGCCAGCGCGCTGTGCACGGCCGCCGGATTCACGCCGGCCAGCGTGCCCTCGATGCGCCAGGCCTGCTCGCTTTCCCATTCGCCCCGCGCCCGCACCTTGCCGCCGCCCACGTCGGCTTCGAGCTGCCGCACGAAGGCGCGCGCCGGCAGGCTCCAGTCGCCCTCGGCCTGCAGGCGCGCGGCCGGCACCCGGTGGCGGTCCCAGGGGCCGGGCAGCGCGTTGTGCAGGTCGGCGCTCACGGCCCAGGTGTCGGCGTCGCGCGGCTCCAGCACGACGCGGCCGGACAGCAGGGTGTGCGGCGCGCGCGCCCAGATCGCGCCGGCATCGAAGGCCTGGAAATCGGCGCGCGCGCGCGCCACCGGCAGCGGCTCGAAAGGCGTGGCACGCGCCACCAGCGTCGCCTGCGCGCCGGCGGCGCCGCCGCCGGGCTCGGCCTGCACCTTGGCCTGCAGGTCGAAGTCCGCCAGCCGGCCGTCGGCCCGGGCCTGGAACACCAGCGGCAGGGCCGTGGCCGCACCCGGCACCGGCGCCGCCACGCGGCCCGAGGCCTGCACGCTGAGATCGAAGGGATCCTGCGCGGCAATGCGGGCCTCGCCGCGGTAGTGGCCGCCCAGTGCGCGCAGGTTGCGCAGGTCGAGCCGGTGCCGGGCGCCGTCGTACGCATAGCTCGCAACCAGTTCGCGCATCACCACGGCGGGCGGCCCGGCCCACTCCAGCTGTCCGACGGCGATGTCGTCCACGGCCACCGGCAGCGGCAGCGCGAGGCTGGCCGGCGGCCTGGGGCGCTCGCCGGTATCGGGGCGCCGGTCCTCGATGGCCACCCGGGCGGCGCGCAGATGGCCGAGCACCAGCCGCCCCTGCAGCAAGGCCAGCGGGCGCCAGGCCAGTTCCACGTGCTGCGCCTGCACGTCCAGGCCGCCCTGCTGCCACGCAAGTTGCTGCACGCGCAGGCCGTGGCGCAGCGATCCGGTCACGCCCGCGGCCTGCAGCGCAGGCAGCCGGCGCGAGGCCTGCTCCAGCGCCCATTGCGCCGACCCCTCGCGGCCGGCCCACCACCAGAGCACGGCGGCAGCGATGACGAGGAGCGCCAGCAGCACCGCCAGCGCCCTCCCCGACCATCGCAGCGCATTCATGCCTGGCCAGCCTCCTCAGAAGGTGGTGGCGATGTTGATGTGCAGGCGCAGCCGCCTGGCATCCACGCCATAGGCGAGGTCGACCTGCAGCGGACCCAGCGGGCTGCGGTAGCGCACGCCGGCTCCCACGCCCACCGAAGGCCGCAGGTCGCTGACGTGGTCGGCGACCGCACCGGCATCGACGAACAGCACGCTCTCGAAATCGGTCGGCACGCCGTCGCGGCGGATCGGCCGCTGCCATTCCAGGCTGCCCACGGCCAGCAGCCGTCCGGGGCCGACCAGGCCGCCGGGCTGCTCCACGCCGATGTCCCGGAAGCCGTAGCCGCGCACCGAGGTGTCGCCGCCCGTGCGGAACAGCTGGGTGGACGGCACGCGCGCCTCGGCGCTGGCCAACACCGCGCCGCCTTCGGCGCGCCACTGCAGCCGGCTGCGCTCCAGCGGATGGATCTGCAGCCAGCGCAGCACGGTGCGCTGGAACGGGCTGCGGCTGCCCACCAGGGTGATGCCGGCGCCCAGCTCGGCGCCGACCGCGAAGCCGCGGGTCGGATAGGGCTCCTGGTCGAAGTAGCGCCCGCTCCAGACGTAGTTGGCGCTCAGCGCCGTGCCGTCTCCGGTATCCGCGGGCGGCGGCGCACCCGCCTCGGCGCGCACGCTGGAACGGTCGAACTGCAGGTAGACGTTGCGCTCGATGTGGTCCTCGCTGCGCGTGCGGCCGACCCGCACGGTCTGGCTGTGGGTGACCAGCGTGTCGTCGTCCAGCCGCTCGGCGCGCGCCGCCACGCCCCAGCGCCAGCCGTCCTCGCCGGGGACGGCGGACAGCTCGGTGCCGATGAAGGGCGCCTTGCGGTCCAGCTGCAGCTTGTTGACGGCGCGCCAGCCCAGGCCCGGCAGGCGGTTGTGGCTGTATTCCACCGTGGCCCGCGGACCGGTGTCGGTCGACAGGCCCAGGCCCAGCACCAGCTTCTTCAGCGGCGCCTCGCGCACGTTGACCTGCACCGGCGCCGCAGCCGGATCGCCGGCCGGGTCGACGTAGATGAAGGCCGAGTCGAAATAGCCGCTGCCGGTCAGCCGCAGCTGGGCCCGCTGGATCCGGTCCTGGTCGTAGACGGTGCCGGGCCGCAGGCGCGCCAGCCGCGGCACCAGCACCGGGTCGTAGCGCTCGATGCCGGACACCTGCAGGGCCCCGAGCCGGAACAGCGGGCCCGAATCCAGCCGCAGGCCCAGGCGCGCGCGCCCGGCGGCGGCATCGATGTCGGCGCGGCTGAATCCGATCGAGCCGGCCGGATAGCGCTTGGCCACCAGCTCGCGCAGCGCATCGGACTTGGCCTCCTCCCAGGCTTCCTGGGTGAACCGGTGGCCCGCGGGCAGGCTCCAGCGCTCGCCGATCAGCGACCGCTGCGCAACCGCATCGGGGTCGGTGGAAGCGGCGATGTCGCCCTGGAAGCCGATGTCGACGTCGGCGACGGTGGCCGGCGGACCCGGCTCGACCGCGATCACGACGACCGGCACCGTGCCGGCCGCGGCCGGCTCCCGGCGGATGTCCAGCCGCGGCGAGAAATAACCGAGGGTGCCCAGCAGCTCGCGGGCGTCGCGCTCGGCCAGGCGCAGCAGCCGGGCCAGCTCGGCCTCGTCGAGGTCGGGCACCTGGCGATAGCGCTGCAGCTCCAGGTGGCGCTCCAGCAGCTCCCGGACCGCGTCGGGCGCGCGCACCTCGAGGCGGAACGACGGCCGCGCCGTGCCTTCCTGCGCCAGCGCCGCACCCCCGACCAGCAGCGCCGCCAGGGCGGCGCCGCTCCACCAGCTCAGGGCGCGCGCGCGCAGTCCGGGCTTCATGTCGGGGTTCAGGGGAGCTTCCGGGCCCGCCGGCCGGGCGGGGTGCCCTCCACTATGAAGAGGTTGCCAGCTCGGCTGCGTAGGCCCATGCCGACAGGCGTGGCGGTTGGGCGGGCCCCGAACGCGGCAATGGCCGCTTCAAACGACCACCGGCTCGGGTTCGAGCCGGATGCCGAAGCGCTCGTACACGCTGGTCTGGATGGCGCGGGCCAGCGTCACCACCTCGCCGCCGGTGGCCCCGCCGCGGTTGACCAGCACCAGCGCCTGCTTCTCGTAGACGCCGGCGTTGCCGACCGACTTGCCCTTCCAGCCGCAGGCGTCGATCAGCCATCCGGCCGCCAGCTTCACCGAGCCGTCGGGCATGGGGTAGTGCACGATGTTCGGCTCGCGCGCGATGATGTCGGTGCACTGTTCGGGCGTCACCGTGGGGTTCTTGAAGAAGCTGCCGGCGTTGCCCAGCACGCGCGGATCCGGCAGCTTGGCGCTGCGGATGGCGCAGACCCAGTCGAACACCTGCCGCGCCGACGGTTCGGCCACGCCCGCCTCGGCGCGCTTGCGCTCCAGGTCCATGTAGCCCAGCTCCGGCTTCCAGGGCTTGGGCAGGCGCAGGCGCACCCGCAGGATCAGCGCGCGGCCGGCCAGGCCCATGCCGCGGCCGCCGCCTTCCGGCGCGGCGTGCTTGAAGATCGAATCGCGGTAGCCGAAGGCACACTGGCCGGCGTCGAGCGTGAACACGCGGCCGGTCTGCAGGTCGATCGCATCCAGCGACTCGAAGCGGTCCTGCAGCTCCACGCCGTAGGCGCCGATGTTCTGCACCGGCGCGGCGCCCACGGTGCCGGGGATCAGCGCCAGGTTCTCCAGCCCGGCGCAGCCCTGGGCCAGCGTCCAGTCCACCAGTTCGTGCCAGTTCTCGCCGGCGCCCGCTTCGACCACGGTGGCGCGCGGCCCGTCGTCCAGCACCCGCCGGCCGTGGATCTCCACCTTCAGCACCAGCGCGCGCACGTCGCCGGTCAGCACGATGTTGCTGCCGCCGCCCAGCACGAACTTGGGCGCCGCCGCCAACCGGGCGTCGGCCAGCAGCTGCACCACGTCGGCCTCGCTGCGCACGCGCACCAGCTCGCGCGCCTTGGCGACGATGCCGAAGCTGTTGTGCGGCGCCAGGGCGACGTTGTGCTCCACGATCATGGGAGAATTGTGACCCATGGGCGCGGGGCGCCGGGGGAGCTGAAATGCCGTCTTTCGATACAGTCTGCGAGCCCAACCTGGTCGAGGTGAAGAACGCCGTCGACAACACCGCCAAGGAGATCGCCACCCGGTTCGATTTCAAGGGCACGTCGGCCGCCATCGAGATCAAGGACAAGGACATCACGGTGTTCGGCGACACCGATTTCCAGCTCGGGCAGGTGCAGGACATCCTCACGAGCAAGTTGACCAAGCGCAACGTCGACGTGCGTTTCCTCGACAAGGGCAAGGTCGAGAGGATCGGCGGCGACAAGGTCAGGCAGGTGCTGAAGGTGCGCAGCGGCATCGAATCCGAGGCGGCCAAGAAGGTGCAGAAGGCGATCAAGGAGAGCAAGCTCAAGCTGCAGGCGTCGATCCAGGGCGACGCGGTGCGCGTCACCGGTGCCAAGCGCGACGACCTGCAGGCCGCGATGGCGCTGATCCGCAAGGAGATCGCCGACCTTCCGCTGTCCTTCAACAACTTCAGGGACTGATCCCGCGTGCGCCCCACTTTCCTCGTTGCCGCCTTGCTGGCCACCGCCCCCGCCTGGGGCCAATCGGTCGCCCTGCAGGGGATGCTCGGCAACCGGGCGCTGCTGATCGTGGACGGCTCGGCGCCGAAATCCATCGCGCCCGGCGATTCGCACAAGGGCGTCAAGGTGGTCTCGACCGCCGGTGACCAGGCGGTGGTGGAGATCGGCGGCAAGCGCCACACGCTGCGCGTGGGCGAGGCGCCCGCCAGCGTCGGCGCATCGGGCGGGGGCGCCGCGCCGGCGGGCCAGAGGATCGTGCTGACGGCCGGCAGCGGCGGGCACTTCCTCACGGAGGGCGCGATCAACGGCCGCGCCGCCCACTTCATCGTGGACACCGGCGCCACGACCGTCAGCATGGGGGCGGGCGACGCCGAGCGGCTGGGCATCGACTACAAGTCCGGCCAGCCGGTGCGCATGGGCACGGCCAACGGCGTGGCGCTGGGCTGGCGGGTCAAGCTGGCCTCGGTGCGCATCCGCGAAGTGGAAGTGCGGGACGTGGACGCCGTCGTCGGCCAGCAGCCCATGCCCTACGTCCTGCTGGGCAACAGTTTCCTCAACCGGTTCCAGATGCGGCGCGACAACGACCAGATGGTGCTCGAGCGGCGCTACTGATGGCCGACCCGGAACGAGCCGCCCTCGAGCCGCCGCCGCTGGAGCCTCCGGTCACCGCGCTGGGTCCGCTGGGCATCCGGGTGTTCCGGATGCTCTGGTTCACCTGGTTCGCGGCCAACACCAGCATGTGGATGAACGACGTCGCGGCCGCCTGGCTGATGACGTCGATCGGGCCGTCGCCGCTGTGGGTGGCGCTGGTGCAGTCGGCCTCCACCCTGCCGGTGTTCTTCCTCGGCCTGCCCAGCGGCGCGCTGGCCGACATCCTGGACCGGCGCCGCTACTTCATGGTCACGCAGTTCTGGGTGGCGGGCGTATCCGCCATCCTGTGCGGCGTGATCCTGCTGGGCCTGCTGAGCCCGGTGCTGCTGCTGGCGCTGACCTTCGCCAACGGAATCGGGCTGGCGATGCGCTGGCCGGTGTTCGCAGCCATCATCCCGGAGGTGGTGCCGCGGCACCAGCTGGCGCAGGCGCTGGCCCTGAACGGCGTGGCCATGAACGGCTCGCGCATCGTCGGGCCGCTGGTGGCCGGCGCCGTGATCGCCAGTCTGGGCAGCGCCTGGGTGTTCGTGCTCAACGCGGTGCTGTCGGTGGTGGCCGGCTTCGTCATCATGCGCTGGCGGCGCGAGCACAAGGAAAGCCCGCTCGGGCGCGAGCGGCTGTCCAGCGCCATGCGCGTGGGCGTGCAGTTCGTGCGCCAGTCCGGCCGCATGCGCGGCATCCTGCTGCGCATCTCGGTGTTCTTCCTGAACTCCACCGCGCAGCTGGCGCTGCTGCCGCTGGTGGCGCGCGGCCTGCCCGGCGGGGCCGCCGGCACCTTCACCGTGCTGCTGGCGTCGATGGGCGGCGGCGCCATCTTCGCGGCGCTGCAGATGCCGAGGTTGCGCGCCTGGCTGCCGCTGCAGCGGCTGATCCTGCTCGGCACCGTGCTGCAGGCGCTGGGCACGCTGGCGGTCGCCTACGCGCCCAACATCGCGATCGCGGTGCCCGCGATGGTGGTCTCCGGCATGGCCTGGATCACGGTCGCCAACTCGCTGACGGTGGCCGCGCAGATGGCCCTGCCCGACTGGGTGCGGGCGCGCGGCATGTCGATCTACCAGATGTGCCTGATGGGTTCGACCGCCAGCGGCGCCGCCCTCTGGGGACAGGTCGCCACCTGGACCAGCGTGCCCGAAAGCCTGACGGCGGCCGCGATCACCGGCGTGGTCCTGATGCTGCTGGCGCAGCGCCTGATGCACGACCGCGGCACCGAGGAGGACCTGACGCCCTCGCAGGTGATCAAGGTGCCGCAGATGGCGGGCCCGGCGCAGGGCGGGCGCATCCAGGTGTGCGTGGAGTACCGCATCGACCCGGCGCGGTCGCAGGAATTCCTGGCGGTCATGGAAGAGAGCCGGCGCAGCCGGCTGCGCCAGGGCGCGCTGAACTGGCAGCTGGTGCACGACCTCGGCGACCCGGCCTGCTACATCGAGCAGATCACCGACGAATCCTGGATCGAACACCTGCGCCGCTTCGACCGCATCACCGCGGCGGATGCGCAACTGCGCGACCGGCGCCTGTCGTTCCACCTGGGCGAGGAGCCGCCCAAGGTGACGCGGTTCGTGATCGAGCGGGAGTAGGCGGCCCTCATCGGGGCCTCCTTGCTGCCCCGGACCCCACGCGTGTCATCCCGGCGAAAGCCGGATCCACCTCCCGTGGGTCGGACACGCGAGCGCGACTTTCAGGCCGCAGGCCATGGATTGCGGCTCAAGGCCGCAATGACACCGCGGGGGTCGGGCCCGCAATGACACGGCGGGGGCCCGAGGCCGGCTTGGCAGCGGGGGACCGCTGCCCCCTTCACGCCTTCTTCTTCGCCCCCAGCTTCGACTCCTTGCCCGCCAGCAGCCGCTGGATGTTCTCGCGGTGGCGCCACGCCAGCAGCGCCGCCATGGCGAACAGCGCGAACACCACCGGCTTCTCCGCGTACCACTGGATGCGGTCGCCCAGCAGGTAGTACACCGGCGCGAACACCGCCGCCACCAGCGAGGCCAGCGACGAATAACGGAAGAAGAAGGCGATGATCAGCCACGTCAGCCCGGTGGCGATGCCCAGCAGCCAGTGGACGCCGAACACGGCGCCGATGAAGGTCGCCACGCCCTTGCCGCCCTGGAAGCGGAAGAACACGGGGTACAGGTGGCCGAGGAAGGCCCCGAGCGCCACCAGGGCCACCGTGCCGTCCTCCAGCCCGAGCGGCTTGCCGTACAGGCGCACCAGCAGCACCGGCACCAGGCCCTTCATCGCGTCCAGCAGCAGCGTGACGATCGCCGCCGCCTTGCTGCCCGATCGCAGCACGTTGGTGGCGCCGGGGTTCCTGCTGCCGAAGGTGCGCGGGTCCGACAGGCCCATGGCGCGGCTGACGATCACGGCAAAGGCGAGCGAGCCCACCAGGTAGGCCGCGAGGGCGGCGAGCACGGGGTACAGGGTGTCCATCGGGCGCCGATTCTGCCAGCGTGCCGTGCGGCGGTCAGGCTTCCGGCAGTTCCACCGGAAGCCGTGGAAGCGGCGGCGCCCCGTGGTCCCCCATTGCGTTGAGCACGGAGGCCATGTAGCGGTCGGTATCCAGGCGCAGGCGCGCATCCATGCCCATGAGCCCGCCAACCTGCAGCAACAACTCGGTCTTGCCAAGCTGGCGGACGCTTCCCTTGACACGGACAGTGGCAGCCTGGATGACGGGGTGACCATACACGACGCGCGAGGCGACGATGAGGCCGACCGGTTTTACCTGCAGGACATAGGCGGCTTCCCTTTCCCCGGCTTTCGGCGGAGCGCCCGCCCGTTCCCTGGCCAGGACCTCGGCTGCGATTCCATTGCGTGCGAGGATGTCGAGTACCCGCGTGCGCAGCTCGCGCGCTTTTTCCGGGTTCATCCAGCCCGACATGGCAACGGCGACGGGCCCCGCCTGCTCTGCCAGATCGAGTCCCATGGGCTCGAACACGACGGTCAGGTGGCGAACCTTGTGCAGCGGCTGCACGGGCCGCGCGCCAACGGTCACGTCATCCGAGCGTGCGTGCGGGCCGAGACCGCAACCGGGGAGCAGCGCCACTCCCCCCAACATGGACAGAACCGTTCTTCGCTTCATGGTGTTGCTCCTCCAATAATCGGCAGCACTTTAGGAGGACATCCGGAAATGCGAAACCTCACTGTTGCGTGTGTGCTGGTATGGACGGCGTCTGCCGGTGCGCAGGAAGCACCTGCGCCCGCCGCAGCGGCCGAATTCGAGCAGGCATGGTCCGACGCCGAGATCCAGAACGATGGTGCTGCAGCCAGGCAGTACCTGGCGCAATGGCTGCGGGGAACCATCTGGGACGACAACGGAACGAAGCGGCGGCCGGTCTGGCCGGCGGAGAAGGCCATCTCGGAGTGCGTGACAGCGGTATTTCCAGGCCCAACCACTGCCCGGATGGTGTTCACCCTGGACGACCAAGGCATCGTGCGAACCGCCCGCACCGACCAGGCGGGTCATGTGCAGGATTGCGTCCAGTCCAGAGTCACCGGGCTGCGCGTACCCGCCCCGCCAATGGCCCCGTTCCTGCTTTGCAGCCGTTACGAAAAGCTGGGTGAAGACCGCACTCTTGTGGAGGGATGCGGACCCAGCCGCCTTACGGAGATCTGTGAGCGCAAGCGCAACACCGAGACTTGCTCGACCTACCGACGCTGACGGCCCCAGGCGTCGCATGGCTGCAAGCCCGCGCGGTCAGCCCTGTCTCCCTTTCGCAGGGTGGTCGACGATCACGCCTCCTCCAGCGCGCAGTGCACCGGCGTGGCCCCGAGCAGCCGCACGCACGCCTGCGGGTCGATTCGCACCAGGTAGCCGCGCCGGCCGCCATTGATGGCGATGCGCGGCAGCGCGAGGATGGTTTCCTCGATGTAGACCGGCATCTGCCGGCGCGTGCCGAAGGGCGAGGTGCCGCCCACCAGGTAGCCGCTGTGGCGGTGGGCGACTTCCGGCGCGCAGGGCTCGACCGACTTGGCCCCGATCTGGCGCGCCAGGTTCTTGGTCGACACCTTGCGGTTGCCGTGCATCAGCACGATCAGCGGGCGCGCTTTCTCGTCCTGCATCACCAGCGTCTTGACCACGGTGAACGGATCGAATCCCAGCACCTGCGCACTGTGCGTCGCCCCGCCGTGCTCCACGTACTCGTAGGGGTGCTCGGTGAAGGCCACGCCCTGCGCCCTGAGCAGCGCGGTGGCCGGGGTTTGGCTGACGTGGTCCTTCTTCGCCATGGCTCGCGGGTCAGATCGCCGGGTCGCGCATCTCCCAGCGGATGCGGTCGATCTCCGCCAGCAGGTCGGGCGCCAGCTGCGTGCCCCAGGCGTCCAGGTTCTCGTCGAGTTGCGCCAGGGACGTCACCCCGATGATCGTGCTGGCGACCCGCCATTGGGTGTAGCAGAAGGCCAGCGCCAGCTTCGTCGGCGTCAGGCCGTGCCGGCGTGCCAGCGCGTTGTAGCGGCGCGCGGCGGCCAGTGCGTCGGGGCGGCCCCAGCGACCCTGGCGCACCGATTCGAAGGCCGCGATGCGCGCGCCAGCCGGCGCCTGCTCGCCGGTGAAGCCGCCCTCGTCGTACTTGCCCGTCAGCAGGCCGAACCCGAGCGGCGAATAGGCCAGCAGCGACACGCCCAGGCGATGCAGGCTTTCGTCCAGCCCGTTCTCCACGCTGCGGTTGACCAGGCAGTAGGGGTTCTGCACGGTGGCGACGCGCGGCAGGCGGTGCTGTTCGGCCAGCCGCACGAACTCGTGCACGCCGTAGGGGGTTTCGTTGGACAGGCCGACGTGGCGCACCTTGCCTTCGCGCACCAGCCGCGCCAGCGCTTCGAGCTGCTCGTGGATCGAAGTCTTCGTGCGCTCCTGGGCCGGGTCGTAGGCCATCGAGCCGAACATCGGAGCGTTGCGCTCGGGCCAGTGGATCTGGTACAGGTCGATCACGTCGGTGCGCAGGCGCCGCAGCGAACCCTCGCACGAGGCCAGGATGTCGGCCGCCGTCAGGCCCTGGCCTTTGCGGATCCAGGGCATCCCGCGCGAGGGGCCTGCGGCCTTGCTGGCCAGCACGATGCGCTGGCGCAGGCCCGGGTTGGCCGCCAGCCAGCGGCCGATGATGGCTTCGGTGGCGCCGAACGTCTCTTTGCGCGCCGGCACCGCGTACATCTCGGCCGTGTCGATGAAATTGATGCCGCGCCCGACGGCACGCGAGAGGATGGCGTGGGCCTCGGCTTCGCCGACCTGCTCGCCGAAGGTCATGGTGCCGAGACAGACCGGGGTGACGCGCAGGTCGCCGGCGCCGAGGGTGACGAGGTTCATCGAGGGGACTGCAGGGATGGATCGAAGGCGCGCAGGATACGGCAAGGCCTACGCCGCCTTGCGCGCCCGCTCCTCCTCCTGCAGCCGCAGCACGCGCCGCTGCACCTTGCCGGTGGTGGTCATGGGCAGGGCGTCGATGAACTCGATCTCCTTGGGGTACTCGTAGGGCGCGAGCTTGCCGCGCACGTGCTGCTGCAATTGCGCCACCAGCGAGTCGCCGGGGGCGTGGCCGGGGGCCAGCACCACGTAGGCCTTGACCAGCGCGCCACGCTCGGCATCGGGCTTGGGCACCACGGCCGCATTGGCCACCGCGGGGTGCTTGACCAGGCAGTTCTCGATCTCGCTCGGGCCGATGCGGTAGCCGGCGGCCTTGAACACGTCGTCGGCGCGGCCCTGGTACCAGAGGTAGCCCTGCTCGTCGCGCGTGGCGACGTCGCCGGTGCGGCACCAGTCGCCGGTGTACTTGCCGCGGGTGGCGCGCTCGTTGCCCCAGTAGCCGAGGAAGAAGATCGGGTCGGGGTCGCCGTGCACGTCGTAGCGGTTGACCGCCACGTCGCCCGGCACGCCCGGCGGGCACTCGTTGCCGTCGTCGTCGATCACCGCCACGCGGTGGCCCGGGTACGGACGCCCCATGCTGCCCGGCCGCGCCGGCCAGCCCACGCCGCCTTCGGTGCGCCCGTTCATGCTGCAGTTGCCGACCACGTAGTTGATCTCGGTCTGGCCGAACATCTCGTTGACCACCACGCCCAGCTCGTCGCGGCAATAGGCGAACACGGTGTCGCCGACCGCCTCGCCGGCGCTCATGATGGCCTGCAGCCTGAGCCGGAACTGGCGCCGCGGCTTCGGGTAGGCCTTCATCATCGCCTTCAGGGCGGTGGGGAACAGGAAGGTGTGGGTGACGCCATGTTCCTGCATCAGCGCGAAGGCGGTGTCGGGGCTGAAGCGGCCGTTGTAGGCGACGATGGGACGGCCGAAGTAGAGCGCGGGAAGCAGCGCGTCCATCAGCCCGCCGGTCCACGCCCAGTCCGCCGGGGACCAGAACACCGACGTGTTCGGGTCCCCGGCGCCGGGCGCCTGCCCGTCACGGACCGACCCCTCCCCGCCCCTCTTCCCCGCAGCCGCGGGCTGCGCCGGCATGTCGGCGCTGGGCGGGAAGCCGAACCAGTTCTGGCTGCAGACGAAGCCGGGGAGGTTGCCGATCAGGGCCCGGTGGGGGATCAACGCGCCCTTGGGCGGGCCGGTGGTACCGCTGGTGTAGATCAGCACGGCGCCCTCGTCGGCCTTGGTGCGCGCGGCGGTGAAGTCCGGTTCGTGCCTGGCCAGCTCCACGCCCCAGTCCAGGTCGGCCTGCAGCGCCGCGGCGCCGACGCCGACCAGCGTGCGCAGCGCCGGGCAGGACCGGCGCACCGCCAGCAGGTTGGCGATGGAGCTCTCGTCGCACACCGCCACCACGGCGCCGCTGTCCTGCAGGCGGTACTCCAGCGCCTCGGGGCCGAACAGCATGGACAGCGGCATGGCCACCGCGCCGAGCTGGAAGACCGCCATGTAGGTGATGGCCGTCTCGAAGCGCTGCGGCATCACCAGCGCCACCCGGTCGCCCCGCTTCACGCCCAGCGACGCCAGCACGTTGGACAACCGGTTGGCCTGCGCCTGCAGTGCGCCGAAGGTCAGGGTGCCCTCGCCCTGCGCGGCGTGCGCGCGCACCGCGACCCGCCGGCCGCCGTCGGTCGCCTGCGCCCAGCGCGAGCAGCACGCCTGCGCGATGTTGAAGTGCTCCGGCACCGCCCAGCGGAACTGCGCGTGCATCTGCTGCCAGTTGTCCTTGTCGCTGCGTTGACTGACTGCCATGGCTCGCCCTCCTATCATTCGCAACAAATGTACCAACCCCGCCGAACGTCGCGCAGCGAGTTTGTCCCGATACGCCGCTCGCGCTATCACGTCCGCATCTGGGGCGATCCGCAGCCGGGCCAGGTGCCCGTGGTGATGGTGCACGGCTGGATGGACGTGTCCGCGTCGTACCAGTTCGTGGTCGACGCCTTCTCCCGCGAGCACTTCGTGATCGCGCCCGACTGGCGCGGCTACGGCCTGACCGAATCGCCGCCGGCGGACAACTACTGGTTTCCCGATTACCTCGCCGACCTGGACTTCCTGCTCGACCACTATGCCGGCGACCAGCCCGTGGACCTGGTCGGCCACAGCATGGGCGGCCAGGTCGCCATGCTGTACACCGGCGCGCGCCCGCAGCGGGTGCGCAGGCTGGTCAACCTGGAAGGCTTCGGCATGCCGGCCACCCAGCCGGCCCAGGCGCCCAGGCGCTACGCGAAGTGGATGGACGAGCTCAAGGCCTTCCACCGCGGCGAACTGGAACTCAGGAGCTACGACTCCGCCGAGGGCGTCGCGGCGCGGCTGATGAAGACCAACCGGCGGCTGCCGCGCGACAAGGCCGAGTGGCTGGCCCGGCACTGGGCGCAACAGGGCGCCGACGGCCGCTGGCGCATCCTGGGCGACGCCGCCCACAAGATCACCAGCGCCCAGCTGTTCCGCGTGGACGAGATGCTGGAGGTCTACCGGCGCATCGCCTGTCCGGCGCTGTGGGTGGAAGCCAGCGATGACAGCCTGGCCCAGTGGTGGCAGGGCCGCTTCACGCTGGCCGAGTTCCACCAGCGGCTGGCCTCGGTACCCAGGCTGAGCAAGGCCATCGTGGAAGACGCGGGCCACATGTTCCACCACGACCAGCCGGCCGTGCTGGCCCAGCTGATCGAGGATTTCCTGGACGGCTGAGGCGGCCCAGGCCCTTCGTCGAGGGGCAGTCCCGTCGGGTATGTCTTCCCGGCGAAAGCCGGGATCCACCTCTCGCCGACCGAACACACACATTGCCCCATCCCACGGTCGGGAGATGGATTGCGGCGCAAGGCCGCAATGACACAGTCCTGGGCTCGACCACATCTCGGCGCTCGACCACGTCCCGGGGCGGCCAGGCCACGCCCCTAGGCTCGGCCACGCCCCTGGGCTCGGCCACTCTTGCGACGCGCCTCCGCTGACGCCGCAGCACATCAGCCGCCGGTAAAAATCCGCATTTCTCCTACAAGTCCGTCCGGATCCTGCCCATCCATGGCGTAGGAGCGCTCCTACCCCTAGACTCGTCACCAAACGTAGTTTGAGGTGACTCGGATGAGCAGAAGGTTCTGGTCGCTGTGCCTTGCAGCGATGCTCGCCCCCTGTTTCGCGGCCGCCGCGGATGAGACGGAGCAGGGGTTGGCCACGCTGTGGGAAGTGCTGTGGCACCAGAGCGGCACGCCCACCCGCGTGGTCCGCTGGGAGAACGACATCCGCATGCGGATGTCGGGCGTCGACCTGCCCCAGCACCGGGAGTACGTCACCCAGGCGCTGCGCACCGTCACGCAGGAGGCGGGCGTCCGGCTGGTCGACGTGACCGACCAGCCCGGCGAGCCGGCCAACCTCACGGTCGAGATCCTCCCCGACACCGCCTTGCAGGACAACCAGCCCTGCGTCACCTTCCTGGACTTCCGCACCGAGGCCAAGGTCGACAGCGCCAGCATCCAGATGCGCAGCCGCGATGCGTGGCGCTGCGCCTACCACGAGGCCATGCACCTGATGGGCGTGCGCGGCCACCCGGGCGGCAAGACGGTGCTGAGCTATTTCCCGCAGAAGGTCGACGGCCTGCTGCCGCTCGACCGGGTGATGCTGCGCGCCTGGTATTCGCCGCGCATGAAGGGCGGCATGACGCCCTTCGAGGCCCTGCCCGTGCTGTCGGAAGAGCTCATCGCCAGCCTGCCCGAAGCCGAACGCCCGGCCGCCCAGCAGAGCCGCGACCGCTTCTATGCCGCCACGATCGAGCAGATGCAGGCCTATGCCGCCGGCCGCGGCGACATCCCCACCATCGTCAAGCGCTCCGGCAAGGCCACCGAGGATGGCATCCGCCATGGCCGTTCGGAAATGAGCTACTTCCTGGGCGTCGCCTACTTCGAAGGTGCCACGGTGACGGCCGACCAGAAGCAGGCGCTCAGCTGGTTCGAGCGCGCCGCCAGCGCCGGCAACCGCCGCGCGCAGTCGTACCTGGCGGGGCCGGGCGCACGCTAGCGGCGCTGCGCGCCGCGCGCACGGACCCGGGGCCAGGACAACACCGCCGCGTGCCCCAGCCCGCGGTCCCGTCCCTTCTGCGAAAATCCGTGCTTTACAGAAAGCACGACAACCATGGACGCAGAACGCACCAACCTCATCGGCAGCACCCTGGAAGACCTGCAGTCCCGCTGCGCCGATCTCCGGAGGTATCTTTGACTACGATGCCAAGTCGGAGCGCCTGAGGACCGTCAACGCCGCGCTGGAAGACCCCGCGGTCTGGAACGACCCGAAGAAGGCCCAGGAACTGGGCAAGGAAAAGAAGCAGCTCGACGACGTGGTCGTCGCGCTGCAGCAGCTGGATCGCGAGCTGTCGGACAACCTCGAGCTGTTCGAAATGAGCCGCGACGACAACGATGAAGCCGGCCTCGTCACCATCGAGGCCGAGGCGCGCAAGCTCACCGAAACCGTCGAGGCGCTGGAGTTCCGGCGCATGTTCGACAAGCCGGCCGATCCGATGAACGCCTTCCTGGACATCCAGGCCGGCGCCGGCGGCACCGAAGCCTGCGACTGGGCCGGCATGCTGCTGCGCCAGTACCTGCGCTACGCCGAGCGCAAGGGCTTCAAGGCGGTGGTCGAGGACGAGACCGCCGGCGACATCGCCGGCATCAAGGGCGCCACCATCAAGATCGAGGGCGAGTACGCCTACGGCCTGCTGCGCACCGAGACCGGCGTGCACCGGCTGGTGCGCAAGTCGCCGTTCGACTCCGCGGGCGGGCGCCACACCAGCTTCGCCAGCGTGTTCGTCTACCCCGAGATCGACGACTCGGTGGAGATCACCATCAATCCGGCCGACGTGCGCGTGGACACCTACCGCGCCTCCGGCGCCGGCGGCCAGCACATCAACAAGACCGATTCGGCGGTGCGCCTGACGCACATCCCGACCGGCATCGTGGTGCAGTCGCAGGACAGCCGCAGCCAGCACAGCAACCGCGACCTGGCCTGGCAGCGCCTGCGCTCGCGCCTGTACGACCACGAGATGCGCAAGCGCATGGAGCAGCAGCAGAAGCTGGAGGACACCAAGACCGACGTCGGCTGGGGCCACCAGATCCGCAGCTACGTGCTGGACCAGAGCCGCATCAAGGACCTGCGCACCAACGTCGAGATCTCCAACACCCAGAAGGTCCTGGACGGCGACCTCGATCCCTTCATCGAGGCCTCGCTCAAGCAGGGCGTGTAAAGGAACCCCATGCGTGAAGGCCAGAACGCGGTGATCTACCGCGCCGACTACCAACCCCCGCCGTACTGGATCGACACGGTCGAACTGGTGTTCGACCTCGACCCCGCCAAGACCCGCGTGCTCAACCGGATGCGGGTGCGTCGCAACCCCGAGGCCGCGGCGCAGGCCCTGAAGCTCGACGGCGAGGACCTGAACCTGGCGCGCGTGCTGGTCAACGGCCAGGGTACCTCGTTCAAGCTGGACGACGGCCGCCTGGTGCTGGAGAACCTGCCCGAGGGCAACGAGCCCTTCGAGCTGGAGATCTTCACCACCTGCGCGCCGGCGAAGAACACGCAGCTGATGGGCCTGTACGTCAGCAACGGCTCGTTCTTCACCCAGTGCGAGGCCGAGGGCTTCCGCCGCATCACCTACTTCCTGGACCGGCCCGACGTGATGGCCAGCTACACCGTCACGTTGCGCGCCGACAAGCGCCTGTACCCGGTGCTGCTGTCCAACGGCAACCGGGTGGCCTCCGGCGACCTGGACGACGGGCGCCACTACGCCCGCTGGGTCGATCCGCACCGCAAGCCCTGCTACCTGTTCGCCCTGGTGGCCGGCCAGCTGGTGTGCCGCGAGCAGAAGGTGCGCTCGCGCGGCGGCAAGGAGCACCTGCTGCAGGTCTACGTGCGGCCGGGCGACCTGGACAAGACCGAGCACGCGATGAACTCGCTGATGGCCTCGGTGGCCTGGGACGAAGCCCGCTTCGGCCTGGCCCTGGACCTGGAACGCTTCATGATCGTCGCCACCAGCGACTTCAACATGGGCGCGATGGAGAACAAGGGCCTGAACATCTTCAACACGAAGTACGTGCTCGCCAGCCAGGCGACGGCCACCGACACCGACTTCGCGAACATCGAGTCGGTGGTCGGCCACGAGTACTTCCACAACTGGACCGGCAACCGCATCACCTGCCGCGACTGGTTCCAGCTTTCGCTCAAGGAAGGCCTGACGGTCTTCCGCGACCAGGAGTTCAGCCAGGACCTGGCCGGCGAGGCGTCGGCGCGCGCCGTCAAGCGCATCGAGGACGTGCGGGTGCTGCGCACCGCCCAGTTCCCGGAGGACGCCGGCCCGATGGCACACCCGGTGCGGCCCGACCAGTACCTGGAGATCAACAACTTCTACACGGTCACGATCTACGAAAAGGGCGCCGAGGTCGTGCGCATGATGCAGACGCTGGTGGGCCGCGAAGGCTTCGCCCGCGGGCTGAAGCTGTACTTCGAGCGCCACGACGGCCAGGCGGTCACCTGCGACGAGTTCGCCCAGGCCATCGCCGACGCCAACCCGCAGTCCAGGCTGCACGAGCTGCTGCCGCAGTTCAAGCGCTGGTACAGCCAGGCCGGCACGCCGCGCGTGAAGGCCACCGGGCAGTGGGACGCCGGCACCGGCACCTACCGCCTGGCGCTGTCGCAAAGCTGCCCGCCCACGCCGGGCCAGGCCGACAAGCAGCCGTTCGTGATCCCGGTGGCCTGGGGCCTGCTGGGGCCGGACGGGCGCGAGCTCGCGCACGGGCTGCACGTGCTCACGCAGCCCGGCGAGACGCTGGCGGTCGAGGGGCTGGCGGCGGAGCCGGTACCGTCCATCCTGCGCGGCTTCAGCGCGCCGGTGATCCTGGAGTTCGACTACACCGATGCGCAGCTGCTCGTCCTGCTGGCGCACGACACCGATCCGTTCAACCGCTGGGAGGCCGGGCAGCGGCTGGCCGTCAACCGCGCGCTGGCCGCCATCCGCGGCGGCGGCGCCGTCCACCTCGACGTCCCCTTCATTGACGCGATGCGCAGCATCCTGCGCCACCCCGCGCTGGACGCCGCCTTCAAGGAACTGGTGCTCACCCTGCCGGCCGAGGCCTACATCGCCGAGCAGCTGGACGTGGTCGATCCGCAGCGGGTGCATGCGGTGCGCGAGGCCATGCGCGAACAACTGGCGAGCGCGCTGCTGCACGACTGGGCCTGGGCGTTCGAGGCCCACAAGGACAGTGGTGCGTACCGGCCCGACCCGGTGTCCGCGGGCCGGCGCGCGCTGGCCGGCCTGGCGCTCACGCACCTGTGCATCGCCGCGCGCAAGACCAACGACCCGGTGTGGCCGGGCAAGGCCTACCAGCGCTTCAAGGACGCCTCGAACATGACCGACCGGTTCAACGCGCTGTCGGCCCTGGTGGTCAGCGGCCACGAGCTGGCCCGGCCGGCGCTGGAGCGCTTCCATGCGATCTTCCGGGACGAGCCGCTGGTGCTGGACAAGTGGTTCGCGCTGCAGGCCGGCGCGCCCGACCGCGGCGGCAACATCCTGCCGGCGGTGCGCCAGCTGATGCAGCACCCGGACTTCAACATCCGCAACCCGAACCGCGCGCGCAGCCTGGTCTTCAGCTACTGCAGCGCCAATCCGGGCGCGTTCCACCGGCCGGACGCCGCCGGCTACGTGTTCTGGAGCGAGCGCGTGATCGAGCTGGACGCCATCAACCCGCAGGTCGCCTCGCGTCTGGCCCGCGCGCTGGATCGCTGGCGCAAGCTGGCCGAGCCGCAGCGCAGCGGCGCGCGCGAGGCGATCGCCCGTGTCGCGGCCAAGCCCGACCTGTCCAACGACGTGCGCGAGGTCGTCACCCGCGCGCTGGCCGAATGACGGATGGCGTCGTCCGTCATTCGATGCAGGAGGCGAGGCCGTTCGCCAATTGAACCGGGAGGGAAATCATGAGCAACGTGTCATTGACCCGCTACCTCGTCGAGCAGCAGCGCACGCACGGCCACATCCCCGGCCAGCTGCGGCTGCTCATCGAGGTGGTGGCGCGCGCCTGCAAGCGCATCAGTCACCACGTCAACAAGGGCGCGCTGGGCGACGTTCTGGGCACGGCCGGCACCGGCAACGTGCAGGGCGAGATCCAGAAGAAGCTGGACATCATCGCCAACGAGGTGCTGATCGAGGCCAACGAATGGGGCGGCCACCTGGCCGGCATGGCCAGCGAGGAGATGGAGGGCATCTACGTGGTGCCCAACCGCTTCCCCAAGGGCGAATACCTGCTGCTGTTCGACCCGCTGGACGGCTCGTCCAACATCGACGTCAACGTCAGCATCGGCACCATCTTCAGCGTGCTGAAGATGCCCGAGGACGACCGCGGCGTCGACGAGGGCGACTTCCTGCAGTGCGGCCACAGGCAGGTGGCCGCCGGCTACTGCGTCTACGGCCCGCAGACCACGCTGGTGCTCACCGTGGGTGACGGCGTGGCCATGTTCACGCTGGACCGCGAGCAGGGCTCCTTCATGCTGACCCAGGAGGACGTGCGCATTCCCGAGGACACCAGGGAATTCGCGATCAACATGTCCAACATGCGCCACTGGGACGCGCCGGTGAAGCGCTACATCGACGAGTGCCTGGCCGGCACGGAAGGCCCGCGCGGCAAGGACTTCAACATGCGCTGGGTCGCCTCCATGGTGGCCGACGTGCACCGCATCCTGACGCGCGGCGGCATCTTCATGTACCCCTGGGACAAGCGCGAGCCGGAAAAGCCCGGCAAGCTGCGTCTGATGTACGAGGCCAACCCCATGGGCTGGCTGGTCGAGCAGGCCGGCGGCGCCGCCACCAACGGCCGCGAGCGCATCCTCGACATCCATCCCGGGAAATTGCACGAGCGCGTGAGCGTGATCCTGGGTTCGAAGAACGAGGTGGAGCGGGTGACGCGCTACCACCTCGAGGCCGGCCAGTAGCCCTGGCGTTTCAGCCCTCCGCCATCAACGGCCCCAGCATCGCCATCCCCTGCTCCCAGTCGCCGGCCATGCCTTGCAGCAGGTCGTCGGCGGCGAGCGGCCTGCCGGCGCGGACGGCTCGCGCGCCCTGGAGCAGCAGGGTCCGGCTGGTCGAGCCGATCGCGTCGAAGCGCTGGGCCGGCTCGCTCAGTTCCGGGTAGCCCTGGGTCGCCAGCCAGCGTAGGTGCGCGCCCAGGAGTTCGAAGGCCGCGCCGGCCTGCTGCACCGACGCAAAGGCCCACTGCTGGTAGTGCGCCAGGCCCAGGTCGCACATCGCCGGCCAGTCCTGCGCGATGCGCGCCGCGAAGCGCGAGAACGGGTTCGCGCGCGGCCTCCAGGCGAAATGCCCGCGCAGCAACTCGAAGGCCTGGTCGGCCAGTTCGGCCGGGTCCTTGCGCGCCAGCCGGTCGATGCGCACCAGCTGCGCAAATGCAGGCAGGGGCGGCGGATCGGGTGGCGCACCGAGGCGAAACAGCGCCCGGAAGTCCTCGCCCGCCAACTCGTGGTAGCCGGCGCCCTGGAAATAGCCCAGGCGCTCGCGCGATTCGTCCAGTTCCGCCATCAGGATGGTCGTCGTCGCATGGCTGCGGCGGCCTTCGACAGCGGCTGTTCCGGGAAGGCCGTGCGCATCGACATCGATGCCGACCAGCTTGCCCCCCGCCAGGTGCTCCCGGGCATGTTCGAGCAGCGGGCGCCAGGCGGCCAACTCGCGCACGTCAATGCCGTACAGCACGCGCAGCTCCTGCTGCGGCGGCTGGAAGAAGGTCCACTGGTCGTCCTCGAAGCCCACGGCCACGGCCGATGCCAGCATCGCCAGCGGCTCCAGCCCCAGCGTGTGCACGAAGCCGATCCACAGGTCGGCGCGGGGGTTCTTCGCGGGCCAGTCGCAACCCTCCCCATGCAGCGGGTGGCGCCGGTAGCTCGCAGGCGTGAGGCCCGGCAGGACGGCGATCGAGCTCATGGAAGGTGGATGCGGCACGTCGGCAATGCGTGGGAGCCCGCAGGACGATAGCACCGGGCGGCTGGGCCGTGGGCGGCCCGGATCCGCGCACTGGTGCCTTGGAGCCATGGGCGGGACGGCGTCGCTGCTGTGCTTGCGGTCCCGTCCGACAGCGCGAAACCGCCGAGGTGGAGAAGATGCCCGCATGACCAGCGTGCGGAATGCAGAAAGCGCGATCCGGCGGGCGTTGCGGGACCACGGTCGCCTGGGCGTGGATGTCGACCGGGTCGCCGCCGACGCCGACCTCGGACTGAGCCCCCAGGCCAGCCTGAACGTCATGCTCGCGCTCGAGGGCGAGTTCGAGGTGGAGTTCCCGCAGCGCATGCTGCGGCAGCGGGTGTTCCGCAGCATCGGCTCCATCGAGCGCGCGCTGCGGGACCTGATTGCCGCCTGAAACAGCGCCTGCGGGCATCGCCGCGCCGACTTGGGGCCCCAGGGGCGCCGGAGGCCGCCAGCTATAATCTTGGGCTCGCGTGCCGGAGTAGCTCAGTCGGTAGAGCAGCTCATTCGTAATGAGAAGGTCGGGGGTTCGATTCCTCTCTCCGGCACCACAGTCAAAAGGCCCCCCTGCTGTCTCGGTAGGGGGGCTTTTCCGTAGCTGGCGCGTAACGAGGCGAGGCCATTCTCCCCTAGAACGGGATCATATTCTTCTCGATGATGGCATGAAAAAGCCCGCCGGAGCGGGCGGGCGAGAGGGAGTGGCGTCCGCTACTAGGCCAGCTCAAGCTCCTTCGGCTTCTCCGATTGAGGCTTGCCTACCCACTTGTGGCGCTGCTCGCGGAACACGATCTGCTGATTGACAAGCCGGTCAACGGTGTTGATTCGCTCGATCATC
>NZ_JAKFCM010000015.1:0-2191 GCF_036676645.1 Ramlibacter sp.
TCCTCCAGCCGCCATGAACCCGACACCCTCCATCGCCTCGGCCATCCTCTCGCAGCTCGCGGCCATCGCGCAGCGGCATCCCGCGCCCCGGGTGCGCCGTCTGCACGTGCCCCGCCGGCCCGACACCACGGGCGCTGCGGGCGAACACGATGCCGAGTTCTGCGCCATCGAGCTGGAAGACGGCGGATTTGGCCTGTCCTACGTGCTGCTCGGCGACACGCTGGCCGCGCTGCTGCGCGCGCACGGTGGCGGCGACCTGCCTTTGCAGGGCACGGACCCGCTGGCCCTCGCGCAAGGCCTGGCCGGTGGCAGCGCGGTGGAGCGCGCCATCGCGCTGGCCGCCGTCAACGCCCTGACCGATTCGGTCTGGCGCCGGGTGGGCTACGAGCCACCGCCCGCGGGCAATTCGCTCGGCGACGTGCAACTGGGCGCGCAGGACCACCTGGGCATGATCGGTTTCTTTCCGCCGCTGGTGAAACGCGTGGCCGAGGCCGGCGGGCGGCTCTCGGTGGTGGAGATGAACGCCGAGATGGTCGCGCGCCAGCGCGAGCGTTTCCCGAACGTGCACATCACGCTGGACCGCGCCGACCTCGCCCCCTGCAACGTGGTGGTGGGCACCTCGACCATGCTGCTCAACGACACGCTGGACGCCATGCTCGCCGCGGCGCCCAACGCAAAGCGCTTCGCGGTGATCGGCCCCTCGGCCGGGCTGTGGCCGGACGCCCTGTTCGAGCGCGGCGTGACGCTGCTCGGTGGCACGCGGGTGACCGACCCCCAGGCCTTCAGCGACGCCATGGCCGTGGGCGCATCCTGGAGCGAAGCCACACGCAAGTTCGCCATTGGGCGCGACGGCTGGCCGGGCTGGCGCACGCTGACCGGTCTGGCCTGACCAAACCCAAACGACGCACCCGCCCAGGCACCAGGGCCGTTCCGGCTGAGCCCGCGCCCCGACGAGGTCGTCCGCCGCGGCCTGGGCCGACACAGCGTCTACAGCCAGCCAGGCCCCACGGCGAGCAGCAGCAGCCACAAGGCCCAGACCAGCCAGCCGGCGGCAGGCCGCCACGATGCGCCGGATGGCGCGCGCAGGGCGCCGGGGGTGAAACGCCCGGCCCGGTGCTCCCCGGCCGCCTGCAACGCCTGCGCCACCGCCACCGCCGAGGCCTCCCCGGGCAGGCCCGGGGTCAGCCGGACCGAGGGCCCGGCGGCCGCCTCGCGGGCATGCAGCGCATGGAACTCCGTCGTGGTCTGCCCGCTGGTTTGTGTGTAGAGCAGCTTGCGAAACAGGTGGTCGAGCGATGCCAGCGGAAGCACCCGCGTCCGGCGCCACATCCAGGAAGCCAGCTCCCGCTCCAGACCATCGTCGCGCACCCGCAGGCGCCATTGCCGCGTGCCCGCATGCAAGGCCACCAGCAGCAGGAGCGCCGCCCCCCACCAGGGGCCGGAGCCCAGCGCATCGAGCCAGGAGCCGCGCGGCGCCGACCGCCACCACAGCATCGAGAAGATTCCCACCGGTACCAGTGCCAGCGCGGCCACCCAGCGCCACCCACGCTGCCGGAAGCGCATTTCCCAGGCGTCGGGACGCTCGACCACCTGGACCTGCTTCGGCAATGGCAACGGAGCGTCGCCGATCGACCAGCCCCCGTGGCGCGGCGGAATCGCCTCCTCGCGCCCCCAGGCCGCCCGGCGGTCAAACCGGTCCGGCGTGGCTCTCGGGTGGTGGTGGCCCGCAGACCGGGCTGGCGTCTCTTGAACCGGCACGTCGTACGACACCTCGACCGCCCCCTCCGCGGTCAGGATCTCCAGCCGCCAGTCGACCCGCTCGCCGGAGCGCCGGCCGCCATGCGTGGGCGCATCGGCCGGCAGCTCAAAGCGCGCATGCCATCGCTCGCCACCGGCCATGTCGGGCATCGCCGCTGCAGCCCGCTCGAGGGCTTCCACCTGCCGCTCCTGGGTGCCGGAGCCCGAGTCGTCCACCCGGTACTGCGCGAGCCGCAACCGCCGGCCACCAGACGGTGGGTTCTGCAGCGCACGGGATGGCAGCGCCAGTTCCACCTCGAAGGCCTCCCCTGCCTGGGGCACGGCCGGCACGAACCGCACGGTGGCCCCGGCAAAGCGCCATGCCAGCACCGACTGGCGCCAGGCCAGCGTGAGCAGGCCGATGCCGACCACCACGAAGACCGACACAAAGAGC
>NZ_JAKFCM010000016.1:0-227070 GCF_036676645.1 Ramlibacter sp.
GACTCATAATCCCTTGGTCGCTGGTTCGAGCCCAGCACGCCCTACCACCAGCGGGCCGAGGCCGGGGCGGCGCGTCCGCGCCACCTGCTATACTCGCCGGCTTCGCGGCTGTAGCTCAGTTGGATAGAGTACTTGGCTACGAACCAAGGGGTCGTGGGTTCGAATCCTGCCAGCCGCGCCATCCATGAAAGGCCAGTGCACCTGCACTGGCCTTTTTCATGGCCGTCGCGTAGCCGGCGTCCTACGCCATCAGCGCCCGCCGGCTGACACAGCCGTAACGGGGCGCCTCCCTACAGTGGGGCCGCCCATGAAAACTTTCCTTACGCCATGTAAGTGCGGCAGGCCCGGCGGTGCGGCCATGGCAGCTTCGTGGCGCGGCAGCCCGCAGGAGGGCGCTGGAGGCCGGCGGTGATCGAGCTGCTGTCGCGCGCCGAAGCGGCCGTGCGGCGGGTGCGGGCCGCGCAGCCCGCGAAGCCGAGGGAAGGAGGACAGCCCCTCACCCCCGAGCAGCTGGCCATGCTGCACTCGGCGCCGCTGCTGCCGACCGACGAGCCGCTGCGGCTGGCGGAGCTGCGCGACCTGGGCATCGTGGACACCGAAGCGGACGAGGTCTGCGAAAGCCTGGTGCAGCTGGCTGCCGATGTGTGCGGCACGCCCATGGCGGCGCTGTCCTTCGTCGACGCCTCGCGCCAGTGGTACAAGGCCCGGGTCGGCATCCCGGTCGCCGACGCCGATCGGGATGCCGGCTTCTGCGCGCGTGCGATCCTCGGCAGCGAGGACGTCGTGGAAGTGCCGGACGCCGCTGCCGCTCCCTGGTTCAACCCCTTCCTGCACGGTCCCGGCTCCCGGCCAGTGCGCTTCTACGCGGGCGTGCCGCTGCGCACGCGCGAGGGCAGCGCGATCGGCACGCTGTGCGTCATGGACGAGGTTCCCAGGCGCTTGACGCCGCCGCAACGGCAGGCCCTGGAGCGACTGGGCCGGGCCGTGTGCTCCCAGCTCGGGCTGCGCCGCCAGTTGCGCCTGGCCACTCAGACCGACCGGCTGACCGGCCTGCCCAACTGGCTGCATTTCGAGTCGCAGTTCGAATCGGCCCACCCGCGCCAGGGCGTGGTCTGCTTCGTGCGGCTGAAGGCGCTCAGCCAGATCAGTGCCGCGCACGGCTTCCGGGTCGCCGATGCGCTGGTGCAGCAGACCGCCGCCCGCCTGCGCACGCTGGCGGACCAGGGTGCCTTCCTCGGGCGGATCAAGCGCGGGCTGTTCCTGCTGTTCTTCCCCGACATGGAGCCGGGCACGTTCACGCAGGCGCCGCGGGTCTCGGCCCAGCTGCAGGCGCCCTACACGGTCAACGGGCTGACACTGGTCTGCCCCGTGCACCTGGGCTTTGCCGCCTACCCGCGCGACGGCGCGACGCTGGACGAAGTCGTCAACGCCGCGGACAACGCCCTGCAGCTGGCGATCGAGCGCGACGAGCCGGCGGCCTTCTTCGATCGCTACGTCGATACGGCAGCCAGCACGCACTACCGGCTGGAGCCGCAGCTGCGCGCAGCGCTGGACCGCGACGAGTTCGTCAACCACTACCAGCCCAAGGTCGAGCTGGCCAGCGGCCGCATCGTGGGCGTGGAGGCGCTGATCCGCTGGATCCACCCGCAGCGCGGCCTGGTGCCGCCGTCCGAGTTCGTGCCGGCGCTGGAGGCGACCGGGCTGATCCGCGAGGTCGGGCGCCGCATCCTCGAGCGCGCGGCCGCCGACTGGCAGCTCTGGCACGACGCCGGCCTGCCGGCGCCGCGCATCGCGGTGAACGTGGCGGCCGCCCAGCTGCGCGACGGCGAGTTCGTCCAGCACCTGCGCGCCGCGCTGGCGCGGGTCGCAGGCCATGGCGATGCCTTGGGCGTCGAGGTCACGGAAAGCGTGCTGATCAGCAACATGGCGCGCGCGGTCGACGTGCTCAGCCAGGTGCGGGCGCTGGGGCTGCCGGTGGCGATCGACGATTTCGGTACCGGCTACTCCTCGCTGGCCTACCTCGTCACCCTGCCGGTGGACGAGGTGAAGATCGACCGGTCGTTCGTCGCCAGGATCGCCACCGATGCGGCCTACCGCGGCCTGGTGGGCACCTGCATCAGCCTGGCGCGCAACCTCAGCCTGAAGGTGGTGGCCGAGGGCGTGGAAACCGAAGCCCAGGCGCGCGAGCTGCTGGCCCTCAAGTGCGACCAGGCCCAGGGCTTTTGGTACAGCCCGCCCGTGCCGGCCGGCGAACTCGCGCGCCTGCTGGCCTGCCGTGAGCGGCCGGCCTGAGCCGCCAGCGATTCGCGCTGGGAATGCGCGGCTGCCCTGCCGGCTCGAGCGGCAGTAGGACTGGGCCTACCGGACCGCGCACCGCGGCCGTCATACCATGGCAGTTGCCCCCCGGCACCTGCACTTCCAAGTTGCGACATTGATCCATGCATTCGATTGAACCGGCACTGGACGAGAGCGCCGTGCCCATGCTGGAGCGCGCCGCATCGATCGGCGTGTGGCGGCTGGCCCTGGCGGGCGGCGGCAAGCTGTCCTGGTCGAACCAGCTTGCGGCCATCCATGGGCAGCCGCCGGGCTATGCGCCACCGGCCCAGCATGCCTGCCGCCATTACGAGCCGGGCTTCCAAGCGCGGATGGAGCAGCTCCTGCGCGCCTGCTCGGTCGACGGAACCCCGTTCGACGAGGAGGCGCAGATCGTCCTGCCGGACGGCCGCCGGGCGTGGGTGCGATCTCTGGGCGAAGCCCTGCGCGACGAGCAGGGCCACATCGTCGCCGTGCAGGGCGCCGTCCAGGAGATCGCGCCCCGCGGCCTGCGCCCGGGCACCCTGCTGCGCATGGGAGCAGCCCTGGGCAGCGGCGAGGCTTTCGTCACCGTCGACGGCAACGGCCAGTACAGCTACCTCAACGAGCAGGCCGAGCGCCTGCTGGGCGCCGGCAGCCCGCAGCTGCTGGGCCGCCGCTTCTGGAACTCGTTCCAGAAGACCGTGCGCCTGCGGCTGGAAGAGCAGTTCCGCAGCGCGTGCTCGCGTGGCGTCAGGCTGGAGTTCGAGGAACTGGACGCACACCTGGCCAGCTGGCTGGAGGTGCGGGCGTTTCCATTCGCCGGCGGCATGGCGCTGCACCTGCGCGACGTGACCAGCCGGCGCAAGGCCCAGCAGCAGCTGCGGCTGCTGGAGGGCAGCATCGCGCGCCTGAACGACATCGTCATCATCACCGAGGCCGGCCCCTTCAGCGAGCCGGGGCCGCGCATCGTGTTCGTCAACGATGCGTTCGAGCGGCGCACCGGGTACACCCGCGACGAGGTGATCGGCCGCTCGCCGCGGCTGCTGCAGGGCCCCAACACGCAACGCGCCGCCCTGGACCGCATCCGTGCGGCCATGGAGGAGTGGCGGCCCGCCCGCGTGGACCTGGTCAACTACAAGAAGAACGGCGAGCCGTTCTGGGTCGACCTGGACGTCTCGCCCGTGTGGGACAAGGAGCGCAAGCTGACCCACTGGGTGGCGGTGGGCCGCGACGTCACCGAGCGCAAGCTGGCCGAGGAGAAGATCCAGCACCTGGCCTTCTACGACCCGCTGACCCGGCTGCCCAACCGGCAGCTGCTGATGGACCGGCTGCATGCCGCGCTGAACGATCCGGCGCGCCCGCGCGAGGGCGCCCTGATGTTCATCGACCTGGACAATTTCAAGGTGCTCAACGACACGCTGGGCCACCAGAAGGGCGACATGCTGCTGCAGCTGGTGGCCGAGCGCCTGCGCTCCTGCGTGGCCAAGGGCGACACGGTGGCGCGGCTCGGGGGCGACGAGTTCGTGATCCTGCTGGAGAACCGGGGCGACAAGCCGCTCGAGCCGGCCACCGGCGCGCGCGCCGTCGCCGACCGCATCCTGGCCGCCCTGGGCGAGCCCTACGTGCTGCCCGGCTACCTGCACCACAGCACCTGCAGCGTCGGCGTGACGCTGTTCAGCCGGAGCGACCGCACCGTCAGCGAGTTGCTCAAGCAGGCCGACCTTGCCATGTACCAGGCCAAGGGCTCGGGGCGCAACACCGTGTGCTTCTTCGATCCGGAGATGCAGGCCGTGGTCAGCGCCAACGCGGCGCTGGCCGCCGACATGCGCCAGGCCTGGCGCGAGAAACAGTTCCAGGTGGAGTACCAGCCGCAGGTCGACGTGGCCGGCCGCATGATCGGCGTGGAGGCGCTCCTGCGCTGGCAGCACCCGCAGCGCGGGGTGGTCTCTCCCGAGCAGTTCATCCCGGCGGCGGAGGAGACCTCCCTGATCATCCCGATCGGCCGCTGGGTGCTGGACCAGGCCTGCGCGCAGATCGCGGCCTGGGAGCACCGGCCCGACCGTGCGCACCTGAGCATCGCGGTGAACGTCAGCGTGCGCCAGTTCCGTCACCCCGAGTTCGTCGACGAGGTGATGCAGGCGATCGAGCAGTCCGGCATCCAGCCGCACAAGCTCAAGCTGGAGCTGACCGAAAGCCTGCTGGCCGACGGCATCGACGTGACCATCGCCAAGATGGGCAGCCTCAAGGAGATGGGCGTGGCGCTGTCGCTGGACGACTTCGGGATCGGCTACTCCTCCCTTTCCTACCTCAAGCGGCTGCCGCTGGACCAGCTCAAGATCGACCGCGAGTTCGTCAAGGACATCCTGACCGACGCCAACGACGCCGCCATCGCCCGCACCGTGATCGGGCTGGCGCACAGCCTGGACCTGGACGTGATCGCCGAAGGGGTGGAGACGCCGGAGCAGCGCGACTTCCTGGCCCGCCAGGGCTGCCTGTCCTACCAGGGCTACCTGTACTCGCCGCCGCTGCCGGTGGCGGAGCTGGAGGCATTCATGGACAGGCTGGCGGCGACCGAGGCGGCACCGGCCTGATCCTGATCGGTCGGGGACAGAGCGGTGCGCGCTCTGCGCTTGCTCCGGTCTGCCCCCCAGGCAGCTACAAGGGCGCGATCTGCAGCGGCGTGGTCGCCACCATGCGGGGCACGCGCATGACGATCTGGTCCTGCGTGCGGAACAACTCCACGCCTTCGGCCAGCGCCAGCGCCTGCACGTCGGCCCACTCCAGCGCACGGTAGTTGGGCTCCGACGCAATGGCGTCCGGCAACAGGGCTTCGTCCCGCGGCCGCGGCGTGCAGCGCACGGTGAGCACGGCGAAGCCGGGCGAGATTTCGGCGGACACGGACAGCGCGGCGGGGCCGGCGGCGGCATCGGCCAGCGACAGCAGCGAGGCGGCAACGAGGTGCCGCAGCGCCACGCGCGAGGCCTCGAAGTCGGCCTCGGGCACCTCGTTGGCCAGGGTGCAGCCGCGGAAATTGAAGCCGCTGCGCAGCAGGGCCACGCATTCCTCCACGCCCTCGTGCAGCCGCACGCTTTCGTCCTCCGACGGCGCGATCCAGGCGGCCACCTTCAGGCAGGTCATGACCGCATCGCGGGCCAGCCGGTTGACCCGCGACACGCTGCTCTCGAGTTCGACCGGCGGCGGCGTGCCCTTTTCGAGCCTCGCGTTCAGCACCTCGGCCATCATCGCGACCGCCTGCAGGTTGACCACCATGTCGTGCTTCAGCGCGGGCGCCAGCCGGCGCAGCACGCCGTAGCGGGCGGCCTCCGCACTGGTGCGGGGGCGCCGGCCGGATGGTGCGGGGGCCACCGGCGACGAGGAAAGCTGGGCGGCCATGCTCATCGGGCGGGTTCTGTCGCTGCGCGTGTCGGCGCCTGGACTGCGGGGTGATTCATCGGCACCGATTGTTGGCAGCGCAGCCGCTTTCTCCCGTCAGGAGAACACCGTGGCGCCTGTAGGAGGGGGCCTGCGTTGCGCCTGCGTGGCTTGGGCGCGAGCAAGGCGCGGGCTATCCTTGCCGGCATGAGCAAGGCGTTCACTCGCGAGAGCGAGGCCGCCGAGGGCGACGAGGACGACGCACTGCCGCCTCTGCCGCCCGGCGGCCGCAACTACATCACCCCGCAAGGCTACGCGCGGCTGCGCGCGGAACTGATGCACCTGATCGACCAGGAGCGGCCCCAGGTGGTGGAGGTGGTGCACTGGGCGGCCGGCAATGGCGACCGTTCGGAGAACGGCGACTACCTTTATGGCAAGAAGCGACTGCGCGAGATCGACCGGCGCATCCGCTTCCTCACCCGCCGGCTGGAGATCGCGGAAGTGACCGATCCGTCGCGGCACCATGGCGGCACGCAGGTCTTCTTCGGCGCCACCGTGACCTACGCCGATCCCGCCGGTGCAGAGCGCACGGTCACCATCCTCGGCATCGACGAGGCCGACAGCGCCAGGGGCCAGGTGAGCTGGATCTCCCCGATCGCGCGTGCGCTGCTCAAGGCCAATGAAGGCGACGTGGTGAAGCTGGTCACCCCCGCGGGTCCGCAGGAGATCGAGGTGCTGGAAGTGCGCTATCCCGCGCCGCCGCAGGCCTCAGGCGCCTGACTGGCCGGCGCGCATGCGCTGCGCGCGCATCACCGAGGGCGTGCGCTTGAGCGTGCGCATCACGGCTTCGAGGTGGGTGCGGTCGCGCACCGCCACCAGGAAGCGGAGGTCGGTGGCGTCCTGGTCGCGCTGGTCGTCCATGTCCACGTGGGTGATGTCGGCTTCCACGCTGGCCAGCGCGGAAGCGACTCGGGCCAGCACGCCCTTGCCGTTGGCCACGGTGACCAGGATCGCGGTCTCGAAGGCCCGCACCGGCTCCTCGGACCAGTCGACGCCGATGAAGCGCTCGGCGTCCTTGTGCTGCAGGCGGCGCGCCACGGCGCAGTCGTCCAGGTGCACCACCAGGCCTTCGCCGCGCCCCAGGTAGCCCACGATGGCGTCGCCGGGCACCGGCCGGCAGCAGGCAGCGAACTGCACCGAGGCGTTCTCGCTGCCATCGAGCACCACGCTGCCCTGCGAAACGTTCTCGTGGGCGGTGTAGCGCTCGCGCGTGATCAGCAGCGCATCGGGTTTCTCGCCCAGTTCGGCCATCAGCGTCATCAGCCGCTTGGCCACGATGCCCGCGATGCGCTTGCCCAGGCCCAGGTCCGTCAGCAATTCGGCCCGGCTCTTGCTGCCGGTGAAGCGCAGCAGCTTGTCCCAGATGGGGCGGTGCTCCTCGTCGTCGGCCGGCAGCCGCTCCATGCCCTCCGCGCGCAGCGCCTGGGTGAGCAGCTTTTCGCCCAGCTCCTGCGATTCGACCTGGGCCAGCGACTTCAGGTGGTGGCGGATCTTGGAGCGGGCGCGCCCGGTGCGCACGAAACCCAGCCAGGCCGGGTTGGGCGTGGAGACCGGCGCCGTCACCACCTCCACCACGTCACCGTTGTTCAGCTCGGTGCGCAACGGGACCTGGACTCCGTTGATCTTGGCCGCCACCGTGTGGTCGCCCACGTCGCTGTGGATGGCGTAGGCGAAATCCACCACCGTGGCGCCGCGTGGCATGGCCAGGATCTGGCTCTTGGGCGTGAACACGTAGACGGCGTCGGGGAACAGGTCGATCTTGACGTGGTCCCAGAATTCGGCCGCATCGCGCGTTTCGTGCTGGATGTCCAGCAGCGACTGCAGCCACTTGGTGCCCAGCCGGTCGGAGGCATCGCCGTCCGGGTGGCTGGCCTTGTACAGCCAGTGCGCCGCGACACCCGACTCGGCCACCACGTGCATGGCCTCGGTGCGCATCTGGAACTCCACGTTCACGCCGGAGGGGCCCACCAGCGTGGTGTGCAGGGACTGGTACCCGTTGACCTTGGGGATGGCGATGTGGTCCTTGAAGCGGCCCGGCACCGGCTTGTACATCTGGTGCAGGATGCCCAGCGCGGTATAGCAGTCGGTGACCGTCGGCACGACGACGCGGAAGCCGTAGATGTCGGTGACCTGCGCGAACGACAGGTGCTTCTCGTCCATCTTGCGGTAGATGGAGTAGATGGTCTTCTCGCGCCCGGCGATGCGCACCTGCATGCCGGCCTGCTCGAAGGCCGCCTCGACCTCGCGCTGGACCTTCTGGATCAGGTCGCGCCGGCGGCTGCGCGCCTTGGCCACGGCCTTGTCCAGCACGCCATGGCGCCAGGGCATCAGATAGCGGAAGGCCAGCTCCTGCAGCTCGCGGTAGGTCAGGTTCAGGCCCAGCCGGTGCGCGATGGGGGCGTAGATGTCCAGCGTCTCGCGCGAGATGCGCCCCCACTTCTCGCGCGGCACGTCTTCCAGCGTGCGCATGTTGTGGGTGCGGTCGGCCAGCTTGATCAGGATGACGCGCACGTCGCGCGCCATGGCCAGCAGCATCTTGCGGAACGACTCGGCCTGGCCTTCCTCGCGCGTGTTGAACTGCAGCTTGTCCAGCTTGGTCAGGCCGTCCACCAGCTCCGCGACGGCGACGCCGAAGCGTTCGACCAGCTGTGGCTTGGTGACGCCGCAGTCCTCGATCGAGTCGTGCAGCAGCGCGGCCATCAGGGCCTGGGCGTCGAGCTTCCATTCGGCGCACTTGGCCGCCACCGCGATCGGGTGGGTGATGTAGGGCTCGCCGCTGGCGCGGATCTGGCCCAGGTGGGCCTCGTCGGCGAAGCGGTAGGCCTGGCGGACCTGCTCGATGTCGGCCGGCTCCAGGTAGTCGAGCCGCGCCGTGAGCGCCGCGAAGCTGGCGGCCGCTGCATTGGCGGCCGCCGGGCTGGGCAGCGCCGCCCCGGCGCGCTGGCCTTGGCCGGCGGAGGAGAGCACGGCACTCATGCCGTGGATGTTAGCGTGAGCGGGTGCTCGCTGCGCCAGGAACGAAAAAGGCACCGCTGAGGCGGTGCCTTTGTGCCGAGTCCTCGGTCATTCCCGGCTGCGGCGGGTGCGAGGCTTCGATGTGGATCCGGGCTGGATCCCTGTCTTCGCCGAGATGCCTGGATTCTCGATGGATTCGGAACTGGATCCCGGCTTTCGCCGGGATGCCTGGCTTCGCTGCGGGGATCGGATTGGATCCCGGCTTTCGCCGGGATGCCTGGCTTCGCTGCGCTCAGCCAGGCACCTTCTTCAGCATCTCCAGGCCGATCTTGCCGTCGGCGATTTCGCGCAGGGCGGTGACGCCCGGCTTGTTCTTGCTCTCGATCTTGGGCGCGTGGCCCTGGCTCAGCATGCGGGCGCGGTAGGTGGCGGCCAGCACCAGCTGGAAGCGGTTGGGGATCTTCTCCAGGCAATCTTCGACGGTGATGCGGGCCATGGTCTCTCGCGGTGTCAGGGGATGTTGAGGGCCTTGAAGGTCTCGGCCCGGGCCCGGCGCTGGGCGGAATACTTCAGCCGCTGGGCGTGAACGATGGCTTTGAGGTCGAACAGCGCTCGTTCGAAAAGCTCATTGATTATAACGAAGTCGAATTCCGGCGCCTTGGCCATCTCCTCGGCCGCATTGCGCAGGCGCAGCTCGATGACCTCGGCCGAGTCCTCGCCGCGCCGCTCCAGGCGGGAGCGCAGTTCCTCCCAGCTGGGAGGCAGCACGAACACCAGCACCGCGTTGGCGAACATGCGCTTGATCTGCAGGGCGCCCTGGTAGTCGATCTCCAGGATCACGTCGGCGCCCTGCGAGATGCGGTCCTCGATCGCCTTCTTGGAGGTGCCGTAGCGGCGCCCATGCACGAATGCCCACTCGACGAAGCCGTCGCCGAGCACCATCGCGTCGAACTCCTGGTCGGAGACGAAGAAGTACTCGCGCCCGTGCTTTTCCTGCCCCCGCGGCGCGCGCGTGGTGTGCGACACCGAGGGCTGCACCTGCGAGTCCAGCTCCAGCAGGGCCTTGACCAGGCTGGACTTGCCGGCCCCGCTGGGGGCGGCCACGACGAACAGGTTGCCGGGGTAGTCCATGGGCATCGGCCGCACCTACTCGATGTTCTGCACCTGCTCGCGCATCTGCTCGACCAGCACCTTCATGTCCACCGAGATGCGGGTCAGCTCCAGCGCCGCCGACTTGGAGCCCAGGGTGTTGGCCTCGCGGTGCAGCTCCTGGATCAGGAAGTCCAGCCGCTTGCCGATCTCGCCCCCCTTCCTGATCAGGCGCTCGATCTCGTCCAGGTGGGCGGCCAGGCGGGTGAGCTCCTCGGCCACGTCGATCCGGATGGCGAAGGCGGTGGCCTCGGTCAGGGCGCGGTCCTGGGCTGCCTCCGGGGTGGCGGCGCCGTCGGCCAGGCCCATGGCTTCGTTCCAGCGCTCCAGGAAGCGGGCGCGCTGCTGTTCCACCAGTTGCGGCACCAGCGGCGCCGCCTGTTCGGCCAGGGCGCGCAGCTGCTCGAGGTGGCCGAGCAGCATGGTCGCCAGGCGGGCGCCCTCGCGCTCGCGCGCGGCCACCAGGTCGTCGGCTGCCTGTCGGGCCAGCTGCAGCAGCGCGGGGCCGGGGTCGGCATGCGGCGCTTCTTCACCGGCACCCAGCCGCAGCACGTCGGCCACGCTCAGCGCGCGCGCGTCGGGCAACCAGCCGCGCACGGTGTCCTGCATCGCGGCCAGCCGCTGCAGCAGGCGGGCGGTCGGCTCGCGCACGGCCTCGGCCTGCGCCGATTCCAGGCCCGCACGCAGTTCGACCTTGCCCCGCTTCAGGCGGGCTTGCAGCAGCTCGCGCAGCGCGGGCTCGTGCTGGCGCAGGTCCTCGGACAGCCGCAACGACAGGTCGAGGAAGCGGCTGTTGACGGAGCGGATCTCCAGCCCGAGGCGGCCCTGGGCCGGTGCCCTGGCGTCGTGACCGGGCGCAGCGGCGGCCAGGCTTTGCTGCCCGCTGGCGTAACCGGTCATGCTGTAAACTGGCATCGACTCTCTGGGGGGTTGCGGGATAGCGAGGATAACGGGGCCGCGCCGGCGGCCCTAGACTGGAAATTATGTCAAAGGTCAAGCCGGCGCCCTTGCCACCGGATACCGTCATAGGCGGCTATCGCGTGGTGCGCAAGCTCTCCGCCGGCGGATTCGGCGTCGTCTACCTCGCCGTCGACAGCGAAGGCCAGCAGGTCGCGATCAAGGAATACCTCCCCGCTTCGCTCGCCACCCGTGCGCCCGGCGAGCTGCTGCCGCAGGTGCAGCCCGAGAAGCTGTCCCTCTATCGCCTGGGCCTCAAGAGCTTCTTCGAGGAAGGCCGCTCGCTCGCCCAGATCTCGCACGCGTCGGTCGTCAGCGTGCTCAACTTCTTCCGCGAGAACGAGACCGTCTACATGGTGATGAACTACCTGGAGGGCGCGACCCTGCAGGACTTCATCATCACGGCGCGCGAACTGAAGAAGCAGAAGGTGTTCCGCGAGTCGACCATCCGCTCGCTGTTCGACGAGATCCTGCGCGGCCTTCGCATCGTGCACCAGCACAAGATGCTGCACCTGGACATCAAGCCGGCCAACATCTTCATCACCGACGACAACAAGGCGGTGATGATCGATTTCGGCGCCGCGCGCGAGGTGCTGTCCAAGGAAGGCAACTTCATCCGGCCCATGTACACGCCCGGCTTCGCCGCGCCCGAGATGTACCGGCGCGATTCGTCCATGGGCCCGTGGACCGACATCTACGCGATCGGCGCCTGCATCTACGCCTGCATGCAGGGCTACCCGCCCAACGACGCGCCCCAGCGCCTGGAGAAGGATCGCCTCGCGCTGGCGCTCTCGCGCCTGCGCGGCGTCTACTCCGACAACCTGATCGAGGTGGTGGAATGGTGCATGTCGCTGGACCCGCTGTCCCGCCCGCAGTCGGTGTTCGCGCTGCAGAAGGAATTGAGCCGCGAAGGCGAGCGGCGCTACACCAAGCTCACGGTGGGCGAGAAGATGCGCCTGCAGTTCGACAACATGGTGTCCGACTCCCGCAAGGGCCTGCGCCGCGCCACCGGCGCCGCCCGGCTGAAGTGAACCCGCCACGGGACTCGCCATGAAATTTTCCGTCTTCCAGATCAGCCGCCGCGGCGGCCGCGAGAAGAACGAGGACCGCATGGGCTACTGCTACACGCGCGAGTCCGGCCTGTTCGTGCTGGCCGACGGCATGGGCGGGCACCCGGAGGGCGAAGTGGCCGCCCAGCTGGCCTTGCAGACCATCTCGGCGCTGTACCAGAAGGAGGCGCGCCCCACGGTGCGCGAGCCGGAGGAGTTCCTCTCCGGCGCACTGATGGCCGCGCACCACCAGATCATCCGCTACGCCAGCGAGAAGGGCATGCTCGACACGCCGCGCACCACGCTGGTGGCGGCGCTGCTGCAGGGCACCTCGGCGTACTGGGTGCATTGCGGCGATTCGCGGCTGTACGTGGTGCGCGACGGCGAGCTCCTCACGCGCACCCGCGACCACTCCTACCTGGAGCAGCACAGCTCGGGCGTGATCAAGCTCGAGCGCATCAACCGCAACATCCTGTTCACCTGCCTGGGCTCGCCCACCCGGCCGGTGTTCGACATCACGGGCCCCGTGGTGCTGCAGCAGGGCGACAAGATCCTGCTGTGCTCCGACGGGCTGTGGAGTTCCGTGCCCGACGCCGACATCGTCAGGCAGCTGAGCAGCAGGGCGGTATCGGAGGCCGCACCCGAACTGGTGGAGCTGGCGCTGCGCAATGGCGGCCCCGGCTGCGACAACACCACGGTCATCGCGCTGGAATGGGAGACCCCGGACGTCTTCGAGTCCACCCATGGCGTATCGACCGACAGCATCTCCGACGGCGTGTTCGCCTCCACCATCCAGGCCGGGGTGATGGACACGCTGATCGACGATCTCGACGATGCCGCCATCGAGCGGTCCATCGCCGAGATCAACGAGGCGATCCGGCGTTCGGCGGCGCGCAAGAGCTGAGGGAAGGAACGGGGGGCCAGGGACCGGGAATAGGAAACAGCCGACAATCGCTGGCCCCTAGCCCCTAGCCCCTAGCCCCTAGCCCCTCATGTCCTCCACCCGCCCCAACGGCCGCGCCCCCGACCAGCTCCGCCCCGTGCGCCTCACGCGCGGCTACACCATCCACGCCGAGGGATCCGTGCTGGTCGAATTCGGGCAGACCCGGGTGCTGTGCACCGCTTCCGTGGAGGAGAAGGTGCCGCTGCACAAGCGCGGCAGCGGCGAGGGCTGGGTGACGGCCGAATATGGCATGCTGCCGCGCGCCACCCACACCCGCGGCGACCGGGAGGCCGCCCGTGGCAAGCAAAGCGGCCGCACGCAGGAGATCCAGCGCCTGATCGGGCGCTCGCTGCGCGCCGTGTTCGACCTCAGGACCCTGGGGGAGCGCACGATCCAGATCGACTGCGACGTGCTGCAGGCCGACGGCGGCACCCGCACCGCCGCCATCACCGGCGCCTTCGTCGCCGCGCAGGATGCCGTGGGCAAGCTGATGCAGCAGGGCAAGCTCGCTGCGTCGCCGATCACCGGCCCGGTGGCGGCCGTATCGGTGGGCATCGTGCAGGGCGTCCCGGTGCTCGACCTCGAGTACGTGGAAGACGTGGCCTGCGACACCGACATGAACGTGGTGATGACCGGTGCCGGCCATTACGTGGAGGTGCAGGGCACCGCGGAGGGCGTGGCCTTCACCCGCGCCGAGATGGACCACCTGCTGCGCCTGGCCGAAAAGGGCATCGCCGAGCTGGTGCTGATGCAGCAGCAGGCGCTGGAAGCGCCGCTGCCGGCCTGAGTTCGGGGGCGCGACCGATGGTGAGCCGCATCGTCCTGGCCTCCAACAACCGCGGCAAGCTGGCCGAACTGCAGGCCATGCTGGCGCCGCTGGGCGTGCAGCTGGTGCGGCAGGCCGACCTCGGCATACCCGAAGCGGAGGAGCCCTTCCGCACCTTCGTCGAGAACGCGCTGGCCAAGGCGCGGCATGCCGCGCGCCACAGCGGCTTGCCGGCGCTGGCCGACGACGCCGGCCTGTGCGTGGATGCCTTCGGTGGCCGGCCCGGCGTCGACACGGCCTATTACGCGACGCAGTTTGGCTACGACAAGGGCGACGACAACAACGTGCGCGCCCTGCTGGAGCAGATGCGCGGTGTCGACAGCCGCCGCGCCGCACTGGTCAGCACGCTGGTGGCGGTGCGCTCCCCGGAAGACCCGGAGCCCCTCATTGCCGTGGGCCGCGCGGTGGGCGAGATCGCGCGCGAGCCGGCCGGCGGCAACGGCTTCGGCTTCGATCCGGTGATGTTCATCCCTTCCATCGGCAAGACCTTCGCCCAGTTGTCCCCGGAGGTGAAGAACGACCACAGCCACCGCGGCCAGGCAGCGCGCCAGATGGTGGCCCTGATGCGGGAGCGCTGGCTGTGACCACGATCCTGGACGCCGCCCACTACCTGCGCCCCGGCCCGCTGCAGCTGCGGGCACTGCCGCCGCTGTCCGTCTACGTGCACCTGCCCTGGTGCCTGCGCAAGTGCCCCTATTGCGACTTCAATTCGCACGAGGCCCAGGGCGGCGCCGTGCCCGAGCAGCGCTACGTCGACGCGCTGATGGCCGACCTGGAAGCGGCGCTGCCGCTGGTCTGGGGCCGCCCCGTGCACAGCGTGTTCATCGGCGGCGGCACGCCCAGCCTGTTCTCGCCGCAGGCCATCGAGGCGCTCATTGGCGGCGTGCGCGCGCGCCTGAACCTGGATCCCGGCTGCGAGATCACGCTGGAGGCCAACCCCGGCACCTTCGAGAAGGACCGCTTCCGCGCATTCCGCGACGCCGGCGTCACGCGCCTGTCGATCGGCGTGCAGAGCTTCAACGACCAGCACCTGCGTGCCCTGGGCCGCGTGCACGATCGCCGCCAGGCGATCGCGGCGGCGGAAGAGGCAGCGCTGGCCTTCGAGACCTTCAACCTGGACCTGATGTACGCCCTGCCGGGCCAGGACCTGGCGATGCTGGAGCAGGACCTCGCGCAGGCACTGGCGCTGGTGCCGCCGCACCTGTCCGTCTACCACCTCACGATCGAGCCGAACACCTTCTTCGCCAAGCACCCGCCGGCGCTGCCGGAGGACGATGTCGCCTGGTCGATGCTGGACCGCATCACGGAGATGACTTCGGCAGCGGGCCTGGACCGCTACGAGGTATCCGCCTATGCCAAGCCGGGCCACGCGTGCAAGCACAACCTGAACTACTGGCAGTTCGGCGACTACCTCGGACTCGGGGCCGGCGCCCACGGCAAGCTGAGTTTCCCCAGCCGCATCGTGCGGCAGGTCCGCTTTCGCGAACCGCGGCTGTACATGGACAAGGCGCTGGCCGGCAACGCGGTCACGCAGGAGCAGGAAGTCCCGCGCGGACAGTTGCCGTTCGAGTTCATGCTCAACGCGCTGCGGCTGCGCGGCGGCTTCACGCTGAAGACCTTCTTCGAGCGGACCGGGCTGCCGCTGTCCGCCATCGAACCGCAACTCGCGCAGGCGCGCGCGCAGGGCTTGCTGGAGGTGAAGGCCGCCCGCGTGCGCCCCACGGACCGCGGATTCGATTTCCTCAGCGACCTGCAGGCGTTGTTCCTGGCAGAGTGAGATCGCACGCCCTCGTGGCGGAAGCGATGAGATTCGAACTCATGAAGGGTTGCCCCTTGCCGGTTTTCAAGACCGGTGCAATCGACCGCTCTGCCACGCTTCCGGGTGGGGCATTCTAGGGCCGGTGGGGCACTCAGTGGCCGGCGCGCGGCTTGTGCATCCAGCCTTCGCGCGATGAAGCGTCGGTCCTGCGCGCCAGCAGCAGCCCGCCGGCCGCGGCCAGCGCACCGGCGGCCGCCAGCAAGGTGCCGCTGCTCATGGAACGCGCCATGCTGCCGGCCAGCTCGCCGCTGCGCGGGCCCAGCAACTGCAGGCGGCGGCGCGTCATGCGTGAGCCCATCTCCGACAACTGCCCGGAGAGCAGGCGCTCGGCCTTGGGCAGGAGTTGCGTTTCCTCCTCGGCCACGTGGTGCAGCACGGCGCGCATCAGGTCGAACACGGTCTGGTCGAAGCCGGCGTCCTGCGGTTGCAGTGCGCGCAGCCGCGCGATCAGGCTGCGCATCTCGTCGTGAGCGGGCTTGGACTGTTCCAGCACGTCGTCGGGCGCCACCTCGCGCATGGCCGGGTAGAAGATTTCCTCTTCGAGCTGCGCGTGCACCTCGAGGGCCAGGCAGATGTTGTCCGCCAGGCCCTTCTTCACGCGCGCCGGCGTGTCCAGCTGGTACTGGTGGAAAGCCGAGACCAGGTGCGTGTGGTCCATCCGGATCATGTTGGTGATGGTGGGGGACATCCGGCTCAGGAGGGAGGCGGTCATTTGCAGGCTCCTTTTCTCATGCGGCGGTCTCCGGCACGGACCTCGCCGCGCGCGCCGGGGCATGATGCCGGGCGCCGCAGCCGCCCCCTGTAGGAGCAAGCCCCTTTGCCGGCCGCCGTGGGCCGTCGCCTTCCGACGACACCGCGCCGGGCCTGCCGCCTACCTCGTGTGTAGCCCGTGCCCCGCAACGCGCGGACGCACCGCCGGCTACCTTGGCGCCGAACACACATCCCCAGGGAGATGCGAATGCCGGTGATCCTTTGGCTGCTGGGCGTGCCGCTCGTGGTGATCGTCGTCCTGATGCTGCTGGGCGTCCTCTGAGCCACCTCTTCAGGGTGGCGTTCCCTTGGCCTGGTCGAGCTGCTCCAGCGTCCGGCCGGAGCGCTCGCGCCGGTTGCCGCCGGCGTACTCCTCGCCGCGGCTGGGCGTCTCCACCGGCCCCTGGTTGCCGTAGGGCTGCCGCCCGCTGAGGCGGGCCGGGCTCCCGCTGGGCATGTCGCCCCGCACCGAGCCGCCTTCCCAGTTCAGTTCGTTCCGGTACCCGTGTCGCGCTCGCGCCGGCTCGGACTGCTGCCGCGCACCCGGGGATTTCTGCTCTGCCATGGAGTTGCGTCCTCGTCCTCGCGCCCACCGCCGGGCGCTGCATGAACGCAACAAGGCTAGCCGCAGGCCTGGCTTGCGGTGTAGGACGCAGCCTCTGCTGCGGGTTGTTACCACTCGCTGCGGCCGGCCGACCTGCAGCGCAGCCGCATCACTGCCGGGTGGCGGGCACCGGCACCAGCAACACCGGATCGGAAGTCCGGGGCTCGATGGTGACCGAGTCCTGGCCGGGCGGCAGCACCACCGTCTCGACTTCGCGCAGCAGGCCGCCGCCGGCCACGCTGCCGGTGACGGTGCCGTAGCCCATCACCCGCGCCTCGCACGCCGCCTTGTTCTCCGCGTCCTTGAACACGTCGCAACGCGCCTTGGCATTCGCTTCGTACTGCGCCTCGCTCGCACCCTTGTAGAGGGTGCCGCGCTGCCTGGCCGCATTGGCGTTGCGCGCTTCCTCCATGCAGGTCGCGCGGTCCTGCTGGGTGTCGCCCGACTTGCACGCCTGCACCTCCAGCCGGTAATTGCCGCTGGTGTCGGCGGGCGTGCTGCCGGATGCGGCCGGGGCCACCTGGGCCATCGCGCTGCCCATGGCCAGCAGCGACACGGCGGCAAACGAAGCGAGGGGCATGCAAGGGTGCAGCCGGGAGGGATTTCTCATGGATGGGACTCCTGGTCTCGAATGGCCCCCAATCTAGGAGCCGATCCGCACGCCGCATGCCGGAGCACGCTGGCGGGGTGGGGCGGCAAGCTGCCGCTGCCGCCGTAGGACCATGCCGTCAGGAAGGGGCTGCGGGCGAGGCCTGCGCGGCCGTCGCCCGGTGCGACCACCGCCCTTTTAGCGCCTCTGAAACCGGCCTCTCGCAGCCATTCCGAATGGCCGGGCTGAGGTAGGGGTTGTCTGACGTTTCCACGCGAACCCCGCGCACGGTCAGCCTGTGCGCCCGACTACGCCTGCGCTAGGGGCACGCAACCATATTGCCATCACCGGCTGCCCTGAGAGGCGGCAGGGGGTCGAGGCCAGGGGTCCGGCCGCTATCAACAAATCGCCGTGCGCGGCATAAGGAGTGCATCATGGGCTTTCTCATCTGGTTGATCGTGGGTGGCATCGTGGGCTGGCTGGCCAGCCTGATCATGCGCACCGACGGGCAGCAGGGCATCCTGCTGAACGTGATCGTGGGCATCATCGGGGCCTTCCTCGGCGGCTGGATCATCTCGCCGATGGTGGGCGTGGGCACCATCAACGAGGGCATCAGCATCGGCTCCGTCCTGGTGTCGCTGGTCGGCGCCATCATCCTGCTGGCGATCGTCAACCTGTTCCGCCGCGGCCGGGTGAGGTAAGCCGCCTCCTGGCTCGGCAAGGACTCGAAGGGCCGCCGGAGCGGCCCTTTTTCATGGCTGGGCCAGCAGGTCCCGCAAAGTGCGGGCGATCACCTTGGTGGCGCGGCGCAGGTCCTCCAGGTCCAGGCGCTCGTCGGCGCGCTTGGCGTTCGACTCGCGCACCGTGCGCGGACCGGCGCCGTAGGTCACGCCTGGGATGCCGGCCTCGGTGTACAGGCGCACGTCGGTGTACAGCGGCGTGCCGACGGCCGGAATCGCTTCGCCGAACACCGCCAGCGCGTTGCGCTGCAGCGCCTCGACCAGCGGCCGATTGCCGGGCAGCGGCACCATCGCCCGCGCCAGCAGGATGCGCCGGATCTCGACCCGGATGCCCTTGCCCCCGCGCGGCGGATCGAAGGTGCCGGCGGCGGCTTCGATGGTGGCGCGGATCGCCTGCTCGACCTGTTCCGGATCCTCTTCGGGGACCATGCGCCGGTCCAGCTTGAACGCCACCTTGCCCGGCACGACGTTGGTGTTGGTGCCGCCGGCGATCCAACCGACGTTCAGGTAGGGATGGGTGATACCCGGGACGCTGGAGTTCACCTCCAGGTACTGCCGGTTCAGCCGGTACAGCGCCTGCAGGATGTGGGCGGCGCCCTGCAGCGCATCCGTGCCACTGTCGGGAATGGCGGCATGGCTCATGTCGCCATGCACGGTCACCTCCAGCTGCAGGCAGCCGTTGTGCGCCACCACCACCTCGTAGCTGAAGCCGGCGGCGACCAGCAGGTCCGGGCGCGTGATGCCGTTCCTGAGCAGCCAGCCGGGCCCCATCTCGCCACCGAACTCCTCGTCGTAGGTGAAGTGCAGTTCGATGCCGCCAGCCAGCGGTGCCTGCAGCGATTCGAGCGCGCGCACCGCGAAGCTGAAGCTGGCGAAGTCGCCCTTGCTCACCGCCGCGGCGCGGCCGTAGAGGAAGCCGTCCTCGATCTGCGCACCGTAGGGATCGTGCCGCCAGCCCTCGCCCGGGGGGACCACGTCGCCGTGGGCATTGAGCGCGATCGTGCGGCCACCCTCGCCGTAGCGGCGCCGCACCACCAGGTTGGTGATCGACTGCAGTCCGTGCGCCTGCACCTCGGCGGCGGGCACCGGGTGCTTCTCGGCCTCGAAGCCGAAGGCGCGCAGCAGCTCGGCCGTGCGGTCGGCGTGCGGGGCGTTGTGGCCGGGCGGCGTGTCGGTGGGCACGCGCACCAGCTCCTGCAGGAAGCGCACCTGCTCGTCGAAGTGGGCGTCGATCCAGGCGTCGAGCTTGTCGTGGTCGGTCATGGGTCCTCAGGGCTCGTTGGCCAGTTGTTCGAGCAGGTGGCGCATCGCGTGCACGGCCAGCCCGATGTCGTCGGCGGTGGTGCTCTCCAGCGGGTTGTGGCTGATGCCGGCGTTCTGGCCGCGCACGAACAGCATGGCCTGCGGCATCACCTCGTGCAGCTTCATCGCGTCGTGGCCGGCGCCGCTGGGCATGTGGTGCACCGGCAGGCCGAGCGACTGGATCGCGCGTTCCCAGCGCGACTGCCACTGCGCCGCGCAGGGCGCCGCGGCGGCGCGCATGGTCTGCTCGCAACTGAACTGCAGGCCGCGGCGCTCGCAGATCGCCTCCAATCGGGCCAGCACGTCGGCCACCAGCGCGTCGCGCTGCGGGTCGTTGGGCGCGCGCAGGTCCAGCGTGAACTGGCAGCGGCCGGGGATCACGTTGGTCGAGCCGCCCGGAACGTTGAGGATGCCGATGGTTCCGACCGAGTCGCCGTCGCGCGCGGCGCGTTCCTCGACGTAGAGCGCCAGTTCGGCCACCCCCACGGCGGCATCGCGCCGGCGGTCCATCGGCGTGGTCCCGGCGTGGCTGGCCATGCCGGCGACCTCGCACAGGTAGCGCACGCCGCCGTTGATGGAGGTGACCACGCCCAGCGGAAGATTCATCTCGTTGAGCACCGGGCCCTGCTCGATGTGCACTTCGACAAAACCCAGGTACAGGGCCGGATCGCGCCGCAGGGCCGCGATCGCCTCCAGCGTGGCCGGCAGGCCCGCGTTCCGCATGGCCTCGCGCATGGTGATGCCGTCGGCATCGGCCTGGTCCAGCCAGGCCGGATCGAAGGCCCCGATCAGCGCCCCCGACCCCAGGAAGGTCGCCTTGTAGCGCTGACCCTCTTCTTCCGCGAAGGCGACGACCTCGATGGCGCAGGGCAGCCGGCGCTGCTCACGCGCCAGCTGGCGCACGCAGGCGATCGGCACGTAGATGCCCAGCCGCCCGTCGTACTTGCCGCCGTTGCGGACCGTGTCGTAGTGCGAGCCCGTGAGCAGCCGTTGGGCTCCCGTTCGCGCGCCGGGACCGGGGCTCCCGGCCCGATAGACCCCCACCACGTTCCCGACCGCATCGATCGACACCTCGTCGAACCCGGCCTCCTTCATGTCCTGCACGATCCGGGCCGCTGCCGAGCGGTGCGCGTCGGTGAGGTAAGTGACCGTGAGCTGCCCCTGTTCCTTGAACCCGGGATCGCTGAACTGGGCGAGCTGCTCCAGCTGGTCCCAGACCTGCTCGCCTTGCACGGGTGCGGCGCCGAACTTGTCGTTCAGCCGGATCTCGGCAATGCGGTGCACGTTGCGCAGGGCCTCGGCCCGCTCCACGTCCACCGGGTTGCCCAGGCGGCGCTCGAAGGTCCCGATGATCTCGGCCCGCGTCAGCCCGGCGCCGCGTGGCCCGCGCACGGCCAGGATGAAGGGGAAGCCGAACTTCGCGTTGTAGTCGGCGTTGAGCCGCTGGATCGTTGCGAACTCGCCGGGCGTGCAGTCGGCCAGGCCCGCCCGGCCCTGCTCATGGCTGGATTCGGCCGTGAGAGTCTTGCTGACCATGGCCTTGCCGGCCAGTTCCGGGTGCGCGCGCAGCAGTGCCAGCTGCGGCTCGGGCCCGGCGCCCTCCACGGCCTGCGCCATCGCGTGCTTGAGGTGGGCGAGCGAGCGGAACGGCCGCACCGCCAGCGCCGCCTGTGCGATCCAGGGCGAGTGCTCGTACACGCCTTCGAGCAGGCGAGCGGCCTCCTCGGCGGGCGCGGCATTGAGATGTTCGAGAGTGGGGGCCATGGCGTTTCAACCGGCAAAGGGATGGGTCCGCTTCCAGTGGCGGGCGAGATCGATGCGCCGGCACACCCACACGTGCTCGTGCTTCTCGACGTGGTCCAGGAACTTCTGCAGCGCGACGATCCGCCCTGGCCTGCCGAGCAGGCGGCAGTGCATGCCGACGCTCATCATCTTGGGGCGGTCCAGGCCATCGGGGTCGCCTTCGGCATAGAGCGCGTCGAAGCTGTCGCGCAGGTAGGTGAAGAAGTCCCCGGCCTGCGAGAAGCCCTGCGGCAGCGAGAAGCGCATGTCGTTCGTGTCCAGCGTGTAGGGCACCACCAAGTGGGGCACCACCTGCCCGTCGGAGCGGCACACCTTCATCCAGAACGGCAGGTCGTCGCCGTAGTAGTCGCTGTCGTATTCGAAGCCGCCCTCGTCCACCACCAGCTGGCGGGTGTTCGGGCTGTCGCGGCCGGTGTACCAGCCGGCGCCGTGGATCGCGCCCGGCGTGCCGTGGCGCACGCCAGTGAGCTGCTCGATGGCACGGATCGCCAGCTGCATGTGCTCGCGTTCGACATCGCGGTCCACGTCCTGGTAGTGGATCCAGCGCCAGCCGTGGCTGGCGATCTCGTGGCCGAGCTCGGCGAAGGCGGCCGCCGCCTCCGGATGGCGTTGCAGGGCCATGCCGACGCCGAACACGGTCAGCGGCAGCCTGCGCCGCTCGAACTCGCGCAGGATGCGCCACACGCCGGCGCGCGAACCGTACTCGTAGATGCCCTCCATGCTCAGGTGCCGGGCCGGGTAGGCGGCCGGATTGAACATCTCGGAGAGGAACTGCTCGGAGCCGGCATCGCCGTGCAGCACCGCGTTCTCGCCGCCTTCCTCGTAGTTCAGCACGAACTGCAGGGCGATGCGGGCCTTGCCGGGCCAGCGGGCGTGCGGCGGGTTGCGGCCGTAGCCGGCCAGGTCGCGCGGATAGTCGGCGGTGCAGTCGTAGGTGGCGCTCACGGGGTGTTCCTTGCAGTCCGTTCAGGCGGCCAGCGCCTGGGCGATGTCGTGGGTGGGGGGCGGGCGGTCGAAGGCCAGGCTGGCCTCGACGTTGTCCAGGTGCTGCTGCATCAGGGCCACGGCCCTCGCGGGGTCGCGGGCGGCCAGCGCGCGCACGATCTGCACGTGCTCCTGCTGCGAGTGCTGCGCGGCGCCGGCACGCTGGTACATGAGGGTGATCAGCGAACTGCGCGAGATCAGGTCGCGCAGCATCTGGGCCAGCACCTCGTTGCCGATCAGCTCGGCGATGCGCACGTGGAAGTCGCCCAGCAGGCCGATGCCGGCGGCCGTGTCGTCGCCGTCCAGCGCCGCCTTCTCGCTGGCGATGTGCTCGCGCAGCGCGCGGATCTGCGCGGGCGTGGCCTCGCGCGCGAACGCGCGGGTCATCTCCAGTTCCAGCATGCGGCGCACGGCGAAGACCTGGCGCGCTTCCTCGACGGTGGGCGCCGCCACGAAGGCGCCGCGCGCCGGCTCCAGGCGCACCAGGCGCCGTTGCGCCAGCTGGTGCAGCGCCTGCCGCACCAGGGTGCGCGAGACCCCGAAGTGGTCGGCCAGCTTCTGCTCGGCCAGCTTGGTGCCGGGCTGCAGCCGGTGCCCGGCGATGGCCCGGGTCAGCTCGCGCGCGATGAGGCTGGTGGTGGAAGTCTGCACGGCGGGATGATAGCGGCGACCGTGAAAGTGTATACACTTCTGTCCACCATCAGGAGCTGAACATGGGCCTGAGCACCCACGTGCTGGACACGATGCATGGAACGCCGGCTGCCGGCATGGCGGCGGCCCTCTACACCACGCGGGGCGGCCAGGCCACCCTGGTGCGCCGCTTCACGCTGAACGCGGACGGGCGCAACCCGGACGGGCCGCTGTACCGCAACGACGAACTGAAGGCCGGCACCTACCGGCTGGTGTTCGACGTGGCCGGCTACTTCCGCTCGCGCGGCGTCACGCTGCCGGACCCGCCCTTCCTCGACCAGGTGGCGCTCGACTTCGGCATCGCGAGGAGCCAGGAGCACTACCACGTGCCCCTGCTGGTCAGCCCCTGGAGCTACTCGACCTACCGGGGCTCATGAGAGGCCGCTCAGTCCTGCCCCTCGGTGAGCGTGTCCAGCTGGAACTGGCCGCTCATGTGCCACAACCAGGTGTCGGTGTAGACCACCTTGCCCATGCGGGCCGGCACCGGATAGGGCGCCGCGGCACGCACCATGCGCTCGATCTCGGCGATCACCTCGGGAGCATGGCGGGGTGCGCGCATCCAGTCGACGTTGCGGACGTGGCCTTCCCGGTCCACCTCGACCTGGAGCACGCCGATCGCGTACAGCAGGGGCGGCATGCGGCCCTTCCAGATGCGGTCGCGGTGCAATGCGTACAGATGGCCGGCGGCATCGCGGCGGTAGGCGCGCGGCGTGCTGGCGGAAGAGACGGCGGTCTTGGACGCTTCCTCGACGACCGGCGGCGGCTCGGCCGGCGGCGGGACCACCACCACGGGTGGCGGCTCGGGCGGCTGCGGCGTGGACGTGCAGGCGGCCAGCAAGGCGGCGGTGCCGCCGGCCACCAGCCAGCCGGCGCCGCGCAGCGACAACTTCTTCTTCATCTCATCTCTCCTCGGGCTCGGCAAGCGCGGTGCTGCCGGGCGCGATCATCCCGGCCGCGCAGAGCAACCGCCAGCAGGAAATTCCTGATGCCCCCGTTTACTGCTGAGATCGCCTGTTGCCGGTGGACACAGACAAGCGGGGCCTTCCTGTGATGGACGCTTTCGCCGGACTCGCTGCGCAGGGGCGGGGGGTGCTGGTCACCGTGGCCGCCGTCGAGGGCTCGGGGCCGCGCGAGCCCGGCGCCTGGATGCTGGTGCTGCCGCAGGGCGTGGCCGGCACCATCGGCGGAGGCCGCCTCGAATTCGATGCCATCGCGCTGGCGCGCGAAGTCCTGGGCGGCAGCCGGCCGGCGCCGCTGCGGCACCGCTATGCGCTGGGTCCCAGTCTGGGCCAGTGCTGCGGCGGCGTGGTGCACCTGGACTTCGAACCGGTGGGCGCCGCCGACGTGCCCGCGCTGCGGCGGCGGCTGGAGCGCCCCCTCGCGCCGGTGGCGCTGTTCGGCGGCGGCCACGTGGGCAGCGCCATCGCGCGCCTGTTCGAAGGCCTGCCGCTGCAACTGAGCTGGATCGACAGCCGCGACGGCATCTTCCCGGCGCAGCTGCCTGCCAACGTGCAGTGCGAGCACTCCGATCCCGTGCAGCGTGCGGTGCCGCTGCTCGCGCCCGGCAGCCTGGTGCTGATCATGAGCTTCAGCCACGCCGAGGACCTGGACATCCTGGCGGCCTGCCTGCAGCGCCACCGCCAGCGCGCCGACCTGCCCTTCATCGGGCTGATCGGCAGCAAGACCAAATGGGCGACCTTCCGCCACCGGCTGGAGCACCGCGGCTTCGGCGCGGCGGAGCTGGACGCCGTGCACTGCCCGATCGGCATCGCAGGCATCGCCGGCAAGCAGCCGGCGGTGATCGCGGTGGCGGCGGTGGCCCAACTCCTGCAAGCGGCGAGCGCGCCGGCCTGAACACCCGAACATGGAAAGCTACCTCCTCGACTGGTCCAACCTGCTGCTGCGCTGGCTGCACGTGATCACCGCCATCGCGTGGATCGGCTCCTCCTTCTATTTCGTCTTCCTCGACTCCAGCCTCACCCCGCCCGAGGACGAGGACCTCAAGCGCCAGGGAGTCGCGGGCGAGATGTGGGCCGTGCACGGCGGCGGCTTCTACCACCCGGTCAAGTTCGCGGTCTCGCCGCCGAAGCTGCCCGGGCACCTGCACTGGTTCTACTGGGAGGCCTACACCACCTGGCTGTCCGGCTTTGCGCTGTTCTCGGTGTCCTACCTGTGGAACGCCGGCAGCTACCTGGTCGACCGGTCGCTGGTGGACTGGTCGCCGGCGGCCGCCGGTGCCGTGGCCCTGGCCTTCCTGGCCGTGTTCTGGATCGCCTACGACCTGATCTGCCGCGTCTTCGGCGGCCGCGCCAACGGTGACCGCCTCGTCGGCGCGTTGGTGGCCGTGCTGGTGGCGCTGGCCTCGTGGCTGGCCTGCCAGTGGTTCCCCGGCCGCGCCGCCTTCCTGCTGGTGGGCGCCATGATCGCCACCGCCATGAGCGCCAACGTGCTGTTCTGGATCATTCCCGGCCAGCGCAAGATGGTGGCCTCGATCCGCGCCGGCCAGCCGGTGGACCCGATCCACGGCATTCGCGGCAAGCAGCGCAGCGTGCACAACACCTACTTCACGCTGCCGGTGCTGCTGGCCATGCTGTCCAACCACTACAGCTTCCTGTGGAGCCACCCGCGCAACTGGGTGGTGCTGGTGCTGCTGATGGCCGCCGGCGCCGCCATCCGGCAGTTCTTCGTGCTGCGGCACGGCTGGAAGCTCGGGCGCAACCGCCACCCGCTGCCCTATGCGCTGGCGGGCGTTGCCGTCATCGTCGCGACGGCGGCGTGGATGGCGCCTGCAGCCGGCGGCGCAGCGGCTGTGCCTGCGCTGCCGGACAAGGTCGGCTACGCGCAGGTGCAGGCGGTGCTGGCGCAGCGCTGCTACCTCTGCCACGGCGAGCAGGTGCAGATGAAGAGCGTGCGGCTGGACAGCCCCGCAGCGCTGAATCAGCATGCCGCCGCGGTCTACCAGCAGGCGGTGGTTGCGCGGCTGATGCCGCTGAACAACTCGACCGGCATGACCGACACCGAGCGCGCCCTGCTGGGCCGCTGGTTCGAGCAGGGCGCCCGGATCGATTGAGGCGGCACAATCGCGCGCTGTGCAGCACTCCGCCACACCCCCCGATCCGCGCCGCGAGCCGCGCGCGTTCCTCGAACACCTGTACCGCGCAGCCGTGCACCGCGCGCTCCCGCTGCACAACACGGCGCCGTTCCTGCCGCCTCCCCCCAAGGGCCGCACGCTGGTGCTGGGCGCCGGCAAGGCTGGCGGTGCGATGGCGCAGGCGGTGGAAGCCCTGTGGCCTGCCGGCGCGCCCTTGTCCGGCCTGGTGGTCACGCGCTATGGCCACGTACCGCCCAGGCCGCCCGGGCTGGCCGGGCGCATCGAGGTGGTGGAGGCGGCGCATCCGGTGCCCGACGCCGCCGGGCTGGCCGCGGCCCGACGCATCCTCTCGCTGGCACATGGCCTCACGCCCGACGACCTGGTGCTGTGCCTGATCTCCGGCGGCGGCTCGGCCCTGCTGACCTTGCCGGCCGAGGGCCTGGAACTGGCGGACAAGCAGCGCATCAACCGCGACCTGCTGGCCAGCGGCGCCAACATCGCCGAGATGAACTGCGTGCGCAAGCACCTCTCGCGCATCAAGGGCGGGCGGCTGGCCGCCGCCTGCGCCCCGGCGCGCGTGGTCACGCTGGCGATCAGCGACGTGCCGGGCGACGATCCTTCCACCATCGCCAGCGGCCCCACCGTGCCGGACGCGACCTCGTGTGCGGACGCGGTCGCGATCCTGCAGCGCTACGCCATCGACGTGCCCGGCGCGATCATGAGCCTGCTGGAGCAGGGCGCGATGGAAACGCCCAAGCCGGACGATGCCGTGTTCGCCGGGCACGCGGTCCACCTGATCGCCACGCCGCAGCAGTCGCTGGAAGCGGCCGCGGCCGCCGCCCGCGCGGCGGGGCTGGCGGCGCACGTCCTCAGCGACGAGATCGAGGGCGAGTCGCGCGAAGTGGGCAAGGTGCACGCGGCGCTGGCGCGCGCGGTGGCTCGCCATGGGCAGCCGTTCGCCCGGCCGTGCGTGATCCTCTCGGGCGGCGAAACGACGGTGACGGTGCGCCGGCCGCCGGCCGGTTCGGCACCCGGCCGGGGTGGCCGGGCCGGCGAGTTCTGCCTGGGCCTGGCGCAGGCGCTGCAGGGCCAGCCGGGCGTGTGGGCGCTGGCCGCCGACACCGACGGCATCGACGGCATGGAAGACAACGCCGGAGCGTTCGTGGGGCCCGACACGCTGGCGCGGGCAGCGGCAGCCGGCATGAAGGTCGACGCGCACCTGCAGCGCAACGACGCCTACGGTTATTTTGGTGCGCTCGGCGACCTCGTCGTCACCGGGCCGACGCACACCAACGTCAACGATTTCCGGGCGCTGCTGGTGCTCTGAACGCCAGCAGCCCTAGCGTGCCCGCCGGGCCGCGCTGGCCCGCGCCAGCTCGGGCGGCAGCCGCTTGAGCATCCAGCGGATCGCCAGCGGCACCAGCACCAGGTCGTCGACCACGCCGATGAACGGGATCGCGTCGGGCAGCAGGTCGACCGGCGACAGCAGGTAGAGCGCGACCAGCGCCGTGCCGAGCTTGAGCCAGCCCGGCGCGGCCGGGTGCCGCAGCGCGAACCAGAGCTGGCGCGCATCGCCGCGCACCAGGGTCCACAGCAAGGTGAGGCGTTTGAACATCGGGGGCTCCGGTTGCACGCGCCATGTGGCGCATGGCGCAACAGGTGGCGGCGGTTGGGCCGGGCGCAAGGGGCTGGAACGCGGGGTTACACGGCCGCCGGCCCGCAGGCTTGCTGCTGGGCCGAACGGCACGTGCCGGCACGCATCCAAGCGCGAATGCACAGGCGCGCCGCGCTCTTTCTCCTGCCGTCGATCGGATCGATCGCCCGGGCAGGCCCGTCGGCCGGCGGGCCGCCGCGGATGGAGTGGGGCGCAGCGGTCGACCTGGCGCGCGGCAAGGGCGTGCGCGGCCCCTGGCGGCAGAACGAGTCGCGCTACGACTTCGTCGACGACCCGGCCGTGGCGATGGCTCCGGACGGCACTGCGCTGGTCGCATGGGTGGACCAGGCGCGCAAGGCGGTGCGGGTGCAGCGGCGCGGCGCCGGCGGCGGCACTGCGTCCGATCCGGTGGAGTTGGCGGGCGAGCCGGACGCCTTCTCCTGGCTGCCGCGATTGGCGATCGCGCCGGACGACCCCGGATCGGTCTGCGCACTCTGGCAGGAGATCGTCTTTTCCGGCGGCTCGCACGGCGGCGAGATGATGCTGGCACGGTCCGGCGACGGTGGCCGCAGCTTCGCGGCGCCGCTCAACCTGTCCTCCTCGCGAGGCGGCGACGGCAAGGGCCGCGTCACCCCGGAGATCTGGCACAACGGCAGCTACGACCTGCTGGCGGCACCGCAGGGCCGCGTGCACGCGGCCTGGACCGAGTACGGGGGTTCCTTGTGGCTGGCGCACTCGACCGATGGCGGGCGATCGTTCGGGTCGCCGCGGCGGGTGGCGGGCGGGCCGGGCGAGCAGCCGGCCCGGGCGCCGGCACTGGCGCTTGCGGACGACGGAGCGCTGTTGCTGGCCTGGACGCACGGTGACGACCCCGGCGCCGACATCCAGGTGGCGCGCGCCGGCGACGGAGCGGCTTTCGCCGCGCCCATCCGGATCGGGCCCAGCCCCGCCTACTCCGATGCACCCCGGCTGGCGGTGGATGGACAGGGCGTGGTCCACCTCGTATGGGGGGAAAGCGAGGGCGCGCCGTTCCAGACCCAGCGCATCCTGTATGCCCGTTCGGGCGACGGCGGCCGCAGCTTCGAGGCGCCGCGCACGCTCACCGCCACGCTGCCGCCGCCTTCCGTCAGCGCCGGCTACCCGTCGCTCGGCGTGGATGCGCGCGGCAGGGTGTACGTGCTGGCCGAACTGCAGCACGACCCGCGGCAGCCTCCGCGCGGGCTGGGCCTTTGCGTGTCGGCCGATGGCGGCGGGCAGTTCCAGCCGATGGCGCTGGTGCCGCACAGCGCCGATCCGCAGGGCGGCTTCAACGGCAGCTCGCAAGGGCTGCTGGTCCCCAAGCTGGCGGTGAATGCGAAGGGCGATATCGCCGTGGTCAACAGCGCCTTGCGCCCGGGGTCGCACAGCCGGGTGTGGCTGGTGCGCGGGCGGCTGCGCTAGTGGCTACCCGCACAGGCGGCGAATGCTCTCCGGCGCCGGCAGCGCGTGGATGCTGCCGTCCTCGCGCCGGCCGGCGAAGATGCGCACTTCCTCGCACTCCATCAGAAGCTCTTCCCCGCGCAGCACCCGGTAGCACTGCACGAAGCTCTTGCGGCGCCACTCGCCGATGCGGGTGTGGATCTGCAGCGTGTCGCCGTAGGTGGCGGTCTTGATGAAGCGCGCGTGCGTGTCCACCAGCGGGGTGCCGATCACGCCCAGGCTCTGCTCGGTCTCGGCCCAGGGCGGCACGCCGCAGGCGACGAAGAAGTGGCGCGAGGCGGCATCGATCCAGCGGAAGAAGTTGGGGAACCAGACGATGCGGGCCGGGTCGCAGTCGCCGAATTCGACGTGCTGCGTGTAGACGATCTCCTTGCTCATGCCGCCATTGTCGGTCGGCGCGGCGTTCAGCCCGCGGGCCGCTTGCGCACGAAGCGGATCGGCTGCGGCTTGATCTCGCGCGGCGGCGCGCCGTGTCGCACCAGGGCCGCATCCAGCGCCTTGCCGGCATCGTCGGCCAGGGCCGCCTCGCGCGCCTCGGCGACGGCGCGGGCGGCGGCCGGTGCATCGGGCAGCACCGCCAGGTGCTCCAGAACGTGCAGCAGGGCCTGCTTGCCGCGCTCGTTGGTGGCGCCGTACCCCTTGATCAGGCGTCCGCACAGGGCCATCTCGTGACCCAGCGTCCAATCGCGCCGCGCACCCCGCAGCACGCCGTCCAGCCAGCGGCCGATCATCCCCTGCTCGAACGCGAAGCGGCTGCCGCGCCGGCGCAGGCCCTTGAGGCCGGCCAGCGTGCGCAGCGCCAGCATGCCCAGCACCGTGTGCGTGCCCACCTTGAGCGGCAGCGCCCAGGGTTCGCGGCCGGCGGCGGCGCGGCGGCGGTCCCAGGCCACCAGCCGCTGTGCCCATGCCGGCGGCAGCAGGGCGGCGAACTCCGGCACGCCCGGTTTGAAGTGGTCGTAGACCTTGAGCACGTCGCCTTCGGCGGCCTTGACCTCGCCTTGCACGCGCCGGGCGCGGCTGGCGCGGCTCTTGAGGTCGGCCACCCGCACGATGTCGTCGAAGGCCATCCAGAGTGCGAGCCAGCGCGCCATCTCGCGCGAGGTGGCGAAACCGTGCGCGCCCGGCGGATCGGCTTCGCGCTCGGCGGCGACCACCTGGCGCAATCGCTCCAGGTAGAGCCCGGCATAGCCGCGATCCTGGTACTCGAGCAGGCGCGCGAAGCCAAGCCCCGCCATTTCCCGCACCGGTTCGGGAAGCTCCTGGATCCCCGCCTCCGCGGGAGTCGCGGGAGCTGCCCGGCGGGGGTCCGATGCGTCCGCCCCCATGACTTGCGCGAGGAAGTCCGCCTGCTGCCGGCCCTGGCCGACGAGGTCGAACGCCTTGTCGAAGCCGCGCAGGCTGGCCAGCGCGGTCGCACCGGCCTTGTCCCGGGCCACGCCGCCGCACACGGCTTCCTCGTAGAAGCGCCGCTCGAACGGGAACAGCCCGCTGCCCGCGATGGCGCCCAGCAGCACCGCGCTGACGACGGTGCCGCATTCCCGGGCCACCGCGTTCATGTCGAACACCTGGTGACTGTGGCTGAAGGCCTTCACCAGCTGGAGCAGGTCGGCGGGATCGGCGCGACCGTCACCCAGTTGCATGCGCTCCTGCACGGTCAGCAGCCGCGAGGTCGAGGTGATGACCCGCGTGCGTTCCGGCGAGGCCATGCCGGCGCCGACCTGGCGCGCGGTTTCCAGCAGTTCCGAGGACACCAGCGCGTCCAGCGCTCCCGGCACCGGACTGAGGCTGAACACCGGCTCGCGGCCGCCCAGCTGCGGGAGGGGCAGCGGGAACACCTCGATGTAGTAGGTCGTCGCCCCGGTGCGCTGCGCGACGCCGGGGATGGAGGTGGCCTGGGCCGGATAGCCGGCGCGCCGCGCCGTGTCGACCAGCCATTCGGTCAGCACGCCGCCGCCTTCGCCGCCGAGCGCGCAGACGAGGAGGGTGATCGGGGAAGCGTTCATCGCATCAGGCCGGTTGCAGGGCGCGCACGACCGCGCTGCGAAGGGAGTGGACCAGCCGCTCGTGCCACTTCGGGTTCTGCACCACCTCGGCCCGGTAGAAGCTGGGGCACAGGGTGGCGGCATGGGCGTTGGCGCCGCACAGGCCGCAGCCCACGCAGCCGTCGATCACGGTGGCGACCGGGTCGACCTTGAGCGGATCGGGGTTGTCCTTGAGCGTCAGCGTCGGGCAACCCGACAGGCGGATGCAGGCGTGGTCGCCGTTGCACACGTCCTCGTCCACCCCGTACTTCACCCGCACCACCCGCTTCCCCTTCTTCAGCAGGCCGGCGATCCAGGGCTTGATGCGGCGCTGGCGCTCCAGCTGGCACTCGCCCTCGGCCACGATCACCTTCAGGCCGTCGAAGTCGGTGCCGAAGGCCTCGAGGATGGTGCGCCGCATCGCCTCGACCTCGTAGGTGTGAACCGTGCGCATCCACTTCACGCCCAGCCCCTGCAGCGTGGACTCGATGGTGCGGTTGGTGTGCACCAGGCTCTGGGCCTTGTCGCTGCTGGCGAACTTCGCGTCTTCCTGCGGCGTGGAGATGATCTCCTGCGTGCCGGTGGCGGAGGTGTAGCCGTTCTTGAAGATCAGCAGCACCGCGTCGTCGCCGTTGAACAGGGCGCTCTGCACGCCGGTGAGCAGGCCGTTGTGCCAGAAACCGCCGTCGCCCATGATGGCCAGCGTGCGTTTCTGCATCATGGGCGACACACCGGCGCGCGACGCGAGCGACATGCCATAGCCCAGGATCGAGTGGCCCGTGGAGAAGGGCTCGAAGGTGCCGAAGGCGTGGCAGCCGATGTCGGCCGCCACGTGCACCGGCCCCATCTGCTGCTGCGCCAGCTTGAGCGCGGAAAAGACCGGCCGCTCGGGGCAACCGATGCAGAAGCTCGGCGGCCGCGCGGGCAGGGGCTTGGCGAGCATCGCGGCGGCCTGGCTGCGGCGGCCCTGGTTGGCCGCCAGCCAGTCGCTGGCGGCGGGCGGCGCCCCGGTGAACGCCAGCAGGCCCTGCACCAGCACCTCCACCCCGAGCTCACCGCCCATGGGCAGCAGGTCCTTGCCGTGCAGCCGGGTCTGGATGTCGCGCCGGCGCAGGTGGGTGGCGATCTCCTGCTCGATGTATTCGGGCTGGCCTTCCTCCACCACCAGCACCGCCTGCTTGCCGGCACAGAACTCGGCGACCTGCTCCGGCACCAGTGGATAGGTGACGTTGAGCACCAGCAGCGGGATCTCGCTGTGGCCGAAGGCATCGGCCAGCCCCAGCTGCTGCAGCGAGCGCACCAGCGCGTTGTACAGGCCGCCCTGCACGACGATGCCGATGTCCTGGCGCTTGCCGGGCATCATCTCGTTCAGCCCGTTCTCGACGATGTAGCGCCGCGCCGCCGGGATGCGCTCTTCCGACTTGAGCTTCTCGTGCCGGAAGGTCACCGGCGGATGCGCCAGCCGCATGTAGTCGAAGGCAGCCGGGTTCTCCATCAGCTGCCGGGTGGACACCGGCGGCGGCCGGTTGTCGGCGGCGACGAAGCTGCCGCGCACGTGGCAGGCGCGGATGCGCAGCTCCAGGATGGCCGGCATGTTCGACGCTTCCGACAGGCGAAAGCCGTGCTCGACCATCTTGACCATCTGCGGCAGGTGCGGGCGCGGATCCAGCAGGCACATCGTGGACTTGAGCGCATAGGCGTGGGTGCGCTCCTGGATCACGGAGGCACCCTCGCCGTAGTCCTCGCCCACCACGATCAGCGCGCCGCCCGCCACGCCGGGCGAGGACAGGTTGGACAGCGCGTCCGACGCGACGTTGGTGCCGACGATGGACTTCCAGGTCACCGCGCCGCGCAGCGGGTAGTGGATGGACGCGCCCAGCATCGCCGCGGCCGAGGCCTCGTTGGAGCAGGCCTCCACGTGCACGCCCAGCTCGTCCAGGTAGGGCCGGGCCTGCACCATCACGTCGAGCAGGTGCGACACCGGCGCGCCCTGGTAGCCGCCGATGTAGGCCACGCCGGACTGCAGCAGCGCCTTGGTGATGGCGAGGATGCCTTCGCCGTGGAACACCTCGCCGCGCCCCAGGCGCAGTAGTTCGATTTCCTTGCTGAACGAAACTTCCAAGGGCTTGGGCCTCCGCGGTGAAACGCCAGTGTCGGCGCTGCAGTGACATCGATCAATACAATGAGCCGACTAAGCGACATAAGCAGGATGCATCTCAAGGACGTCGACCTGAATCTGCTGCGCCTGTTCGACGCCGTCTACCGCGCCCGCAGCGTCAGCCGCGCGGCCGAGCGGCTGGGCCTGACCCAGCCCGCAGCCAGCCAGGGCCTGACCCGCCTGCGCACACTGATCCGCGACCCGCTCTTCATGCGCGCGCCCGGGGGCGTCAAGCCCACACCCAAGTCCGACCGGCTGGCGCCCCTGGTGGCGGCCGCGCTCACGATGCTGGAAGGCGCCCTGGGCGAGTCGGTGGAATTCGACCCCGCCACCTCGCAGCGCACCTTCCGCCTGCACCTGAGCGACATCGGCGAGGGCCGCTTCCTGCCGCATCTGATGGTGGCGCTGCGCGAGCGCGCCCCCGGCGTGCGGCTGGCCAGCCAGCCGCTGCCGCCCGACGAGATCGCCGACGCGCTGGACAGCGGCCGCATCGACTTCGCCATCGGCATCCTGCCCCAGGTGCGCGACGCCCAGCGGATGGAGCTGTTCCGCGACCGCTACGTCGTGCTGCTGCGCGAGGGCCACCCCTTCACCCGCAAGCGCCGCACCGGCGCCGCGCTGCTGCAGGCCCTGCGCGAGCTGGAGTTCGTCAACGTGCGCACCCATGCCGACACCCTGCGCATCCTGCAGCGGCTGCGGGTGGAGGACCGGCTGCGGCTGACGGCCGAACATTTCATGGCGCTACCTTCCATCGTGCGCGCCACCGACCTGGCGGTGCTGATTCCGATGGACACGGCGCGCGGCTTCGCCAAGGCCGGTGGCTTCGCGATCGTGGAGCCGCCGGTGACCGGGCGCGACTTCACCGTGTCGCTGTACTGGAGCCGGAGGTTCGAGGGGGATACGGGGAATGGGTGGTTGCGCGACCTGATTCGTGAACTGTTCTCCGGCGCGTAGTTCTTCTTGGGGAGGCGGTGTCCCCAAGTGAGGCGTTCCCCGCCCATTGGCTCTTGTAAGCGACGGTGACTGCCCCGTAGAGTTTCGTCCTCGCGAGTGGATGGGACACGCACCCGGCGTGGACAGGGGAGGCACATGCAAGCGAGAGAGCTGGTCTGGGCCATGGGCTCCTGCTGCGCGCTCCATGGCAGGCCCTTCGACGCGCCGTTGCTGCTGCAGCAGCACGCCCCGCCGTACGCCGCCGGGACGCTGGTCAACGCGGCACGCAGCCTGGGTTTCCGCGCGGTCCTGGTGGATCTGCCGCCAGACCAACTGGCGAAGCTGTCCGGCACAGTCTTCCTGCTGCTGCTCGCGGCCCAGGGCGAGCCGACGCTCGGCCTGCTGGTCAAGTGCGATGGCGCGGCTATCCACTGGATTCCAGCCGGCAGCAATGAGCCAACCACGCAAGCGCTGCACGAATTCGCGAGCCGTTACGCGAACCAGGCCTTGCTTGTGCAGCTGCAGCCCGAAGCCATCGAGGACCCCGACCGGCGGCAAGCGCCCAACAGGTTCGGCTTCGGCTGGTTCGCCCCGGAGTTGCTGAAGCACCGCAAGGTCTGGCGCGACGTGCTTGGGGCCAGCCTGGTCCTGCAACTGCTCGCGTTGGGTCTGCCGCTGTTCACCCAAGTGATCATCGACAAGGTGGTCGTGCACCAGACCCAGAGCACCCTCATCGCCATCGCGATCGGCATGGCGATCTTCATGGCTGCAACGGCGATCCTGACCTGGGTGCGCCAGTACCTGGTGCTGCACACCGGCAATCGGGTCGATGCCGTGCTTGCGGCCGCTGTGTTCGAGCATCTTTTCAAGCTGCCGACCCGGTACTTCCAGCATCGCCCGACCGGCGTCGTGGCGGCGCGGCTGCAGGGCGTGGAAACCATCCGCGAGTTCGTCAGTTCCGCGGCCGTGACCCTGATCCTCGACATACCGTTCCTGGTGATCGCGGTCGGTGTGATGCTGTACTACTCGGTGCCGCTGACCTTGATCGCGCTGGCGATCCTGGCTGTGATCGGCGCGCTTTCCGCGCTGGTGGCGCCGGTGTTCCAGAGGCGCCTGAACGAGCAGTTCCTCCTGGGCGCGCGAAACCAGGCCTTCCTGACCGAGTACATCGCAGGCTTCGAGACCGTCAAGAGTCTGCAGTTCGAGCCGCAGCTGGGGGCCCGATATGCGGGGTACCTTGCCGCATTCCTGCACTCGGGCTTTCGCACCCGGCAGATTGCGAACACCTACAACGTGATCGCATCCACGCTGGAGCAGCTGATGACGCTGCTGATCCTGGTCATGGGCGCATGGATCGTGATGCACCCACCCGCAGGCGGAAATGGCGTGTTCACCATCGGCATGCTGGTCGCGTTCCAGATGTTCGCCGGCAAGCTCAGCCAGCCCATGATGCGGCTGGTAGGGCTGTGGCAGCAATTCCAGCAGGCCAGGCTGGCCGTCGAGCGCCTGGGCGACCTGATGAATGCACCGGCGGAGCCGTACAGTCTGGTTCCTTCCCGTCAGCGCAAGGGCGACGGCCGCATCGAAATCGAAGGCTTGTCATTCCGGTACGCCGACGACCGCCCTTGGCTGTTCCAGGACCTTACCCTCACCATCGAGCCGGGGCAGGTCGTTGCGCTGATGGGGCCCAGCGGCAGCGGCAAGAGCACATTGGCCAAGCTGCTGCAAGGCTTCTACTGGCCGGGTACCGGGCAGATCCGCGTCGACGGAATCGACGCGAGGCAACTGAGCGCCAACGAATTGCGCGCCAATTTCGGCGTAGTGCCGCAAGAGACGGTGCTCTTTTCAGGGACCGTCTACGACAACCTGCTGATGGCCAATGCGCACGCCAGCTTCGAGCAGATGGTACAGGCCTGCAAGCTGGCGGAGATCCACGCCGTGATCGAGTCACTGCCACAAGGCTACCAGACGGCGATCGGCGAGCGCGGCGCCGGCCTGTCTGGTGGGCAGAAGCAGAGGCTCGCCATCGCCAGGGCGCTGCTCAAGCAGCCGAAAGTGCTGATCTTCGATGAAGCCACCAGCGCGCTGGATCCTGAAACGGCGGAGCACTTCGCCAGGACCATCAACAGCCTGAAGGGGAAGGTGACGATGCTGTTCATCACGCACGCGCTGCCTCGGAACCTGCGCGTCGATCAAGCCATTTACATCAACAAGGCGGGGGGAAGGCGTTTGCACTCGATTGCTCCTGAGAGCATCGATGCCTCGAATCCAGCCGTGTATGCGTCAGCTTGACGAGACGAGCATGCCGTCCGACTGAGCCATGAGCATCCGCTGCGCCGATACAGAAGACGTTCCCGCCTCGGCCTCATCAGCTCCGGTGCTTCGACTACAGAAGAGGTGTCGCCGGGTCGCCCTCGGCTTTGGAGAAGGGTTCCGGTCGCTTCATCAGCTTCGTTGCCGAGGGCGACAGCAAACGATTGACGCCTGTTCGTGATGCGAGTTGCCGATCTGTTGACCGCAAGCTCGTGCGCCTCGTCGGACCGGAGAAGCGGATGGGCGTATGGGCGCGGTTGCTGATGGCTTTTGAGCAGTGGACGGTGCATCGCAAGATGGTGAATATTGCGTTTGAAATTAACGGCGGAAGCGCCACGGGGCAGGATCGAATTTCAAAAAGCCGGAGTTAACTTCATGAGAATAATTTACCGAGATCAATTGAAATTGGGAGGGGCGCTAAAAAACGTTTTCCAATTCAGAAATTCGGTAGGTGAACACAAGCTCGGCGGCTTGAGTTGCGTGCTTGTTCTCGCACTCTTCTCGATTGGGTGCTCAGTACAGCCAGAGCGCACAGTGATCGGGGGTCCGGTGCCGCGGATAGCGCTGCCTGAGGAATATCCCGCAAAGAATGATTCACGTGAAGAACTCATGCGAAGGCTTCTTCGCTTGGCAGAGAGCAGCCATCCGCAGTTGAAAGATGTGGAGAGGGATTTCGGAGTTCGTTTCATTGATGGCTGGGCGCAGGGGCGCCCTCCACTTGGCAGTAAAAGATCAAGGTCGTCCGGAGACAAAGAATTGCGGACCCTACTTCTGTCCTTTGAAAACGCTCAGACTCAACTTGAAATTCGGCAGCTTCGCCAGCCTTCGGTGAATATTTGCATCGATGCCAACGCGATTGCCCGCGCTTTCCTGACAAGCGACTGGCGGGTTCGGCCCCGAATCAGGGGGGGGCATAGTGATGGTGCGGAGCAGACATTTGCGAAGAAGATTGGGGGGCATTTCCGCGAGGTCACTCTCGCACCTGTGCGATCAGGGTTCGCGAGCGAAGGTGTCGGCGACTGCCTCGTCCTAGCTCACTTTTTCTTCACGCAGTAAGGGCAGGAATACCAGGAGGGAGAGATGACTACACCGAACTTTACCGCGAGGGCGCCGGTATTTGATGGAATCAACTTGTTGATACGGCGCGGGATCAATCCTTTGGATTCGGTGACTTTTAATTCGCGCTTCAAGCTTCTCTTGGATGCAATTAATTCGAGTGAGGAAATGCGTATTGAATTCGATCGATTCCAAGCCGCAGGCGGGGTTTTCACGAGCACTTCTGACTATAGTCAGGGCGTTGACACGATGGGGATCTTTTTCGATCCGAAGTCTAACGTAATCAGTGTTACTGAAGATTACTTCAATGTTTTGGGCGGGAATACGGTCGCTAGTAATCGGACGGAGCGGCAGTTGCTCGCGGAGCAAATTCGTGTGCTCGGTCATGAAGTTTCACACGCGAATAGAGCGGGGACGGTTAGGCTCGCGAACCAGCGGGCGTTCGATTTGTTTCATTCGAGCGCCCGAACCGCTGCCGACATGAACGCGTACGTTAACGAGAGACTCCGGGTCGGACTAAGCGATGAAGCAAGGGCCTACATCGACAACTGGAACCGGCTCGTCGTAGCTGGATTTACCAAAGATGAGATTGAGAGAACGATTGGATCCAGAGAATTTAGTGCGCTTTCATCATTTGGTATTTCGGGGGACGTGGCAAAAACTATCGACACCTCCGATCCAGCCGCGCTCGCAGCGGCCGTTCAGTTTACTGCTCGCTCGGTTCCTTCAACATCTGCGGGTACATACATAGCTTTCTACGCGAAGAATGATATTGAGTATCTGATTAGGACCGGCTATCTCGCACCCGATGTACCACTTTCCATTACCGGGCTAGTTCCCAGAGAGCTGGCTCAGGCTGGATTTCAAGGATCTGTCCGGTTATCCGACCCGGTGATTGCTGGTGCCTATACAGAGGTGACTGGCGGACGCGTTCAAGAATCCGTTCTGGTGGATGCGCCGAGCGACTACACGGTGACTTGGCGTAATGGTGAGGAAGTCGTCACACATCGGCGAGTGTTTGTTTCTGATGCTTTTAATCCGAGTGGATTTCGCCCGAGAGATGAACTCATTGTGCAGCGAAATGGCGTTTTGCTTTACGCTCCTGATGCGAGCGCAGTCGGATTATCAGGGGAGGAGTTGTCTGCTATTTCGCTTGGTACATCCGATGTGCTTGCGAAGATTACAGGTGCTGAGAGCGGTGTGTATGTTGCAACTCGCATCCAGGATGGTGGGCTGAGCTACAGCACGGAAACGGGAGTTCAGATTGAGGTTCCTCCGATAACTGTTGTCGCCGGTGTAGCAGGGGTGGCAGCGAAGCCGAGCATTGCTATAAGGGATTTCGGTGCGCTGAATGGGGATATGTTGGGTCAGCTAACCACTTGGGAGTTGCTCCTACCGCCCTTTCCCGCGGGATCGTGGCTGCGAGCGGATGCAGACGGAGGGATACGGCTTGTCGGCCCCGACGATCAAGTCTTGGGAATGATCGAGCGACATCCGGACAGCACTATTCTAAGGACGACAACTGCGACGTTTGAGGTGGCGGCGGATGGCTCGTCGACGACGATGCTTGATCGTGGCGACGGAAGAACGACGCTCATCCAGCGTGATGCTTCGCGCTCGATAGTTTACGCTGAGATCTCGGCGGACGGCCCGTCGGGAAGCCGCATCGTAGAACGTTACGACTCCTCGGGACTCGTAATATCTCGAGCGACAGTCGAGTTCTTTTTTGACGAGAACGGGGTCAGCCGCATGGAGACTGCCGTTCGTCGAGACGGTGTGTACCGGACTGCTTATGACTCGGAAGGGCATTCGACTGGTACGAACAAAATCTCTTCCATAGGCTTGGATGCCATTCGAGCCGCTACGGTGTTCAGTGATGTCAATGCTCTTATTTCCGCTATCAAGTCAGGTGAGCCAATCCCGATCATTGCAGGCGGCGTGCGCCTGCTCGCAACACTAAACCCGACTACCGCGTCATTAGGTGTGGCGAGCACAGTTGCTGGAGGTATTGCTAGCTTCTACAATTTGTACAACGCGTTCAACAGCGGGAACGACTTTGCGAAGGTCAACGCCTCCTTGTCAACGCTGAGTTTTGTCAATCAAGAATTCATTGGAAATGCATCGATCGGAACATTTCTGAACGGCAGCCCTGGAGGTCTATCGGCGGCAGGCGGCACTGTCGGTGTATTGCCTCTGCTGGGTCTCATCGGATCAATCAAAGCAAAAGATCCAATCGGCGCCGCGATGAGTGTTGGCGTCATTTGGGAAGGATCCGCTTTCCTTACTTCGAACCCGGTCGGCTGGGTCCTAATGGGCGCCAGCATTCTGAGGACATTCTTCGACGACGGCCCCCCCGACGCCTGGGGCGTCGCCAAGGTCACCTATGGCGAGGGCTTCACCAACTACAACCCGCAGGTTCACGCCAGCGGCGAGAACTTCGGGCCGGAGCGTGCCCGCGCGCAGTTGCAGAGCACCGTCGATACGCTCATGCAAATCACCAGTGCGAACAACGCAGCCAAAGCTGATAGCACCCAGCACCTGGGCATCATTCCGCAACGCATGCCGTCTCTAACATTCCGCGCCGCGGAGTTTGCTGACAAGGGCTACGCCGTGGTGGACATCGACCCGCTCACTGGCACCCAGCGTGCGCCGAGCCTGCGGTTTGACGACAAGGGACGGGTTCTTGGCGCCGATCCATCCATGCTGACGGCCGACGAGCGGGCGATGCTGGCGCTGCCGGGGCAAGGGGCCGTGCCGCCGCTTGTCGCCTACATGCTCAATAGCGCCTTGCAGAGGGGCGCAATCGCACCGACATGGGAAGTCCGGACCGCCAAGATGCAGGACGAGGCCGGCGATCCGAACGCCGGCCTGAGCGAAGAAGAGCGGGCCGCCAAGATCGGGTTGGCGGCGCCGCTGGATGCCCACTACGCCGCCACGCATCCGAACGATCCACAGGCGCGAACCAGGCGCCAAGGCCAGTTCATGGTCGTCGGCCTGGACATGAGTGGCGACGGCCGGATCGACAGCCGCACCGTCGCCCAGAACCAGGCGGCCGGCCACGACATTACCTTTGACTGGGATGGGCAGGGTTTCCAGAAGAAGACCGGGTGGATCAGTGCCGCAGACGGTTTTCTGGTGCTCGACCACAATTTCAACCAGAGCACCGATGGCGCCAAGGAACTGTTGTCCAACCCGCTGGTGGCCGACGCCGGCAAGGGGCTGCGCCTGTTGTCGGCGTACGACGCCAACGGGGACGGTCGGATCGATGGCAGCGATCCGGTGTTCGAGCACCTGAAGGTGTGGCAGGACCTGAACCAAGACGGCGACAACACGAACGCGATCACGATCGGCGCCGTACAGCGCCTGGTGCAGGATGAGTCCGGTGGCGTCATGGAGCTCCGGAGCCTGTCTGGGGCCGGCATCACGGCCATCGATTACGCCAACAGCCGGTTCGAACTCGGCGCCGGAAACTTCCGCCAGATTGCCACCCAGGTGCTGGAGGCCGAGCAGGAAGGCGTGCGTTACTCGCCCGTGGGTGCGGGCATCCAGATCGAGATGACCAATGGCGAACCGCAGGTCTTGATCACGCAAGTTCAGAGCGAAGCTGCGGTCTACGACGGACTGCAGATCGCGGCGGGTGGGGAAGCCATCGGCACGCCCGGTGCCGAGTTGTATGAAGACGGCTTGCCGGTGGCCTACGACCCTGTTGTCGACGGCGGGCCACGTGAAATCATCATCTCCGCGGCGCACCTGCTGGAGAACGACACCTGGGCCGGATTGACGGGGGTGAGCGCCGGCCTGGCCATCACGAGCGTGCGGGCCGGCGACCACACGGCGGTCGGCTTGCGACCCGACGGCGACGTCAGCCTTCTCCTCGAAGCGAACTACCAGGGTGCTGCCGAGTTCTTCTACACGGTCGCGCTTCCCGGACAGGAGGCGCTGATCGCGCCCCGGGAAGCCCGCGTGGTGCTGGACATCACATCGGTCAACGATGCGCCCGTGGTCCGGTACGAGTACTCACCCGAACGGCCCATCTATGGGTACCAGCCCACCGCATGGTCGGCCCAGTTGACTCCTGAAACGGATCAATCAGTGGGCACTTACGCGTCGGGTACTGAGCGCGGCCGGCCGTTTTACCAGCCTTACGTCGAATCCATCCCGCCGCAGCCGATCTACGGAACGGTGTGGAACGGCGACACGCAGGAATCGGTGATCATTGGCTACACGCCGGCGCAGGATATTCCCCACACGACTGTCATTGCCACGGACAAGCCCAATACCGGGCGGGTGCTCGCAGGCGATCCGGATGGAGGCTCGTTCTCCTTCAAGGTGCTGAGCCAGCCTCTCTACGGCAAGGCCTCTGTCGACCCAGCAGGCAACTGGAACTACGTGGGCCGCCGGCCGGGTGGCCTGACGATGCCGGACAAGACCGGTGACGGACTGACTGACTGGACGAGTTTCGATCCACCCCACACACCGCTATTCGGATGGATGGTCACCCATCCGGGGAACGTGTGTTCCAACGACTACGGCCCGGACGAACCCGGATCCAACTTTCTCGACTATTTCTGGGTTCGCGTCTTCGACGACTCCGACCCGAGCGGGCAGACGTTCCGTGACATTGAGGTTGCAGCCACGCACTACGGCCCTCAGCCGATCCCCGAGGTCAGCGACTCGGGCGGCAGTCCCATCGCCATCGACCTGGACGGCGACGGCTTCCACTTCACCGACGTCGACGACTCCAACGTCTTCTTCGACGTCAACGGTGATGGCTGGAAGCGACGCATCGCCTGGCCGTCGCCCGGTGACGGGCTGCTGGCATCCGACCGCGACGGCAACGGCAAGATCGAGCGGCTGGACGAGATCAGCTTCGTGCCCTACGCGCCGGACCAGCAAACCGACATGTCGGCGCTGCGCGAGGCTTTCGACACGAATGGGGATGGCCGCTTCGACGCCAATGACGCCAGGTGGAATGAGTTCGGCATCTGGCGGGATGCCGACTCCAACGGAGTTACCGATCCGGGCGAGTTCCGCAGCCTGGCCGACCTGGGCGTTACGGGCATCGACCTGGCCACCGACGGCCAGTTCCGCGTGATCGATGGGCAGACCGTTCACGGCATCGGGACAGCGACCAAGGCCGACGGCACCCAGCTGGCCGTGGCCGACGTGACTCTGCGCTACAGCAACGAAACGCAGGTGACGACCGCCAATCCCGACGGGACGACGGCCACGTCCACCACCACGGTCCCGGCGTTCACCAAAGGGCAGGAGTTCACCGGCACCTCCGACAAGGATCTGGTCTTCGGCACCCGAGGCAGCGACGCCTTCGTCATGGCCGGTGGCGACGACGTTGTGGTGGACGACGGCGGCGACGACTTGGTGGATGGCGGAGCTGGAGATGACCAGATCTACACCGGTAGCGGCAACGACGTCATCTACGGCGGTGCCGGCAGCGATGCGATCTTCTCGGGCGTGGGCAATGACCTGGTCTTCGGCGACGGGCTGGACGGCTGGGGCGACGACCTCCTGATGCTCGAGGACGGTAACGACGTCGCCTTTGGCGGGGAAGGCAACGACTTCATTTCCGGCGGCAGCGGCAACGACATCCTCAGCGGCAACCTTGGCAACGACAGGCTGTTCGGCGAGGCCGGCTGGGATGCCCTGTTCGGTGAGGAGGGCGACGACGAACTCTGGGGCATGGACGGCAACGACCTGCTGTACGGCGACGTCGGCAACGATCTGCTGTCCGGCGCGGCCGGTGACGACACCATGGAAGGCGGCCAGGGCGACGATACGTACGAAGTGGACGCGGTGGGTGACACCGTCCTCGAAGCTGCGGGTGAAGGCATCGACACGGTGCACGCTTCCATCGCCTACACGCTGGGTGGCCACGTGGAGAACCTCCGGCTCACGGGCACGGATTCACTGGCTGGCACGGGCAACGAACTCGACAACGTACTCGTCGGCAACGACGGCGACAACGCCCTCACAGGCCTGGCCGGCAACGACTCGCTGGACGGCGGGCTCGGCGTCGACATCCTGGCCGGTGGCGCGGGTGACGACACCTACCACGTGGACAACGCGGGCGACCTGGTTGTCGAGGCGGCTGGCGCCGGCACCGATTCCGTGCGCGGCCGCATCAGCACGCAGCTGGCCGCCAACGTCGAGAACCTGACGCTGGTTGGCGTGAACGCGATCGACGGCACGGGCAATGCGCTGGACAACGTGCTGGTCGGCAACGTTGCTTCCAACGTGCTCGATGGCCAAGCGGGCGCCGACACGATGCGCGGTGGGCGCGGCGACGACATGTATGTCGTAGACGATCGGGGTGACCAGGTCGTGGAGGCTGCTGGCGAGGGGACCGACACGGTCGAATCCAGTGTCGGCTACGGCCTGAGCGCCAACGTCGAGAACCTGCACTTGACGGGTGCTGCAGACACGGATGCCACGGGCAACGACCTGGACAACCAGCTGGTGGGCAATAGCGGCAGCAACGAGCTGGACGGCGGCTCCGGCGCCGATACGATGGCTGGCGGCGCCGGGGACGACAGCTATGTCGTCGACAGCCTGGATGACCAGGTCGTCGAGCAGGAAGGGGCCGGCATCGACACCGTGTTCTCGGCGGTTTCGCGCGAGCTTTCTGCGAACGTGGAGAACCTCGCGCTCATGGGTGACGCCGACCTGGCGGGCACGGGCAACCTGCTGGACAACAGGCTTGCGGGCAATGCCGGCCACAACATACTGGACGGCCGCGCAGGTGCGGACACGATGGCCGGCGCACGAGGCGACGACCTGTACCTGGTGGACGATGCGCTGGACACCGTGGTCGAGAGGGCGGACGAGGGCAACGACGAAGTGCGAAGCAGTGTCTCGTACACGCTCAGCGCGCATGTGGAGACCCTCACGCTCACGGGAAGCGCGCACCTGGGCGGCACCGGCAACGAGACCGACAACCTCCTCACGGGCAACTCCGGTGCCAATCGGCTCGACGGCGCCGGCGGCGCCGACCGGATGGCAGGCGGGGCAGGCGACGACGTGTACATCGTGGACAACGTATCGGACACGGTGCAGGAGGGCGCTGCCGAAGGCACGGACACCCTCTACGCGAGCGTGAGCTACACGCTTTCCGGCCAGGTTGAGAACCTGGTGCTCACGGGCACTGATGACATCGCGGGAATCGGCAACGAGCTGGACAACCGGCTTGCCGGGAACCAGGCGAACAACCTTCTCGATGGCGCCAGAGGCGCCGACGCGATGGCTGGCGCACAGGGCCACGATACGTATGTCGTGGACGACATCGGCGACAGCATCGTGGAGCTCGAAGGCCAAGGCACGGATTCCGTTCTGGCTGGCGTGAGCCACGGCCTGGCCGCCAACGTGGAGAACCTCACGTTGACCGGCACCAGCGACATCGATGCGACCGGCAATGACCTGGACAACGAGTTGATCGGCAATTCCGGCAGCAACACGCTGGATGGGGCAGGCGGCGCCGACCGCATGGCCGGCGGCGCGGCCGACGACCTGTATGTGGTGGATCACGCGGCTGACCAGGTGCTGGAGCTTGCCGGCGACGGCACGGATACGGTGCTGGCGGGCGTGGGCTACGGCTTGAGCGCCGATGTCGAGAACCTGACGTTGACCGGAACGGGCAACACCAACGCCACGGGCAACGGACTGGACAACCGCCTCGCCGGCAACAGCGGCAACAACCTGCTGGATGGCGGTGCCGGCGCCGACTGGATGGCAGGCGGGCAAGGCAACGACACCTACCTCGTGGACAGCGCGGCCGACATCACGGCGGAAGGCGTGGGAGAGGGCACGGACCAGGTCCTGTCGTCCGTCAGCCATGCGCTGGCCGAGAACGTGGAAAACCTCGCGCTCGCGGGCTCGGCCGGCATCGATGCGACGGGCAACGGCCTGGACAACGTCCTGCTTGGCAATGCCGGTGCGAACGTCCTGGACGGACGCGCCGGGGCGGACCAGATGTCAGCCGGAGCGGGCGACGACAGCTATGTCGTCGATGACGCCGGCGACGCCGTGATCGAGTGGTTCGGCCTCGGCACGGACACCGTGTTCTCCGGCATCGACTACGTGCTGCCCGAGCACGTGGAGAACCTGCGCCTGATCGGCAGCGCGGCCCGCGGCGGCGGCAACGCCCAGGACAACGTTCTGTTCGGCAATGGGCTCGGCAACCGCCTGGATGGCGCAGGGGGCGCCGACGCAATGCGCGGCGGGGCAGGCGACGACACCTATGTCGTGGACAGCGCGGGCGACGATGTCATCGAAGCCGTTGCGCAGGGCGACGACAGGGTCGAGGCCGGCATCGACTACGCGCTGACGGCCAACGTCGAGCGCCTCCTCCTGGCCGGCAACGCGGTCACGGGCGTCGGCAACGAGCTGGACAATGAGCTGCGGGGGAACGCGCAAGCCAACCGGCTCGACGGCGCTCTCGGAGCGGATCACATGGCCGGCGCTACGGGCGACGACACCTACTTCGTCGACAACGCCGGCGACACGATCGAGGAGCATGCAGGAGAGGGCCATGACACCGTGGTCGCCAGCGTCACTCATGCACTTTCCGCTGGCGTGGACGACCTGCGCCTGGCCGGTGCCGACAGCATCGACGGCACGGGAAACGAACTGGCCAACCTCCTCGCTGGCAACCTGGGCAACAACCGCTTGGCGGGCGGCGCTGGGGACGACATCTACGAGTACGCGCTGGGAGGGGGGCTCGACACCATCGTGGAGACCAGCGGTGTCGAGACGCTTCGCTTTGGCCCGGGCCTGTCCCTGGACAACGTGGCCTTGCGCATTGCCACGGTCGATGGCCGGAAAGTTGCGCAAATCCGGGTGCTGAACGCCGAAGGCAACGAAATGTCCGATCAGGGCGTGGACTTCGAGATGGGCATCGACGCGCAGAACCGCCTTGCTTCGCCCATCGAAACCTTCCGGATGGACGACGGCACCACGTACGTGTGGAGCGACCTGCTCATCCAGTCCACCTCGCTGGCGGGTGGCCGGAGTTCCGACCTCCTCATTGCCGGGCGCAACGACGACTTCATTGAGGGCGGCTTCGGGAATGACGCGATCTATGGCGGCTCTGGGCACGACAGCCTGCTGGGTGGGCACGGTGACGACATCCTGTTCGGCGGCGGCGGGCAAGACGAGCTGCGCGGTGGCAACGACGCCGACGAGCTCTACGGAGAAGCCGGCGACGACAAGCTCTGGGGCGAAAACGGCAATGACGTGCTGATCGACCTGAAGGGCAACAACAACCTGTCGGGCGGAAATCAGTCGGACATCCTGCAGGGCGGGGCAGGCGACGATGTTATCGATGGGGGCGTCGATGCCGACCTGGCCACGGGTGGTGCGGGTAGCGACCGCCTGGTCATGGGGGTAGGCGATGACTGGGTAGCCGGCGGTGCCGGCAACGACATGATCGAAGCGGGTGGCGGCCGGAACCTGATTGCCTTCCATCGCGGCGACGGGGCCGACACCCTCTACGGCTGTGGAAAGGACATCCTCAGCCTGGGCGCCATCGCCTATGCCGACATGGTCATGTCCAGGAGCGGCAGCGACCTCTTGCTGGGCCTGGGCCAGGGCGACAGCATGACCCTGAAGGACTGGTACGCCGGCAACAAATACCGGTCGGTCGAGAAGCTTCAGGTGGCCACCTCCGACACCGACTACACACCCGGTTCCGCGGACGAGATCGGCAACCAGCGGGTCGAGGTGTTCGATTTCGCCAGACTGGTGCAGAGATTCGATGCAGCCCGGGCCGCGGATGCGAGCCAGTCGGCCGGTTGGTCCGTGATGAACGGCCTGCTCGACGCCCACCTGCAAGGCAGCGACACCGCCGCGCTGGGTGGGGACCTGAGCTTCCAGTACGCCACCGCGGGCAGCTTGGCGGGCATCGGCATCGCCGCTGCCCAAGCCAGCCTGGCCGCCGGTAGCGCCGACTGGCAGGTGCTCAAGCCGCGGGCCGAACTCGATCAGGGCTCGGTCAGGCTCGTGTGAAGCAATGCGCGTCTTTGCCACGCAGGCGGCGGATTTCGCGCCGGACCTGCTGACGATCCAGGAGCAACCGCCTTCGCGGTTGCCCCGCACCGTTGCCTACGTCACCGCCGGCCTGTTCGTGGTGCTGTTTGCCTGGGCCGCTTTCGGGCGATTGGACATCGTTGCGTCGGCCGAGGGGCGGCTGGTTCCGCGCAACTACAGCCGCCTGGTCCAGCCGGCTGAAGCGGGCATCGTGCGCGCAGTGCTGGTTCGCGACGGCGAAACGGTCAAGGCGGGTCAGTTGCTGTTGCGCATGGATGCCACTGCGGCCAGCGCTGACCTGGGCACGCTGCAGGCCGATGCAGCGCTGAAGGCGTTGACCCTGCGCCGCATCGACGCCGAACTGCGTGGGCAACCGTTCATGGTGCAGTCCAATGATCCGCCGGACCTGGCGACGCAGGTACTGGCACAGTTCCGCGCGCGCCGGCAAAGCTACCTGGACGCGCTGGCCCAGGAGCAGGCCACCCTGGAGCGGGCGCAACACGATCTCGCGGCGGCCCGCCAGCAGCTGGCCAAGCTGCAAGCGACCGTTCCTCTCTACCAGCAGGCCGCCCGTTCCTACGAGCAACTCGTCAAGGATGGCTTCGTTTCCGAGCTCGGCGCCAACGAGAAGCTCCGCGACAGGATCGAGAAGGAGCAGGAGCTCAAGTCGCAGCAGGCGGCCCTCGCGGGGCTCGCTTCGGCCGTGGAGCAGTCGCGCAGAAGGCTGGCGCAGATCACTTCGGACTACGAAAGCCAGCTGCGCAACGAGCGGGTGGAACTGCAAGGCCAGCAAGAGCGCACCCGGGGCGAGTTGCGCAAGCAGGTCTATCGGGCCGGCCTGCTGGAGTTGCGCGCGCCGGAAGACGGCATCGTCAAGGACCTGGCGACCTCCACGCCGGGCGCAGTCGTCCAGCCCGGAAGCGTCCTGCTGAACCTGGTGCCCGTCCGTGAACCTCTGTTCGCCGAAGTGGCGATCCGGAACGAGGACGTCGGGTTCGTGGTGCCCGGCCAGGCCGTCAAGGTCAAGCTGCAGGCCTATCCCTTCCAGAAGTACGGCATGGTCGAGGGCGAGGTGGAGCTGGTCAGCGCCGATTCGCTCGCCAACGACCCGCAGAAAGCGGCCTCCCAGGGGCAGAGCCCGCAGAGCTACAAGGCGCTCGTTCGACTGGGCCGGCAAGACCTGCAGGCTCCCGGCGGCGAAGTCCTGAAGCTCGCGCCGGGCATGGTCGTGCAGGCCGAGATCCACCAGGGCCGGCGCACGGTGCTGGAGTACCTGCTCTCGCCGGTGCAGAAGGTCGCGCAGGAAGCCGCCCGGGAGCGGTGAGCAAGCCCCGGGCGGCGGCCTGCCGGGGCCAAGCCCGGCATGACAACGACTCCCTGCCGCGCGGGCTCCTAGACGACCAGCCGTTCGCCGCGCATCAGGTCGGCCGCCTGTTCGCGCTCGCGGATCACGTGCGCCTGGCCGCCGTCGACCAGCACCTCGGCGGCGCGCGGCCGGGTGTTGTAGTTGCTGGCCATGCTCATGCAGTACGCGCCGGCCGACATCACGGCCAGCAGGTCGCCCGGCTGCACCGCCAGCGAGCGGTTGCGCCCCAGCCAGTCGCCGCTTTCGCACACCGGTCCGACCACGTCGTAGGCGGTCTGCGCACTTTCGCGCGGCGCCACCGGCAGGATCGCGTGGTAGGCCTCGTACATGGCGGGCCGCGGCAGGTCGTTCATGGCGGCATCGACGATGCAGAAGTTCTTCTGCTCGCCGGGCTTGAGGTACAGCACCTCGGTCAGGCAGATGCCGGCGTTGCCGACCAGCGAGCGGCCCGGCTCGATCATCAGCTCGCGGTCGCCATAGCCGCGCGCGTCGAGCTTGCGCAGCAGCAGCGTCCACAGCTGGTCGGCCGCGGGAGGCAGCACGCCCTGGTAGTCGATGCCCAGCCCGCCGCCGAAATCGATGTGCCGCAGGCGGATGCCGGCGGCCTCGATGGTCGCGACCAGGTCGAGGACGCGGTCCATCGCGTCGAGGTAGGGGCTGCTGTCGGTGATCTGGGAGCCGATGTGGCAGTCGATGCCGGCGACGCGCAAGCCAGGCAGGTCGGCCGCGCGCTGGTACGCAGCCAGCGTGCGCTCGTGCGCGATGCCGAACTTGTTGCCCTTCAGGCCGGTGGAGATGTAGGGGTGCGTCTTCGGGTCCACGTTCGGATTGACGCGGATGCTCACCGGCGCCGTGCAGCCGTGCGCCCGCGCCACCTCGCTGAGGACCTCCAGCTCCGGCTCGCTCTCCACGTTGAAGCAGCCGATGCCGGCCTCCAGGGCGTGCGCCATTTCCACCCGGGTCTTGCCGACGCCGGAGAAGATCACGTCGGCGGCCCTGGCCCCGATGGCCAGCACCCGTTCGAGCTCGCCGCCCGAGACGATGTCGAAGCCGCAACCCGCCTGCGCGAACACCTGCAGCACGCCGAGCGACGAGTTGGCCTTCATCGCGTAGCAGATCTTCGAGCGGCGGCCGGCGAATCCACGCTGGTAGGCGGCCAGCGCGGCGAGCATCGCAGCCTTGGAATAGACGAACAGCGGGGTGCCGTAACGGCGCGCGAGATCGGCGACCGGCAGGCCCTCGGCGTGCAGTTCGCCTTGCCGCCAGGCAAAGAAGGGATGGCCTGGCGTCGTGAGGTCCGCGGTTCCCACGCCCGGCACCGGCGTGGCTGCCGAAGGGGTCTTCGCACCCCGGATCGGGCCGGCGGCGCTCATGGCTGTCGCACCGGGGCGGCGGTGCCGGTGCCGAGTCCGCCCGGCCGGGCCTGGGAGGCGCCTGGGGCCGGCGCGGGCGCCGGTGCGGTGGGCGGCCCGCCCGGCGTGAGCACCTGTGGCAGCGTGGCGCGGTTGGCGGCGGCCGGTTCGGTCGGGAGGTAGAGCGGCCCACGCTGGCCGCAGCCCGCCAGGACGAGCACGGCGCCGGCCGCGCAGAGCCAGCCGGCGCGCGGCCCGCTGCCTAGAATTCGCTGCAGATTCGACATTGCCAAAATTGTAATGACCGACCCCGAGTACATGGACCAGGCGGAGGCACTGCTGCGGCAGGTGGAGAGCGACTGCGACCGCATCAACGAGGAAACCGACGCGGACATCGACAGCCAGCGGGTCGGCGGCATGCTGACGCTCGTTTTCCGCAACGGCAGCCAGATCGTGGTCAACCTGCAGAAGCCCCTGCATGAAGTCTGGCTGGCGGCGCGCGCCGGCGGCTTCCACTACCGGTTCGACGGCGGGCGCTGGGTGGATGCCCGGGGCCGGGGCGAGTTCTTCCGGGATCTCTCGCGGCAGGCCAGCGAGCAGGCCGGCCGGCCGCTGGAGTTCGGCGGCTGAACGCGGCGCCGCCTAGTTGCGGAACAAGTCGAGGATGCTGCGGCGTTCCTCGGTCGCGCCGCGGTTCGGCGGCAGGCCGTCGGCGTTGAGCAGGCTCCTGTCGCCGGGCACCCACGGCGTGCCTTCCCCCGAACTGCCGCGCGGCGCGGCGCCGCTGATGGGGACCGGCTCGCCCGGCACCGCGGCCGGCAGCCCCAGGCTGCTGACGCCGGCGCCGTGCGCGTACTCTTCGTAGTACCACTCGCCGCCCACGTTCACCACGCCGGGCGGGGCCGTGAGCACGGTCTCGGGCACGCCCTTGAGCGCGGTTTCCATGAAGTTGATCCACACCGGCAGGCTGAGGCTGCCGCCGGTTTCCCGGTCGCCCAGCGGGCGCGGGTTGTCGTATCCCATCCAGACCACGGCCGCCACCGAAGGATGGAAGCCGGCGAACCAGGTGTCGATCGAATCGTTGGTGGTGCCGGTCTTGCCGTACACGTCGGGGCGCTTGAGTTCCCGCTGCGCGCGCGCCGCGGTGCCCGAACGCGTGATCTCCTGCAGCAGGCGGTCCATGACGAAGGCGTTGCGTGCGTCGATGGCGCGCATGGCCTCGGTGGGCAGCGGCGGCTGCGTCTCCACCAGCACCTTGCCGCGGTGGTCCGTGACCTTGCTGATCAGCCAGGGGTTGACGCGGTATCCGCCGTTGGCGAAGACCGCATAGCCCACCGCCATCTGCATCGGCGTGACCGAGCCGGCGCCCAGCGCCATGGTCAGGTAGGGCGGGTGCTTGTCGGCGTCGAAGCCGAAGCGGGTGACCCAGTCCTGCGCGTTCTGGGTGCCCACCGCCTGCAGGACGCGGATGGACACCATGTTCTTGGACTTGGCCAGCCCGGTGTGCAGCGGCATCGGGCCTTCGAACTTGCCGTCGTAGTTCTTCGGCTCCCACGGCTGGCCGCCCGTGACCCCGGCATCGAAGAACAGCGGCGCGTCATTGACGATGGTGGTGGGCGTGAAGCCTTTTTCGAGGGCCGCCGAATAGATGAAGGGCTTGAAGCCCGAGCCGGGCTGGCGCCAGGCCTGGGTCGCGTGGTTGAACTTGTTCTTGTGGAAATCGAAGCCGCCCACCATGGCCAGGATGGCGCCGTCCCTGGGGTTGAGCGCGATGAAGGCGCCTTCCACTTCCGGCAGCTGGGTGATCTCCCAGGCGTTCTTGGGCGTGCGGGCCACGCGGATGACCGCGCCGGGGCGGATCCTGATCTTGGGCGGCGCCTTCTCGGACAGGCCCGACTGCGCCGGCCGCAGGCCCTCGCCCGTGATCTCGAACGGGTCGCCGATGGCGCGCACGGCCACCACCTTCCTGGGGCCGGCTTCCAGCACCACCGCGGCCATCACGTCGCCGTTGTCCGGGTGCTCGGACAGCACGTCGTCGATGGCTTCCTCCCGGTCCTTGGGGTCGCGTGGGAGGTCGATGAACTCCTCGGGCCCGCGGTAGTACTGCCGGCGCTCGTAGTCCATGATGCCCTTGCGCAGGGCCAGGTAGGCCGTCTCCTGCTGGGCCGACTTCACCGTGGTGATCACGTTCAGGCCGCGGGTGTAGGTGTCGGCGCCGTACTGCGCGAACACCAGCTGGCGGGCCGTCTCGGCGACCCAGGCGGCGTAGGTCGCCGTTTCGGTGCCGCCGGTGCGCAGCTTCAGTTCCTGGCGCCTGGCCGCGTCGGCCTGGGCGGCGGTGATGAAGCCGTTCTCTTCCATGCGCTCGATGATGTACTGCTGGCGCACGCGGGCCCGCTTGGGGTTGCTGATCGGGTTGTTGGCCGAGGGCGCCTGCGGCAGGCCGGCCAGCATCGCCGCCTCGGCGATGGTCAGGTCCTTCATCGGCTTGCCGTAGTAGATCTCCGAGGCGGCTGCGAACCCGTAGGCCCGGTTGCCCAGGTAGATCTGGTTCATGTAGATCTCCAGGATCTGGTCCTTGCTCAGCAGGTGTTCCAGCTTGAAGGTCAGCAGCACCTCGTACAGCTTGCGGGTGAAGGTCTTCTCGGACGAGAGATAGACGTTGCGCGCCACCTGCATGGTGATGGTGGAGGCGCCCTGGCTCTTGACCCGGCCGAGGTTGGCGATCGCCGCGCGCAACAGGCCGCGGTAGTCGACGCCGTTGTGCGAATAGAAGCGGGCGTCCTCGATCGCCAGCACCGCGTTCTTCATCACGGCCGGGATCTGGCCGATCGGCGTCAGGTTGCGCCGCTCCTCGCCGAACTCGCCCAGCAGCACGCCATCGGCGGAATACACGCGCATCGGCAGCTTGGGGCGGTAGTCGGACATCTCCGAGATGTCGGGCAGGTTGGGATAGGCGACCGCCAGCGCCACGCCCACGACGATCACCAGCGATACCGCGGCCGCCGCGCCCAGGCCGAGCGCCCACAGGCCGAGCCTCAGCAGGCCGGCGGTCCAGCCGGAGGGGGTCTTGGCGCGCGGGCGGGGCGCCTTGCGTCCTTCTCTTGAATCGTTGGGCATAGGGGCGGGAAGGTGGGGTGCGCGCAGTATAGGAAGGCGCTACAGGACGTCCTGCCGGGCTTGCGCCGACGCAACGCCCGGGCTTCGCGAACAGCCCGCGCCGGTCTGCCGTCGGGCTGGGGACGAGGTCTCGACCGCGTCGGTTTTTGGCAACGCTTGCCGATGGGCTGGCCGGGAAAATCCTTTGGCTGACAAGGATGTTACTGCTAGCATTGAAGTGGAATCTTAAGTTTTTTACGCCTTGAGAGGGGCGGATCGGGAGACTGAGTTGATCGCTCTGGGATCGTTGTTCAGCCGGGGGCCGGCGCCGCTGCTGGGCTTGGACATCAGCTCCTCGAGCGTCAAGCTGGTGGAGCTCGGCCGCGACAAGTCGGGCCTGCTCGTGCTGGAGCGCTGCGCCATGGAGCCGCTCGAGCGCGGCTGGATCAGCGACGGCAACGTGGAGAAGTTCGACGAGGTCGCCGAGGCGATGCGCCGGCTGGTCAAGAAGAGCGGGACCAAGACCCGCAACGTGGCCATGGCGCTGCCGCCATCGGCCGTGATCACCAAGAAGATCATCCTGCCGGGCGGCATGACCGAGCAGGAACTGGAAGTCCAGGTCGAAACCGAAGCCAACCAGTACATCCCCTTCTCGCTCGACGAAGTGAGCCTGGACTTCTGTGTCGTGGGTCCGAGTCCCACCTCGGCCGGCGACATCGAGGTGCTGATCGCCGCCTCGCGCAAGGAAAAGGTGCAGGACCGCCAGGGCCTGGCCGAGGCGGCCGGGCTCAAGCCGGTGATCATCGACGTCGAGTCCTATTCCTCGCGCCTGGCGGCCGGGCGCCTGATCCAGGCGCTGCCCAATGGCGGCACCGACAGGCTGGTGGCGCTGTTCGAGGTCGGAGCGTTCACCACCAGCATGCAGGTGATCCGCAACGACGAGGTGCTGTACGACCGCGACCAGGCTTTCGGCGGCGCCCAGCTCACCCAGCTGATCGTGCGCCAGTACGGCTTCTCGCCCGAGGAGGCCGAGGCCAAGAAGCGCAACGGCGACCTGCCCGACGACTACGAGGCCGCGGTGCTGCGGCCTTTCGTCGACAGCATGGCGCAGGAAGTGGCGCGCGCGCTCCAGTTCTTCTTCACCAGCACGCCGCACAACAAGATCGACCAGATCATGCTGGCCGGCGGCTCGGCGGCGCTGCCCGGGCTCAACGAAGCCGTCACCGCGCAGACTTCCTTCCCCTGCGCGCTGGCCAACCCGTTCGAAGGCATGCACATCGGCGAGGGCGTGCGCGAGAAGCGGATGCGGCGCGAAGCGCCGTCCTACCTGACTTCCTGCGGCCTGGCCATGCGGAGGTTCCTGCAGTGATCCTGATCAACCTGCTGCCGCACCGCGAAGCGGCACGCAAGCGCAAGCGCGAGGCCTTCTTCGCCTCGCTGGCCGTGGCCGCCCTGTTCGGCGTCCTGATCGCCGGCGGCGTCTTCGCCTGGTACCAGGCGCAGATCTCCAGCCAGCAGGACAGGAACATGGTCCTGCAGAACGAGATCAAGAGGCTGGAGGGCGAGATCAAGGAGATCTCCACCCTGCAGCAGGAGATCGCCGCGCTGCGCGCCCGCCAGCAGGCGGTGGAGGACCTGCAGGCCGATCGCAACATGCCGGTGCACCTGCTCAACGAGCTGGTCGGCCAGTTGCCCGACGGCGTGTACATCAGCAGCGTCAAGCAGACCGACCAGGTGGTTGCCATCGCCGGGGTCGCCCAGTCCAACGAGCGCGTCTCCGAGCTGCTGCGCAACCTGGCCAACAGCAGCCCCTACCTGACCAAGCCCGAGCTGGTCGAGATCGTCGCCGGCAGCGTCGCGCTGGGCCCGCGCGACCAGCGCCGCGTCGCCAACTTCAACATGCGCGTGCGCCTGTTGCGCTCCAGCGAGGTGCAGAAGGCGGCGGCCGCCGCCTCTGCCGCTCCTGCCGCATCGGCGCCCGCGTCCAAGTCCTGATCCGCATGGCTACCGTCGCTGCTCCCAAGTTCGACCTGGCTGCGCTGCAGTACAAGGTCACCTCACAGTTCCGCGGGCTCGATCCCAACGACCCGGCCACCTGGCCCCTGCTGCCGCGCCTGCTGGCCTGCGTCGCGCTGGTCGCGTTGATCCTGGCCGCGCTGTGGTTCGCCTGGCTGTCCGGCGTCGACGCCGAGCTGGAGGCCGCGCGCGCCCAGGAGAGGACGCTCAAGGCCGACTACAGCAAGAAGCTCGCCCAGGCCATCAACCTGCAGGCACTCAAGCAGCAGCGCGAGCAGGTGCAGCAGTACGTGACCCAGCTGGAAAAGCAGCTGCCCAGCAAGGCCGAGATGGACGCCCTGCTGTCCGACATCAACCAGGCCGGACTGGGTCGCAGCCTGAACTTCGAACTGTTCCGTCCGGGCCAGGTGAACGTGAAGGAGTACTACGCCGAGCTGCCGATCGCCTTGCGCGTGACCGGCCGCTACCACGACGTGGGCTCCTTCGCCGCCGACATCGCCCACCTCTCGCGCATCGTGACCCTGAACAACATCGGCGTGACGCCGGCCCGCGACGGCATGCTGGTGCTGGAGGCCACCGCCAAGACCTTCCGCTACCTCGATGCCGACGAGGTCCAGCAGCAGCGCAAGGCGGCGCCCAAGGGGGGCAAGAAATGAGCACACTGCGCATCGCCGCGCCGCTGGCGGCCGCCCTGCTGCTGGCGGCGTGCGGCTCCGCCGACGAGGGCGAGATCCAGCAGTGGATGGCCGCGCAGCGCGCCCAGACGCGCCCCAAGGTGCAGCCCATCCCCGAGCCCAAGAAATTCACCCCTCAGGCCTATACCCAGGCCAATGCCTTCGACCCGTTCAGCAACCAGAAGCTGACCCAGGCGCTCAAGCACGAGTCGGCGCAGTCGACCACCAGCGCCGCGCTGCTGGCGCCCGAGCTGACGCGCCGCAAGGAGCCGCTGGAGAGCTACCCGCTGGACACCATGTCCATGGTCGGTACCCTGTTCAAGAAGGGCCAGCCGGTCGCCCTGGTGCGGGTCGACAACCTGCTCTACCAGGTTCGCCCGGGCATGTACCTGGGACAGAACTACGGAAAGATCGTCAAGGTCGGCGAGAGCGAGGTCGTGCTGCGCGAGATCGTGCAGGACGCCGCGGGCGAGTGGATCGAGCGCGCCGCGACGCTGCAACTGCAAGAGAGGGCTCAATGAAGCAAGAACAATCCATGGCGTGGCGGCTGCTCCTTGCCGGCGTGGGCTGCGTGCTGGCGCTGGCCAGCCTGTCCGCCCGCGCGCAGAACGCGGTCGAGAACGTGACCAGCTCGGTCCAGGGCGGGGTGGAGGTCGTCCGCATCGACTTCGCGCAACCGCTGGCCGGCGTGCCCAACGGCTTCACCATCCAGACGCCCGCGCGCATCGCGCTCGACGTGCCCGGCGCCACCAACGCCATGGGCCGGTCCTCCGTGGAACTGAACCAGGGCAACCTGCGCTCGGTCAACGTGGTCACCGTCGGCAACCGCACGCGCCTCGTGCTCAACCTGAAGTCGCCCACCGGCTACAAGGCGCAGGTGCAGGGCAAGTCGCTGCTGGTCTCGCTCGAGCCGGCGGCCGCCGCCAGCGGACCGTCGGCGGCGCAGACGGCCTTCGCGGAGAGCCGCAACGCCGACACCCAGCCGATCAAGGACCTGGACTTCCGCCGCGGCCCCGACGCTGCCGGCCGCGTGGTGGTCGAACTGCCCAGCAACCAGGTGGGCGTCGACATCAAGCAGCAGGGCCAGCAGCTGGTCGTCGAGTTCCTCAAGTCCTCGCTGCCCGAGGGGCTGCGTCGCCGCATGGACGTGTCGGACTTCGGCACCCCGGTGCAGACCGTCACCACCTTCCAGAGCGGCGACCGCGTGCGTGTCGTGATCGAGCCCAGGGGCCAGTGGGAGCACAGCGCCTACCAGAGCGACACGCAGTTCGTGGTCGAGGTGCGCCAGCAGAAGGTCGACGCTTCCAAGCTCAGCCAGGGTCCCGGATACACGGGCGAGAAGCTGTCGCTGAACTTCCAGAACATCGAGGTGCGATCGCTGCTGCAGGTGATCGCCGACTTCACCAATTTCAACATCGTCACGTCCGACTCGGTGTCGGGTGCCGTGACGCTGCGGCTGAAGGACGTGCCCTGGGACCAGGCGCTCGACATCATCCTGCAGGCCAAGGGCCTGGGCATGCGCAAGACCGGCAACGTGCTGTGGATCGCGCCCAAGGACGAGATCGCCGCCAAGGAAAAGCTCGAGCTCGAGGCCCGCGCCGCGATCCAGAACCTGGAGCCGCTGCGCACCCAGTCGTTCCAGCTCAATTACACCAAGGCGGCCGACATCGCCGCCCAGATCACGGCCGGCACCGGCGCCGCCCGCATCCTGACCACGCGCGGCAGCGTCATCGCCGAGCCGCGCACCAACCAGCTCTTCGTCACCGACATCCCGTCGCGGCTGGAGCAGGTGCAGAACCTGATCGCCAAGCTGGACATCGCCGTCCGCCAGGTGCTGATCGAGGCGCGCATCGTCGAGGCCTCCGACACCTTCGGCAAGTCGCTCGGCGCGCGGCTGGGTGGCCGCCCCTTCACCTTCAATGGCAACCGCAACTCCATGTTCGGCGCGACCTACATCGCTCCCAACATTCCGGCAGGCGGCACGGCCACGCTGGGCGACAACGTGGGCACCACGGCCGGCGACTTCGTCAGCCTGCCGTCGTCCGGCGTCGGCGGCTTCCCGGCGGCCAGCTTCGCGGTGTCGCTGTTCGAGTCCAACCTGACCCGCCTGCTGAACCTGGAGATCTCCGCGCTGGAGGCCGACGGCAAGGGCAAGCTGGTGTCCAGCCCGCGCATCGTCACGGCCGACCAGACCAAGGCGCTGATCGAGCAGGGCACGGAGTTCCCCTACCAGCAGGCCACCTCCAGCGGCGCCACCTCGGTCGCCTTCCGCCGCGCCACGCTGAAGCTGGAAGTCACGCCGCAGATCACGCCCGAGGGCAACATCATCCTGGACCTGGACATCAGCAAGGACAGCCGGGGCGAGACCACGGCGGCCGGCATCGCGATCAACACCAAGCACATCCGCACCCAGGTGCTGGTCGAGAACGGGGGCACCGTGGTGATCGGCGGCATCTTCGAGCTGACCGAACTGGACACCGAAACCAAGGTGCCGCTGCTGGGCGACATCCCGGTGGCGGGCAACCTGTTCAAGAACCGGCAGCGCACCGCCAACAAGCAGGAGATGCTGGTCTTCATCACGCCCAAGATGGTGGCCGACCGCAGCGCGGCGCGCTGAGGCCGGGACTGGGGGCGCCGTGCGCAGCCTGGTCCTGGTCGGCATGCCGGGCAGCGGCAAGTCGACCGTCGGCCGCAGCCTGGCGCGGCGCCTGCGCCTGCCGTTCCATGACTCCGACCACCTGATCGAGCAGCGCATCGGCTGCTCGATCCGCGACTATTTCGCGCGCGAAGGCGAGGTCGCCTTCCGTGACCTGGAGCAGCAGGTGCTGGCCGAACTGGCGCGGGGCGAGCCTTGCATTCTGGCCACCGGCGGGGGCGCCGTCCTGCGCGAGGCCAACCGCCGGGCACTGCGCGCCGCCGGCCACGTGATCTACCTGCGCTCCAGCCCGGAGGAGCTGTGGCGCCGGTTGCGCCGCGACACCCAGCGCCCGCTGCTGCAGGTGGCGGACCCGCTGGACAAGCTGCGCCAGTTGCACGCCGAGCGCGACCCGCTGTACCGGGACGCGGCGCACTTCATCATCGATACGGGCCGGCCATCGGTGCCCACGCTGGTCAACATGGTCCTGATGCAGCTGGAGCTGGCCGGGGTGCTTCCGCCCGGGTGAGCCTTGCGGCCCGCTTACACTTGGCGGGCCATGTCTTCCGTCGTGTCCGAGCCGGCCATCCTGCACCAAGTGGCGATCGGGCTGGGCGAGCGCAGCTACCCCATCCTCATCGGTTCCGGCCTGCTGGGCGCCCCCGCCTGCTGGCGTGACCTGCCCGCCGCGCCGGCGGCAATGATCGTCAGCAACAGCACCGTCGCGCCGCTCTACCTGCAGCGGCTGGCCGGCGCGCTGCAGGGGCGGTTCCGCAAGGTGCACCACGTCGTGCTGCCCGACGGGGAGGCCCACAAGGACTGGGCCACGCTCAACGCGGTCTTCGATGCGTTGCTGGCCCATGCGTGCGACCGCAAGACGGTGCTGTTCGCGCTCGGCGGCGGCGTGGTCGGCGACATGACTGGCTTCGCCGCGGCCTGCTACATGCGGGGCGTTCCCTTCGTGCAGGTGCCCACCACGCTGCTGGCCCAGGTCGATTCGTCGGTGGGCGGCAAGACGGCGATCAACCACCCCCTGGGCAAGAACATGATCGGCGCCTTCCACCAGCCGGTGCGCGTCGTGTGCGATCTCGACACGCTGGCGACGCTGCCGGCGCGCGAGTTGAGCGCGGGGCTGGCGGAGGTGATCAAGTACGGTCCGATCGCCGACATGGGCTTCCTCGACTGGATCGAGGAGCACCTGGCCGCGCTGCTGGCGCGCGAAACCGGCGCCCTCGCCGAGGCGGTTCGCCGCAGCTGCGAGATCAAGGCCGCGGTGGTCGGCCAGGACGAGCGCGAATCGGGCCTGCGCGCCATCCTCAATTTCGGGCATACCTTCGGGCACGCCATCGAGGCCGGGCTGGGGTATGGCGAATGGCTGCACGGCGAGGCCGTGGGCTGCGGCATGGTGATGGCCATGCAGTTGTCACGCGGGCTGGGCCTGGTCGACGACGCGCTGGTGCAGCGGGTCACGCGCCTGGTGCGCGCAGCCGGGCTCCCGGTGCAGGGCCCGCGCCTCGGGGCCGACCGCTACCTGGAGCTGATGCGGGTGGACAAGAAGGCCGAAGGCGGCGACATCCGCTTCGTCGTCATCGAGTCGCCGGGGCGCGCCGGCGTGCGGCCGGCGCCCGAGCCGCTGGTGCGCGAGGTGCTGGAGCGCTGCACCGCGTGACACCGGCGCCCGATGCAACGGCTGCCTTCCCGCGCATGACGGCCCCCTACGCGTCCGATCCCGGCCGATCGCGCGGCCGCCGCCACCCCGAGCCGCCTGCGCCCACGCGCACCGAATTCCAGCGCGACCGCGATCGCATCGTGCATTCCACCGCCTTCCGGCGGCTGGTCTACAAGACGCAGGTGTTCCTCAACCACGAAGGCGACCTGTTCCGCACCCGGATGACGCATTCGCTGGAGGTCGCCCAGCTGGGCCGATCGATCGCGCGGCCGCTGGGGCTGGACGAGGACCTGGTGGAGGCGATCGCGCTGGCGCACGACCTGGGCCACACGCCCTTCGGCCATGCTGGGCAGGATGCGCTCAACGAGTGCATGCGGGCTCACGGCGGCTTCGAGCACAACCTGCAGAGCCTGCGGGTGGTGGACCGGCTGGAGGAGCGCTACCCGGACTACGACGGACTGAACCTCAGCTTCGAGGCGCGCGAGGGCATCCTCAAGCATTGCTCGCGCGCCAATGCCGAGCGGCTGGAAGCGGCCGAACCGGGCGGCGTCGCCCGCCGTTTCCTGGACCGCACCCAGCCCAGCCTGGAAGCGCAGTTGTGCAACCTGGCCGACGAGATCGCCTACAACGCGCACGACATCGACGATGGCGTGCGCTCCGGCCTGCTGGCGATGGAGCAGCTCGATGGCATCGAGCTGTTCGCGCGATTTCGCGACCAGGCGCTGCAGCAGCACCCCGGGCTGCACGGCCGCCGGCTGCTGTACGAGTCGATCCGCCGCATGCTCAGCGCGCAGGTCTACGACGTGATCGACGCCACCGCACAGGCGCTGGCTGCGAGCGGCATCGACAGCGCCGACGCGGCACGCGGGGCCGCGCCGATGCTTCGCTTCAGCCCCGGCATGCAGGTCCGCTCGGGCGCCCTGAAGCAGTTCCTGCTGCACAACCTGTATCGCCACCCGCAGGTGATGGAAACCATGGCGGGTGCGCGCCGCGTGGTGCGCGAACTGTTCGACGCCTACGTGGCGGAGCCAGCCCAGATGGGCGGGGGCTTCGACGAGCGCCCCGACCGCGAGCGGGCCGTGGCCGACTACATCGCCGGCATGACGGACCGCTTTGCGGCGCGCGAGCACGAGCGGCTGACCGGCCGCCGCCTGCTGCCGTGAGCGGCGCCGTCGCCGGCCGCGCTTGGCTGGTCGTGCTGGGTGGCGTCGCCGCCGCCGTGCACGTCGGCAAGCTGCCACCGGCCATCCCGGTGCTGCGCGACGTGCTCGGCATCACGCTGGTGGAGGCGGGCTTCCTGCTGTCGCTGGTCCAGTTCGCCGGCATGACGCTGGGGTTGCTGGCGGGCCTGGCGGCGGACAGCCTGGGGCTCAAGCGCACCATGGTGGCCGGGCTGTGGATCGTCGGCGGCGCCAGCGTCCTCGGGGGCTGGGCCACCGGAGCCGGTACGCTGCTGGCGCTGCGCGCCGTCGAGGGCTTCGGGTTCCTGCTGGCCTCCATGCCGGCGCCCGGCCTGATCCGCCGGCTGGTGCCGCCGCAGCACATGAGCGCGATGCTGGGCGTGTGGGGCGCGTACATGCCGTTCGCCACCGCGCTCGCCCTGCTGTGCGGGCCGGCCTGGATGGCCTGGACCGGATGGCCCGGCTGGTGGTGGCTGCTGGGGGGACTGTCGGCGCTGATGGCTGCGTGGCTGGCGCGGGCGCTTCCCGCCGATCCGGTGCAGCCGCCGGCGGCCTCGCGCGACTGGGCCGCGCGGATCGGGCAGACGCTGGTGGCGCCCGGCCCGTGGCTGGTGGCGGCCGCCTTCGGCGTGTACTCGGCCCAGTGGCTGTCGGTCATCGGCTTCCTGCCTTCGATCTACCTGGCGGCCGGCATTGCACCGGGCCTGGCGGCCGCCGCCACGGCCCTGGCCGCGGCCGTGAACATGGTGGGCAACCTGGCATCCGGGCGCTTGCTGCAGCAGGGGTTCACGGCCCGCCAGCTGATGTCGATCGGCTTCGTCACCATGGCGCTGGCCAGCGTCGTGGCGTTCTCGGCGCTGCTGGGGCCGCCGGAAGCGGGCGCGCTGCCGCGCTACCTGGCGGTGCTGGCCTTTTCCACGGTGGGCGGAATGATCCCCGGCACGCTGTTCTCGCTGGCGGTGCGGCTCGCGCCGAGCGAGCGCACCGTTTCGACCACCGTGGGCTGGATGCAGCAGTGGTCCGCCCTGGGCCAGTTCCTCGGGCCGCCGCTGGTGGCCTGGGTCGCGGCGCGCAGCGGCGGCTGGCAATGGAGCTGGCTGGTCACCGGCGGCTGCGCGCTGGCCGGGCTGGTGCTGGCGGGCCGGACCTCGCGCCTGCCCCAGGTGCGCGGCCACTAGGGACTTGGGCGCACGCCTAGAATCGCGTCCCCCATGCCCCAGGCACCCACTCCCGCACAGGTGATCGAGGACACGCGCCGCTGGCTCGAGCGCGCGGTGATCGGGCTGAACCTGTGTCCCTTTGCGAAGGCGGTGCACGCAAAGCGGCAGGTGCATTTCGTGGCGAGCGGCGCCGCCGATTTCGCGCCGGTGCTGACCGACCTGGAACGCGAGGCCGATGCGCTGGTGGCGCGGCCCGCCGGCGAGCGGGACACGACGCTGCTCGTGGTGCCGGCCGGATTCGACGACTTCCTGCTGTTCAACGAACTGGTGCGGGCCGGCGAGCGGCGGCTCGCCCGCCAGGGGCTGGAAGGCGTCTTGCAGCTCGCGAGCTTCCATCCCCGGTTCGTCTTTGCGGGTGCGGACGAGGACGACGTGGCGAACCACAGCAACCGGTCACCCTGGCCGACCCTGCACCTGTTGCGCGAAGCGAGCATCGACCGCGCCGTGGCGGCTTTCCCGCAGGCGCAGGCGATCTACGAAGCGAACATCCGCACGCTGGAGCGCCTGGGACCGCAAGGCTGGCAGGCGCTGGGAGTGGGCCGCTCATGATGGCCGCGGCGGCACGCGAACCGGACATCCGCCCGGGGCAGTCGACCGAACTGCTCAAGGAGCTGCACATCCTCACCCGCGAGGGCCGGCTCAACCAGGATTCGCGGCGCAAGCTCAAGCAGGTGTACCACCTGCACCAGTTCATCGACCAGCTGCTGGCGGAACTGCCTGCGTCCGACCACGGCCCCAGCATCGCCGACCATGGCGCCGGCAAGTCCTACCTGGGCTTCATCCTGTACGACCTCTCGCTCAAGCCGATGGGCAAGGGGACGGTGTTCGGGATCGAGACCCGTCCGGAGCTGGTCGCACGTTCGCGCGAGCTGGCGGCCCGACTGGGATTCGATCGCATGGCCTTCCTCAACATCAGCGCCGCCGAAGCGGCCAGCGAGCAGGGCCTGCCGGAACGCATCGACCTGGTCACCGCCCTGCATGCCTGCGATACCGCGACCGACGACGCGATCGCATTCGGGCTGCGCAAGCAGGCGCGCGCCATGGCGCTGGTGCCCTGCTGCCAGGCCGAGGTGGCCGGCCAGCTGCGCCGCAACAAGGCACTGTCGCTCTCGCGCACCCCCCTGGCGGAGCTGTGGCGGCATCCGCTGCACACCCGCGAGGTCGGCGGCCAGCTGACCAACGTCCTGCGCTGCCTGTACCTGGAGGCCAACGGCTACCAGGTCACGGTGACGGAACTGGTCGGCTGGGAGCACAGCCTGAAGAACGAACTGATCCTGGCGCGCCGCACCGGGCAGAGGAAGCGCAGTGCCGCCGAGCGGCTGCGGGCCCTGCTGGCGGAGTTCGGATTGCAGGAGCTCGAGCCGGTGCGCTTCCCGGGCCTGGCGCCGCTCTAGAAGGGGCCTCGCCGGCGCGGCCTGGACCGGGAACGTACCAGTCCTACCAGGCCCCCGATCACCAGCAGCACCAGCGCTGCGATGGTGATGTACAGCTGTGGCACCCCCACCACCACCGCCGCCCAGACCACGATGGCCATGAACAGCAGGAACCCGATCATGTAGACAGCAAACGGCATGGGGCACCTCCGGCGGCAAGGCGCATTCTTGGCCGCCGGTGGCCTGTCGCGCTGTCGGCCCAGTCCTCACGGCGCCGTCATCTTCCGGATAATTGGGGTCAGATACGCATTTTCAGGCTGGCTGGCGGCCATAATCGGGGTCAGAACCCAATTCTTTCTTCAATCAAGAATATGGCACGACTTCCGCGATTGACGGTTCCCGGTTATCCGCACCATCTGATCCAGCGTGGCAACAATCGCCAGCCGATCTTCGGCGGGGAGGCCGATTACCGCTTCCTGCTCGATCTGCTGGAGCAGTACTCGCGCGAATCCAGGGTCGCCATCCACAGCTACGTGCTGATGGGCAACCACTTCCACGTGCTGGCCACGCCGGAGACGGACAAGGGCCTGCCGGGGATGATGCAGGCGGTCGGTCGCCGGTACGTGCGCTACTTCAATGGGCGCTACGGCCGCACCGGGACCCTCTGGGAGGGGCGCTACCGCTCGACGCTGGTTCAGGCCGAGCGCTACCTGCTCGCCTGCATGGTCTATATCGACCTCAACCCGGTGCGGGCGGGGATGGTGACCGACCCGGGCGCCTATGCCTGGTCCAGCTTCAGGCACTACGCGGGGATCGCTCCCGATCGCCTGGTGACGCCTCACCCCCTGTATTGGGAACTGGGGAACACCCCGTTCGCGCGCGAGCACGCCTATGCCGACCTCATCGCCGCCGGGCTTGCCCGCGATGTGCAGCAGGCGCTGGCGGATTCCACCCACCGGGGTTGGGCCCTGGGGGACCCCGCCTACCTGGCAGACCTCCAACGGCGCAGCCCGCGCCGGATCGCCCCGTTGGCGGCCGGCCGCCCGTTCAAGCACCCGGACGCAAGTCGACTTGATATGTCCCCGATTAATCAAGAACCGCCTGAATGATCAAATTAATCTGTATCTGACCCCGATTATTTTTCTTGGCAGCCGTGCTGCGCTGCACTATGCTGGCAGACCCTGAGACGAACCGGAGGGCAAGCCATGGCGACGGCTGCCGAGATTTCCCACCTGCAAGAGCACGGCCTGTACTCGGCCGCGCACGAGCACGACGCGTGCGGCGTCGGCTTCGTGGCCCACATCAAGGGCGAGAAGAGCCACTCCATCATCACCCAGGGGCTGAAGATCCTGCAGAACCTGGACCATCGGGGCGCAGTGGGTGCTGACAAACTGATGGGTGATGGTGCTGGCGTGCTGATCCAGTTGCCGGATGCGCTCTATCGGGACGAAATGGCGCAGCAGGGAGTGGAACTGCCGCCGCCCGGGGAATACGGCGTCGGGATGGTCTTCCTGCCCAAGGAGCACGCCTCGCGCCTGGCCTGCGAGCAGGAACTGGAGCGCGCCATCAAGGCCGAGGGCCAGGTGCTGCTGGGCTGGCGCGACGTGCCGGTGGACCGCGACATGCCCATGTCGCCGGCCGTCAAGGCCAAGGAGCCGGTCCTGCGGCAAGTCTTCATCGGCCGCGGCAACGACGTGATCGTGCAGGATGCGCTGGAGCGCAAGCTGTACGTGATCCGCAAGACCGCCAGCGCCGCCATCCAGAGCCTGCGCCTCAAGCACTCCAAGGAGTACTACGTCCCCTCGATGTCCAGCCGCACCGTGGTCTACAAGGGCCTGCTGCTGGCCGGGCAGGTGGGAACCTACTACCTGGACCTGAACGATGAACGCTGCGTGTCCGCACTGGCGCTGGTGCACCAGCGCTTTTCCACCAACACCTTTCCCGAGTGGCCGCTGGCGCACCCTTACCGCTACGTGGCCCACAACGGCGAGATCAACACGGTCAAGGGCAACTACAACTGGATGCGGGCACGCGAAGGCGTGATGTCCTCCCCGGTGCTGGGCGCCGACTTGAAGAAGCTGTATCCGATCAGCTTCCCGACGCAGTCGGACACCGCCACCTTCGACAACTGCCTGGAACTGCTCACCATGGCCGGCTACCCGCTGGCCCAGGCGGTGATGATGATGATCCCCGAGCCGTGGGAGCAGCACACGCTGATGGACGAGCGGCGCAAGGCCTTCTACGAGTACCACGCGGCGATGCTGGAGCCCTGGGATGGGCCGGCCTCCATCGTGTTCACCGACGGCCGCCAGATCGGCGCCACGCTCGACCGCAACGGCCTGCGGCCGTCCCGCTACTGCGTCACCGACGACGACCTGGTGATCATGGCCTCCGAGACGGGCGTGCTGCCCGTGCCCGAGAACCGCATCGTGCGCAAGTGGCGCCTGCAGCCGGGCAAGATGTTCCTGATCGACCTGGAGCAGGGCCGCATGATCGACGACGAGGAGCTGAAGGCCACCCTCGCGAACGCCAAGCCCTACAAGCAGTGGATCGAGAACCTGCGCATCAAGCTCGATGACGTGCCGCCCAGGGCCATCGACATCCCGGTGTCCGAGCCGACCGGCCTGCTCGACCGGCAGCAGGCCTTCGGCTACACCCAGGAAGACATCAAGTTCCTGATGTCGCCGATGGCGCAGGCGGGCGAGGAGGGCATCGGCTCCATGGGCAACGACAGCCCGCTGGCCGTGCTGTCCGATCGCAACAAGCCGCTGTACAACTACTTCAAGCAGCTGTTCGCCCAGGTGACCAACCCGCCGATCGACCCGATCCGCGAGGCGATCGTGATGTCGCTGGTGTCCTTCATCGGGCCGAAGCCGAACCTGCTGGACATCAACCAGGTGAACCCGCCGCTGCGCCTGGAAGTGGGCCAGCCGATCCTCGACTACGAGGACATGGGCAAGCTGCGCGCCATCGAGGCCAGCACCCAGGGCAAGTTCCGCAGCTACACGCTGGACATCACCTATCCGCTGGCCTGGGGCAGCGAGGGCGTGGAGGCCAAGCTCGCTTCGCTCAACGCGGAAGCGGTGGACGCCATCCGCAGCGGCAAGAACATCCTGATCATCAGCGACCGCGGCGTCGGCCCCGAGAAGGTCGCCATTCCGGCGCTGCTGGCGCTGTCGTGCATCCACCAGCACCTGGTGCGCGAGGGCTTGCGCACCACCGCCGGACTGGTGGTGGAGACCGGATCCGCCCGCGAGGTGCACCACTTCGCGGTGCTGGCGGGTTACGGGGCCGAGGCTGTCCACCCCTACCTGGCGATGGAGACGCTGGTTGCCATCCACAAGGATTTCCCGGGCGACCTGAGCGCCGACAAGGCGATCTACAACTACGTCAAGGCGATCGGCAAGGGCCTGGCCAAGATCATGTCCAAGATGGGCGTGAGCACGTACATGAGCTACTGCGGCGCCCAGCTGTTCGAGGCCATCGGCCTGAACGGCGACACGGTGGAGAAGTATTTCACCGGCACCGCCAGCCGGGTCGCCGGCATCGGCGTGTTCGAGATCGCCGAGGAGGCGATCCGCATGCACAAGGCCGCCTTCGGTGGCGACGTGGTCCTGGCCAGCATGCTCGACGCCGGCGGCGAGTACGCGTGGCGCACCCGGGGCGAGGAGCACATGTGGACGCCCGACGCCATCGCCAAGCTGCAGCACGCGTCGCGCGCCAACAACTGGAGCACCTACAAGGAATACGCGCAGCTGATCAACGACCAGAGCCGCCGCCACATGACGCTGCGCGGCCTGTTCGAGTTCAAGGTCGATCCGTCGCGGGCGATCCCGGTCGACGAGGTCGAGCCTGCGAAGGAGATCGTCAAGCGCTTCGCCACCGGCGCCATGTCGCTCGGGTCCATTTCGACCGAGGCGCACACCACGCTGGCGATCGCCATGAACCGCATCGGCGGCAAGAGCAACACCGGCGAGGGCGGCGAGGACCCCGCGCGCTACCGGCAAGAGCGCAAGGGCATCCCGATCAAGGCCGGCCAGACCGTGGCCGAGATCATCGGCAAGGACGTGGTCGAGGTCGACCTGCCGCTGGCCGACGGCGATTCGCTGCGCTCGCGCATCAAGCAGGTGGCTTCGGGCCGCTTCGGCGTGACGGCGGAATACCTGGCGTCGGCCGACCAGATCCAGATCAAGATGGCCCAGGGCGCCAAGCCGGGCGAAGGCGGCCAGCTGCCCGGCGGCAAGGTCTCCCGGTACATCGGCAAGCTGCGCTACTCGGTGCCGGGCGTCGGCCTGATCTCGCCGCCGCCGCACCACGACATCTATTCGATCGAGGACCTGGCACAGCTGATCCACGACCTGAAGAACGTGGCCTCGCATGCGTCGATCAGCGTCAAGCTGGTGTCCGAGGTCGGTGTCGGCACCATCGCCGCCGGCGTGGCCAAGTGCAAGGCCGACCACGTGGTGATCGCCGGCCACGACGGCGGCACCGGCGCCTCGCCCTGGTCCTCGATCAAGCACGCCGGCTCGCCCTGGGAGATCGGCCTGGCCGAAACCCAGCAGACGCTGGTACTCAATCGGCTGCGCGGCCGCATCCGGGTGCAGGCCGACGGCCAGATGAAGACCGGCCGCGACGTCGCGATCGGCGCGCTGCTGGGCGCCGACGAATTCGGCTTCGCCACCGCGCCGCTGGTGGTGGAGGGCTGCATCATGATGCGCAAGTGCCACCTGAACACCTGTCCCACGGGCGTGGCCACCCAGGACCCGGTGCTGCGCAAGAAGTTCTCCGGCAAGCCCGAGCACGTCGTCAACTACTTCTTCTTCGTCGCCGAGGAAGTGCGCCAGATCATGGCGCAACTGGGCATCCGCAAGTTCGACGACCTGATCGGCCGATCGGACCTGCTGGACATGCGCAAGGGCATCGAGCACTGGAAGGCCCGCGGGCTGGACTTCAGCCGCCTGTTCGCGCAGCCGCAGGTCCCGGCGGAAGTGGCGCGCTACCAGGTCGAGGCGCAGGACCATGGCCTGCACAAGAGCCTGGACCGCATCCTGATCGAGCGCTGCAGGCCGGCGATCGAGCACGGCGAGAAAGTGCAGTTCATCGAGGTGGCGCGCAACGTCAACCGCTCGGTGGGCGCCATGCTGTCGGGCGCGCTCACCCAGGTCCATCCGGAAGGCCTGCCCGACGACAGCATCCGCATCCAGCTGGAAGGCACGGGCGGGCAGTCGTTCGGCGCCTTCCTGGCCCGCGGCATCACGCTGTACCTGATCGGCGACGCCAACGACTACACCGGCAAGGGCCTGTCCGGCGGCCGCATCGTGGTGCGCCCGAGCATCGACTTCCGCGGCGACGCCACCCGCAACATCATCATCGGCAACACCGCGCTGTACGGTGCCACCACCGGCGAGGCCTTCTTCGCCGGGGTGGCGGGCGAGCGCTTCGCGGTGCGCCTGTCCGGAGCCACCGCCGTGGTGGAGGGCACCGGCGACCACGGCTGCGAGTACATGACCGGCGGCACGGTGGTGGTGCTGGGCCGCACCGGGCGCAATTTCGCGGCCGGCATGTCGGGCGGCATCGCCTACGTCTACGACGAGGACGGCCAGTTCGCCAGCCGCTGCAACACCGCCATGGTGTCGCTGGAGCCGGTGGGCAGCGGCGCCGAGCAGAAGGTCCTGGGGCGCAGCCGGTTGCACCGCGACCAGACCGACGAGATGCTGCTCAAGAAGCTGCTGGAGGACCACAACCGCTGGACGGGCAGCAAGCGCGCGCGCGAGCTGCTGGACAGCTGGTCGGCCGCGCGGCAGAAGTTCGTCAAGGTGTTCCCCAACGAATACAAGCGCGCGCTGGCCGAGATGCACGAGCGCGAAGTCGAGGAAGCCAGCACCGGCAACAACGCGCACGTGGCGGTGCAGCACGAACCGGCGCCCGCCAAGTAGGGCCGCGAGGAGGACGACAAGCGATGGGAAAAGTCACGGGGTTCATGGAGTACGAACGCATCGAGGAGGGCTATCGCCCCGTTTCCGAACGCGTGAAGCACCACCGCGAATTCGTCATCGGCCTGGACGACGAGCAGGCCCGGGTGCAGGGCGCGCGCTGCATGGACTGCGGCACGCCCTTTTGCAGTTCGGGCTGTCCGGTCAACAACATCATCCCCGACTTCAACGACCTGGTGTACCGGCGCGACTGGGCCAACGCCTTCGCGGTGCTGGACTCCACCAACAACTTCCCGGAGTTCACCGGCCGCATCTGCCCGGCACCCTGCGAGGCGGCCTGCACCCTGAACGTGAACGACGACCCGGTCGGCATCAAGTCCATCGAGCACGCGATCATCGACCGGGCCTGGGAAAACGGCTGGGTGAAACCGCGGATTGCCAGGGTCAAGACCGGCAGGAAGGTGGCGGTGGTCGGCTCGGGTCCGGCGGGGATGGCGGCGTCGCAGCAGCTGGCGCGGGCCGGCCACGACGTGACGCTGTTCGAGAAGAACGACCGCATCGGCGGCCTGCTGCGCTACGGCATCCCCGACTTCAAGCTGGAGAAGCGCCACATCGACCGCCGGGTCGAGCAGATGGCGGCTGAAGGCGTCACCTTCCGCACCGGCGTCATGGTCGGCAAGCTGCCCGAAGGCTCCCGGATCACCAACTGGGCCAAGCAGACCGTGATGCCCGAGCAGCTGCTCGAGGCGTTCGACGCAGTGCTGCTGTGCGGCGGCGCCGAACAGTCGCGCGACCTGCCGGTGCCGGGCCGCGAGCTGGGCGGCATCCACTTCGCGATGGAATTCCTGCCGCAGCAGAACAAGGTCAACGCGGGCGACAAGGTCAAGGGCCAGATCCGCGCGGACGGCAAGCACGTGATCGTGATCGGCGGCGGCGACACCGGCAGCGACTGCGTGGGCACCAGCAACCGGCACGGGGCGGCCAGCGTGGTGCAGTTCGAGCTGATGCCGCAGCCGCCCGCGCAGGAGAACAAGGAGCTGACCTGGCCCTACTGGCCCTACAAGCTGCGCACCAGCTCCAGCCACGAGGAGGGCTGCGAGCGCGAGTTCGCCATCGGGACCAAGGAATTCGTGGGCGAGAAGGGCAAGGTCACGGGCCTGAAGACCGTGCGCGTGGCCTGGAAGGACGGCAAGATGGCCGAGGTGCCGGGCACCGAGCAGACGCTGAAGGCCGACCTGGTGCTGCTCGCCATGGGCTTCACCGCTCCGGTGGCCACCGTGCTCGATGCATTCGGCGTGGACCGGGACGCCCGCGGCAATGCCCGGGCGAGCACGGATATCCGCGGCGGCTACGCCACCAACGCGCCCAAGGTGTTCGCCGCCGGCGACATGCGGCGCGGCCAGTCGCTGGTGGTCTGGGCGATCCGTGAGGGCCGGCAGGCGGCCCGGGCGGTCGACGAGTTCCTGATGGGATTTTCCGACCTGCCGCGCTGAGCGGCGGTCCGCCGGCCCGGGGGAAGGGACGCCGCTATCATCGGCCCTCCGCCACCAGCAGCCGGGCGCGTCCCGGCTTTTCCATTTCATGTCCCAGACGGATGACAGCGCCATCGTCCAATGCCGGGAGCTGGGCTTCGGCTACGGCGAGCGCCGCATCCTCGACGGCCTGAGCTTCACCGTCCCGCGCGGCAAGGTGACGGCCATGATGGGCGCCTCCGGCGGTGGCAAGACCACCGTGCTGCGCCTGATCGGGGGGCAGGTCCGCGGCCAGACCGGCAGCCTGCGCTTCGACGGCAAGGAGGTCGGCGACCTCGGCCGCGACGGGCTGTATGCGATCCGCCGGCGCATGGGCATGCTGTTCCAGTTCGGCGCGCTGTTCACCGACATGTCGGTGTTCGACAACGTCGCCTTCCCGCTGCGCGAGCACACCGACCTGCCCGAGACGCTGATTCGCGACATCGTGCTGATGAAGCTCAATGCGGTCGGCCTGCGCGGCGCGCGCGACCTGATGCCGGCCAACCTGTCCGGCGGGATGGCCCGACGGGTCGCGCTGGCGCGCGCCATCGCGCTGGATCCGGACCTGGTCATGTACGACGAACCCTTCGCCGGCCTGGACCCGATCTCGCTGGGCACGGCGGCACAGTTGATCCGGCGCCTGAACGACACGCTCGGGATCACCAGCATCGTGGTGTCGCACGACCTGGACGAGACCTTCCGCATCGCCGACCAGGTGATCATCCTGGCCAACGGCCGCGTGGCGGCCCAGGGCACGCCGGCGGAGGTGCGCGCCTCGCAGGACCCGCTGGTGTCCCAGTTCGTGCAGGCGCGGCCCGAGGGGCCCGTGCACTTCCACTACCCCGGGCCCACCGTGGCCCAGGACTTCGGCGGGGGACTGGGTTCGTGAGCGGGTGGGGGCCTTCCGACGTCGGGCGCGCCACGCGCGGCCTGCTGGCCGACCTGGGGCTGGGCGCGCGGCTGTTCCTGCGCCTGGTCGCCCTGTCGGGGCCCGGGCTGCGCCGCTTCGGGCTGGTGCGCGACCAGATCCACTTCCTGGGCAACTACTCGCTGGCCATCATCACCGTCTCCGGCCTGTTCGTCGGCTTCGTGCTGGGGCTGCAGGGCTACTACACGCTGCAGCGCTATGGCTCGTCCGAGGCGCTGGGCCTGCTGGTGGCGCTGTCGCTGGTGCGCGAGCTGGGGCCCGTGGTCACCGCGCTGCTGTTCGCCGGCCGCGCCGGGACCTCGCTGACGGCCGAGATCGGCCTGATGAAGGCGGGCGAGCAGCTGTCGGCCATGGAGATGATGGCGGTGGACCCGATGCGCCGCATCCTGGCGCCGCGCTTCCTGGCCGGCATCATCGCGATGCCGCTGCTGGCAGCGGTGTTCAGCGCCGTCGGCGTCATCGGTGGCTATGTCGTCGGCGTGCTGCTGATCGGCGTGGATCCCGGCGCGTTCTGGAGCCAGATGCAGGGCGGCGTGGACGTCTGGGCCGACGTCGGCAACGGCGTGATCAAGAGCGTCGTGTTCGGCATCACGGTCACCTTCATCGCGCTGCTCCAGGGTTTCGAGGCGCGCCCCACGCCCGACGGCGTGTCCCGGGCCACCACGCGCACGGTGGTCCTGGGCTCGCTGTCGGTGCTGGGCCTGGACTTCGTGCTCACGACGATGATGTTCAGCATTTAGGAAAACGACCATGGAAAAGTCGAGGAACGACGTCTGGGTGGGGCTGTTCGTGCTGCTGGGCGCGGCCGCCATCCTGTTTCTGGCCCTGCAGTCGGCCAACCTGCTGGGCCTGAGCTTCCAGCCCACCTATGCCGTGGTCGCGAAGTTCGACAACATCGGCGGGCTCAAGCCGCAGGCGGCGGTCAGGAGCGCCGGCGTGGTGGTCGGCCGGGTCGACTCGATCACCTTCGACGACCAGAGCTTCCAGGCACGCGTGACACTGGCCCTGGAGAGCCGCTACCAGTTTCCCAAGGACAGCTCGCTGAAGATCCTGACCAGCGGCCTGCTGGGTGAGCAGTACATCGGCATCGAGGCGGGCGCCGAGGAGAATGCGCTGGTCGCCGGCGATACCATCTCCAGCACGCAGTCGGCCGTGGTGCTGGAGAACCTGATCGGGCAATTCCTGTACAACAAGGCAGCCGAGGCGCAGCCCGCAGGGGGGAACACGAAAAAATGAGCCGCATGATGCTTTCGCCATGGCGTCGGCAGGCGCTGGCGGGGGCTGCCCTGGCCGCGCTGCTGGCGCTGCAGGGCTGCGCATCGGGACCGCGGGCCAATCCGCAGGACCCGTTCGAGCCGTTCAACCGCGAGGTCAGCAAGTTCAACGAAGGCGTGGACGCGGTGGTGCTCAAGCCCAGCGCCACCTTCTACCGCGAGAACGTCCCGCCGCTGGTGCGCACCGGCGTCGCCAATTTCTTCGGCAACCTGGGTGACGCGTGGTCGGCGGTCAACAGCGCGTTGCAGCTGAAGGTGCGGGATGCCGCCGAGAACGCGATGCGCTTCTCGGTCAACACGGTGTTCGGCCTGGGCGGCATCCTGGACATCGCCAGCGAAGCCAACATCGAGCGCCACCGCGAGGACTTCGGCAAGACGCTGGGCCACTGGGGCGTGCCCGCGGGACCCTACGTGGTGCTGCCGTTGCTCGGGCCGTCGACGCTGCGCGACACGCTGGCGCTGCCGGTGGACTACCAGGGCGACCTGGTGCGCGAGATCGATCCCGCCGGCACGCGCAATTCGCTCTACGTGCTGCGCGCGGTGGACGTCCGCGCCAACCTGCTGCGCGTGGGCGACGTGCTGGAGGGCGCCGCGCTGGACAAGTACAGCTTCACGCGCGATGCCTACCTGCAGCGGCGCCGATCCCTGATCGAATCCGGCCGCACGGGCCGCGGCGGCGGCGGCGGCGGAGACGACGACTACGAGTACGAAGACGAGGGCGAGGGCGAGGGCGGCACCGCACCCGCTGCGCCGGCCGCACCCGCTGCGCCGGCCGCACCCGCTGCGCCGGCCGCACCCGCGGCGCCGGCGGCACCGCCCAGCCGTTAGAGTTGCAGGCTGTTTCATGTGCAGGCAGGGCGCCGGAACCCGGTCCTCGCAGTCCGGTTCCAATCCCGGACCGCGGGCGCCCGCCGCCCGCCCACGAAAGGATTTCGGATGATGAACAGACGTTCCCTTGGCCGCGCCGCTGCGGCGCTGGTGGCGACCAGCCTGCTCGGGGCGCCGCTGGTGCGCGCCGCCGACGAGGCGCCCGATGCGATGATCAAGCGGCTGTCGGAGGAAACGCTGGCCGCGATCAGGGCGGACAAGTCGATCCAGGCCGGCGACATCGACAAGATCATGGCGCTGGTCGACAGCAAGATCATGCCGAACGTGAACTTCCGGCGCATGACGGCCTCGGCGGTGGGCCCCGCCTGGCGCCAGGCCACGCCGCAGCAGCGCCAGCGCTTGCAGGAGGAGTTCAAGCAGCTGCTCATTCGCACCTATTCGGGTGCGCTCTCGCAGGTGAACGACCAGACCATCAGTGTCAAGCCGCTGCGTGCCTCGCCCGACGACAAGGAGGTGGTGGTGCGCAGCGAAGTCCGCGGGCGCGGCGACCCGATCCAGCTGGAATACCGGATGGAGAAGACGCCCGGCGAAGGCGCCGGCTGGAAGATCTACAACCTGAACGTGCTGGGCGTGTGGCTGGTGGATACCTACCGCAGCCAGTTCGCCCAGGAGGTCAACGCCAACGGCATCGACGGCCTGATCACCGCGCTGGCCGCGCGCAACAAGGCCAACGCCGCGCCGGGCAAGAGCTGAAGATGCTGGTCCTGCCCGCCGAGCTGACCCAGGCGCATGCGCCGGCCTGCTCGCGCATGCTGGCGCAAGCCTTGCGTGCCGAGCCGCAGCAGCAGGTGGTGGCCGACGCCTCGGCCCTGCTGCAGTTCGATTCCTCGGCGCTGGCCGTGCTGCTGGAATGCCGGCGCGAGGCGCTGGCGCTCGGCAAGCAGTTCGGGGTGGCCCACATGCCGGCCCGGCTGCAGGAACTCGCCGGCGTGTACGGCGTGGCGGAGTTGCTGGCGCCGCCGGCATCCGGATAGCGGGGCATCGCTCCCCGCGCCAGCGCCGCCGGGGTCCACCGCCTAAAATGGCGGGCTTCCCATGCCCGCGATCTCCTTCCAGTCCGTCAGCAAGACCTTCGCATTGCCGCGCGGCAGCTTCACCGCCCTGCACGGGGTCGGTTTCGACATCGAGGAGGGCGAGTTCTTCGGCCTGCTCGGCCCCAACGGCGCCGGCAAGACCACGCTGATCAGCATCCTGGCGGGGCTGGCGCGCGCCAGCTCCGGCCGCGTCTCGGTGCGGGGGTTCGACGTGCAGTCCGACTACGCACAGGCGCGGCGGCAGCTGGGGATCGTGCCGCAGGAGCTGGTGTTCGATCCCTTCTTCACGGTGCGCGAGGCGCTGCGCATCCAGTCCGGCTACTTCGGCCTGCGCAACAACGATGCCTGGATCGGCGAGCTGCTGGACAGCCTGGGGCTGGCCGACAAGGCGGGCGCCAACATGCGCCAGCTCTCGGGCGGCATGAAGCGGCGCGTGCTGGTGGCCCAGGCGCTGGTGCACAAGCCGCCGGTGATCGTGCTGGACGAGCCCACCGCCGGCGTCGACGTGGAGCTGCGCCAGACCCTGTGGCAGTTCATCGCCCGCCTGAACCGGCAGGGCCACACCGTGCTGCTGACCACGCACTACCTGGAGGAAGCCGAAGCCCTGTGCGGCCGCATCGCGATGCTCAAGGCCGGGCGGGTGGTGGCCCTGGAGCGCACCAGCGACCTGCTGCGGTCCGCCTCCAGCAACGTGCTGCGCTTCAAGGTGGACAGCGCGCTGCCGGCGGCGTTCGCGCAGAAGGCGCGCGTCACCGGCCGCATCGTGCAGCTGCCGGCGCGCGACGCCAACGAGATCGAGGAGCACCTCGCCGCCATCCGCCGCGCCGGCCTGCGGGTGGAAGACGTGGAGATCCGCAAGGCCGACCTGGAGGACGTGTTCCTCGATGTGATGGCGGCTCGGGGCGAACAGGTGGCGGCGTGAGCACGGGCCGTCCACCCGAGGGAGCCCAGCGCGCCGCCCAGCGCGGCAGCCACCCCGCGGCTGCGCCGGGCGGCTGGCAGACCCTGCTGTACAAGGAGATCCTGCGCTTCTGGAAGGTGGGCTTCCAGACGGTGGCGGCGCCGATCCTCACGGCCATGCTGTACCTGCTGATCTTCGGCCACGTGCTCGAGGGACGGGTCAAGGTGTACGACCGCATCGCCTACACCGACTTCCTGGTGCCGGGGCTGGTGATGATGAGCGTGCTGCAGAACGCCTTCGCCAACAGCTCCTCGTCGCTGATCCAGAGCAAGATCATGGGCAACCTGGTGTTCGTGCTGCTCACGCCGCTGTCGCACTGGAGCTGGTTCGTGGCCTACGTGGGCTCCTCGATCGTCCGCGGCCTGGCGGTCGGCATGGGCGTCCTGCTGGTCACCGTCTCGTTCGCGCGGCCCAGCTTCGTGGCGCCGCTGTGGATCGTCGTCTTCGGGCTGCTGGGCGCCGGCATGCTGGGTGCGCTGGGGCTGATCGCCGGGCTGTGGGCCGAGAAGTTCGACCAGATGGCCGCCTTCCAGAATTTCCTCATCATGCCGATGACCTTCCTGTCCGGCGTGTTCTATTCCATCCACTCGCTGCCGCCGTTCTGGCAGGCGGTGAGCCGCCTCAACCCCTTCTTCTACATGATCGACGGCTTCCGCTACGGGTTCTTCGGCGTCAGCGACGTCTCGCCCTGGCTGAGCCTGGCCATCGTGGGCAGTGCCATGCTGGCCGTCAGCGCCGTTGCCGTGCACCTGCTGCGCATCGGCTACAAGATCCGAGGATGACCGCCATGACCGCCGACGACCTGCATTCCCTCATCGCCTCCGGGCTGCCCTGCCAACACCTCGAAGTCGAGGGCGACGGCCGCCACTGGGCCGCGCTGATCGTCTCGGCCGAATTCGAGGGCAAGCGCCCGGTGCAGCGGCACCAGCGGGTGTACGCCGCCCTGGGCGGCAAGATGGAGTCGGACGAGGTGCACGCCCTGTCCATGACCACCCTGACGCCGGCCGAATGGGCCGAGCGCCGCGAGCCGGACTGAGATGGACAAGCTGCTGATCCGCGGCGGCCGGCCCCTGCGCGGCGAAGTGCGCATCTCGGGCGCCAAGAACGCGGCCCTGCCCGAGCTGTGCGCGGCGCTCCTCACCGATGAGCCGGTCACGCTGGAGAACGTGCCGCGCCTGCAGGACGTGGCCACCATGCTCAAGCTGATCCGCAACATGGGCGTGGACGCCGAGCGGGCGGACGAAGACCGGGTGCGCATCGACTCGCGCGGGCTGAGCTCGCCGGAGGCGCCCTACGAGCTGGTCAAGACCATGCGCGCCTCGGTGCTGGCCCTCGGCCCGCTGCTGGCCCGCTTCGGCGAAGCCACGGTGTCGCTGCCGGGCGGCTGTGCGATCGGCTCGCGCCCCGTCGACCAGCACATCAAGGGCCTGCGGCAGATGGGTGCCGAGATCGTGGTCGAGCACGGCTACATCATCGCGAAGCTGCCCAAGGGGCGCGAGCGCCTGCACGGCGCCAGCATCACCACCGACATGGTGACGGTGACCGGCACCGAGAACTTCCTGATGGCCGCGTCGCTGGCCGAGGGGGAGACCGTGCTGGAGAACGCGGCGCAGGAGCCGGAGGTCGGCGACCTGGCCGAGATGCTGATCGCCATGGGCGCGAAGATCGAAGGCCACGGCACACGCCGCATCCGCGTCGAGGGCGTGCCGCGGCTTTCGGGCGGCACGCACCGGGTGGTGGCCGACCGCATCGAGGCCGGCACCTTCCTGTGCGCCGTGGCCGCCACCGGCGGCGAGGTGCTGCTGCGGCACGGCCGCGCCGACCACCTGGAGGCGGTGATCGAGAAGCTGCGCCAGGCCGGCGCCGAGATCGGCGCGGTGCAAGAGGGCATCCGCATCCGCTGCAAGGGGCGGCTGAAGGCGCAGGCCTTCCGCACCACCGAGTACCCGGGCTTTCCCACCGACATGCAGGCGCAGTTCATGGTCCTGAACGCCATCGCCGAAGGCGCCTCGCACGTGACCGAGACCATCTTCGAGAACCGCTTCATGCACGTCAACGAGCTGGTGCGGCTGGGCGCAAGGATCCAGGTCGACGGCAAGGTGGCGCTGGTCGAGGGCGTGCCTCGGCTGTCCGGCGCCACCGTGATGGCGACCGACCTGCGCGCCTCGGCCAGCCTGGTGATCGCCGGGCTGGTGGCCGAAGGCGAGACCCTGGTCGACCGCATCTACCACCTGGACCGCGGCTACGACCGGATGGAAGACAAGCTGCGCGCCCTGGGCGCCGACATCGAGAGGCTGCACGCATGATCACCCTCGCACTGTCCAAGGGCCGCATCTTCGACGAGACGCTGCCGCTGCTGCAGGCGGCCGGCATCCAGGTGCTGGAGGACCCGGAGAAGTCCCGCAAGCTGATCCTGCCGACCAACCGCGACGGGCTGCGCGTGGTCCTGGTGCGGGCCACCGACGTGCCGACCTACGTGCAATACGGCGGCGCCGACCTCGGCGTGACCGGGCTGGACACCCTGATCGAGCACGGCGACCAGGGCCTGTACCAGCCGCTGGACCTGGGCATCGCCCGCTGCCGCGTCAGCGTGGCGGTGCGCGCCGACTTCGACTATGCCCACGCCGTGCGGCAGGGCTCGCGGCTGCGCGTGGCCACCAAGTACGTGTCCATTGCACGCGACTTCTTCGCCGCCAAGGGCGTGCACGTGGACCTGATCAAGCTGTACGGCAGCATGGAGCTGGCGCCGCTCACCGGGCTGGCCGACGCCATCGTGGACCTGGTGTCCACCGGCGGCACGCTCAAGGCCAACAAGCTGGTCGAGGTCGAGCGCATCATGGACATCAGCGCCCGGCTGGTGGTGAACCAGGCCGCCCTCAAGCTCAAGCAGGCTCCCATCCGGGACCTGATCGCCGTTTTCCGCCGCGCCACGGAGCCGGCCGCCGCATGACCGACCCCACCGCCCGCCCCTTGCGCCTGTCCACCGCCGATGCCGGTTTCGAAGCCGCCTTCCAGGCCCGCCTGCATTGGTCGGACGAGACCGATTCGCAGGTCGAGCAGGCCGTCGCGAGCATCCTCGAGGCCGTCCGCCGCCGCGGCGACGAGGCGGTGCTGGAGTTCACGCGCCGCTTCGACGACCTGCAGGCCGACAGCGTGGCGGCGCTGCAGCTGTCGCCCGCCGAACTGAAGGCCGCGTTCGATTCGCTGCCCGCGCCGCGTCGCCAGGCGCTGGAGGCGGCAGCGGCACGCATCCGCAGCTACCACGAGGCGCAGAAGCGCGCCGGCGGCGAGAGCTGGAGCTACCGCGAGCCCGACGGCACGCTGCTCGGGCAAAAGGTCACGCCGCTGGACCGGGTCGGCATCTACGTGCCGGGCGGCAAGGCCGCCTATCCGTCCTCGGTGCTGATGAACGCCATCCCGGCCCATGTCGCCGGCGTGGGCGAGATCGTCATGGTGGTGCCGACGCCGCGCGGCGGGAAGAACCCGCTGGTGCTGGCGGCCGCGCACGTGGCCGGCGTCACCCGCGTCTTCACCATCGGCGGCGCACAGGCGATCGGCGCGCTGGCCTGGGGCACCGCCACGGTGCCGCGGGTGGACAAGATCACGGGCCCGGGCAACGCCTACGTCGCCAGCGCCAAGCGTCGCGTGTTCGGGCAGGTCGGCATCGACATGATCGCCGGCCCCAGCGAGATCCTGGTGCTGGCCGACGGCAGCACGCCGGCCGACTGGGTGGCCATGGACCTGTTCTCGCAGGCCGAGCACGACGAGCTGGCCCAGAGCATCCTGCTGTGCCCCGATGCGGCCTACATCGACGAGGTGCAGGCCCAGATCGATCGCCTGCTGCCGCAGATGCCGCGCCGGGACATCATCGCCCGGTCGCTCAATGGCCGTGGCGCGCTGATCCACACCCGCGACATGGCGCAGGCCTGCGACATCAGCAACCGGATCGCCCCGGAGCACCTGGAGATCGCCAGCCGCGAGCCGCATCGCTGGGAGCCACTGCTGCGCCACGCCGGCGCGATCTTCCTGGGCGCCTTCACCAGCGAAAGCCTGGGTGACTACTGCGCCGGCCCCAACCACGTGCTGCCCACCAGCGGCACGGCGCGTTTTTCCAGCCCGCTGGGCGTGTTCGATTTCCAGAAGCGCAGCAGCCTGATCGAGGTCAGCGAAGCGGGCGCGCAGCGGCTCGGGCGCATCGCGTCCGAACTGGCGCACGGCGAGGGCCTGCAGGCCCATGCGCGTGCCGCCGAGATGAGGCTCAAGCCATGACGACATCCCCGCTGCCGCCACGGCTCGCCCGCCTGATCCGCCAGGACGTGCAGGGCATGCATGCCTACGCCGTCCAGCCGTCCGCAGGGCTGGTCAAGCTCGACGCCATGGAGAACCCGCACCGGCTGCCCCCGCAGCTGCAGCGCGCGCTCGGCGAGCGGCTCGGGGCGGTGGCGCTCAACCGCTACCCGGCCGACCGCATCGGGGTGTTGCGGGATGCGCTGGCCCGGCACGCCCGGGCGCCGCAGGGCTTCGGCCTGATGCTGGGCAACGGCTCGGACGAGCTGATCTCCTTGCTGGCCATGGCCTGCGACGTGCCCGGCGCCTCCATCCTGGCGCCGGTCCCCGGCTTCGTGATGTACGCGATGAGCGCGCAGCTGCAGGGCCTGAAGTTCATCCCGGTGGACCTGACGCCCGACTTCGAGCTGGACGAGGCCGCCATGCTGGCCGCCATCGAACGGCACCGGCCCTCCATCGTGTACCTGGCCTACCCCAACAACCCGACCGCCAACCTGTGGAACGACGCGGCGATCGAGCGCATCGTGCAGGCTGCGCCCGGCCTGGTGGTGATCGACGAGGCCTACCAGCCCTTTGCGAGCCGCAGCTACCTCGACCGGCTGCCCCACCACCCGCACGTGCTGCTGATGCGCACCCTGAGCAAGTTCGGGCTGGCTGGCGTGCGCATCGGCTACCTGATCGGCCCGCAGGCGCTGGTGGCCGAGATCGACAAGGTCCGGCCGCCCTACAACGTGAGCGTGCTCAACTGCGAGGCGGCACTGTTCGCGCTGGAGCACGCGGAGGTGTTCGCGCAGCAGGCCGCCGACATCCGGCGCGAGCGCGACCGCCTGCTGCAACGGCTGGCCGCGCTGGCGCCGCTGAAGGCCTGGCACAGCGATGCCAACATGATCCTGGTGCGCGTGCCCGACGCCGGCCGCACCTTCCAGGCCATGAAGGCCCGCGGCGTGCTCGTCAAGAACGTTTCTACAATGCATCCCTTGCTGGCCAACTGCCTGCGCCTGACCGTCGGCACCGCCGAGGAGAACGCGCAGATGCTGGAGGCCCTGCAGGCCAGTCTATGAGTACCGACCGCATCGCCGAGATCACCCGCAACACCGCCGAGACGCGCATCCGCGTGCGCGTCAACCTCGACGGCAGTGGCCAGGCACGCCTGGCCACCGGCATCGGGTTCTTCGACCACATGCTCGACCAGATCGCCCGCCACGGCCTGATCGACCTGGACGTCCAGGCCGAGGGCGACCTGCACATCGACGGCCACCACACGGTGGAGGACGTGGGCATCAGCCTCGGGCAGGCCGTTGCCAAGGCCGTAGGCGACAAGAAGGGCATCCGCCGCTACGGCCACGCCTACGTGCCGCTGGACGAGGCGCTGTCGCGCGTGGTGATCGATTTTTCCGGCCGCCCCGGCCTGGTCATGGACGTGCCGTTCCGCAGCGCCATGATCGGCACCTTCGACAGCCAGCTGGCGCACGAGTTCTTCCAGGGCTTCGCCAACCACGCCTTCGTGACGCTGCACATCGACAACCTGCGCGGCCAGAACGCGCACCACCAGTGCGAGACCGTGTTCAAGGCCTTTGCCCGGGCACTGCGCGCCGCGGTGGAATTCGATCCCCGCGCGGCCGGCACCATCCCCTCCACCAAAGGCGCACTGTAATTTCCTGCCCGGGCAGCCGGGCGTCTCGAGCCAGATGAATTCGGTAGCGGTCGTCGACTACGGCATGGGCAACCTGCGGTCGGTCTCGCAGGCGGTGGCCCACGCGGCCCGCGGCAGCGGCTTGCAGGTGGTGATCACCGGGCGTCCCGAAGCGGTGCGCGCGGCCGAACGCGTCGTGCTGCCCGGCCAGGGCGCCATGCCCGATTGCATGCGCGAGCTGCGTGAATCGGGCCTGCTGCCGGCGGTGCTGGAGGCCGCGGCCGCCAAGCCGCTGTTCGGCGTCTGCGTGGGCATGCAGATGCTGCTCGATCGCAGCGAGGAAGGCCCCAGCGACGGCCTGGGCCTCATCCCCGGCGAGGTGCGGCGGTTCCGGCTGGAAGGGCGGCTGCAGCCCGATGGCAGCCGCTTCAAGGTGCCGCAGATGGGCTGGAACCGGGTCTGGCAGGCCCGGCCCCACCCGCTGTGGGAAGGCATCGCCGATGGCGCCTGGTTCTATTTCGTCCACAGCTACTACGCCTGCCCGTCGGATGCGCGCCACAGCGCCGGCGAGACCGACTACGGCGGCCGCTTTACCGCCGCGCTGGCCCGCGATAATATTTTTGCGACCCAGTTCCACCCCGAGAAAAGCGCCGACGCCGGCCTGGCCCTGTACCGCAATTTCCTGCGCTGGAATCCCTGACGCCCCGCGGGCGCGGCGCGCAGCCCCCGTTTTCCCACGCCGACAACCTCCCCCGATGCTTCTCATCCCCGCGATCGACCTGAAGGACGGGCATTGCGTGCGCCTCAAGCAAGGCGACATGGACCAGGCCACCACCTTCAGCGAGGACCCCGCCGCCATGGCCCGCCACTGGCTGTCCAGGGGAGCCCGGCGGCTGCACCTGGTGGACCTGAACGGCGCCTTCGCCGGCAAGCCGCAGAACTTCGCCGCCATCCGTTCCATCCTCAAGGCGGTGGGCGACGACATCCCGGTGCAACTGGGCGGCGGCATCCGCGACCTGGACACGATCGAGAAGTACATCGACGGCGGCCTGCGCTACGTGATCATCGGCACCGCCGCCGTCAAGAACCCGGGCTTCCTGAAGGATGCCTGCAGCGCGTTCGGCGGCCACATCATCGTGGGCCTGGACGCCAAGGACGGCAAGGTCGCCACCGACGGCTGGAGCAAGCTGACCGGCCACGAGGTGGTCGACCTGGCCCGCAAGTTCCAGGACTGGGGCGTCGAATCCATCGTCTACACCGACATCGGCCGCGACGGCATGCTCACCGGCATCAACGTCGAGGCCACCGTCAAGCTGGCGCAGTCGCTGACCATCCCGGTCATCGCCTCCGGCGGCCTCTCCGGCCTGGCCGACATCGAGAAGCTGTGCGCGGTCGAGGATGAGGGCATCGAGGGCGTGATCTGCGGCCGCGCCATCTATTCCGGCGACCTCGACTTCGTCCAGGCGCAGGCCCGGGCCGACGAGATCGGCGCATGACGCATCGACGCCGGCTGCCGCCGCCATCGATGCATGACGAATGACAGATGACGAATGACTGACGCGTCATTCGTCATCGACGCCGCGCAGCGGCGGAGGTCATTCGTCATTTCCTAGAATCGACGCATGCTCGCCAAGCGCATCATCCCCTGCCTCGACGTCACCGGCGGCCGGGTCGTCAAGGGCGTCAACTTCGTCGAACTGCGCGATGCCGGCGACCCGGTGGAGATCGCCGCCCGCTACAACGAGCAGGGTGCCGACGAGCTGACCTTCCTGGACATCACGGCCACCAGCGATGCCCGCGACCTGATCCTGCCCGTGATCGAAGCGGTGGCTTCGCAGGTGTTCATCCCGCTGACGGTGGGCGGCGGCGTGCGGACCGTGGAAGACGTGCGCCGGCTGCTCAACGCCGGCGCCGACAAGACCAGCTTCAATTCGGCCGCCATCGCCAACCCGGACGTGATCAGCGCGGCGTCCGGCAAGTACGGCTCGCAGTGCATCGTGGTGGCCATCGACGCCAAGCGGCGGACCGGCGGCGACGAGGCCGACCGCGGCCCCGGCTGGGACGTCTACAGCCACGGCGGGCGCCGCAATACCGGGCTGGACGCGGTCCGGTGGGCGGTCGAGATGGCCGGCCGGGGCGCCGGCGAGATCCTGCTGACCAGCATGGACCGCGATGGCACCAAGACGGGCTTCGACCTCGAACTGACGCGCGCGGTCAGCGATGCGGTGCCGGTGCCGGTGATCGCCTCCGGCGGCGTCGGCAACCTCGACCACCTGGCCGACGGCGTGCAGCAGGGCGGGGCCGACGCCGTGCTGGCCGCCAGCATCTTCCATTTCGGCGAGTACACCGTCGCCCAGGCCAAGGCCCACATGGCCGGGCGCGGCATTCCGGTGCGCACCTGAGGGTGGCCGCCCGGATGGCCGACAATGCGGCCATGGATTGGCTCGACCAGGTCAAGTGGGACAGCGCCGGACTGGTGCCGGTGATCGCGCAGGAGCAGGCCACCGGCGACGTGCTGATGTTCGCCTGGATGGACCGCGAGGCGCTGCGCAAGACCGCCGAACTGGGGCGGGCCGTGTATTTCAGCCGCTCGCGCCAGCGCCTGTGGTTCAAGGGCGAGGAATCCGGCCACGTGCAGCAGGTCCATGAGATCCGCCTGGATTGCGACGGCGACGTGCTGCTGCTGAAGGTCACGCAGCTGGGTCACGACCCGTCGATCGCCTGCCACACCGGCCGTCACAGCTGTTTCTTCCGGCGACAGGAAGGCGGGCGCTGGGTTGGCGTCGAGCCGGTCTTGAAGAACCCGTCCGAGATCTACACCTGAATGCCATGAGCGCCAACGACTCCCTGGCCCGGCTGGCCGCCGTGATCGAAAGCCGCAAGCCCGGCCGCGGCGGCGATCCGGATCGCAGCTACGTCGCGCGCCTGCTGCACAAGGGCCCCGACGCCTTCCTCAAGAAGATCGGCGAGGAGGCCACCGAGGTGGTGATGGCCGCCAAGGACTGCGACCGCGGCGGCGACCCGGCGCGGCTGGTGGGCGAGGTGGCCGACCTGTGGTTCCACAGCCTGGTGGCGCTGGCGCACTACGGCCTGTCGCCGGCCGACGTGATCGCCGAGCTGGAGCGCCGCGAAGGCACCAGCGGCATCGAGGAAAAGGCATTGCGCAAGGCGCGCGAGCGCGAAGGAGCAGGGCAATGAGCGAAACCGACTTCAGCGCATTCGAGCGCAAGGAGCCGGGCGACCGCACGGTCATGCACGTGCTGTACGGCATGCACACCTTTGCGCCGTTCACCTACTGGGTGCTGGCGGTGATCGCCATGGTGGTCAACTACATCCGGCGCGCCGACGAGCTCGATGCGGTCTACGCGGCCCACCACAACTACATGATCGCCACCTTCTGGTGGAGCCTGCTGTGGCTGGTGGTGACGGCGCCGCTGTACCTGCTGCTGTTCCTGCCCGGCTTCATCGCGCATGCGCTGGTGGGCCTGTGGTACCTGTATCGCTGCATCCGCGGCTGGCTGCGCTTCACCGACGGCCGCCCTCCCCGCTGAAAGCCATGAGCCAAGCCGACCCCAACTGCCTTTTCTGCAAGATCGTCGAGGGCAAGATCCCCTCGCGCAAGGTGTACGAGGACGAGGAGATCTTCGTCTTCCACGACATCCACCCGTGGGCGCCGGTCCACTTCCTGATGGTCCCGAAGCAGCACGTGACGTCGCTCGCGCACGTGGCCGACGAGCACGCGCCGCTGCTGGGGCGCATGCTGGCCCTGGCGCCGCGCCTGGCCTTGCAGGAGGGGTGCCGTCCCTACCCCGATGGGGGCCACCGGGTGGTGATCAACACCGGGGCCGAAGGCGGACAGGAAATCCACCACCTGCACGTGCACGTGATGGGCGGCCCCCGGCCCTGGCTCAAAGGCTGAAACGCCGCCTGCCCTCCCGGGCGCATCCGCGTTCCGCGCGGGCCGCCCGACTAAAATCAGCACATTCATACAGGAGTTGATCCATGGGTTCCATTTCCATCTGGCACTGGCTGATCGTGCTGCTGATCGTGGTGCTGGTGTTCGGCACCAAGAAGCTGAAGAACATGGGGTCCGACCTCGGCGGCGCCGTCAAGGGCTTCAAGGACGGCATGCGCGACGGCTCGACCCCGGACGAGGCGGTGCCGCCAGCCGGCCAGGTCGCCAACAAGCCATCGGGCAGCGCCGACAAGACGACCATCGACGTCGAGGCCCGCAACAAGTCGTGAGGCGAGGCGAGGGCGCTGCGGGGTGATCGACCTCGGCCTATCCAAGATGGCGCTGATCGGGGTGGTGGCGTTGATCGTCATCGGCCCCGAGAAGCTGCCGCGCGTCGCCCGCACGGTCGGCACGCTGCTGGGCAAGGCCCAGCGCTACGTCAATGACGTCAAGGCGGAAGTCAACCGCTCGATGGAGCTCGACGAGCTTCGCAAGATGAAGGAAAACGTGGAGACGGCCGCCCGCGACGTCGAGCAGTCGGTGCGCTCGGGCGCCGCCGACTTCGAGAAGGAGTGGTCCGACGCCGTGGGCCCATCCTCGCCGGCCCTCCAGGAGCCGCCTTCCTATCCGGAATACCGCCATCCGCGCAAGAAATGGCGCCTCAAGCAGGGCGCCACCCCGCACTGGTACAAGGCCCGCAACGGCATCCGTACCCGCGCGCTTTCGGGCGCCGCCCGCGTGGCACGCTACCGCCCGAAGAAGTTCGACTGATGTCCCAGCCCGAAAAGGAAGACGAACTCGCCGGCACCGAGCAGCCCTTCGTCGCCCACCTGGTGGAGCTGCGCGACCGGCTGCTCTACTGCGTCTACGGCATCGCGCTGGCCGTCATCGCGCTGGCGATCTGGCCCGGCCCCAACGGGCTGATCGACTTCATCGCGCAGCCGATCCGCGCCCACATGCCGCCCGACACCAAGCTGATCGCGGTCGGCGTGTTCTCGCCGTTCTTCGTGCCGCTGAAGGTGCTGCTGATGGTGGCGGTGCTGGTGGTGCTGCCCTGGCTGATGTACCAGGCCTGGTCCTTCGTGGCCCCCGGCCTGTACAGCCACGAGCGGCGCTTCGCGCTGCCGCTGATCATCTTCGGCAGCCTGCTGGCCTACGCCGGGATCGGCTTCGTGCAGTTCTTCGTGCTCGACCGCATGTTCGGCTTCATCCAGGGGTTCACGCCCGACAGCGTGGCGGCCACGCCGGACATCGCCTCCTACGTCGAGGCCATCCTGTCGCTGTACCTCGCGTTCGGACTGGCCTTCCAGGTGCCGATCGTGGTGATGCTGCTGGTGCGCTTCGACATGGTGTCGATCGCCAAGCTGAAGGAGTTCCGCGGCTACTTCATCGTGGTGGCGTTCGTGATCGCGGCGGTCGTCACCCCGCCCGACGTCATCTCGCAGCTGGCCCTGGCCATTCCCATGGTCATCCTCTACGAGGTGGGCATCGTCGGGGCCCGGTGGTTCGTCAAGGTCTCGCGCGCCCCGGAGGACGACTCGGAAGCCGAGAAGGCGTCCTGAGCGCCGGCCGGCGGCAGCCCCGCTTGCGGCCCTAGCGCACCATCGCGCGCGGCCGGGGCCGCTCGCCGGGCGTGACGTTCAGCTCCAGCGCTTCGTTCCGGCGCTGGACCTTGAAGGCGGCCGGGGTGCCCGGCTTGAGCGCCGCCACCGTCGTGAGCAGTTCCGACACGTTGGCGATCGGCTTGCCGGCCACGTCGACGATCACGTCGCCCGGCCGCAGCCCGGCCTGGGCGGCCGGCCCGTTCTGCAGCACGCCGGTCACCAGCACGCCGTGCCGGGCCTTGACCCCGAAGGTCTCCATCAGGTCGGGCGACAGGTCGGCCGGCTCCACGCCGATCCAGCCGCGCCGCACCACGCCCTCCTTGACGATGCCCTCCAGCACCTGCTTGGCGGTGGACACGGGGATGGCGAAGCCGATGCCCATGCTGCCGCCCGAGCGGGAGTAGATCGCGGTGTTGACGCCCATCAGCTGTCCGTTGACGTCGACCAGGGCACCGCCCGAGTTGCCGGGGTTGATGGCGGCGTCGGTCTGGATGAAGTTCTCGAAGGTGTTGATGCCCAGCTGGTTGCGACCCAGCGCACTGACGATGCCGCTGGTGACGGTCTGGCCGACGCCGAACGGATTGCCGATGGCCAGCACCTGGTCGCCCACCTGCAGCGAATCGGAGTTGCCCAGCGTGATCACCGGCAGCCGGTCGAGCGTGATCTTGAGCACGGCCAGGTCGGTTTCGGGATCGGTGCCGATCACCTTGGCCTGGGCGGTGCGCGAGTCGTTGAGGGTGACCTCGATCTCGTCGGCGCCCTCGACCACGTGGTTGTTGGTGAGGATGTAGCCCTCGGGGCTGATGATGACGCCGCTGCCCAGGCCGACCTGCGGCTGGCCGCCCTGGTCGCCGAAGAAGAAGCGGAACCAGGGGTCATTCAGCTGCGGGTGGCTGGGCGGCGCCTTGCTGGTGTTGATGCTGACGACGGCCGCGGACGCGCGCTGCGCCGCCTGGCGGAAACTGCCCACCGGCGGCGGCGCATGGGCGGGCGTCGGGGCTTCCACCAGCGCCACCCCGGTGTGGGTGGTCACGGAGGCCCCGCGCAGCCAGTCCGGCTTGAGCGTGGCCACCACGAACCAGGCGGCCAGGACGAGGGTGACGGCCTGGGAAAAGAGGAGCCAGTAACGGCGCATGGAAACACGGCGAGCGGAACAAGCCGCCAGTGTAGACGGCGGCATCGTGGCGCGCTCCTCCATCGGCGCCTCCGCTGCGCATGAGCAGCGAAGGCGCGGCGGCTGCTCCACAATCGGGATTTCGCCTCTGCCCATGACCACGCGACAGCAACTGGCCGACGCCTTCGATGCCCTGCTCGAGCCGGCGCGCTTCAAGGACTACGGCCCCAACGGGCTGCAGGTCGAGGGCCGCGCCGCCGTGCGGCGCATCGTCTCCGGGGTCACCGCCAGCCGGGCCCTGATCGAGGCCGCCATTGCCGCGCAGGCCGACGCGCTGCTGGTCCACCACGGGCTGTTCTGGCGTGGCCAGGACGGGCGCGTCACCGGCTGGATGAAGCAGCGGCTGGCCCTGCTGCTGCAGCACGACATCAACCTGTTCGCCTACCACCTGCCGCTGGACGCGCACCCCGAGCTGGGCAACAACGCGCAGCTCGGCCGGGTGCTGGGCCTGCAGGCACAGGCCCGGTTCGGCGACCAGGACCTCGGGTTCCTGGGCGCACGCGTGCAGGAGGGGCCATTCGCCGGGCCGCGCGCGCTGGCCGACCACGTGCAGCAGGCGCTCGGCCGGCCCGTGACCCTGGTCGAGGGCGGGGACGGCCCGATCGGCCGCATCGCCTGGTGCACCGGCGGCGCCCAGGGCTGGTTCGAAGCGGCCATCGCGGCCGGCGCGCAGGCCTTCATCACCGGCGAGATCTCCGAGCCGCAGGCGCACTACGCACGCGAGTGCGGGGTGAGCTTCCTCGCCTGCGGCCACCATGCGACCGAGCGTTACGGCGCCCCGGCCGTGGCCGCCCACGTGGCGGCGCAGCTGGGCCTGGAGCACCGCTTCGTCGACATCGACAACCCGGCATGAGCGCGGCGCAGGGCAGGGCGGCCAGGCCGCTGGCGATCACCCAGGGCGATCCGGCCGGGATCGGCGGCGAGATCATTGCCCGCCTGTTCCGTGACGCGCCGGGCGACCTGGCCGGATGCTTCGTGGCCGGCGAGTTGATGCACCTGCGCCGGGCCAGCGTAGCGGCCGCGGGCGAGGGGCAGCTTGCCTTGCCGGTGGCGGTGATCGGCGACCCGGCCGAAGCCTTCGCCGTCCCGCCGCAGTGCATTCCGCTGCTGCCGACCAGCCCGGCGCACGCGCTGGTGCGCTGGGGGCAGGTCGATGCGGCAGCCGGCCGCATCGCCGCCGAGGCCGTCACCTGGGCCGCCGACGCCGCCCTGCGCGGCGAGATCGCCGGCCTGGTCACGGCGCCGCTGCACAAGGAAGCGCTGGCCGCCGCGGGGGTGCCCTTCCCCGGGCACACGGAGTTGCTGCAGGCGCGGTGCGCGGCCCATGCCGGCTGCCCGATCGACCGGATGCCGGTGCGCATGATGCTGGCCAGCGACGAGTTGCGCACGGTGCTGGTGAGCATCCACGTGTCGCTGCGCGAGGCGATCGAGGCCGTGACCCGGGAGGGCGTGCTGCAGTCGCTGCGCATCGCGCATGCCTCGCTCTCGGGGCTGCTCGGGCGCGCGCCGCGCATCGCGGTGGCCGGACTCAACCCGCACGCGGGCGAGGGTGGGCTGTTCGGCCGCGAGGAGGCCGACGCGATCGCGCCGGCCATCGCCGCGGCGCGGGCCGAGGGAATCGACGCGTCCGGCCCCTGGGCTCCCGACACGGTGTTCATGCGGGCCCGCGCCACGCCGCAGCGGCCGGGCGAGTTCGACGTGGTGCTGGCCATGTACCATGACCAGGGGCTGATCCCGGTCAAGTACCTGGGCGTGGACAAGGGCGTCAACGTCACGCTGGGGCTGCCCCTGGTGCGCACCAGCCCCGACCACGGCACCGCCTTCGACATCGCCGGCACCGGCCGGGCCGACCCGGCCAGCCTGCTGGCGGCGGTGCGGATGGCGCGGCGACTCGCCGGCGCCTGACCTATTTCCCGCGCAGGCTGTCGCGGATCTCGCGCAGCAGGACGATGTCCTCGGGCGGTGCCGCCGGCGCGGCTGCAGCCGGCTCGGCCTGGGCGCGCTTGAGGCGGTTGATCTGCTTGACCATCAGGAAGACGATGAAGGCCAGGATCGCGAAGTTCACCACCACGGTGACGAAGCTGCCCCAGGCGAATACCGGCACGCCGGCCCTGTTCAGGTCGGCCAGGGTGCGCGGCACCCCTTCCGGGATGCGGCCCAGCACGACGAACAGGTTCGAGAAGTCCAGGTTGCCGCCGACGACCGAGACCACCGGCATGATGACGTCCTTGACCAGCGAATCGACGATCTTGGTGAACGCAGCGCCGATGATCACGCCGACCGCCAGGTCGATGACGCTGCCCTTGACCGCGAATTCGCGGAATTCCTTCAGCATTCCCATTCGTTGACCCTCCGCAACACAGGCGCGAGTATCGCCTGAGGCAGGCGCGCGCACCACGCCGGCTGCAGTGGAATCGCCCCGATACGCTCCGCTACAATCACTGGTTGACCTTCCAAGCGATCTCCCCCGAGGACCCCATGAGTGACACCCCACTGGACACCAGCAAGCGGACGTGGCTGATCGCGTCCGGCTGCGCTGGCGCGGCAGGCGCTGCTTTCACTGCCGTTCCCTTCGTGGCCAGCTTCCAGCCGTCCGAGCGCGCCAAGGCCGCCGGCGCGCCGGTGGAAGTGGACATCGCGGCGCTCAAGCCGGGCGAGAAGGTGACGGTCGAGTGGCGCGGCAAGCCGGTGTGGATCCTCAAGCGCACGCCCGAGATGCTGGCCTCGCTGGAGAAGACCCAGCCGGAGGTCGCCGACCCCGATTCCGAGCGCACCGCCTATCCGACGCCCGAGTACGCGAAGAACCAGTACCGCTCGATCAAGCCCGAGGTGTTCGTCGCCGTCGGCATCTGCTCGCACCTGGGCTGCTCGCCCACCGACAAGCTGCAGCCGGGTCCGCAGCCCTCGCTGCCCGACGACTGGAACGGCGGGTTCCTGTGCCCCTGCCACGGCTCCACCTTCGACCTGGCCGGCCGCGTCTTCAAGAACAAGCCCGCGCCCGACAACCTGGAAGTGCCCCCGTACATGTACCTGTCGGACACCCGCCTGCTGATCGGCGAAGACAAGAAGGCCTGAGCGGGGAAGCACGATGGCTGAATTCAAGGAAATCTCCCCCAACGCCAGCATGGGCGCCAAGCTCACGAACTGGTTCGAGAACCGCTTCCCGACCGCCTTCTCCGAGTACGAGAAGCACATGTCGGGCTACTACGCGCCGAAGAACTTCAACGCCTGGTACTTCTACGGCTCGCTGTCGCTGCTGGTGCTGGTGATCCAGATCGTCACCGGCATCTTCCTGGTGATGCACTACAAGCCCGACGCGAACCTCGCGTTCGCCTCGGTCGAGTACATCATGCGCGACGTGCCCTGGGGCTGGCTGGTGCGCTACATGCACTCCACCGGCGCGTCGGCGTTCTTCATCGTCGTCTACCTGCACATGTTCCGCGGGCTGATGTACGGCAGCTACCGCAAGCCGCGCGAGCTGGTCTGGCTGTTCGGCTGCGCCATCTTCCTGGTGCTGATGGCCGAGGCCTTCATGGGCTACCTGCTGCCCTGGGGCCAGATGTCCTACTGGGGCGCGCAGGTGATCGTCAACCTGTTCTCCGCCATCCCCTTCATCGGCCCCGACCTGGCGCTGCTGATCCGCGGCGACTACGTGGTGAGCGACGCCACGCTGAACCGCTTCTTCAGCTTCCACGTGATCGCGGTGCCGCTGGTGCTGCTCGGCCTGGTGGTGGCGCACCTGCTGGCGCTGCACGACGTCGGCTCGAACAACCCCGACGGCATCGAGATCAAGGGCCCGAACGCCCCGATGGACGCCAACGGCAAGCCGCTGGACGGCATCCCGTTCCATCCCTACTACACGGTGCATGACATCGTGGGCGTGTCGGTGTTCCTGATGCTGTTCAGCGCCGTCATCTTCTTCGCGCCCGAGTTCGGCGGCTACTTCCTGGAGTACAACAACTTCATCCCGGCCGACCCGCTGAAGACGCCGCCGCACATCGCCCCGGTGTGGTACTTCACGCCGTTCTACTCGATGCTGCGTGCCATCACCAGCGAGATGATGTACGCGCTGGTGCTGTGCGTGGTGGCGGCCGCGGCCTTCGGCTTCATGAAGTCGCGCATGACCATGGGCGGCAAGGTCGCCACCGCGGTGGTCGCGGCGATCGCCATCGCGCTGATGCTGGCGATCGACGCCAAGTTCTGGGGCGTGGTGGTGATGGGCGGCTCGGTGCTGATCCTGTTCTTCCTGCCCTGGCTGGACAAGAGCCCGGTCAAGTCGATCCGCTACCGCCCGGACTGGCACAAGTGGGTCTATGGCGCGTTCGTGGTGATCTTCCTGGTGCTCGGCTACCTCGGCGTGCAGCCGGTGACGCCGCTCTTCACGCGGATGGCGCAGGTCGGCACGCTGCTGTACTTCGGCTTCTTCCTGCTGATGCCCTGGTGGAGCCGGCTGGGCGAGTTCAAGCCGGTGCCCGACCGCATCACCTACGCCGCGCACTGACCGGGACAAGACCGAAATGAAAAAGCTTCTCCTCTCCCTGGCGCTGTCGGTGGCGGCGCTGCTGCCGGTCGTGCCCGCCCATGCGGCCACCCAGGGGATCGCCTGGGACAAGGCGCCCGAGATGACGAACGACCTGCCCTCGCTGCAGACCGGCGCGAAGCTGTTCGTCAACTACTGCCTGGGCTGCCATTCGGCCTCGTTCATGCGCTACAACCGCCTGCGCGACATCGGCCTGACCGAGCAGCAGATCAAGGACAACCTGCTGTTCACCACCGACAAGGTGGGCGACACCATGAAGGCCGCGATCGATCCGAAGCAGGCCAAGGACTGGTTCGGCGCCAACCCCCCCGACCTGACCCTGGTGGCGCGTTCGCGCTCGGGCGCCGGGGGCACCGGTGCCGACTACCTGTATACCTTCCTGCGCACCTTCTACCGCGACCCGAGCCAGGCCACCGGCTGGAACAACCTGGTGTTCCCCGCCGTGGGCATGCCGCATGCCCTGTGGCAACTGCAGGGCGAGCGCGAGCCGGTGTTCGAGAAGGTCAGCGAGCACGGCCACGACGTGCAGGTGTTCAAGGGCTGGAAGCAGGTCAGCCCCGGCACGATGACACCGGCCGAGTACGACGCGGCGGTGGCCGGCCTGGTGGGCTACCTGCAGTGGATGGCCGAGCCGGCGCAGAACACGCGGGTGCGCGTGGGCGTGTGGGTGCTGCTGTTCCTGCTGGGCTTCACCGTGATCGCCTGGCGACTGAACGCCGCGTTCTGGAAAGACGTCAAATAGCCGGGAAACGCCGCCCCGCCGCGCGGGGCACGCGCCCTCGAAGGACACGGCCGGCTGTGCGCCGGCCGTGTTTTCAATTTCTTAGGAGCTACCAGCCATGATGGTGCTGTACTCGGGAACCACCTGCCCCTTCTCCCACCGCTGCCGGTTCGTGCTGTTCGAAAAAGGCATGGACTTCGAGATCCGCGACGTCGACCTGTACAACAAGCCGGAAGACATCAACGTCATGAACCCCTACGGCCAGGTCCCCATCCTGGTCGAGCGCGACCTCATCCTGTACGAGTCGAACATCATCAACGAGTACATCGACGAGCGCTTCCCGCACCCGCAGCTGATGCCGGGCGACCCGGTCGACCGCGCACGCGTGCGGCTGTTCCTGCTCAACTTCGAGAAGGAGCTGTTCACCCACGTCAGCACGCTGGAGGCGCGCAGCAACAAGGGCAACGAGAAGGCGCTGGAGAAGGCGCGTTCGCACATCCGCGACCGGCTGACCCAGCTGGCCCCGGTGTTCCTGAAGAACAAGTACATGCTGGGCGAGAACTTCTCGATGCTCGACGTGGCCATCGCCCCGCTGCTGTGGCGCATGGACTACTACGGGATCGAGTTGTCCAAGAATGCAGCCCCGTTGCTCAAGTACGCCGAGCGCATCTTCTCGCGACCGGCGTACATTGAGGCCCTGACGCCGTCCGAGAAGGTGATGCGCAAGTAAAGAGCAGGAGGCGGCAAGCCGCAGCGATGAACGCACTGGAGTCCACCTCGACGCGCCCGTACCTGATCCGGGCGCTGTACGACTGGTGCACCGACAACGGCCTGACGCCGTATGTTGCGGTGCACGTGGACGAAACCGTCCAGGTGCCGCGCGAGTACGTGAAGAACGGCGAGATCGTCCTGAACATCAGCTTCGACGCGACCAGCTCGCTCAAGCTGGGCAACGAGTTCATCGAGTTCAAGGCGCGTTTCGCCGGCAGCGCCCGCGAGATCATGGTGCCCGTCAACCGGGTGATCGCGATCTATGCGCGCGAGAACGGGCAGGGCATGGCCTTCCCGGTGCCTGCATCCGGTACGCCGGCGCCGCGGCCCTCGCCGCTCACCAGCGTGGCCGCGGCCGGCTCCTCGCCGGAGCAGGAGGGCAAGGTGGTGCAGCTGGTCAATCCCGACGTCGCGGGCGACGGCGCCGGGCCCGAGACCGAGCCCCCCAAACCGCCTTCCGGCCCCCGCCCCGCCCTCAAGCGCATCAAGTGACGTGCAAGCCAGCTCCGCTGGCGTAGCACGTCATCCCGGCGAGCAAAGCGAAAGCCGGGATCCAGGTCCCGATTGCAGCTCCGCTGGCGCAGCACATCATCCCCCCGAGCAAAGCGAAAGCCGGGATCCAGAGTCCCGATTGCAGCTCCGCTGGCGCAGCACGTCATCCCGCGTCCAGAGTTCGCGAGCCGGTCGGCAAGCACCCGCAGCACCACCCTAGAATCCCCCCAAGCCGATTTAGCTCAGTGGTAGAGCAACCGCCTTGTAAGCGGTAGGTCGTCCGTTCAATCCGGACAATCGGCACCAGTGCCGCGCCAGGCGGTGGCCCGCGCCACATCCGGTTACAGCTCAGCCGGGGCGCGCTTGGACCTTGATCCGGATTGCGGTAACCTGCCAGCCCCGGCTGCACAGATGAGCTTGAAGGGCAGGCAGCACCTGCCTGAGCTTGGCGGCCGCGGCGCTGCCCTCCACGAGCAGGCACCAGGCCGACCCGTCGATCGGGCCGGCCTTGACCCGGTGGCGCAGCGTGGCGGGGATCAACGATTCGACCGCCCGGAGCCGCTCTGCGGACTCGCGCGCCAGCTGCGCCAGCCTCGCCAGCGTCGGCGAGTCGTCGGCGGCCTGGAGCACGGTCACGGGATGCAGGCGGCGGTTCACGGGTGGCAGTGGAGAGGGGGCGGGAGTGCACTTCATTATCACGGACGCGTGGCTCGCGAAGAGCCGCGCCATCCACCTGAGCGGCCCTCGGCTGCTGCTCGCGCTGACCGGGCTGTCACTGGCCCTGATGCTGTCGGCCGCGCTGCTGTACCACTGGGTGTTCCTCAAGGGCGCGCGCGAAGGCTGGCCGGTGGTCGGCACGCTGGTGCGGCTGATCGTCAAGGACGAGTTCGAACAGCGCGACCGCTACCTGCGCGAGAACCTCGATGCCATGGCGCGCCGCCTGGGCGAGATGCAGGCCAAGCTGGTCCAGCTGGAGGCGCTGGGCGAGCGGGTGTCGGGGCTGGCCGGGCTCAACCCGGCCGAGATCAAGGGCACGCCCGGCCGCGGCGGGGTGCTGGTGCCGGGCCGGCCGCTCTCCATGGACGAGCTCGACCGCACCCTGGCTGAACTGGACGCGCTGGCCGAGCACGACTCCGACCTGCTCACCGTGGTCGAGTCGCGCCTGTTCGACCAGAAGGTGCGTCGCATGATGATCCCGACCCAGCACCCGGTCGAAGGCCCGCTCGGTTCGGCCTTCGGGTGGCGCATCGACCCCTTCACCGGCCGCTCGGCCCTGCACACCGGGCTGGACTTCGAAGCCCAGTCCGGCACCCCCATCCTTGCCGCCTCGGGCGGCGTGGTGGTCGCGCAGGAGCTGCACCCGGCCTACGGCCAGATGATCGAGGTCGACCACGGCAACGGCCTGGTGACCCGCTACGCTCACGCCTCGCGCACATGGGTCCGCAAGGGCGACCTGGTCAGGCGCGGCCAGAAGATCGCCGAAGTCGGCAGCACCGGGCGCTCGACCGGGCCGCACCTGCACTTCGAGGTGCTGGTGCAGGGCGTCCCGCAGGACCCGCAGAAGTTCCTGCGGGCCGGCGCCGAGGTGGCGGCGGCCCCCGCGGCGGCGGCGCGCGGCAAGCGAAGCACCGCTGCGGCCCGGCAGTAAAATCGTCCCCTTTGCCGCCCGGCCGGTGCTTGCATCGCCGCGCGGCATCCCCACCTGCTGCAGCACAACAAGGATTGCGCTGCCCTGCCGGCCTTTCGCGGCCCGGACGGGCGGCACCGCGTTCATGGCCACCAAGAACTTCCTCACCCAGATCTTCGGCTCCCGCAACGACCGGTTGCTCAAGCAGTACCGGCGCACCGTGGCCCAGATCAACGCACTGGAGCCGCAGCTGGAGCAGCTGGACGACGAGCAGCTGCGCGCCAAGACCCGGGAGTTCAAGGACCGCGTGGCCGGCGGCGAGTCGCTCGACGCCATCCTGACCGAGGCTTTCGCGGTGGTGCGCGAAGGCTCCAAGCGCGTCATGAAGATGCGCCACTTCGACGTGCAGCTGGTCGGGGGCATCGCACTGCACCAGGGCAAGGTCGCGGAGATGCGCACCGGCGAGGGCAAGACCCTCACGGCCACGCTGCCGGTGTACCTGAACGCGCTGGCCGGCAAGGGCGTGCACGTGGTGACCGTGAACGACTACCTGGCCAACCGCGACGCGCAGTGGATGGGGCGGCTGTACAACTTCCTCGGGCTGACCGTCGGGGTCAACCTGCCGCAGATGCCGCGCGAGGAGAAGCAGGCTGCCTACGGCGCCGACATCACCTACGGCACCAACAACGAGTACGGCTTCGACTACCTGCGCGACAACATGGTCTACGAGCCGGCCGACCGGGTGCAGCGCGGGCTGAACTACGCCATCGTCGACGAGGTGGACTCGATCCTGATCGACGAGGCGCGCACGCCGCTGATCATCAGCGGCCAGGCGGAGGACCATACCGAGCTGTACATCGCGATGAACCAGGTCGTGCCGCTGCTGCAGCGGCAGGAGGGCGAAGCCGACCCGCGCACCGGCGAAGGCGTCATCAAGCCCGGTGACTTCACGGTCGACGAGAAGGCGCACCAGGTCTACCTCACGGAGATCGGCTACGAGAACGCCGAGCGCATCCTTGCCGAGCGCGGGCTGATCCCGGCCGGCGCGTCGCTGTACGACCCGGCCAACATCACGCTGGTGCACCACCTGTACGCGGCGCTGCGGGCCAAGCACCTGTACCACCGCGACCAGCACTACGTGGTGCAGCGCGGCGAGGACGGCCGGCCCGAGGTGGTGATCGTCGACGAGTTCACCGGCCGCCTGATGTCGGGCCGGCGCTGGAGCGACGGCCTGCACCAGGCGGTGGAGGCCAAGGAAGGCGTGCCGATCCAGGCCGAGAACCAGACGCTGGCGTCGATCACCTTCCAGAACTACTTCCGCCTGTATGCCAAGCTCGCCGGCATGACCGGCACGGCCGACACCGAGGCCTACGAATTCCAGGAGATCTACGGCCTGGAGACGGTGGTGATCCCGCCCAACAAGCCGAGCCGACGCGACGACCAGCTCGACCGCGTCTACAAGACCACGCGCGAGAAATACGCCGCCGCGATCCAGGACATCCGCGAATGCTTCGAGCGCGGCCAGCCGGTGCTGGTGGGCACCAGCTCGATCGAGAACTCCGAGGTCATCGACAAGCTGCTGGACAAGGAAGGCCTGCCGCGCCAGGTGCTCAACGCCAAGCAGCACGCGCGCGAGGCCGACATCGTGGCCCAGGCCGGGCGCCCGAAGATGATCACCATCGCCACCAACATGGCGGGCCGCGGCACCGACATCGTGCTGGGCGGCAACGTGGAGAAGGCGATCGAGGCGGTCGAGGCCGACGACAGCCTGGACGCGGCAGCGAAGCAGCAGAAGATCGCGGCCCTGCGCGAGGCCTGGGAAAAGGACCATGCCCGGGTGGTCCAGCAGGGCGGCCTGCGCATCATCGCGACCGAGCGGCACGAGTCGCGCCGCATCGACAACCAGCTGCGCGGCCGCTCCGGCCGCCAGGGCGACCCCGGCTCCTCGCGCTTCTACCTGAGCCTGGACGACCCGCTGATGCGCATCTTCGCGGGCGACCGGGTCAAGGCGATCATGGACCGCCTGAAGATGCCCGACGGCGAGGCCATCGAGGCGGGCATCGTCACCCGCAGCATCGAGAGCGCGCAGCGCAAGGTCGAGGGCCGCAACTTCGATATCCGCAAGCAGCTGCTCGAGTACGACGACGTCGCCAACGACCAGCGCAAGGTGATCTACCAGCAGCGCAACGACATCATGGACGCGGCCGACCTGGGCCCGCAGATCGCGGCGCTGCGCGAGGGCTGCTTCACCGACCTGGTGCGCCAATACGTGCCGTCCGAGTCGGTGGAGGAGCAGTGGGACATCGCCGGGCTGGAAAAGGCCCTGGCGGACGACTGGGGCATCCAGCTGCCGCTGGGCCAGCAGGTGCAGGAGTCCAGCGCCATCAGCGACGAGGACATCCTCGAGAAAGTGCTGCAGGCCGCGCACGAGGCGTTCGACCGCAAGGTGGCGGAGATCGGCGCCGAGAACTTCACCCAGTTCGAGCGCATCGTGCTGCTGCAGAGCATCGACACCCACTGGCGCGAGCACCTCGCCGCGCTCGACTACCTGCGCCAGGGCATCCACCTGCGCGGCTACGCGCAGCAGCAGCCCAAGCAGGAATACAAGCGCGAGGCGTTCGAGTTGTTCGGCCAGCTCCTCGATTCGGTCAAGAACGAGGTCACCAAGGTGCTCATGACGGTGCGGGTGCAGTCCGGCGCCCAGCTGGAGCAGGCCGCCGAAGACCTGGAGGAGCGCGCCGAACGCATCACCAACGTCACCTACACGGCGCCCAACGAGACCGGCGAGGCCGAGAGCCGGCTCGACGAGAGCACCGCCGCGTCGCGCCCGACGGCGGCGGCCGCCGCCGTCGCCGCCGGAGCCGTCCCGCGCGTGGGTCGCAACGATCCCTGCCCGTGCGGCAGCGGCAAGAAGTACAAGCATTGCCACGGCCGGCTGGCCTGAGGGCCGCAGCGCGACGGCCGGCGCTCGCGCCGCATGGCGACTGTCAGGACTGACAGTGGCAGCGCCCCGCGCCGCTCAGGCCGAGACGTGGCGCAGCGGCTGGCGCGCCAGCCAGTGTTTGTAGCCGGCATCGCCCAGGCCGGCGGCCGCCAGCGGGAACCAGGCCGCCAGCAGCTCGCCGTCTTCTCCGACCGGCGAGGCGGCGGCCACCTGCGGCGGCTGGCGCATGGACTGGCTCACTTCCACGCTGGCCAGCCGGCGGCCGGCGCGGATCTCGGCCACGGTGCCCGGGTCCAGCCCTTCCAGCTGCGCCATCTCGGCCAATGCCGGCAGGGCGGCGGTGGTTTCCAGCTGCAGCCAGCCGGCGCGGCCGGCCGCATCCAGCGCCAGCACGCCGAACGGATCGCCGATCACCACGTGCTCCACCCAGCGGCCGGCGGCCAGCGCCGCGAGGTCGCGGGCGACCGCCGGCTTGCGCAGCAGCGCCTGTTGCTCGGGCCTGAGCGTCGCGCGCCAGGTCTGTGCATGGGCGGGATGGGGCACGGCCATCAGCCGCTCCACCACGTCCTGCAGGCGCTGGCCGATGTCGCCGGTCTGCTTGGGGATGAACTGCTCGATCAGGCCGCCGTTGAAGGCGTCGATGGCGACCTGGTCGTCGGCCTGGCCGGTCAGCAGCACGCGCGCGCCCGGCCACTCGCCCAGGGCGGCCAGCACCTGCAGGCCGTCCACCTCCGGCATGGAGAAATCCACCATGAACACCCGGGTCAGCGAAAAGCGCTCGCTGCTGCGGGCCCAGTACGCCAGCACCTGCGGCACCAGCGGCCGGCCGGCGCGCCACTGATCCACCAGCTCCTGCTGGCTCCAGGCATCGGCCTCCCAGAACGGCAGTTCCTGCTGCAGCCGCGCGATGCACTCGCGCGGCTGCACGAACAGCCGCGCGTGCCAGCGGCGCGGCAGGACCATCGCCAGCATCTCCAGGTAGTCCGGATCGTCGTCCAGGAAGGCGAGGGAGCCGGGGCGGCTGAACAGGGGAAAAGTCATGCGTGCAGGTGGGCCGGCCGCCTAGATGGCCGCGCACGCCGCCGCCGCCGGGGCGACGTCGGCGATCGGCCCGGGGGACGGGTCCATGGGTGGGGTGGTCGGTGTGGTCACGCGATGCTGCTATTGTCACAGCCCGGCGCAGGATGAGGGCCGGGCGAATGGGAGAGCCTGCTAACTTTGACAGTGTGGACCTGGACACGGTCCTGAGCGACTGGGTGGGCGCCTTGCGCGACCTCTCCGTCGAGGCCATCGCCGTGCTCGGCCCCGACCCCTTCGGCACACGGGAGGATCGGCAGGTGGTCGCCGTGCATCCGCCGCCGCTGGCCGGCGCCGCCCAGGCCCTGGCCGACAGCGGCGACTTCGGCGTGGGCTGGCGCGACTCCGACGCGCCGCTGGTGGCCTGGCAGTACATCGCCCGCGCCGATGGGCACGGGGGCAGCCGCTGGCGCCTGCTGTGGACGGCGCACGGCTACCAGACCCTGGTGCGGGTGGAGTTCCCGCTGCCGGCCGGGCGCGCGTTCGAGTGCTTCATGTTCAGCCCGCGCGCGCTGGGCGACCGGGGCGAAGCGGCGGCGCTGGTGTGGTCGGCGCTGAACGTCTGGCCGCGGGTGAAGCGCTGCATCGTCGCCGAGCGCTCCACGCTCAGCCCGCGCGAGCGCGAGTGCCTGGTGCTGGCCTTCCAGGGTCTGACCGCCCGCGAAAGCGCCCAGCGACTGCACTGCGCCGAGCGCACGGTGAACTACCACCTGGCCAACGCCATGGGCAAGCTGCGGGTGGACAGCAAGCTGGCCGCGATCCAGCGCGCCTGCTGGCTGGGAGCCATCTGAGCTGCCGCCGCCGTGCGGGTGCGCAGACGGAGGCGGTATATTGGCGCATCCTCTGCCTTGCCTTCGAGAGCCATGGACTCCTCCAACGACCGCACGGCTTCCCTGATGACCCCGGCCAAGCTGGCGCAGGTGGGCGCCGCGGCCCGCGCGCCGGTCTCGCCGGCAGCCTTCCTCGACCAGATGGCGGCGGATGTCGGCCACGCCCACGTCAAGCGGCTGGCCGAGCTGCGGCTGGAGCTGGAAGGCCACGCGCGCGGTTCGCGGGCCGCGAGCATCCGGCCGGCGCTGAAGCGGCTGCGGCAGGCGCTCGACCCACTGGATTTCTCGCTGCTGCAGCCCAGGGGCCTGTGGGCGGCCGTCACCGGCAAGAGCCGCGATGCCGGCGCCGAGTTCGCCGGCTGCGTCGAGCGGATCGACCAGACGGCCAAGGCCCTGGCCACCGAAGCCGCCGCCGTGCTGCAGCAGCAACAGCCCCATGCAACGGCCGTCGAGCGCGCGCTGGTGGAGTTCGAGGTCGAGTACCGGGCGCTGGACAAGCTGATCGACCAGGGGGCGCGCTGGCTGCAGGACATGCGCAACCAGATCAAGGCGCGCCAGGCCCAGGCCAGCTCCGATCCCGCCGCGCAGGCGCAGGTGCGCCTGGATGCGGCGCGCTGCGAGATCCTGGTGGCGCGGCTGAAGGCGCTGCGCGCGGGAGCCGCCGCCTCGCAGCAGGCGCACCAGCAGGTGCGCGCCACCGCCGAGCGCCGCTGCGCGCTGATGGCCCAGGTCCAGAAGGCGGCTTCCGGCGAAGTCAGGGAGTGGCGCTCGCGCCTGGGCACGCTGGCCAGCGCGGCTGCCGAAGGCAAGCTCGCGGGACTCAACCTCGAAGGGCCGCGCGACATCCATGAGGAGCTGCGCAAGCACCTCGAGCAGCTGCTGGCCGATAGCGCGCAGCTGCGCACGCACGAGGACCTGTTGTCGCGCCAGCTCGCCGCCATGGGCGAGCAGCTGGCCGCCGCGACCTGACCCGCCGCGTGTCCCTGCTGGCCATCGACATCGGCAACACGCGCCTGAAGTGGGCGCTGCATGAGCATGCCCGGCCGGGTGCAGCGGCGCTGGCCCACGGCGCCGAGTTCCTGGAGCACATCGAGCGCCTGGCCGAAGGCCCCTGGGCCGGCTTGCCGGCGCCGCAGCGGGTGATCGGCTGTGCGGTCGCCACCGACGCCGTGCGCCGCCGCGCCGAGCAGCAGGTCGAGGACGCCTGGGGGATCCCCTCGCAGTGGGTCCATGCCAGCGCGGAGGAAGCGGGCGTGTCCAACGGCTACGACCATCCGGCGCGGCTGGGTGCCGACCGCTGGGTGGCCATCATCGGTGCGCGGCACCGCATGCTGGCGCAAGGGCCGGCGCGGCCGATGGTGGTGGTCATGGTCGGCACCGCCGTCACCGTGGAAGCGGTGGATGCGGGCGGGCGCTTCCTCGGCGGCTTCATCCTGCCCGGGCACGGCATCATGCTGCGCGCGCTCGAATCCGGCACCGCCGGCCTGCACGTGCCGACCGGGGAGGTGCGCGAATTCCCCACCAACACCAGCGACGCGCTGACCAGCGGCGGCACCTACGCCATCGCCGGCGCGGTCGAGCGCATGGTGCAGCACGTGCGCCGCCATTGCGGCGCGGAGCCGGCGTGCTTCATGACCGGCGGCGCCGGCTGGAAGATGGCGCCGCACATGTCGGTTGCCTTCGAGCTGGTCGAGGGCCTCATCTTCGACGGCCTGCTGGAGATCGCCGCGCGGCGCTTCGCCGCGGCCTGATCCAGCGAAGCGGCCGCGTAGAATTCATTGCGTCGCTGCGCCAGCAGCGACACCCCTACCCAGCCCTTCGCTGGCGCCAGTCCAGCGGCCACCGCGGAACCGGCTTCGCCGGGCCGCTGGGGGCGCCCCCTCCGGGGGGAGGCGGCCGAAGGCCGCTTCGGGGGGGACCTGTTCTGGCCATGTAGAGGAACACCATGTACAAAAACCTCGCTGCCGCGCTCGCGGCCGCCCTCCTGTCCCTCCCCGCCACCTCCCAGCCGCCTGCGCTGAAGATCGCGTGGGTGCACGTGGCGCCCCTCGCCCAGGCCGGCTGGGTGCGCCAGCACGAGGAGGGCCGCAAGGCCGTGCAGGCGGCGCTGGGCGACCGGGTCGAGACCCGGTCGGTCGAGAACGTCCCCGAAGGGCCCGACGCCGAACGCGTGATCCGCGACCTGGCGCAGCAGGGCTACGGCCTGGTCTTCACGCCCAGCTTCGGCTACATGGAGCCGACACTGAAGGTGGCGCGCGATTTCCCGCACGTGAAGTTCGAGTCCGTCACCGGCTACAAGACCGCGCCCAACGTCGCCACCGCCAACGCGCGCTACTACGAGGGCCGCTATCTCGCCGGCGTGGCCGCCGGCCGCATGACCCGCACCCACGTGGCCGGCTACGTGGCGGGCTTTCCAATCCCGGAGGTGGTGCAGGGCATCAATGCCTTCACGCTGGGCATGCGCTCGGTCGACCCGGCGGCGCAGGTCCATGTGATCTGGCTGAACACCTGGTTCGATCCGCCGCGCGAGCGCGAGGCGGCGATGACGCTGTTCAACCAGAAGGCCGACGTGGTGGCGTTCCACAGCGCGTCGACCGCGGTCATGGCCGCCGCCCAGGAGCGTGGCAAGCTGGCCGTCGCCTACCACTCGGACATGCGCTTCGTCGCACCGGACGCGCAACTGCTGGCGGTCACCCACCACTGGGGCGACTACTACACGCGGCGCGCCAGCCAGGTGCTGGACGGCAGCTGGAAGCCGGGCCGGTTCTGGGGCGGCGTGCGCGAGGGCATGGTGAAGGTCGGGCATTTCGGCCCCAAGGTGCCCGCCGCCGTGCGCGAGGAAGTGCTGGCGCGCCAGCGCGACATCGGCGCCGGCCGGCTGAACCCCTTTGCCGGCCCGATCCAGGACAACCGCGGCCGCACCGTCGTCGCGGCCGGCCAGGCCCTCTCCGATGAGCAGATCCTGGGCATGGACTTCCTGGTGGCGGGCGTGCAGGGCACACTGGGCCGATGAAAGCCTTCCGCGCCGCGCTGCTGCGCTTTGCCGACGATGGCTCGGCCCTGTACGACGAAGACGGCCTGCTGCTGGTGGGCCCGGGCCCGGACGGCCGCCAGCGCGTGCGGGCGGCGGGGTCCTGGCAGGCGCTCGCACGCAACTACCCCGGCGTGGCCGTCGAGCACCTGCCCGGCCGGATCCTCGCGCCCGGCTTCATCGACCTGCACGTGCATTTCCCGCAGACCGACGTGATCGGCTCGCCGGCCGAAGGCCTGCTGCCCTGGCTGGCGCAGTACACGTTCCCGCACGAGGCCCGCTTTGCCGACCGCGCCTACGCCGAGTCGGTGGCGCCAGTGTTCCTGGACGAGTTGCTGCGCAACGGCGTCACCACGCCGCTGGCCTTTTGCAGCTCGCACCCGGCTTCGGTCGACGCCCTGATGGCGGCGGCGCAGGCGCGCGGCCTGCGGCTGATTGCCGGCAAGGTGCTGCAGGATCGGCACTCGCCCGAGGGGGTGCGGGACGAGACGGCGCAATCGCTGGTCGACACCGAGGAGCTGATTCGCCGCTGGCACGGGCAGGACCGCCTGGGCTACGCGATCACGCCGCGCTTCGCTCCCAGCTGCAGCGAGGCGCAGCTGCGCGGCGCGGGCGAACTGGCGGCGAAGTACGCCGACGTGTGGATCCAGTCGCACGTGGCCGAGAACCGCGACGAGATCCGCTGGGCGCGCGAGCTGTTCCCGCAGGCCCGCAGCTACCTGGCGGTGTACGAGGGCTTCGGCCTGCTGCGCGAACGCGCCGTCTACGCCCACTGCATCCACTTCGACGACGACGACCGCCGGCTGATGCGCAGCACCGGCGCGGCGGCGGCCGTCAGCCCGACCAGCAACCTGTTCCTGGGCAGCGGCTTCTTCGATTTCGAGGGCGCGCAGCGCATCGGCTTGCGCCACGGGCTGGCCAGCGACGTCGGCGGCGGCACCAGCTTCAGCCCGTTCCACACCATGCTGGCCGCGTACTGCGTGGGCCGCGAAGGGCAGACCAAGCCCGGCGTCAGCCTGAGCCCGGCCAGCCTGTGGTGGCAGCACACGGCCGGGGCGGCGCAGGCGCTCGGCCTGGAAGGGGTGATCGGCAACCTGCAGCCCGGCTGCGAGGCCGACTTCCTGGTGCTCGATCCGCGCGCCACGCCGCTGCTGGCGCGCAAGGTCGCACACGCCGGTAGCCTGGACGAACTGCTGTTCTCGCTGATCGTGCTGGGCGACGACCGGGTGGTCGAGCAGGCCTGGATCGGCGGCATGCCGGCCACTTGATTCGCGCCGGGGGGCGGGGGCGAGCGCCCACCTACAATGCGCGGCCGAGGAGCAGCCGATGACGATCAAGAGCGACAAGTGGATCCGCCGCATGGCCGAGCAGCATGGGCTGATCGAACCCTTCGAGCCGGGCCAGATCCGGCAGGTGAACGGCCAGCGTGTCATCAGCTACGGCACCTCCAGCTATGGCTACGACATCCGCTGCGCGCCCGAATTCAAGGTGTTCACCAACATCCACAGCACGGTGGTGGACCCCAAGAACTTCGACGAAAAGAGCTTCGTCGACTTCCACGACGACGTCTGCATCATCCCGCCCAACAGCTTCGCGCTGGCGCGCACGCTGGAGTACTTCCGCATCCCACGCAACGTGCTGACCATCTGCCTGGGCAAGAGCACCTACGCACGCTGCGGGATCATCGTCAACGTCACCCCGTTCGAGCCGGAATGGGAAGGCTACGTGACGCTGGAGTTCTCCAACACCACCCCCCTGCCGGCCAAGATCTATGCCGGCGAGGGCTGCGCCCAGGTGCTGTTCTTCGAGAGCGACGAGGTCTGCGAGACCAGCTACAAGGACCGCGGCGGCAAGTACCAGGGCCAGCGCGGCGTCACCCTGCCCAAGGCCTGAAACGGCGGCCAACCCGGCCGCGCTCCTGTCCCCCTGGCGGGTAAGCGATCGCCCGGACCAGCGGCTGCGGCTCGGGCACGCGCGCCGTGCTCCCGGGAGTCGAGGCAGCGCTGTCGATCTTGTCCTACGGCGGCTTGCGCGCCGGGCAGCAGTCCGGTGCGGGCGGGCGCTCCTAGGATGGGTTGGTGCCGTTCCGCCTGTTCGACCCCGACGATGGCCGCCCGCGCGATCCGGTGCTCTGGCTGCTGGCCGCAGCCATCGCCGGCGCCCAGCTGCTGGCCCTGCTTGCATTGTGCAACCAGCAGGTGGAAAAGGCCGAAGCTCGTCGCACCGTGGTCGTGCTGGCGCCGCGCCCAGCAGCCCCGACCTGCGTGGATCCCACCAGTGCCGATTGCGCGGTCTTCTACAGCCCCGGCCAGGGCGATCCGGGGACCCGGCTGGCGATCCGCTGATCCGCCGGTGCGCATTGCTCCGGCAGGCGCCGGCGGCGTCGGCCTGCGCCCGGCAGCGCCCCTGCGCCCTCCCTGTCCAGCCCGGGTCCGACAGAGGCAAGGCACAGCCGCCGACTGCGCAGCCGCGGCCGGCTGCCTAAGCTGACCTTCAAGCGTAGCTGCAGGAGCGTGCCATGACCCTCGCCCGTACCGATGTTGCGCAAGCCGAGCCTGCCTTCGAGGCGCGCTCGACTTCGCTCGAGGCTTCCGACGACTTCGATTCGCCGGCCGCGCCGGCGCGCTACTGCCCGGTTGAACTGCTGGACTCGTTCACGCTGCTGATGGCGGGCCATGGCCGATGCGTCAGCTCGGCCATGATGCTGGGCGACCGCGAGTACGCGGTGTGGCAGCTGGCGCGGGCCCAGGCCCTGTCCGACGAGGCGCTGGGCCGCGTGGCCGCGCGCCTGTTTGCCTGGCTGGAGGAAGCAGGCCCCACGGCCGGCGCGTCAGCCCGCCGGCTCTAGGCCTTCCAGCAGGAAGCGCACGCGGCGCACGCCCTGGTACTCCTCGGCTTCCAGCCGGAAGGCGATGCGCGCGCGCGCCGGCAGCGGCTCGGTGCGGCCGAACCAGATACCGTCGACCGGCTGCCCCTGGTGGCGCAGTCGAACTGCCAGGTGGCGCTCTCCGACCACCCGCTGCGACAGCACGTCCATCTCCTCGCTGAAGACCGGCGCAGCGAAGCCCTGGCCCCACACCTCGCGGCTGAGCGTGTCCACCAGGTCCGGGCGGCGGTACTCGGGCGCGAGCGGGCCGTCGGTGGGCAGCCGCCGCATCAGCGTGGCGGCATCCAGCCACTCCTGCGCGACCTGGGCCAGCGCCCGCTCGAAGGTGTCCAGGTGCTCTTCCGCGAGGGTGCAGCCGGCCGCCATGGCGTGGCCGCCGAAGCGCGACAGGACGCCCGGATGGCGCTTGGCCACCAGGTCGAGCGCGTCGCGCAGGTGGAAGCCGGGAATCGAGCGGCCGGATCCCTTGAGCTCGTGCTCGCGGCCGGGGGCGTGGCTGGCGGCGAACACGAAGGTGGGGCGGTGGAATCGCTCCTTCAGCCGGGAGGCGACGATGCCGACCACGCCCTCGTGGAAGTCCGGGTCGAACACGCACAGCGCGGCCGGCGGCTCCTGGCCGGGCTCGAACAGCGCCTCGGCCAGCTCCAGGGCCTGCTGGCGCATCTCGCCCTCGATGCCCTTGCGCTCGCGGTTGATGCCGTCCAGGCGCTGGGCCAGCTCGGCGCCGTGGGCCGGGTCGTCGGTCAGCAGGCATTCGATGCCGATGCGCATGTCCGCCAGCCGCCCGGCCGCATTGATGCGCGGCCCCAGCGCAAAGCCGATATCGAAGGTGGTGGCAGCCCGGGTCGTGCGGCCGGCCGCCGCGAACAGGCTGGCCAGGCCGCAGGGCAGGGCGCCGGCGCGAATGCGGCGCAGCCCCTGCGCCACCAGCCGCCGGTTGTTGGCGTCCAGCCGGACCACGTCGGCCACGGTGCCCAGCGCCACCAGCGGCAGCAGGACGTCGAGCCTGGGCTGGCCGGCTGCGTCGAAGGCGCCGCGCGCGCGCAGCTCGGCCCGCAGCGCCAGCAGCACGTAGAACATCACGCCGACCCCGGCGATGCACTTGCTCTCGAAGCCGCAGCCGGGCTGGTTGGGGTTGACGATGGCGGCGGCCGCCGGCAGTTCGGGGCCGGGCAGGTGGTGGTCGGTCACCAGCACCTGCAGGCCCAGGGCGTTGGCCGCCGCCACGCCTTCGACGCTGGCAATGCCGTTGTCCACCGTGACCAGGACATCCGCGCCGGCTTCCCTGACGCGCCGGGCGATCGGCGGCGTGAGGCCGTAGCCGTCGGCCACCCGGTCGGGCACGAGGTAGTCCACGCTGCGGGCGCCGAGCATCCGCAGGCCGCGCACCGCCACCGCGCACGCCGTGGCGCCGTCGCAGTCGTAGTCGGCGACGATGCACAGGCGCTTGTGTCCGGCGATGGCGTCGGCCAGCAGGGTGGCGGCTTCGGCGACGCCCTTCAGCGACGCCGGCGGCAGCAGGCGCGCCAGCCCGTCGTCCAGCTCCTCGCGCGCGCGCACGCCGCGCGCCGCATACAGGCGGGCCAGCAGCGGGTGGATGCCGGCCTGCTCCAGCGCCCACGCTGCGCGCGGCGGAACGTCGCGGGTGATGATCTTCACAGTTCGGCCAGCCAGTCGGCGGCGCGCCGGCGGGAGAAGGCGGCGGCCAGGCGGCGCCATCCGCCGCCGCCCGTGCTGCGCCAGGTGCGGGCCTGCCGCTCGCCGCAAAGGCTGATGGCCACCGGATGCCCTTTGGCGGCGGCCTGCTGCAGCCGGGCGCATTCGCCCTCGTCGATCTGCTGCCAGCCGGATGCCCAGGCGGCCCAGTCCTGCCGCAGCGCGGCGTCGCGCAGGTAGTGGGTGACGCGCAACTCCGGCGGGGGCGCAGGTGCGTGGCCGGCCGGCAAGGCGCCGTTGCCGCTCACCCAGAAGGAATTGACCGGCAACTGGCCGCCGGCGGTGCGGGCTTCGTTGACCGGGTGCGTGTACAGCAGCATCTGCATCTCCTGCTGCAGCCGGCGCAGCGGCTTGCCGGCGTCGCCGCGCGGCATCCAGTCGTTGATCACGCGCCCGACCACCCGGTCGAGGGAGGCGCAGGGGACCTGCGCGAACAGCGGCCCGCTGGCGAGCCAGCGGGTTGGCGCCTCGTAGGCCAGCTGCAGTCCGTCCTGCTCGAAGTATGGCCGCAGCGCCGCCAGCAGCGCCCGCGATTCGTCCGCGTCCAGACCCAGCTCCTGCGGGTGGTGCATGAAGACGCGGTCGGTGCCCACGCGCCAGTGGCAGGGCGTGATCCAGGCCCAGGCCTGCCCGGCCGGATCGATGCCGCCCTGCATCGCCTCCCAGGCGGCGAAGGGCAGCAGGCCGTCCGGCGCCTGCAGTGCGCATTCGCGCGCCAGCACACGCTCGTGCGGCATGGACAGCGCGTGTTCGTCGCCCGCTTCGGCCTGCGCCGGTGCCATCGCCGCCAGCAGCCGCTCCAGGTGCGGCAGCCGCAGCGTGGCCAGGCGCTCGCGGCAGCCGTCGGCGCTGCATGCGGCAAAGGGGATCAACAAGTGGGCAGCGTCCGACATGGCCCCGATTGTCGTGGATGCCACAATCGCGCCCACAACCGGACCCCTGGCATGCGTATCCCCTACGAGCTGGCACTGGGTTGGCGCTACACCCGGGCCGGCCGGGCCGCCCGCCGCAACGGCTTCATCTCCTTCATCTCCGGCGTGTCCATGCTCGGCATCGCGCTCGGCGTGGCCGCACTCATCATCGTGCTGTCGGTGATGAACGGCTTCCAGAAGGAGGTGCGCGACCGCATGCTGGGCGTGGTGTCGCACATCGAGATCCACGGGGCGGGCGGCGGCGTGCTGCCGGACGTGGAGCGCACCCTGCGCGAGGCGCGCAGCCACCCGCAGGTGGTCGGTGCCGCGCCGTTCATCTCGGCGCAGGCGCTGGTCGCGCGCGGCGAGGACATGCGCGGCGCCCTGGTGCGCGGCATCGAGCCGGCGCTGGAGCCGCAGGTCACCGACCTCGGCGGGGCCGCCGCGCCGCGCGCGCTGGCGCGCCTCGTGCCCGGGGCGTTCGGCGTGGTGCCGGGCATCGAGCTGGCGCGCGCGCTGGGCGTGCGCGAGGGCGATGCGGTGACGCTGATCGCGCCCAGCGGCCAGGTGACGCCGGCGGGCGTCGTGCCGCGCCTGAAGCAGATGACCGTGGTCGGCACCTTCGATTCGGGCCACTACGAGTACGACAGCGCCCTGGTGCTGCTGCACCGCGAGGACGCCGCGCGCATCTTCCGGCTGGAGGGGCCCACCGGCGTGCGCCTGAAACTCAAGGATCTGCACCAGGCGCGCGAGGTTGCGGCCGAACTGGCGCAAACGCTGACCGGCCCGGTGGTGGTGCGCGACTGGACCCGCCAGAACCGCACCTGGTTCGCCGCCGTGCAGCTGGAAAAACGCATGATGTTCATCATCCTCACGCTGATCGTGGCGGTGGCCGCCTTCAACCTGGTGAGCACCCTGGTGATGACGGTCACCGACAAGCGCGCCGACATCGCGATCCTGCGCACGCTGGGCGCCAGCCCGCGCAGCATCATGGGCATCTTCGTGGTGCAGGGCGCCGCCGTCGGCGTGATCGGCACCCTGGCCGGCCTGCTGCTCGGGCTCGGCGTGGCGCTCAACATCGACGTCATCGTGCCGGCGCTGGAGCGGGCGCTCGGCGCCAGCTTCCTGCCACGCGACATCTACCTGATCAGCCGCATGCCCAGCGATCCGCAGGGCGACGACATCCTGCCGATCGCGCTGATCTCGCTGGTGCTGGCCTTCCTGGCCACCCTGTACCCGAGCTGGCGCGCCAGCCGCGTCAACCCGGCCGAGGCGTTGCGCTATGAGTGAGCCGGTGCTGCAGGCGCGCGGGCTGGCCAAGCGCTTTTCCGAGGGCGGGCTGGACGTGGCGGTGCTGCGCGGCATCGACCTGGACGTGCACCCCGGCGAAACGCTGGCCATCGTCGGCGCTTCCGGCTCCGGCAAGAGCACCCTGCTGCACCTGCTGGGCGGCCTGGACGCGCCCACGGCCGGCAGCGTGCAGCTGGCCGGCCGGGCCATGGCTGCCCTCAGCCCGGCGCAACAGGGCGAACTGCGCAACCGGCACCTGGGCTTCGTCTACCAGTTCCACCACCTGCTGCCCGAGTTCAGCGCGCTCGACAACGTCGGCATGCCCCTGCGCATCCGGCGCGAGCCCCCGCAGGCCTGCGCCCGGATGGCGACCCAGGCACTGGAGGCCGTCGGCCTCGGGCATCGGCTGGACCACCGGCCGGCCGAGCTGTCCGGCGGCGAGCGCCAGCGGGTGGCCGTGGCGCGGGCGCTGGTCACCCGCCCCGACTGCGTGCTGGCCGACGAGCCCACCGGCAATCTCGACCGCGTCACCGCCGATGCGGTGTTCGAGCTGATGCTGCAGCTGGCGCGCGATCGCGGCACGGCGTTCGTGCTGGTCACGCACGACGAGCAACTGGCCGCGCGTTGCGGGCGGCAGCTGCGGCTGGTGGAAGGGCGGCTTTCGTGAGCGGTCTGCTCCTCTCCCCGTCGGGAGAAGGATGGGGAGAGGGGGCTGCTGGAGCCGGAGCAGCCGGCCCCTTGACGCGAAGCGTCAAAAAATCCGGTTGAACCACAGCAGGGACAGCCCTCCCGCCAGCAGCGACAGCGCCGCGGCGGCCAGCGCCAGCAGGGCCGAGACCTCGGTCTCCTTCTTCTCCACGGTCAGCTTGGAGCTGAGCGTCTCGTAGACCTTCTTCAGGTCCTGCGCCGTGCCGGCGTAGAAGTACTCGGCTTCGGTCATCTTGGCGATGGCCTTGAGCGACTCCTCGTCCAGCCGCACGCGCATGGACCAGCCCTCGAAGCCGATGGTCTCGCCGTTCACCGTGCCGATGCCCACCGTGTAGACGCGCACCCCGCGCTCGGCGGCCATCTTGGCGGCCTCGAGCGGGTCGACGCCGGTGGTGCGCTGGCCGTCGGTCAGCATGATGATGGCGGCCGAGCTGTAGGAGCCGGGCGCCACCGGGGTGAACTCCTTCTTCTCCTTGCGCTCGGCATCGATGGCGAAGCCGCGCTGGCGATCGCGGCCGCCCTGCAGCGCGGCCAGCTCGATGTCCTGGTCGGGGAACAGCGTGGCCAGCGAGATCACGATGGCGTTGCCGGTGGCGGTGGCGCGCTGCAGCTGGAAGCGGTCGATGGCGGTGACCAGGTCCTCGCGGTTGACGGTGGGCAGTTGCGCCACCTGGGCCGAGCCGGCGAAGGCCACGATGCCCACTTTCACGTGGCGCGGCAGCTCGGTCAGGAAGGCCTTGGCGGCGTTCTGCGCCGCGATCAGCCGGTTCGGCTCGACGTCGGCCGCGCGCATGCTGCCCGACACGTCCATGGCCAGGATGATGGTCTGCTGGTTGGACGGCAGCGTGACCACCGCGGTCGGCCGCGCGGCGGCCAGCAGCATGGCGACCAGGGCCAGCAGGAACAGCGCCGGCGGGATGTGCCGGCGGATCGACTGGCCCGGACCCATGGCCGCCTTGACGACCGACAGCGACGCGTACTTCACCGCCATCTTCTTCTTGCGGCGCAGCAGCCAGAGGTACAGCAGCACCAGTAGCGGGACCGCCAGCAGCAGCCAAAGGAACTCGGGCCAGAGGAAATGCATGGGACCTCCCGTTCAGGCGGTGGCCGGCTGCAGGTGCGCGGGCATGCCGCCGCCGGCGGCCAGCCGGATGCGGCGCTTGCGCATCTCGGTGAAGCGGATCACGGCATCGACCAGGTCGGCGTCGGTGGACAGCTCCAGCGCATCCACGCCGGCGCGGCCCAGCGCCTCGCGCAGTTCGGCTTCGCGTTGCGCGGCCACGCTGGCGAAGCGCTTGCGAAAGCCCGGGTCGTGGGTGTCCACCAGCAACTGCTCACCGGTCTCGGCGTCGCGCAGGGTCAGCAGGCCGAGGTCGGGCAGCTGCAGCTCCAGCGGATCCATCACCCGCACCGCCACGACCTCGTGGCGCTGCGCCAGCAGGCCGAGCGGGCGCTCCCAGCCCGGCTCGCTGATGAAGTCGGACACCACGAAGAGGGTGGAGCGGCGCTGGACCACCCCGGCGGCCGAGTCGAGCAGGTCGCGCAGCCGGGTCGGCCCGGACTCGCGCCCGGCCGGCCGGGCCTGCAGCGTGTGCAGCAGGTTCAGCACGTGGCGGCGCCCGCCGCGCGTCGGAATCACCGTGTCCACGCCCGATCCGTACAGCAACGCGCCGACCCGGTTGCCGTGGCGGGTGAGCAGCCGGGCCAGCACCGCCACGAACTCGGCCGATACGTTGCGCTTGCGCTGCTCGCCCGAGCCGAAGTCCACCGACGGGCTGAGGTCCAGCAGGAACCAGGCCGCCATCTCCCGGTCCTCGGTGAACACGCGCACGTGCGGCGTGTCGGTGCGCGCGGTGACGTTCCAGTCGATGTGGCGCACGTCGTCGTGGTGCTGGTATTCGCGCAGGTCGGCCAGGTCCAGCCCCGCGCCGCGCAGCAGGGTGCGGTAATCGCCCTGCAGCAGGCCGTCGAGCCGGCGGATCACGGTCCACTCCAGCCGCCGCAGCACGGCGTCGGCCGAGGGGCCGCCGTGCGGAGCTGCCGCCTCGACATGGCCCCTGGGGGCCGCCGCGGAACCGGCTTCGCCGGGCCGCTGGCGGCGCCCCCCAGCGGGGGGAAGCGCCGAAGGCGCCTCGGGGGGCGTCCTGTTACGCCACCAGCTTCTCATGCTCGAGCGGGCGCGCGGGCGCCGGGATGCGGGACATGATCTGGCCGATGACGGCATCGGCGTCCATGCCTTCGGACAGGGCCTCGTAGGACAGCACCAGCCGGTGGCGCAGCACGTCGCCGATCAGGTCGGACATGTCCTCGGGCAGGGCATAGGTGCGGCCGCGCAGCATGGCCAGCGCGCGCGCGCCCTCGGTCAGGCTGATGGTGCCGCGCGGGCTGGCGCCGAAAGTGATGAAGCGGCGCAGTTCCTTCAGGCCGTGGCGCTCCGGATTGCGCGTGGCCGACACCAGCTTGACGGCGTACTGCACCAGCGAGGGATCGACGTAGACACGCCGGCATTCGTGCTGCAGCGCGGCCAGCTGCTCGGTGGTGGCCACTGCGGAGACGTGCACGGCGGGCCCGGTGACGCGCTCGACGATGACGTACTCTTCCTCGTCGCTCGGGTAGTCCACCAGCACCTTCATCATGAAGCGGTCGACCTGGGCTTCCGGCAGCGGGTAGGTGCCCTCGGTCTCGATCGGGTTCTGGGTGGCCATCACCAGGAAGGGCTCGGGCACCTTGTGCGTCTGGCCGGCGATGGTGACCTGGCGCTCCTGCATCACCTCCAGCAGCGCGCTCTGCACCTTGGCCGGCGCGCGGTTGATTTCGTCGGCCAGCAGCAGGTTGGTGAACACCGGGCCGAGCGAGGTGCTGAACTCGCCGCTCTTCTGGTTGTAGATGCGCGTGCCCACCAGGTCGGCCGGCACCAGGTCGGGCGTGAACTGGATGCGCTTGAAGTGCCCGCGCACGGTGCTGGCCAGCGTCTTGACGGTCAGCGTCTTGGCCAGGCCCGGCACGCCCTCGACGAGCAGGTGCCCCTGCGCGAGCATGGCAACCATGACGCGTTCGAGGAAGCGGTCCTGCCCCACGACGATGCGCTTGACTTCGTAGAGGATCTGCTCCATCAAGCGGGCGGTGGCGCTGTCCTGTCGGGTGTTCTCTTCCATGGCGGGGTGGATGACGGGTGAGGAATGATGGAAATCGATGGCGGGCGGCTCAGCCCTTGCGGTCGTCGGCCATCGGCGCGCAGGCGAGGTCCTTCGCCATGGCTGCTCAGAAGGGCGGCATGCCGGCGGCCTGCGCCGCGTTCTCGATCGGGACCGCGAAGCCTATGCCCAGGAAGGTGCGCGCCGGCGTGGGGTTGAGGATGGCCGTGACGATGCCCACCACCTCGCCTTCCATGGTGACCAGCGGGCCGCCGGAGTTGCCCGGATTGGCCGCCGCATCGAACTGGATCAGGTTGGTCATCTCCTGCTTGCCTTCGGGCGAGCGGAAGGAGCGGTTCAGCCCGGAGATCACGCCGCCCGAGGCGGACGGCCCGATGCCGAAGGGGAAGCCGACCACCAGCGCCTTGTCGCCCGGCGCCAGGTCGCCGGTCGAGCGCATGGTCGCCGCGATCATGTCGTCCGGGATCTTGTGGGCCTGCAGCACGGCGAGGTCGTTCTCGGGCTGGGCGCCGGTGATGGTGGCGGTGGCCTCCAGGCCGTCGAAGAACGTGACCTTGATGCTGTCGGCGCCCGAGACGACGTGCAGGTTGGTCAGGATGATCCCCTTGTCGACGATCACCACGCCGGTGCCGACGCCGGCTTCGATCTCCTCGTCGTCATCGCCTGCGGGGGCGCCGCTGCCGGCCGGGTCGAGCGGCTTGGGCCGGACCCCATGCATCCGGGGCGCCTGCTCGTCCTTGAGCCGGCTCTTCTTGACGTAGCCGACCACGCGCACGACGGACGGGCGGATGGTCTCGTAGGCCTTGGCGTACTCCGAAGGCAGCGGCTGCGTCTCCAGCGTCTTGAGCACGGCGGCGTTGATGTCGGCCTGCGTGATCCTGCGCGGCGCCGGGCCGCCGCCCAGCCCCAGGCTCAGGGCCAGCAGTGCCGCCAGCAGCGCGATGGCGGACCACATCACGGCGGGGCTGGCAGCGGCCAGCCTCAGGCGGCGCTGGCGGGGGGAGGGTTGCGCCGGTTCGGGCGCGGGCTGCGCGGCGGCAGGGGCCTGCTGCGCAGGAGCCGAACGGCTGGAGCTGTACAAAGCTGGCCTGCGCATCGGATCACCTTTTCGGACTGCGGGTCGTTCGGGAACCCCAAAAAGCGAGGGGACACGGTAGCACGGTTTGCCCGCCGGCGCACAGTCATCGCCGTCCTTGCAGGCTTATCCGGCATCATCCCACGATGCCCGCCTACGTCGACACGCACTGCCACCTCGATGCGCCGGAATTCGGCGACGAGGCAGCGGCCGTCCGCCAGCGCGCGCAGCGGGCCGGCGTGGCGCATTGCGTCATTCCCGCGGTCGACGTCGCCGGCTTCGGCGCCGTGCGCGCACTGGCCCACCGGGGCGGCGACAGCTATGCGCTGGGCATCCACCCGGTTCGCACCGGGGAGGCGCGCGAGCAGGACCTGGCCGAGCTCGACCGGTGCCTGCGCGAGCTGCGCGACGACCCGCGGCTGGTCGCCGTCGGCGAGATCGGGCTCGACCATTTCGTGCCGGGGCTGGACCGCGAACGCCAGGAATTCTTCTACCGCGAGCAGTTGCTGCTGGCGCGTCGCCACGGCTTGCCGGTCATCCTGCACGTGCGGCGTTCGGCCGACCGGCTGCTCAAGCACCTGCGCGAGCTGCCCGTGGCCGGCATCGCCCATGCCTTCAACGGCAGCGAGCAGCAGGCGCGCGCGTTCGTCGAGCTCGGCTTCAAGCTCGGCTTCGGTGGCGCCGTGACCTACGAGCGGGCGCTGCAGTTGCGCCGGCTCGCCGCCGGCCTGCCGCTGTCGGCGCTGGTGTTGGAAACCGACGCGCCCGACATCCCGCCGCGCTGGCTCTACCGCACCGCGGCCGAGCGCGCCGCCGGCCAGGCGCAGCCGCGCAACGAACCGGCCGAGCTGCCGCGGATCGCGGAGGTGGTGGCCGGGCTGCGCGGCGTGCCGGCCGAGGCGCTGGCCGAAGCGACCACGCGCAACGCCTGCGAGGCGCTGGCCAGGCTGGCGCCACTGCTGGGCGCCCGATAATCGGGCGCCGTGACCGTCCACCCTGCACCGCTGCCCGAGGTCAACTTCTCCGACCACGGCGACATCCGCTACCTGCACCTGGGCACGGAATGGGTGCAGGGCTCGATGCGGATGGACGAGCCGTTCGACATCCACCTCGAGTACGTGCAGCGCATGATGGCCTGGCTGCTGTTCGTGGAGCCGGACACGGTGGCGCGCCGGCATGCCATGCAGCTCGGGCTCGGCGCAGCCGCCCTGACCAAGTTCTGCCACAAGCGCCTGCGCATGAAGACCACCGCGATCGAGCTCAATCCGCAGGTGATCGCGGCCTGCCGGCTGTGGTTCAGGCTGCCGCGCGACGACTCGCGCCTGTCCGTGATCCTGGGCGATGCGGCCGAGGTGGCCGCGCACGGGCACTGGCGCGGCCAGGTGGATGCCCTGCAGGTCGACCTGTACGACCAGCAGGCCGCCGCGCCGGTGCTGGACAGCCAGTCCTTCTATTCGGATTGCCGCCGCCTGCTCGGCGAGGACGGCTGCATGACGGTCAACCTGTTCGGCCGCTCCTCCAGCTTCGAGCGCAGCCTGGCCCGCATCCAGGCGGCGTTCGGCCCGGGCTCGACCTGGGCGTTCCGGCCCACGCGCGAGGGCAACACCATCGTGCTGGCGCTGCGCACGCCGCAGCATCCGTCGCGCGCCGAGCTGGTGCGCCGCGCCGACGCGATCCAGTCGCGCTGGGGCCTGCCGGCCGGCAAGTGGCTGCGCGTGTTCAAGGCTGTGGAATGATCCGCCCATGAGCCCATCCGCCCGCCCCCGCCCCGCCGACCGCAGCGCCCCGCAGGGCCCGCTGGACTGGCGCTGGCTGGTCGAGTGGCTGAGCGAGGACGGCGTGATCTCGGCGGAAGAAGCCCGCCGCACGGTCGCGCGCTGCGCCCAGGCCGAGAGCGCCCAGCACCCGCTGGTGCGGCTGGCGGCGGTGGCGATGACGCGGGCCGGCGACGGCAAGCCGCTGGACATCGAAGCCCTCACCCAGTACCTGGCCGGCCGCGCCGGGCTGGACTACCTGCGCATCGACCCGCTCAAGGTCGACGTGGGCCGGGTCGCCGATGCCATGAGCGCGGCCTACGCCGAGCGCCACCGCGTGCTGCCGGTGCAGGTGGCGCCCAGCGAGGTGGTGGTCGCCACCGCCGAGCCCTTCGTCACCGACTGGGTGGCCGAGGTCGAGCGGCAGGCCAAGCGCCCGGTGCGGCGGGTGCTCGCCAACCCGCGGGACATCCAGCGCTACACCGCGGAGTTCTTCGCGCTCGCCCGGTCGGTGCGTGCGGCGCAGCGCACCGGCGGCAGCGCCGGCGCCGCCAGCTTCGAGCAGCTGGTCGAGCTGGGCCGCAGCAACAAGCAGCTCGATGCCAACGACCAGGGCGTTGTGCAGGTGGTCGACTGGCTGTGGACCTACGCCTTCGACCAGCGCGCCAGCGACATCCACCTGGAGCCGCGGCGCGAGCAGGGCGTGATCCGCTTCCGCATCGACGGCGTGCTGCACCCGGTCTACCAGATGCCCATGGGCGTGCTCAACGCCATGATCGCGCGCATCAAGCTGCTCGGCCGCATGGACGTGGTGGAGAAGCGCCGGCCGCAGGACGGCCGGATCAAGACCCGGAACACGCGCGGCGACGAAGTGGAGATGCGGCTGTCGACGCTGCCGACCGCCTTCGGCGAGAAGATGGTGATGCGCATCTTCGACCCGGACACCACCGTCAAGGACCTGGATGCGCTGGGCTTTTCGCCCCACGATGCGCAGCGCTGGGAGGCGCTGGTGCGGCGCCCGCACGGGATCGTGCTGGTCACCGGCCCGACCGGCTCGGGCAAGACCACCACGCTGTACTCCACCCTCAAGCGGGTGGCCACCGAGGAAGTGAACGTCAGCACGGTGGAGGACCCGATCGAGATGATCGAGCCGGCCTTCAACCAGACCCAGGTGCAGCCGCAGCTGGACTTCGGCTTCGCCGACGGGCTGCGGGCGCTGATGCGGCAGGACCCGGACATCATCATGGTCGGCGAGATCCGCGACCTGGAGACGGCCGAGATGGCGGTGCAGGCGGCGCTGACCGGCCACCTGGTGTTCTCCACGCTGCACACCAACGACGCACCCTCGGCCGTCACCCGCCTGATGGAGCTGGGCGTGCCGCCGTACCTGATCAACGCAACCGTGCTCGGCGTCCTGGCGCAGCGCCTGGTGCGCACGCTGTGCCGCAAGTGCCGCCAGCCCGACGAAGCCGGCCCGCGCGAGACGGTGGAGGAAGTGGTCAGGCCCTGGAAGCTCAGCGGCAGCTGGCGACCCTACCGCCCGGTCGGCTGCGTGGATTGCCGCATGACCGGCTTCCTGGGCCGGATGGGGCTGTACGAGCTGCTCACGGTCACCGAAGCGTTCAAGGAGCGGGTCGCGCACCAGCCCTCGATCGACGCGCTGCGCCGCCAGGGCATCGCCGACGGCATGCGGCCGCTGCGGCTGGCCGGTGCGCTGCGCGTAGCCGAGGGCCTGACCACGCTGGAGGAAGTGCTCACCGCCACGCCGCCGCTATCCTGACGCCGGCACCGCCGTCAGCTTCGCGTCAGCCGTCGAATACGGGAAATCCACATCGGCGCGCGGCAACCCAACCGCAAGAATGGCCGGCTTACCTGCCAAGGAGACTTCACTTTGAGAATCAAGAGCCAGAAGGATTTCGCGGCCGGCCTGATGTTCACCATCGTCGGCGTCGCCTTCGCCTGGGGTGCGACCAATTACACGATCGGCGACGGCGCGCGCATGGGGCCGGGCTACTTCCCGCTGGCGCTGGGCATCCTGCTGGCGGTCCTGGGGCTGGCGATCACCTTCGGTGCGCTGGTCGTGGAGACCGAGGACGGCGAGAAGATCGGCGCCATCGCATGGAAGCCGCTGGGCTTCATCATCGGCTCCAACGTGCTGTTCGGCGTGTTGCTGGCCGGCGTGCCGAGGTTCGGCATCCCCGCATTCGGCCTGATCGCGGCGATCTACGGCCTGACCTTCGTCGCCTCGCTGGCCGGCGACGAATTCAAGTTCAAGGAAGTCGCCGTGCTGGCCACGGCGCTGGCGATCCTGAGCTACCTGGCCTTCGTCAAGCTGCTGGCCCTGCAATTCCCGGTGTGGCCTTCCTTCCTCGTCGGCTGAAAACGCACCCATGGAACTGATCAACCACCTCTCGATCGGCTTCGGCGTCGCCTTCACGCCGATCAACCTGCTGTACGCCTTCATCGGCTGCCTGCTGGGCACCATGATCGGCGTGCTGCCCGGCGTCGGCCCGGTCGCCACCATCGCCATGCTGCTGCCGGCCACCTATGCGCTGCCGCCGGTGTCGGCGCTGATCATGCTGGCCGGCATCTACTACGGGGCTTCCTACGGCGGCTCCACCACCGCCATCCTGGTCAACCTGCCGGGCGAATCGTCCTCGGTGGTGACCGTGATCGACGGCTACCAGATGGCACGGCGCGGCCGCGCCGGACCGGCGCTGGCGGCGGCCGGCATCGGCTCGTTCTTCGCCGGCTGCGTCGGCACCCTGATCCTGGCGGGCTTCGCCGGGCCGCTGACCGAAGTGGCCTTCAAGTTCGGCCCGGCCGAGTACTTCTCCCTGATGGTGCTGGGCCTGATCGGCGCCGTGGTGCTGGCCTCCGGCTCGCTGATCAAGGCGGTGGCCATGATCATCCTGGGGCTGCTGCTCGGGCTGGTGGGCACCGACGTCAACTCGGGCGTGGCGCGCTACTCGTTCGACATCCCCGAGCTGACCGACGGCCTGGGCTTCATCGTGATCGCCATGGGCGTGTTCGGCTACGGCGAGATCATCATGAACCTGTCGCGGCACGCCGACGAGCGCGAGGTGTTCACCGCCAAGGTGTCGGGCCTGTTTCCGACCCGGGAGGACTTCCGCAACATGCTCCCGGCGATCCTGCGCGGCACCGCGCTGGGCTCGGGGCTGGGCATCCTGCCGGGCGGCGGCGCGCTGCTGTCGGCCTTCGCGGCCTACACCATCGAGAAGAAGACCCGGCTGCGCCCCGGCGAGGTGCCGTTCGGCAAGGGCAACATCCGCGGCGTCGCGGCACCCGAGTCGGCCAACAACGCCGGCTCGCAGACCGCCTTCATCCCGCTGCTGACCCTGGGCATCCCGCCCAACGCCGTGATGGCGCTGATGGTCGGCGCCATGACCATCCACAACATCCAGCCCGGCCCGCAGGTGATGACCAGCAACCCCGAGCTGTTCTGGGGCCTGGTGGCGTCGATGTGGATCGGCAACGCCATGCTGGTGATCCTGAACCTGCCGCTGATCGGCATCTGGATCAAGCTGCTGACCGTGCCCTACCGCTGGCTGTTCCCGGCGATCGTGCTGTTCTGCGCCATCGGCGTGTACTCGACGAACAACAACACCTGGGACATCTGGATGGTGGCGCTGTTCGGCATCGTCGGCTACTTCTTCCTCAAGCTCGGCGCCGAGCCGGCCCCGCTGCTGCTGGGGCTGATCCTGGGCCCGATGATGGAGGAGCACCTGCGCCGCGCGCTGCTGCTGTCGCGCGGCGACTGGTCGGTGCTGGTGACCCGCCCGATCTCGCTGGGCCTGCTGCTGGCGGCGCTGCTGCTGCTGGTCATCGTGCTGCTGCCGGCCGTCAAGAGCAAGCGCGAGGACGTGTTCCACGAAGAGGATTGAGGCCCTTGCGCAGGCCCTTCCCCAGCGGCGCCTTCGGGCGCCGTTTCGCTGGCGCCGCCACGATCGGCCCCCGATGAGTTCGTCCCGGCCCGCCATGCCCGAAGCGATCGCCGCACCGGGCCGCCTGCTGCCGGGGCTGGCGCTGGCGACGGCCGGCGCGATCGCGTTCAGCGGCAAGGCCATCATCGTCAAGCTGGCCTACCGCTACGGCGTCGACGCGGTCACGCTGATCATGCTGCGCATGCTGTTCGCGCTGCCCTTGTTCGCCGCCATGGCCTGGTGGGCCAGCCGCGGCCGGCCGCCGCTGCAGCGCCGCGACTGGCTGGGCGTGCTCGGGCTGGGTTTCACCGGCTACTACCTCTCGAGCTTCCTCGACTTCGCCGGCCTGCAGTACACCACCGCTTCGCTGGAGCGGTTGATCCTGTATCTCAACCCCACCATGGTGCTGCTGCTCGGCTGGGCGCTGTACCGCAAGCCGTTCTCGCGCGCGCAGCTGGCCGGCATGGCGATCAGCTATGCCGGCGTGCTGCTGGTGTTCGGGCAGGAGATGGGGGCGGTCGGTCCGGACGCGGCGTGGGGCGCCACGCTGATCTTCATCAGCACCGTGACCTATGCCGTCTACCTGGTCTACAGCGGCGAGCTGGTGCAGCGGCTCGGCTCGCTGCGGCTGGTGGGGCTGGCCACCTCGGTGGCCTGCGTCTTCTGCATCGCCCAGTACCTGCTGCTGCGGCCCGCCGGCCTCGCGCTGGAAGTCGCACCCGAGGTGGTCTGGCTGTCGGTGCTCAACGCCACGCTGTGCACGGCGGTGCCGGTGCTGCTGGTGATGATGGCCATCGAGCGCATCGGGCCGGCCCTGTCCGCGCAGACCGGCATGGTGGGCCCGCTGTCCACCATCCTCATGGGCGTGCTGATCCTGGGCGAGCCGTTCACCGGCTGGATCGTCGCCGGCACCGCGCTGGTGATCGCCGGCATCTGGGTGTTCACGCGCGGGCGGCGCTGACCCCCCTCGCGTCCTTATGATCGACGCTTCGTTCACCAACTCGGGCTGACATGGATCTGGGCATTGCAGGCAAGTGGGCGCTGGTGTGCGGCGCCAGCAAGGGGCTGGGCTTCGGCTGCGCGCAGGCGCTCAGCCGCGAAGGCGCGAACGTGGTGCTGGTCGCGCGCGGCGCGCCGGCGCTGCAGCAGGCGGTGCAGCGGCTGCAGTCCGAGCCGGCGCGGCCGAAGGATGCGCAGGTGCTGCAGGTCGCCGCGGACATCACCACGCCCGAAGGCCGCGCCGCGGTGTTCGCGCTGCGGGCCGACTACGACATCGTGGTCACCAACGCCGGGGGCCCGCCGCCGGGCGATTTCCGCGACTGGGACCGCGAGGCCTGGATCCGGGCGCTGGACGCCAACATGCTCACGCCCATCGAGCTGATCAAGGCCACGGTCGACGGCATGGCGGCGCGCGGCTTCGGCCGCATCGTCAACATCACGTCGATGGCGGTGAAGGCGCCGATCGACATCCTCGGGCTGTCCAACGGCGCCCGCAGCGGGCTGACCGGCTTCGTCGCGGGTGTGGCGCGCACGCGCAAGCTGGCGGCGGCCAACGTCACCATCAACAACCTGCTGCCCGGTGCGTTCGACACCGACCGGCTGCGCGCCACCATGGCAGGTGCGGTGAAGAAGACCGGCCAGACGATGGATGCGGTGGCGGCCGCCCGGATGAACACCATCCCGGCGAACCGCTTCGGCACGCCCGAGGAGTTCGGCGCCACCTGCGCCTTCCTGTGCAGCCGCCACGCCAGCTACATCACGGGCCAGAACGTGCTGATCGACGGCGGCGCCTACCCGGGCACGCACTGATCGCGACGGGCGCTCAGCGCCGCGACGACACCACGATGCCGCCGACGATCAGCACGAACGCGGCGGCGTGGTACAGGTGCGGCATCTCGCCGAGCAGGGCCGCCGACAGCACGCCCGCGAACAGCGGCGTGAGGTTGGAGAAGAACCCGGCGATGGTCGGCCCCACGCGCTGCACGCCCAGGCCCCAGCTGCGGTAAGCCAGGATCGCCGGACCCAGCGCCACGTAGCCCAGGGCCGCGACCACCGGCCAGCCCCACGCGATGCGCTGCGGTTCGGCCGCCCATTCGCCGGCGGCGAACAGGCCCGACCAGCCCAGCCCGAACACCATCTGCGCCATCAGGAGCGCGGCCCAGTCCGAGCGGATCTCCGGCGGGTCGCCGGGGCGCACCAGCAGCCAGCTGTAGACCGCCCAGGCGGCGGTGGCCAGCAGGATGAAGAAGTCGCCGGGCACCAGCCGCACCTGCGCCAGCAGTTCCCAGTCGCCCCGGCCGAGCACCACCAGCACGCCGGTGATCGACATCGTGGCGCCCAGCAGCTGGCGGCGCGTGATGCGTTGGCCGAACCACACCGCGCCGATGCCCAGCATGAAGGCCGGCGTGCTGGCGGCCACCAGGGTGACGTTCAGCGGCGTGGAGGTCTTCAGCGCCAGGTACTGCAAGGCGTTGTACGCGCCCACCCCCAGCAGGCCCAGCACCGCGAACCGGCGCCACTGCGGCCACAGCGGTCCGCCGCGGCGCAGCAGCGAAGCCGTCACCGGCAGCAGCAGCACGAAGGCCAGTGCCCAGCGCAGGAAGTTCAGCGTGATGGGCGGCACCAGCCCCACCATCATGCGCCCCACCACCGCGTTGCCGGCCCACAGCAGCGGAGGGAGGACCAGCAGGCCGGCGGTCGCGGGGGTCAGGCGTTGGTGCATGGGCCGCAATCGTAGTCGGGGCATGGCGCAGCCCCGCGGCGCGCCGGTGCAATCCGTGGCAGGATGGCGCGCGTCCCGCAAGCACCCGAGGAAGAGAGCATGAGCCGAGCCGTCCGCATCGACCAGACCGGTGGTCCCGAGCAACTGAAGATCGTCGACGTGGAGGTCGGCCAGCCCGGGCCCGGGCAGATCCGCATCCGGCACAAGGCGGTCGGCCTGAACTTCATCGACGTCTACCACCGCACCGGCCTGTACTCGCTGCCGCTGCCGCTGCAGATCGGCATGGAAGCCTCCGGCGTGGTGGAGGCGGTCGGGGAGGGCGTCACGCACCTGAAGGCGGGCGACCGTGCGGCCTATGCCAGCCAGCCGCCCGGCAGCTATTGCGAAGTGCGCGTGATGCCGGCACAGAACGTGTGCCGGCTGCCCGACGCGATCGACTTCGACACCGGTGCCGCCATGATGCTCAAGGGACTGACGGCCCAGTACCTGCTCAAGCGCACCCTGCCGCAGGGCGGGTTGCAGGCCGGCGACCCCGTCCTGTTCCACGCCGCCGCCGGCGGTGTCGGCCTGATCGCCTGCCAGTGGGCCCGGGCGCTGGGGCTGCAGTTGATCGGGACGGCCGGCTCCGACGAGAAGTGCGCGCTGGCCAAGGCGCACGGCGCGGCCCACGTGATCAACTACAACAGGGAGGACTTCCGCGAGCGGGTCAAGGCCATCACCGGCGGCCGTGGCGTGAAGGTGGTGTACGACTCGGTCGGCAAGGACACCTGGGACAAGTCGCTCGACTGCCTGGCGCCGTTCGGCCTGATGGCCAGCTTCGGCAGCACGTCCGGGCCGGTCCCGCCGTTCGCACCCGCCATCCTGGGCCCCAAGGGCTCGATCTACGTGACCCGGCAAACGCTCTTCACCCACATCTCCAGCCGCGAGGCCACCCAGGCCATGGCCGACGAGCTGTTCGACGTGGTCGCCAGCGGCCAGGTGAAGATCCGCATCGACCAGCGCTACCCGCTGGACCAGGTGCAGCAGGCGCACCGCGACCTGGAAGCGCGCAAGACCACCGGCTGCACCATCCTCACGCTCTGAGGCTGCCGCCCCGGCAGGCCGGCGCCGCACTGCCCATCTGCCGGCGCGCGACGGCCGGTGGGCCTTTGCTCCTGAACAGGCGCTGAACGCCCATTCCTACAGGCGATTGGCCCGGGTGCTTGCAAGGCCTGCTGCACGCGCGGGGTAGATTGGCGCTCAGTCGAAGTACCTTCCGCAGCCCTGCAGGCGGGCCGCAGCCAATGCCCATGGCCCTGAGAGCCTATATCGTCGAGGACAGCCCCACGATCCGGGAGAACCTGGTCGAAACGCTGCAGGAACTGGCTGAGGTGCAACCGGTCGGCCTGGCGGACAGCGAGAACGAGGGCAAGCGCTGGCTGTCCCAGCACCCCGAGGGCTGGGACGTCGCGGTAGTGGACCTGTTCCTGCGGCAGGGCAACGGCCTTCGGGTCGTGGAGGCGCTGCAGCAGCGGCGGCACGGACAGAAGGTGATCGTGCTGAGCAACCACGCGACCGCCGACATGCGTCGGCGTTGCGCGCAACTCGGCGCCGACGCCGTCTTCGACAAGTCCACCGAGATCGACGCCTTGCTCGACTACTGCGTCCGGGCGCGCGGCGAGCTGGAAGCCGCCTGAGCGCCGGCCGGCTCAGTCGCGGGCGGCCCGCGCCGCTTCCAGGAAATCGAGCAGCAGCGGGGTGTCGTCCACCACGCCGAGGTCGGCCCGGTGCAGCTCCGGGTGCCATTGCACGGCCGCGATCCAGGCCCGGCTGGTGTGGCGGACGGCCTCGACCACGCCATCGTCGGGCGAGACCGCCTCGACCGTGAAACCGGGAGCGAGATCCTTGATACCCTGGTGGTGGACGCTGTTGGTGCGGTGCCGCCGGGCGCCCAGCAGCTGCGCCAGCCGCGTGCCGGGCAGCACGTCGACGTCATGGAAGTGCAGGTCGTAGGCCTGCGCGTCCCGGTGCACGCGGGCGCCCGGCTTCTGGGTGACGATGTCCTGGTAGAGCGTGCCGCCGTGCGCCACGTTGACCAGCTGCAGCCCGCGGCAGATGCCGAACACCGGCTTGCCGGCCGCGACGAAGGCACGCACCAGGGCGATGTCGTACTCGTCGCGCAGCCGGTCGCCGCTCCACTCGGGTCGTAGCGGCTCCTCGCCATAGCTGCCGGGCCAGATGTCGGCGCCCCCGTGCATCACCAGTCCGTCGAGCCAGCGCGCGTAGTCGGCCAGCCCCACGTCGCCACGGGCCGTGTCGCCGAAGGGCGAGGGCACCATCACCGGCAGGGCGCCTTGCGACATCACCCAGTGCGCCGTGGATTGCTCGATCCACTGCAGCGTCTTGCTGGCCGCCGCCTTGCGGTCCGGGTCGGGGTGGAAGAAGCAGGCGCTGATGCCGATCTTGAGCCGGTCCGTCATCCTGCCCTGGCTGCTCACATCGCCTCCTCGAAAAAGCGTCTGAAATCGGCCGGCGTGCACGGCCGCGGGTTGGTCCGGTGGCAGATGTCGGCGCTGGCGACGTCGGCCAGCCGCGGCACCTGTTCCACTTGCACGCCGTGGGCCGCCAGGCCGCCGCGGATGCCGATGCGGTCCTTGAGGGCGCGCAGCCAGTCCACGAACGCCGCGCCACCGCCGGCCACGCCGCTGACGTGCGCCAGCTCGTCGAATTTCGCGGGCACGGCCGCGCGGTTCCAGTCCAGCACGGTATCGATCATGAGCGCATTGGCCAGGCCGTGGTGCAGGTTGCAGACGGCGCCCAGCGCGTGCGCGCAGGCATGCACGGCACCCAGGTCCTTCTGGAAGGCGATGGCGCCCATCATCGCCGCCATCAACATGTCGCCGCGGGCCTCCAGGTCGTGCGGCTCGCGGACGGCCCGCTCCAGCGCGCGCGCGGCGATCCGCGTGCCTTCCAGCGCGATGCCGTCGCACAGCGGGTGGTAGGCCGGCGACAGGTAGCTCTCGACGTTGTGCGTCAGCGCATCCATGCCGGTGGCGGCGGTCACCGACGCCGGCAGGTCGAGCGTCAGTTCCGGGTCGGCGAAGACCTGCCGCGCGAGCAGGGCGGCGCCGAACACCACCCGCTTGAGGTGCGTGTCGTCCTCGCTGATCACGGCCGACCGGCCGACCTCGGAGCCGGTGCCGGCGGTGGTGGGCAAGGCCACGAACCAGGGCAGTTCACCGGGGACCGGGCGGGCAGACGGGTGGCCCCAGGCGTACTGGAGGATGGGGCCTTCGTGGGTGGCGGCCAGCCCGACCACCTTGGCCACGTCCAGCGCCGCACCGCCGCCGAAGCCGATCACGCAGTCGGCCCCATGGGCGCGGAAGGCGGACGCGCCATCCATCACCTGCTGTGCCGTCGGGTTGCCCGACACGCCCGCGTACACGGACACGGCCAGGCCCTGCAGGTGCGACCGGAATTCGGCCAGCAAGGGCAGCGCCGCCAGCGCACCGTCGGTGACCAGCAGCGGCCGCGCCAGCCCGCGCTCGCGCAGGTGGCCCGCCACTTCGCGGCGCACGCCGGCGCCGAAGCGGATCGCGGTCGGGAAGGAAAAGCCGGCGGCGGCCATCAGATGATCTCGAAGTAGCGCTTCAATTCCCAGTCGGTCACGCCATCCTGCCACTGCCGCCATTCCCATTCGCGGGTGGCGGCGAAGTGCTCGACGAAGGCATCGCCCAGCCAGTCGCGCGCGATCGCCGACTGCCGGAAGTTGCGGGTGGTCTCGATCAGCGAGCGCGGCGCCGGCGGCACGCCTTCCGCGCCCCGGTTGGTGCCGGTGATCGGGGGCGTCGTGAGTGCCAGGCCCTGCTCGACGCCGTGCAGGCCGGCCGCGATCACGGCGGCCATCGCCAGGTAGGGGTTGACGTCGGCGCCGGGGCAGCGCGTCTCCAGCCGCGTGGACTTGGGCGAGCCCGCGATCACCCGGAAGCTGGCGGTGCGGTTGTCCAGGCCCCAGGTCGGCTTGACCGGCGCCCAGAAGCCTTCGACCAGCCGCTTGTAGCTGTTGATGGTGGGCCAGAACATCGGCGCGAACTCCATCAGCACCTGCAGCTGGCCGGCCAGCCAGCTCTCGAACAGGCGGCTCATGCGGCGCGGCGAGCCCGGGTCGTGGAAGAGGTTGCGCTGGCCATCCGACAGGCTCTGGTGGATGTGGCCGCTGCAGCCCGGGTACTGCTGGCTCCACTTGGCCATGAAGCTGGGCATGATGCCGAAGCGCTTGCCGATCTCGCGCGCGCCGGTCTTGAACAGGATGGAGCGGTCGGCCTGCTCCAGGGCCTCGGAAAAGGCCAGCGCGGCCTCGTAGACGCCGGGGCCGGTTTCCGTGTGCAGGCCCTCGATCGGGACGTTGAAGGCCAGCATCTCGTCCATCAGCGCGTGGAGGAAGCCGGGGTTGTCGGCCATGCGCAGCACCGAGTAGCCGAACATGCCCGGCGTGATCGGCTCGGGCGGCTGCCCGCGCTTGGCCGCCCAGCTCTGGGGCGTTTCGCGGAAGTTGAACCACTCGAACTCCATGCCGGCCATGACCTGGTAGCCGAGCCTTTCGGCGCGGCCCAGCACCCGCTTGAGCGCCTGGCGCGGGCACAGGGCGTGCGGCGTGCCGTCGGCGTTGACGAATTCGCCCAGGAAGAAGGGCACGCCCTGGTCCCAGGGCACGCGCCGCTGCGTGCCCAGCTCGATGCGCACGAGTGCGTCGGGAAAGCCGTGCTGCCAGCCGGTCGCCGTGGCGTTGTCGTAGGGGCTGTCCTGCATGTCCCAGCCGAACACCACGTCGCAGAAGCCGAAGCCGCCTTCGCAGGCGGCCAGGAACTTGTCGATGTGCAGGTACTTGCCGCGCAGGATGCCGTCGATGTCGCTGACGGCCACCTTGACCTGGGTGGCGCCGTCGTCCTTCAGGGCGGCCAGGGCGGGATGGGGCTTGCGGGTCGGCATGGGCGGGGCCTGGGTGGCCCTGCCATGCTGGCACGGTTCGGCCGCGCCGTGTGGCCGCCGCTCTCTCAGGCCGCCGTTTCGTGCTGGGTGGCCAGCACGTCGGCGCGCAGCCGGCTGGGCGCCAGCGCGCCGGCCGACTCCAGGATCGGGTAGGCGATCGAGCAGATGTGCGAATTGATCCGCTTGAGGTCGCTGATCAGGTCGATGTGCAGCGAGCTGGTCTCGATGCTCGGCACGCTGTTGTCGGACAGGCGCGACAGGTGGGTGGACGCGAAGGCGTGCTCCAGGTCGCGAAAGCGCGCCTTCTCCTCCAGCAGCTTCTGCGCGTCGCGCACCGAGCCGTTGAGGAACACGCTCATGCCCAGCCGCAGGTTGTCGATCAGGTGGGCGTGCAGCTCGCAGATCTCGGCCATGCCGGCGTCCGAGAAGCTGCGGCCCTTGCGGATCTTCTTGTCCTCGATGTCGATCAGGATGCGCTCGATGGTGTCGCCGATCTGCTCCATGTTGATCGTGAAGCTGACGATGTCGGTCCAGCGCCGGCTTTCCTCCTCGCCCAGTTCCTCGCGCGAGATCTTGGTCAGGTAGTACTTGATGGCCGAATAGAGCTCGTCGACCGTGTCGTCGAGCTTGCGCAGCTCCTGCGACAGCCGCATGTCGTCCGTCTTCACCACCGTGAGCATGCCCTGCAGCATGGTCTCGACCACGTCGGCCTGGTGCAGCGCCTCGCGCGCCGCGCAGGAGATCGCCAGCGAGGGCGTGCCCAGCGCCGAGGGATCCAGGTGGCGGGGCCGGCTGCTGGGGGCGCGCTGCGGCTGCGGCGGCAACCAGCGCAGCACGGCGCGGGCGATCGGGTGGATCAGGGCGATGAACAGCACCGCCATCACGATGTTGAAGCTCAGGTGGAACATCACCACGGTGGTGGCCAGGTCGCCCAGGAACGGGCGCAGGTAGCGCAGCCACAGGCCGACGAGCGGCGCCGCCACCAGCACGCCCAGGCACTTGAAGATCAGGTTGCCCAGCGGCACGTGCCGCACCTGCAGCGGCGAGCGCGCGGTGGTGAGCACGCCCAGCAGCCCGCTGCCGAGGTTGGCCCCCAGCACCAGCCCGAGCGCCATCTCGATCGGCACGAACCCGGTGGACGCCAGCGCGGCCACCAGCAGCACGGTGGCGAGGCTGGAATAGGACAGCACCGCCAGCACGGCGCCCACGGTGATCTCCAGCAGCAGGTCGCTGCTGACCGACTCGAGCAGCGCCTTGACCACCGGCGACTGCACCATGATCTGGGTGGATTCGGCGACCAGCCGCAGCGCCAGCAGCATCAGCCCCAGGCCGATCAGCACCCGGCCGAAGCGCCCGACGTTGGTGTCGGTGCGGGAGATGAACAGCACCACGCCCAGGAAGATCAGCAGCGGCGACAGCCAGGACAGGTCGAAGGAGAACACCACCGTCACCAGGCTGGTGCCGACGTCGGCACCCAGCATCACGGCCAGCGCCAGCGGCAGGGTGATCAGGCCCTGGCCGACGAAGGCGGACACGATCAGCGCCGTGGCGGTGCTCGATTGCAGCAGCGCCGTGACCCCGATGCCGGCCAGGCCTGCGGTATAGCGGTTGCTGATGCTGCGCGCGAGGACCTGGCGGAGGTTGGCGCCGAAGACGCGCAGGATGCCGGTCCGGACGAGATGGGTGCCCCACACCAGCAGCGCGACGGCTGCCAGCAGATTCAACAGATGCTTCATGCCTGAAGCACCGGATGATACGACGGAGGTTCCTGTTTGCGGCGCAGGCTCAGCGGCTTCGGCGCACGCGCAACAGTTCGTCCAGGATCAGGCAGGCGGCGCCGGCGGTGATGGCGGCGTCGGCCACGTTGAAGGCCGGGAAGTACCAGCCGCGCCAGTGCACCTGCAGGAAGTCCACCACGTAGCCGTGCAGCAGCCGGTCGACCACGTTGCCGACCGCGCCTCCCAGGATGCAGGCCAGCGCGAAGGAGAACAGCCGCTGCCCCGGGTGGGTGCGCAGCATCCAGAGGATGAACAGGGTGGCGGCCACGCCGATCGCGGTGAACAGCCAGCGCTGCCAGCCGGAGGCCGCCGCCAGGAAGGAGAAGGCGGCCCCGGTGTTGTGCACCCGCACGATGTTGAAGAAGGGCGTCACGTAGGTGGAGTCGCCCAGCTGGTACCAGCCCAGGATCAGCACCTTGGTGAACTGGTCGGCGATGAACAGGAACAGCGCCAGCCCCAGCCAGGGCAGCATGCCGGCGCTGCGGCTCGCGCCGCGGGCGAATGCGCGTGCCGCCATCAGGCGTGCTGCCGGTCTTCGCCGGCGCCGAACAGGTTGCTCACGCAGCGGCCGCAGATCTGCGGGTGCGCGGGGTCGCTGCCGACGTCGGCACGCCAGTGCCAGCAACGCTCGCACTTGGTGTCGGCCGAGGGCGTGGCCTGCACCGCCAGCGCCTCGCCCGGTTGCAGCGTGACGGCGGAGGTGATGAAGACGAACTTCAGGTCCTCGCCCAGGCCTTGCAGCAGCTGCAGCTCGGCCGGCGGGGCGGTGATCGCCAGGCTGGCCTGCAGCGAGGAGCCGAGCCGGCCCTCGGCGCGGACCGCCTCGATCTCCTTGTTGGCGAGCTCGCGGATGGCGCGGATGCGGCCCCAGCGGGCCAGCAGCTCGCGGTCGGGCGAGCCGATCTCGGCGTACTCCTCGATGAAGATCGAGTCGGAGTGGCCGAACACCTTCCAGGCCTCCTCGGCGGTGAAGCTGAGGAAGGGCGCCATCCAGCGCAGCATGGCGTGGGTGATGTTCCACAGCGCGGTCTGGGCGCTGCGGCGGGCGTGCGACTTCGGCGCGGTGGTGTAGAGCCGGTCCTTGAGCACGTCCAGGTAGAACGCGCCCAGGTCCTCCGAGCAGTAGACCTGCAGCTTGGCCACCACCGGGTGGAACTCGTACACCTCGTAGTGCGCCAGCACCTCGGCCTGGAACTGCGAGGCGCGGCTCAGGGCGTAGCGGTCGACCTCCAGCATCTCGGCCAGCGGCACCGCGTCCCTGGCGGGGTCGAAGTCGCTGACGTTGGCCAGCAGGAAGCGCAGCGTGTTGCGGATGCGCCGGTAGGCGTCGACCACGCGCGCCAGGATCCTGTCGTCGCCGGCGATGTCGCCCGAGTAGTCGGAGGCGGCCACCCACAGCCGGATGATCTCGGCGCCCAGCTTCTTCCAGGTCTCCTGCGGATCGACGCCGTTGCCCAGCGACTTGCTCATCTTGCGGCCCTGGGCGTCGACCGTGAAGCCGTGGGTGAGCAGGCCGCGATAGGGCGCGCGGCCGTACATGGCGCAGGCGGTCAGCAGCGCGGAGTGGAACCAGCCGCGGTGCTGGTCGTGGCCTTCCAGGTACAGGTCGGCCTCGGGCCCGTTCTCGTGGCCGGCGCCGGCGTGCGAGCCCTTGAGCACCGTGGTGTGGGTGGTGCCGGAGTCGAACCAGACCTCCAGGATGTCGCTGCTGCGCGTGTAGGCGGTCGCGTCGGCCGCGGCCCCCACTTTCGCCAGCACGTCCTCCGGCGAGGACTTGCTCCAGGCCTCGATGCCGCCGGCCTGCACCAGGTCGGCGGCGATGTCGAGGATTTCCATCGTCTTCGGGTGCAGCTCGCCGGTGTCCTTGTGCAGGAAGAAGGGCAGGGGCACGCCCCAGCTGCGCTGGCGGCTGATGCACCAGTCGGGCCGGCCGGCGATCATGTCGCGCAGGCGGGCCTTGCCGTTCTCCGGATAGAAGCTGGTTTCCTCGATCGCGGCCAGCGCCATCTGGCGCAGCGTGGCGGGCGCCTTGTCCCGGGTGAACACGCCTTCGCCCTCGTCCATGCGCACGAACCACTGGGCGGCGGCGCGGTAGATCACCGGCGACTTGTGGCGCCAGCAGTGCGGGTAGCTGTGCGAGATCGGCGAGGTGGCGAGCAGGCGGCCGGCCTTGTCCAGGACGTCCAGGATGGCCGGGACCGCCTTCCAGATGTTCTGGCCGCCGAACAGCGCGAAGTCGGCGGCGTAGCTGCCGTTGCCCTGTACCGGGTTGAGGATGTCGTCGAATGCGAGGCCGTGCGCCACGCAGCTGTTGAAGTCGTCCAGGCCGTAGGCCGGCGAGGAGTGGACGATGCCGGTGCCGTCTTCCGCGGTGGCGTAGTCGGCCAGGTAGACCGGCGACAGGCGGCGATAGGCCGGGTCGACCTCGTACAGCGGGTGCCGGAAGGCCAGCCCCGCGAGCTGCGCGCCCTTGACCGTCGCGAGCACGGTGCCGCCCTGCAGGCCATACCTTTCCAGGCAGCGCTCCACCAGCGAGCTGGCCAGCACCAGGCAGCCCCGCTTGGTGTCGACCAGCGAGTAGTCCAGCTCCGGATGGAGGTTGAGCGCCTGGTTGGCCGGGATGGTCCAGGCGGTGGTGGTCCAGATGACGGCGAACACCGGCTGGTCCCGGCGGACGGGATGGCCGAACGCAGCGAACACGCGGGCCGGCTCATCCGCCTCGAACGCCACGTCCAGCGTCTGGCTCTGCTTGTCGGCGTACTCGATCTCGAACTCGGCCAGCGAGGACCCGCAGTCGAAGCACCAGTACACCGGCTTCAGCCCGCGGTAGACGAAGCCGCGCTCGATCACCCGCTTGAAGGCGCGGATCTCGTCGGCCTCGTTGCGGAAATCCATGGTGCGGTAGGGATGGTCCCAGTCGCCCAGCACGCCCAGCCGCTTGAAGTCGGCCATCTGGATGCCGATCTGCTCGGTGGCGAAGGCGCGGCTTCTGGCCTGCATCTCGTCGCGCGGCAGGTTGCGGCCGTACTTCTTCTCGATCGCGTTCTCGATCGGCAGGCCGTGGCAGTCCCAGCCGGGGATGTAGGCGGCGTCCAGCCCCTTGAGCTGGCGCGACTTCACGATCATGTCCTTGAGGACCTTGTTGACCGCATGCCCCATGTGGATCTGCCCGTTCGCATACGGGGGGCCGTCGTGCAGGATGAACTTCTGGCGGCCCTTGCGCGCATCGCGCAGGCGCTTGTACAGGCCCTTGTCCTCCCACTCCTTCACCCACCCCGGCTCGCGCCGGGGCAGGTCGCCGCGCATGGGAAAGGGCGTGTCGGGCAGGTTCAGGGTGGCGCGGTAATCGGTCTTGTCGGTCATGGGGAAGCCTCGGATTCGTCATCCCGGCCCGCAGCCGGGATCCACCAGGGGGGAGCATGGATTGCGGGCCGGGCCCGCAATGACAAACCCTCAAATTCGGTCGCGCGTGGTCTGGCGCCGGGTGGAGGCGAAGTACTCGCAGGCCTGCTCGCGGTCGCGGGCGATGCCGGCCCGCAGCGCATCCAGGCTGTCGTACTTCAGCTCGTCGTGCAGCTTGTGCAGCAGTTCCACCCGGATGATTTTACCGTAGCCCCCCTGCAGGCCGAGCTGCTGCGGCCACTCCAGGCAGTGCGTCTCCAGCAGCACGCGCCCGCCGTTCACGTCCTGCGGATCGATCGATGGACGGATGCCCAGGTTGGCGACGCCGGCCAGCGGCCGGTCGGCCAGCCCGTGCACGAGCACCGCGAAGATGCCGCTGGCTGCCGGCTTCCAGTGCGAGAAGCGCAGGTTCACGGTGGGAAAGCCGAGCTCGCGCCCGAGCTTGCGTCCGTGCACCACGTGGCCGCTGATGCTGTAGGGGCGGCCCAGCAGCCCTCCCACCGCTTCCATGTCGCCGCGCGCCAGCGCCTCGCGCACGGCCGAGCTGGACACGCGCAGGTTGTGCACCTCGTAGCTGTTCATGCGCGCCACGTCGAAGCCCTGGCGGCGGCCGGCCGCATCGAGCATGGCGTAGTCGCCGGCCCGCTTGGCGCCGAACCGGAAGTCGTCGCCCACCAGCACGTAGTGCGCGCCCAGGCCCGCCACCAGCACCTGCTGGATGAAGGCCTCGGCCGACTGCCCGGACAGGCGGGCATCGAATCGCAGCACGACGCATTGGTCCACCCCGCAGGCCGCCAGTTCGGCGAGCTTGTCGCGCAAGGTCGCGATGCGCGCCGGCGCCATTTCGGGCCTGCGGGCCACGCGCGCGAAGTAGTCGCGCGGATGCGGCTCGAAGGTCAGCACGCAGCTGGGCACGTCGCGGTGGCGGGCTTCGTTGTCGAGCAGCGCCAGCATGGCCTGGTGGCCGCGGTGCACGCCGTCGAAGTTGCCGATGGTCACGGCACAGGCCGGCGCGATGCCCGGGTGGTGGAGGCCTCTGAAGATGCGCATCTGCTTGGTATCGTTTTGATAGCAGCCGGCGCACGACCCGAAAGCCCGTGACGCAGATGCCGCCGTGAATCAGGGTATATTGTGCGTGTTGTCCGGTTCCCTGTTGGCCTCGTATCGCCGAAGGAGCGCCTGTTGAAGGTCTTGAAGCTGTCCGCCCAGGGCCTGCCCCAGTCCTGGATCTCGCTGGAGCAGGCCGTGCTGCACTACGCGGCCGATGAGGTGCGCTGGGAAGTGGGCGCGCGTGTGGCGGTGTTCCGCGGCGGGCACAACGCGATGTCGGGCGAGCAGTCGGTCATCACCGTCAACAGCATCATCGGCACCAAGGGCGTGCCCAACATCAACCCGTTCGAGCTCAAGCCGGGCCTGACCAACGCCAAGCTGTTTGCGCGCGACCGCAACGTCTGCGCCTACTGCGGCGGACACCACCGCGAGGAAGAGCTGACGCGCGAGCACATCATCCCGTTCGCCCAGAACGGCAAGGACCACTGGATGAACGTGGTCACCGCCTGCCGCGCGTGCAACCACCGAAAGAGCAGCCGCACGCCCGAGCAGGCCCGCATGCCCTTGCTGTACGCCCCCTACGTGCCCAGCCTGTGGGAGGACTTCATCCTGCGCAACCGGCGCATCCTGGCGGACCAGATGGAGTTCCTGATGGCGCACCTGCCGAAGACCTCGCGCCTGCATTCATAAGGCCGTCGTCCCTGCCTTTGGTCGTGGCGGATGAGCATCGCGTGCGTGTAGTCCCGTCATCCTAGGGAAGGCGGGGATCCCGTGCTCCCCTCGACGATCGCCGAATGCCGACGCCCAGGGATTCCCGCCTGCCCGGGAATGGTTGAGCGAGTGCGAGCCACAGAACGCCAGCCTCCGCTTTCGCGGAGGATGACCCTTACGCCGTCATTCCCGCGGAGGCGGCGCCCATCCCGTCATCCAAGAAGGTGCATTGCGGCACAGATAGCCGATCGTGCATATCGGGCGATCCAATGACGCGGAAAGTGCCTTGTCAGAGCGCGACGATGGTGCCTCGAGAACCAACGATCTCCGCACGAATGAATATAGTGCGTACGACTTTGCGCGCACTCGTGGCATGGCAGGTGAAGGGGCCGAGTGCAGCAGGCGCAGGGTAGTGGATACTGCAATCCACTGTGGCGACGCTTTCGCCCACTTTGGTCAGCGACATCGCTGCCCACGCCATGGTTGAATCGGCAATGGCGAAAAGCACGCCGCCGTGTGGCCGCTCGACCCACGGCCAGCAGGCGCTCTCGGTGGGAGTGACCGTGGAGCGGGCGCTCCCATCACGACAGTAGTCCACCCGAGTGCCCAATGCACGGTAAAGCGCGTGTGAGCGTGTCAGCCCAAAAATGCACGTCCTTGGTGTCTACTTGGTCGCTGCGCGGCCAGGACTCTTCCTCGCCAGCCTGGGCGGTTGGGGCTTCGCTGCGCCATGTGGTTCGCTGACGGCCTGCATGCCGTTGACGCAATAGGAGGTGAGCTTCTCGCACATGGCAGTGATGTCCGTCGGTGCCATACCCTCCAGCATCCCGATGATGCCGTTACACATGGCCAGCACGCTCGCTGCAGCTAGCTCGCAGTCGAGGTCGGGTCGCAAGGTGCCCTCCCGAATGCCGCGCCGCATCATCTGAGTCCACAGCTGGAGGTTCTGTTTCGCCATCACCCCGAGGCGATGCCTCGCCTCCTCCGAAAGGTTGCCGCGGCTGAAGGCGAAGGCGCCCGCGTGATTGAACCAATCGGGGTGGAGGTGCATGGCGATGGCGCGCCGGAGCATTTCGGGGGCGCTCGTCCCGCTGTTCAGGATCTCTGTCAGGCTCCGGTTGTAGTGCGAGCCAACCGTTTCGCAGATCTCCTCCAGCAGCCGCTCCTTGGAGGGCGCGTAATGGTAAAGCGCCGTCGCTCTCACTCCCAGGCGCGAAGCAATGTCCTGCATGGTCGCTGCTTCATAGCCACTCAGCCGGAAGGTGTGGGCCGCAGCGTCAAGGACCTCCTGCATGCGTCGGTCGCGCTTGTCCTGCTTGTATGCGCTCTTGGTTTGGACTTGAGGGGGAAGTTCCATCGCTCTAGGTTAACATGGGTTCAAATTTTTTCTTCTGGCTTGTTTTTTTTCGTGGAGTTAAGTAAACTGATCACTCCCGCGTCTCAAAGGAGAGCCCGTCATGCCTCGTCGATCCTCGTCTGCCGCTTTGCTCGGTTTCGTCTTCATGGGTTTAGTCACTACCAGCTCACTGGCTGAGGTGACGGTCGGGGTGAGCGTGAGCGCCACCGGCAACGGTGCATCGCTGGGCATTCCCTACAAGAACGCGTATGCAATGATGCCGAAAACCATCGCCGGCGAGCCGGTGCGGCTCGTTCTGCTGGACGACGCCAGCGATCCGTCCAACGCCACAAGGAATGCGCGCCGGTTCGTCAGCGAGGACAAGGTCGACGTCATCCTTGGCGGAACCCTGTCGGGGACCTGCATGGCGATTGCTGAAGTCGCTGCCGAATCGTCCACTCCGCAGATCTGCGGGGCTCCGATCGACATTCCGCAGGGCGCCTTCAAGTGGGTGTTTTCCATTGCCCAGCCCCTGCCGATCATGATGGAAGCGGTCGTCGAGCACATGAAGGCCAACGGGGTGAAGACAGCCAGTTACATCGGCTTTGGCGACCATTGGGGCGAGAACGTCGAAAAGGCGCTCAAGCAGCACATGGCTAATGCCGGTATCAAGCTGCTAACCAGCGAACGGTACGCGCGTAGCGACACGTCAGTCCAGGGTCAGGTGCTGCGCACTGTCGCAGCAAAACCGGACGCCGTCGTGCTCGGTGGAGCCGGAACTCCCGGCGCATTGCCGCATATCCAGCTGGTCGAACGCGGCTACAAAGGTCCGATCTACCAGAACCACGGCGTCGTCAATAACGACTTCATCCGGGTTGGCGCGAAGTCAGTCGAGGGCGCGCTGGCGCCTACCGGGCCGCTCGTCGTGGTCGATCAGCTCCCTCAGTCCAACCCGCTGAAGAAAACTGGCGTCGAGTTCAAGAAGGCGTACGAAGCGACCTACGGCAAAGGGACGCTGAACGCCTTTGCGGGACACGGTTGGGACGCCGTTCTCCTGCTCGAGAACGCAATTCCGCAAGCACTGAAGAAGGCGAAACCGGGCACTGCCGAATTTCGAAACGCGCTCCGCGACGCGCTTGAGAACACCAAGGAGCTGGTCGGCACACACGCCGTCTTCAACCTCGGACCGAAAGACCATAACGGCACCGACAGTCGCGCGCGAGTCTTGGTCAAGGTGAAGAACGGCACCTGGGAGCTCGTTCGTTGAACGCCAACCCCAACTGACAGAGAGAGAAATGGTCCAATGAAAAAGTCAGCATCTGAACCGAAATACGGCATCAAGACGGAGTGCGACGTCTCGGTTCCCCTAAGAGACGGCGTCAAGCTGTCCATCGATGTCTATCGTCCGGACGCCGCTGGGAAATTTCCGGTCTTGCTCGCGCTATCGCCCTACGGCAAGTCGACGCAGCGCCTGATGTATCCGCAACCGATGCCGGCATCGACGCTGGGAGATGCATGCATCGAGGCGGGAGACACCAATTACATCGTCCCACGTGGGTATGTGCACGTGATCGCCGACACGCGCGGCAGCGGCAAGTCCGAAGGCGAATACCTCAGCATGTACTCCGAGCAGGAATCGCTGGACGGATACGACCTGGTCGAGTGGCTCGCGCAACAGCCGTGGTGCGACGGTCAGGTAGGCATGATCGGTATCTCCTATTACGGGACCATCCAGCTCGTTGTTGCTTCTTCGCGGCCGCCCCATCTGAAGGCAATCGCGCCCCTCGAGGCGACCACGGACCAGTATCTTGCCTGCTATCACGGGGGTGTCGTCGATGCGTTCTACACGGAGCTGCTGACGGGGCGGCACTCGACGCTAAGTTGGCACGGCTACACAAAGGGCAACTACCGATCGTGGTCGCAGAAACACCTGTCGAAGGAAGAATACGAACGGCGCCTGGACGAGCGAATGAGCGACCCGGGAATTCGGCAGTACAACTTGCTGTACAGCATTCTCCAGGCGCCCGAGAAGAATCCCATCTTCTTCGACATCCTCATGAATCCCAACAGCGATTCACCATATTGGTGGAGTCCGGATCTCTCGAAGATCGAGATTCCGGTGCTTTGCGGTGTGGGGCAATTCCCGAACTGCGGCCCGAAGTTTGTGCGCGGTCCCGGAATGATCTGGCAGGGAGTGAAAGGCCCGAAGAAGATGCTGATCACGCCGCCAGGCTGGCTGGATCGCCCGTTCGTGCAGTATCACGACGAAATCATCCGTTGGTATGACTACTGGTTCAAGGGGGTGCAGAACGGCGTCATGGAGGAGAAGCCGATCCGGTGGTTCGTCACCGGAGACGACGAGTACCACGAGGAGCAGGAGTGGCCGGTAGCGCGTACCCAGTGGACCGACTACTACCTGCGCAGCTTCGGCCGCCTGATGAAGGAGCCGGAGACTTGGGGCGAGATCGAGCCGGACGGCTATACCCAGGAACCATTGCTGGTCACCAACAAGATCAAGGCGGTGAGCTATGCGACCGCTCCAATGTCGCGCGACACCGAAGTCTCCGGACCGATCAGTCTTTACCTGTACGCTTCAATCGATGCAGAGGACTCGTACTTGAAGGCCACTGTCTACGACACAGACCCGAACGGAAAGGAGCGCGCCCTGACTCACGGCCATTTGCGCCTGTCGCATCGCAAGCTCGATGAGGTGCGGTGCAAGCCATGGCAGCCGTTCCATGACCATAGCGAGGCCGCTGTAACACCTGTTGTTCCAGGTGAGGTCAACGAGTACGCGATCGAGCTCTATCCATTCATGCACGTTTTCCGGAAGGGACACCAGTTGCGCCTGGAAATCTGTAGCGCCGATTTGCCGGGAGCTGCCTTTTCGTACCACGTCGGATCTGCGAAGACGATTTCTCACAAGATCTACCGGGACAGCAAATTCCAGAGCAGGTTGAACCTGCCGATCATCCCGCGCTGATCCTCGCCCGACGGGGCCAGAAGGCTCCGTCAGACGAGTCATGGAGGACCGTCGTTCTCCTCGCTCATTACCCCCGGAGACCGTCACACGTGACCTTTGATATCGCGCTGCTTCTCAGCCAGGACGGGATTACCGCAGGGGCGGTTTATGCGCTACTGGCCATGACCCTCGTCATGCTGTTCACGGTGACTCGGGTCATATTTCTTCCGCAAGGTGAGTTCGTCGCGTTCGGCGCGCTAACTCTCGTGGATTTGCAAGCGGGACGCTTCCCGGGCGTTGCGCTCCTGCTGCTGGTGATCGGAGTTGCGGTAGCGCTGGTCGACGCCGCCGTGGCACTGCGGCGCCGGCGGCCAAAGGGCCTAGCAGGCTCGATCGCACGCAACATCGTGCTGCCGCTGCTCGTAATCGCTGCGCTTTGGTTCATCGATTTCAGAACGTTGGGACTTGCCGCGCAGATTGCAATTGCCCTGTTGGTCGTGGTGCCGCTCGGCCCGATGATCTATCGGCTCGCCTTTCAACCGATCTCCGAAAGTTCGGTCCTCGTCCTGCTGATTGTGGCCGTTGCCGTTCACCTGGCTTTGGTTGGCCTTGGACTAATGTTCTTTGGGCCTGAAGGGTCCCGCGTACCGGCTTTCGTGAATGCCGACGTGGTCATCGGCGGCATCCCTGTGAGTGGACAGGCGCTGATGATCGTGGGCGCCTCACTGGTGCTGATCATTCTCATGCACCAGTTTTTCGCACGCTCCATGCATGGCAAGGCGCTTCGCGCAACCGCCAGCAACCGGGTGGGCGCCCGGCTGATGGGCATTCCGCCTGCAGTGGCGGGGCGTCGCGCGTTCACGCTGGCCGCCCTCATCGGCGCGATCTCGGGGATTCTGATCGCCCCGATCACCACGACCTACTACGACACCGGCTTCCTCATCGGCTTGAAGGGGTTTGTCGCCGCAATCATCGGCGGCCTGGTCAGTTATCCGCTGGCGGCGGCTGGCGCCATCCTGGTCGGCCTGCTCGAGTCCTATGCTGCCTTCTACTCTTCCGCCTTCAAGGAAGTGATTGTGTTTACCTTGATCATTCCAGTGCTTTTGTGGCGCTCGCTGCGCTCCGGGCATGCGTTGGAGGACCAATAATGAGGCGCTGGGCCATCGCCGTACTCGTCGCGGCCATCAGCATCGTGCCACTGACGTTGCCTGAGTTCTATGTCACGCTGCTGAATTACACCGGCTTGGCGGCACTGGCCGCCCTCGGCTTGGTCCTGCTGACAGGGGTCGCGGGACTCACTTCTTTCGGGCAGGCCGCTTTCGTCGGAATTGGCGCCTATGCCACGGCTTGGCTGACCACGGCGGATGTGCCCGTATGGCTGGCCTGGATGGGGACAACACCTTGGGCAGGGTTGGCCCTCGGCGTCAGCTTGACATTGGCTGTGGCCTGGGTCCTGGGTCTCTTGACGTTGCGATTGTCAGGACATTATCTGCCGCTGGGCACCATTGCGTGGGCGATTGCCTTGTATTTTCTGTTCGGCAATCTGCAGTTTCTCGGCGCACACACCGGCATCAGCGGCATTCCGACGGTCAAGCTCCTCGGGTATGAGCTGCGCAGCGGACGGGAGTTCTTCTTCCTCATCTGGGTCATCCTGTTCGCGGCCATGTGGCTTACCTCCAACCTGCTCGACTCCCGCGAAGGCAGGGCGATTCGGGCGTTGAAAGGCGGCGTACTGATGGCAGAGTCGATGGGTGTCGATACGGCGCGGTCCAGGATGGCCGCGTTTCTGGCCGGCGCCTTGTTCGCGGCTTTGTCCGGGTGGCTGTTCGCTCACCTGCAGCGGTTCGTGAACGCAACCCCTTTTGGCCTGCAATATGGCATCGAATACCTATTCATGGCGGTCGTTGGTGGTGCAGCGAGCGTGTGGGGCGCCGTTGTCGGATCGGGACTTGTGCTGGCTTTGAAGCAGTGGCTGCAGAACCTCTTGCCGAGCCTCTTTGGCACCACCGGCAACTACGAAATGGTGGTGTTCGCGATCCTCATGATTCCGCTGCTGCAATGGGCCCCCAATGGCTTGCTGTCGCTTTTCCCCAGTCTGTTTGTTTCGGTCAGAAAGGAGCTGCAGAATCTCTCCAGCGCTCCTGCGATGCCAAGGAACCCGCCCGAGCAGCATGGCCGCGAACTGCTGCAGGTGCGCAACCTGACCAAGCGCTTCGGCGGGTTGGTCGCCAACGACAACGTCAGCTTGTCAGTGCACGCTGGCGAAATCCTCGCGCTGATCGGGCCCAACGGCGCGGGGAAGAGTACATTGTTCAATTGCATCTCCGGGGTCGCTCCCGCGACCGAGGGTGAGGTATTCTTCCTGGGCAAAAGGGTTGATGGGCTTGCGGCACGGGAGATTGCCATACGCGGAATGAGCCGGACGTTTCAACACGTTCGCATCCTGCCTGCCATGTCGGTCCTCGAGAACGTTGCGATCGGCGCACATGCGCGCGGTCGGCGGGGGCCGATTGCGGCAGCGTTGCGGCTTGAGCGAGACGAGGAGCGCAGCATTCTGGCAGAAGCCGCGAACCAGTTGGAGCGCGTGGGCCTGAAGGACCAACTCTATCGCGACGCGGGAACGCTGCCGCTCGGCCAGCAACGAGTCCTGGAGATTGCACGAGCACTCTCCCTAGACCCGCGGCTGCTGCTACTCGACGAGCCGGCGGCCGGGCTTCGTCATAACGAAAAGCAGGCGCTGGCGGAGCTGCTCTCCAAGCTGCGCGCCGAAGGCCTCGGCATCCTGCTGGTCGAACACGACATGGAGTTCCTCATGAATCTCGCCGATCGGGTTGTCGTCATGGAATTCGGAAGAAAGATCGCTGAGGGCCTCCCTGCGGACATCCAAAGCAACCCGGCCGTGCTGGAAGCCTACCTTGGCGGAGTGGAATGAATGGAGCCGACTCCGATCCTTGAAATCTCCGATCTCCGGGTCTCATACGGCAAGGTAGAAGCTTTGCATGGGATCGACATCAAAGTGGGCGCCGGACAGATCGTCACCGTGATCGGCCCGAACGGGGCCGGCAAGACTACCTTGCTGACGGCCATCGCCGGCTTATTGAGCAACGTGAGCGGAACGCTGCGCTATCACGGCAAGCTGCGGCTGGACGAAGAGGTTGAGGAAATGGTCGCCAGCGGCATGGTCCTCGTGCCGGAAACGCGCGAACTCTTCACTGATATGAGCATCGAAGACAACCTGATGCTCGGCGCCTACATTCGCCGCGAGAGCGCGAGGGAGCGCGACGGCTTGCTGAAAAGCGTTTTCCAGCTATTCCCGCGGCTCGAGGAGCGTCGCAACCAGCAAGCGGCAACTCTCTCCGGAGGCGAGCGGCAGATGCTGGCGATCGGTCGTGCTCTGATGGCACGCCCGAAGCTGTTGATGCTCGACGAGCCAAGCCTGGGGTTGGCCCCACGCATCGTGAAGGACATATTCGAGATCATCGCGAACCTGAGGCGATCGGGCACTTCAATCCTGCTAGTCGAGCAAAATGCGCGAGCTGCACTACACGTGGCTGACTTCGCTTACGTCCTAGAAACAGGCGCTGTGTCATTGCAGGGAAATGCTGCCGAATTGGCCAACGATCCCCGGGTGATCGAAACCTACCTCGGTTTGGGAGCACGTCGAGCCACGTAACTAGAGCGATGCCGCGTTTCTGCCTTGATCCGCTCTTCAGCTTGAGACTTGAAGTCCAGCAACAGATGATGGACTTCGTCTCCGTGGAGGCCAAGCTCGGACAAAGTGATGTGTATCCCACCTCTGTCGAGGCTTGCAGCCCCCTGGCGCGATTGCCTATCCGATAGAAGGACATTGGCAACCCGTGTCCTCCGCGGAAGCGGAGGATCCACGATACGCACGGGCATCAGGGTCGAACACGGATTGCCGCGTTCGCAGGAATGGCGGTTAGGGTGCTTTCGCGGGAATAACGCGGCGAGTCAGGCGAACACCCCCGCCGTGTCCTGCATGCGCGCCGACACTTCGCCCAGCTGGTGCAGGGTGTCGCCCCAGGTCATCTCCAGCTGGGTGAGCTTCTTGAAGTAGTGGCTGCCGACGTATTCGTCGGTCACGCCGATGCCGCCGTGCAACTGCACCGAGTTCTGGCCGACGAAGCGCATGCTGACGTTCAGCTGGTACTTGGCCCGGGCCAGCGCGCGGCGCCGCTCGGCCGTGGGTGCGTTGAGCTTGAGCGACGCGTAGTAGCTCATCGAGCGGGCCAGTTCCTGCTGCATCTTCATGTCGGCCATGCGATGGCGCAGGGCCTGGAAGCTGGCGATGGCCACGCCGAACTGCTTGCGCGTGTTCATGTACTCGGCGGTCAGCTCCATGGTCCTGTCGATCGCGCCCACGCCTTCCGCGCAGGCGGCGGCGATGCCGATGTCGGCCGCGTGCTCCAGCGCCGCCAGGCCGTCGCTGGTGACCTGCGTGGCGGGCGCCCGGTCGAAGCGGACTTCCGCGGCACGACTGCCATCGACCGTGACATAGCCCTTCGCGTCCACGCCGCCGGCTGCGCGCTCGACCAGGAACAACGCGATCCTGCCGCCCGCCATCGCCGGCACCAGGTATGCATCGGCGTGGTCACCGGCCGGCACCAGGCCCTTGGCGCCGCTCACGGCCCATGCGCCGCCCTGTTGCGCCGCCTGCGCCTCGCACACGTCCAGCCGATAGCGGGCCTTGCGTTCCTGGTGCGCCAGCACCACCAGCGCTTCGCCCGCGGCCACCTTGGGCAGCCAGGCCGACTTCAGGTCGTCCGGCGCGTAGCCGGCGAGCACGCCGCCGGCGACCAGCGCCTGCGCGAGCGGCTCCAGCACGATGCCGCGGCCCAGTTCCTCCATCGCCACCATGGCCTCGACCGGACCCATGCCCATGCCGCCGTGCGCCTCGGGGATGTAGAGGCCGGCCAGGCCGAGTGCGGCCAGCTCGCTCCAGGTGTCGCGGTCGAACCCGCCCGCGCGCACCGATGCGCGGCGCCGCTCGAAGCCGTAGCTGCGGTCGACCCACTTGCGCACCGCGTCGCGCAGTTGTTCCTGGTCGTCGGAAAAGTCGAAGTCCATTCCTGCCTCCTCAGCCCAGCACGTTCTTGGAGACGATCTCGCGCTGCACTTCGTTGCTGCCGCCGTAGATCGTGGTCTTGCGCATGTTCAGGTAGGTGGCGGCCAGCGGCGCCAGCCCCACGGCCCCACCGGGGAAGTCGCCCTGCCAGCCGGCTTCCATGGCCTCCCGGATGAAGGGCAGGCTGTACGGGCCGCCGGCCAGCATCATCAGCTCCGTATACCGCTGCTGGATCTCGCTGCCCTTGATCTTCAGGAGGCCGGCGATGTCCAGCGGGTTCTTGCCCGATTTCTCGGCCGACAGCACGCGCAGCACCAGCATCTCCAGCGCGACGACGTCCACCTCCAGCCTGGCGATCTCGTCGCGGAAGCGCGTGTCCTCGTACACGCCTTCGGCCTTCGCGATGCGCTTGAGGCGCTCCAGCTCGCGCTTGGCGCGGTTGACGTCGGCGATGTTGGTGCGCTCGTGCGACAGCAGGTGCTTGGCATAGGTCCAGCCCTTGTTCTCCTCGCCGACCAGGTTCTCGGCGGGCACCTCGACGTTGTCGAAGAACACCTCGTTCACCTCGTGCCCGCCGTCCAGCATGATGATCGGGCGCACCGAGATGCCGGGCGACTTCATGTCGATCAGCAGGAAGGAGATCCCGGTCTGCGGCTTGCCCTCCGTGCTGGTGCGCACCAGGCAGAAGATCCATTCGCCGTACTGGCCCAGCGTGGTCCAGGTCTTCTGGCCGTTGACGATGTATTTGTCGCCCTTGCGCTCGGCGCGGGTCTTGAGCGAGGCCAGGTCCGAGCCCGCGCCGGGCTCGCTGTAGCCCTGGCTCCACCACACCTCGCCGCTGGCGATGCCGGGCAGGAAGCGCCGCTGCTGCTCGGGGCTGCCGAAGGCCATGATCACCGGTGCCACCATCACCGGGCCGAAAGGCACGATGCGCGGCGCGCCGGCCAGTGCGCACTCCTCCTCGAACAGGTGCTTCTGCACCGCGGTCCAGCCGGGACCGCCGAATTCCTTCGGCCAGCCGTAGCCCAGCCAGCCCTTCTGGCCCAGGATCCTCGCCCAGCGCTGCATGTCCTCGCGCGTCAGGTGCAGGCTGTTGTGCACCTTGGTCGAGAGGTCCTGCGGCAGGTTCTCGCGCACCCAGGCGCGAACCTGCTCGCGGAACTGCTGTTCCTCGGGGGTGAAAGCCAAATCCATCGTGCTCGCCTCCGGCGTTCGTGCAATGCGCGTTTCTAGCACGCCCGTGCTTTTTTGCCTGTCCGTGGCGCGACAAAGCGTGCCGGCTCGCATCCATGCCGCCGGCCCCGGCCAACGCGGGCGTGCGGCGCAGCGGCTGGGGATAATCGCCGCCGGCATGAAGAACATCGTGATCCTGATTTCCGGCGGCGGCTCCAACATGGCGGCCATCGTGCGCGCGTCCCGCCAGGGCCGGTGGGAAGAGCGCTACGGTGCGCGGGTCGCGGCGGTGGTCAGCAACCGGCCCGACGCCGGCGGCCTGGCATTTGCCCGCGAGCACCAGATTGCCGCCGAGGTGGTGGACCACAAGCGCTTCGAAACGCGCGAGGCGTTCGATGCCGAGCTGGCCGCCGCGATCGACCGGCACCGTCCGGCGCTGGTCGTGCTGGCCGGCTTCATGCGCATCCTGACCCCCGGCTTCGTGGCGCGCTACCGGGGCCGGCTGGTCAATATCCATCCCTCGCTGCTGCCGGCGTTCCCCGGGCTGCACACGCACCGGCGCGCACTGGAGGCCGGCTGCCGGGTGGCCGGCGCCAGCGTGCACCAGGTCACCGCCGAGCTGGATTTCGGCCCCATCCTCGAGCAGGCGGTGGTGCCGGTGCTGCCCGGCGATACCGAGCAGTCGCTGGCGGCGCGCGTGCTGACGCAGGAGCACCTGATCTATCCCCGCGCCATCGAGTCGCTGCTGCGGGCCGGGCTCTGAGCCATGCATCCCAAGGCGCTGCTGCAAGCCTGCGGCGACCTGCTGGAGCAGGTCCTGAAATTCGAGCATCCGGCCGATGCGGTGGTGGCGCGCTGGTTCCGCGAGCACCGCAACCTGGGTCCGCGCGAGCGGGCCACGCTGGCCGACACGGTCTATGCGGTGCTGCGCCGCAAGCTGCTGTTCGAGCACCTGGCGGCGTCCGGCAGCGGGTCCAGGGCGCGCCGCCTGGCCATCCTCGGCTTCCCGGGCCCGCGCGACTTCCTCGCCGCGGCCCTGGACGAGCAGGAAAAGCGCTGGCTGGCCCAGTGCGATGCGGTGGACGCCAGGGACCTGCTCGAGCGGCACCGGCACAACCTGCCCGAATGGCTGGCCCAGCCGCTGCGCCAGCAGCTCGGCGACGAGTTCTGGGCGCTGGCCGAAAGCCTGAACGAGCCGGCGCCGCTGGACCTGCGTGTCAACCTGCTGACCGACAAGCGCGAGGACGTGCGCCATGAGCTCGAACTGGCCGGGCTGGAGGCCGCGCCCACGCCGTACTCGCCCTGGGGCCTGCGCCTGGGCGGCAAGCCGGCGCTGCACCGGCTGGACGCGTTTGCCCGCGGCGCCATCGAGGTGCAGGACGAAGGCTCGCAACTGCTGGCCCTGCTGCTGGAAGCGCGGCGCGGGGAGATGGTGGTGGACTTCTGCGCCGGCGCCGGCGGCAAGACGCTGGCGCTGGGCGCGGCGATGCGCAACACCGGCCGGCTCTACGCCTTCGACACCTCGGCGCACCGGCTCGACGCCCTCAAGCCGCGGCTGGCGCGCAGCCGGCTCAGCAACGTGCATCCGGCGGTGATCGCGCACGAGCGGGACGACCGCATCAAGCGGCTGGCCGGCAAGATCGACCGGGTGATCGTCGATGCGCCCTGTTCGGGGCTCGGCACGCTGCGCCGCAACCCGGACCTCAAGTGGCGGCAGGGCCCGCCGCTGGTGCAGGAGATGGCCGCCCGGCAGGCCGCCATCCTGCGCAGCGCGGCACGGCTGCTCAAGCCCGGCGGGCGGCTGGTCTATGCCACCTGCAGTTTCCTGCCCGACGAGAACGAAGCCGTCGCCGAAGGCTTCAGCGCGGATGCCGCCGGTTTCAGGCCGGTGCCGGTGGCCGGCCTCCTGCAGCACCTGGGCGTCGCAGGCGACCGCCTGGCCAGCGGCGGCGACGGCGGCCAGTTCCTGCGCCTGTGGCCGCACCGGCACCGCACCGACGGCTTCTTCGCGGCGGTCTGGCAGAAGGCCTGAATCCCGGCCATTGGCCGGCAAAGTGGACGCAGGGCCGGCAATGACGCGGCCAGCACGGAATTTGCGTCCGACCCGGAACCGCCTTGCCTAAAATCAATCGGATGGGTTGCGGCACCCTGCCGCCCCTTGCCTGAAAGATCCCCGACCCATGTTGCTCCCCGAGTGGGCCGTCCTCGACGCGGCCATCGCCTGGCTGGCCCACGGCCTGTGGAACCTGTCCTGGTGGCAGATCGTGCTGTACACGCTGGTCACCACGCACGTCACGATCGCGGCCGTCACCATCTTCCTGCACCGCACCCAGGCGCACCGCGCCATGGACCTGGGGCCCATCCCCTCGCACTTCTTCCGCTTCTGGCTGTGGCTGGGCACGGGCATGGTGACCAAGGAGTGGGTGGCCATCCACCGCAAGCACCACGCCAGGTGCGAGACGCCCGACGATCCGCACAGCCCGCAGACGCGCGGCATCGAGACGGTGCTCTGGCGGGGCTCGGAGCTGTACCGGCAGGAAGCGAAGAACCCGCAGACGCTGTCCAAGTACGGTCACGGCACGCCCGACGACTGGATGGAGCGCAAGGTCTACGCGCGCCACAGCGTGCTCGGCGTGAGCCTGATGCTGCTGCTGGATCTCGCGCTGTTCGGCGCGGCCGGCCTGACCGTGTGGGCCGTGCAGATGCTGTGGATCCCGGTCACCGCGGCCGGGGTGATCAACGGCATCGGCCACTACTGGGGCTACCGCAATTTCGAGGCGCCCGACGCCAGCACCAACATCTCGCCCTGGGGCGTGCTGATCGGCGGCGAGGAACTGCACAACAACCACCACACCTATCCGACTTCGGCGCGCTTTTCGGTCAAGCCCTACGAGTTCGACATCGGCTGGGTCTACATCCGGCTGATGCAGCGGCTGGGCTGGGCCCGGGTCAAGAAGGTGCCGCCCAGGCTGCGGCTGGGCGCCGTCCAGGCAGTGGCCGACGAGAAGACGCTGGAGGCGCTGATCGCCCATCGCTACGAGGTGATGGCCGGCTATGGGCGCGAAATGCGCCGGGCCTGCAAGGCCGAGATCGCGCTGCTGAAGCAGAAGAAGGCCGACCTGTCGCCGCTCAAGGCCGCCAAGCGCTGGCTGCACCGCGATGCCGAGCGCGTGCCGCCGTCGGCCCGCGCCAAGCTGGCGCAGGCCAGGGCCGATCACCCCGTCCTGGACCAGATGGTCACCATGCGCGAGGAACTGCGCCAGATGTGGCTCAACACCTCCCAGTCACGCGAGCAGCTGGCCGCCGACCTGCAGGGGTGGTGCCGCCGTGCCGAGGAGAGCGGGATCGAGGCGCTGCGGCAGTTCTCGATGAAGCTGCGGGCGGCGCACGCCTGAGCAACGGGGTCAGATACGCATTTCTGGCGGCTGAAAAAGGAAAAGCCCCGCATGCGGGGCTTTTTTCCTTGTCCCCGCTTTCGCGGGGACAAGCTGAATCAGCGGTGCAGCCGCTTACTTCAGCTTGGTTTCCTTGTACTCGACGTGCTTGCGAGCCTTGGGGTCGAACTTCATGATCGACATCTTCTCGGGCATCGTCTTCTTGTTCTTGCTGGTCGTGTAGAAGTGGCCGGTGCCCGCCGTGGACTCCAGCTTGATCTTTTCGCGTCCGCCTTTGCTGGCCATGGTGCGCTCCTTCGGTAATCGGGATTAAGCCTGGCCGCGGGCCCGCAGGTCCGCCAGCACGCTGTCGATGCCGTTCTTGTCGATCAGGCGCAACGCGGCGCTCGACACGCGCAGGCGCACCCAGCGGTTCTCGCTTTCGACCCAGAAACGGCGGTATTGCAGGTTCGGCATGAACCGGCGCTTGGTCTTGTTGTTGGCGTGGGAGACGTTGTGTCCCACCATCGGGCCCTTGCCCGTCACTTCGCAGACGCGTGCCATGAGCACTCCATTCGCATCGACGGCGGTCACTGGCGGCTGCTGTGCTTGCGCCGCAGCCTCGCGACCGCCTCACCTCGCCAGTAGGGTGGCGGTAACCCATCGCCGGCTTGCGGCTTTCCCAAGCTGCAGTCAGCAAAACCGAGCATTATAGTGGCCTCGGCCGGCCGGCGCTGCTCAGACGACTTCCATCAGGCCGGCCGCGCCCATGCCGCCACCCACGCACATGGTGATGACCACGTAGCGGGCACCGACGGCCTTGCCGGCAATCAGCGCGTGCCCGGCCAGCCGGGACCCCGACATGCCGAACGGATGGCCCATGGCGATGGCTCCGCCGTGGATGTTCAGGCGCTCGTCCGCAATGCCCAGGCGGTCGCGGCAGTACAGCACCTGGACGGCGAACGCTTCGTTCATTTCCCACAGGCCGACGTCTTCCATGCGCACGCCGCAGCGCTGCAGCAGGCGCGGCACGGCGAACACCGGGCCGATCCCCATCTCGTCGGGCGCGCAGCCGGCCACGGCAAAGCCCCGGAAGATGCCCAGCGGCTCGATGTTGCGCTGCTCGGCCAGGCGGCCGCTCATGAGCACGCAGACGGAGGCGCCGTCGCTGAGCTGGCTGGCATTGCCGGCCGTGACGGTGCCGCCCTCGAGCACGGGCTTGAGCGCGGCCAGCTGCTCGGCCGAGGTGGCCCGCAGTCCCTCGTCATGGACCAGCTCCACGTCCGCGAAGCTGTCGGGCTCCTCGCCCTGCCCGGCGATCCGCTTGCGGGTGGCCAGCGGTGCGATCTCCTGCGCGAAGGCGCCGGCGTCCCGCGCCGCGATCGCGCGCTGCTGGCTTCGCAGCCCGTACGCGTCCTGCTGCTCGCGCGTGATGCCATAGCGCCGGGCCACCGTCTCGGCGGTCTGGATCATCGTGTGGTACAGGCCGGGCACCTGCTCCTGCAGCCATGGGTCGCGCTGCCGGTAGACGTTGGTGTGCTGGTTGACGGTGAGGCTGACGGCGTCCAGGCCGCCGGCCACGACGATGGGCACACCGTCCTGGCGGATGCTGCCGGCGGCCATCGCAATGGCCTGGAGGCCGGAGCTGCAGAAGCGGTTGACGGTGACGCCGGCCGTCTGCACCGGCAGGCCCGCGCGCAGGGCCGAGGTGCGGCCGATGTTCATGCCGGTGGTGCCTTCCGGCCGGGCCGTGCCGAGGATCACGTCTTCGACCTCGGCCGGCTCCAACCCCGCCCGCGCCACGGCGTGACGGATGGCGTGCGCGCCGAGTTCGGTGCCCAGCGTGTCGTTGAGCGCGCCGCGGTAGGCCTTGCCGATGGGCGTTCGCGCCGTCGACACGATGACGACATCCGCGCTCATCGGGCCGGTCCCTCTGGCGCGGTAGCGTCTGCCTGGTGCACGATGCCGGCGGCCAGCAGCTTCTCGATCGTTTCCGCGTCGAGTCCCGCCTCCTCGAGCACGCGCACCGTGGCCTCGCCGATCTGCTGCGGCCGGCTGCGGTAGCTGGCCGGCGTGCGGCTGAGCTTGATCGGGGAGGCCACGGAGCGGTGTCCGTCGACCTCCGCGATCATCTGCCGGTGCGAGGTATGCGGATGGGCCAGCGCTTCGACCACGTTGTGGATCACGCCGCACGGCACGTCGATGGCGATCAGCTTTTCGAACAGGCTGGCGGCGTCGAACGCGCTGAAGGCCGATTCCAGCTCCTTGCGCAGCTCGAAGCGGTGCACGGCGCGGGTGGCATTGGTGACGAATCGCGGGTCGGCCGGCAGGTCGGGCCGGCCGACCGCTTCGCACATGCGCGAGAACTGCCCGTTGTTCCCCACTGCCAGGAAGATCGGTTCGGTCCGGGTGGCGTAGCTGTCGTAGGGGGCGATGTTGGGGTGGCCGTTGCCGGAGCGTTGCGGCGGGCGGCCGGTGAACAGCGTGTTGATCGAGTGCGGGTAGAGCGAGGCAAGGGCGCAGTCGAACAGGGTCGCCTCGATCTGCTGGCCACGGCCGCTGCGCGTGCGCTCGGCCAGCGCCAGCAGGATGCCGATGGTCGCATTCAGGCCGGTACTGACATCGACGATGGGAACGCCCAGCCGCGTGGGCGGATCCTCGGGGGTGCCATTGATGCTCATCAGGCCGGAAATGGCCTGGACCGCCGCGTCGTAGCCCGCCACTCCGCCGAGCGGGCCGGAGTCGCCGTAGCCGGTGATCCGGCAGTGGATCAGGCGCGGAAAGCGCTCGGCCAGCACCTCGCGGTACCCCATTCCCCAGCGCTCCAGCGTTCCGGTCTTGAAGTTCTCGATCAGGACATCGGCGTCCTCCAGCAGCCGGAACAGCACTTCCCGGCCCTGCGGCCGGGACAGATCGACGCAAATGGCATCCTTGTTGCGATTGATGCCTGCGAAATACGACGCCATGTCGTCCTTGAACGGGGGACCCCAGGTGCGCGTCTCGTCGCCGGCCGGGCCTTCGAGCTTGATCACGCGAGCGCCGTGGTCGCCGAGGATCTGTGCGCAGAACGGGCCTCCCAGCACGCGCGACAGATCGACGACCTTGAGGCCTTCCAGAGCGGTCATGGTCTTGTCTCCTTTCCGATGCATCTCAGTACGACTTGGGCAGGCCCAGGACCTTCTCGGCGATGAAGCACTGGATCATCTGCGGGCTGATCGGCGCGATGCGCGGGATCAGCGATTCGCGCAGGTAGCGCTCGACGTGGTACTCCTTGGCGTAGCCGAAGCCGCCATGCGTCATGACGGCGGTCAGGCAGGCCTGGTAGCCCGCTTCGGCGGCCAGGAACTTGGCGCTGTTGGCCTGGGCGCCGCACTCCTTGCCGGCGTCGTAGAGTTCCGCGGCGCGCTGCACCATCAGGTCGGCGGCTTCCAGCTGCATCCAGCGTTCGGCGAGCGGATGCTGGATCGCCTGGTTGGTGCCGATGGGCCGGTCGAACACCACGCGCTCCTTCGCGTACTGCACGGCCTTGCGCAGCGCCGCCCGCCCGAGGCCGACGGCTTCCGCTGCGATCAGGATGCGTTCGGGATTCATCCCGTGCAGGATGTACTCGAAGCCTCGGCCTTCCTCGCCAATGCGGTCCTCCACCGGGATGCGCAGCCCGTCGATGAACAGCTCGTTCGAATCCACCGCGGTGCGCCCCATCTTGTGGATCTCGCGCACCTGCACCCGGGCGCGGTCGAGCGTGGTGTAGAACAGCGACAGGCCGTGCTGCGGACGGGCGCATTCCTCGATCGGGCGGGTGCGCGCCAGCAGCAGCATCTTCTCGGCGACCTGGGCAGTGGAGATCCAGACCTTCTGCCCATGGACCACATAGTGATCGCCGTCGCGCACCGCCCGGGTCTTCAGCCGGGTGGTGTCCAGGCCGACGCTGGGCTCCGTCACGGCGAAGCAGGCGCGCTCGCGCCCGGCGATGAGGGGCGGCAGCATGCGCGCCTGCTGCTCGGGGCTGCCGAACACCACGACGGGCTGCAGGCCGAACACGTTCATGTGGATGGCTGAGGCGCCGGACATGCCTGCGCCGGAAGCAGCGATGGTCTGCACCAGCAGGGCCGCCTCGCGCATGCCCAGGCCGGCGCCACCGAGTTCGGTGGGCATGCAGATGCCCAGCCAGCCCGCCCGGGCGACGGCCTGGTGGAATTCGACGGGAAAGCCGCCTTCGGTGTCCTTGCGCAGCCAGTAGGCGTCATCGAAACGCTCGCACAGTGCGGCGACCGCTTCGCGGATGGCATCGAGGTCCACCTCTTGGGTGCTGCGACCGGAGTGGGTCATCGGAGTCTCCCTTTCGTTCAGATCGCCGCGGAAACGGCCCATTCGGGCTTGCGCTTGGCGCGCGCGGCCGCAACGCCTTCCACGGCTTCCGTGCGCATCTGGCGGGCGAACAGCGTGGAGGCCTCGTCGAGGTAGCGCCCCAGGTCGCTGCCGTGTCCGTCGGCACGGTTGGCAACCTGGCGCAGCAGCTGCTTGGTGCCGGCGCTGGCCGCGGGGCCGCAGGCCAGCACGGAGTCGAGGATCGCGCGCGTGCGGCTGGCGAGCTCGGCGGCGTCCTGCACCAGGTAGTCCAGCAGGCCCAGTCGATGCGCTTCGGCGCCATCGATGCGTTCGCCGGTCAGCATCAGCCGGCGCGCCGCCTGCACGCCGATGCGGGCAGCGACGAAGGGCAGGATCTGCCCGGGCACGAGGCCGATGGCCGCTTCCGGAAAGCCGAAGCGCGCGGACGCGACACCGATGCTGATGTCGGCGGCGCAGGCCAGCCCGGCGCCACCGCCCATGGCCGGGCCTTGCACCGCGGCCACGCTGACCTTGTCCGAGGAGGCCAGCCGTGCAAGGAAGTCCCCGTACAGCCGGTTGCCGGCGGCGATCGGGTCCTTGCCGTCAGGCCCGGCGGGGGCTTGCAGCCGCTCCTGCAGATTGCCGAGGTTGCCGCCGGCGCTGAAGGCATCGCCGGCGGCCGTGAACAGCACCGCACGAACGGTGCGGTCCGCTTCGGCTTCGTCGATCGCCGCGCCGAGCGCTGCGACCATCTCGGCGCCGAGCGGATTGCGCGCCTGCGGCCGGTTCAACTCGATGTGGAACACGGCGTCGTGCCGGAAGATGCGCAGCGGGGCGTCGGCCGCTGGAGTGGGTCTGGCGATGCTCATGTCAGGTCGGTGGGTGGATGGAAAACGGATCGGCCGGCAGCCGTTGCGACGGCAATGACGCCGGCATCGGCCAACCGGGCGATCGAGGCTTCGTCGTACTGCAGGGAGCGCAGGATTTCGGCACTGTGGCCCCCGATGGCCGGTACGCCTTCGGTGGCGGGGTGGGCGCCCGGCGCCACGCCGGGCAGCCCGGCGAAGGGCAGCGACCCGGGTCCGCCTTCCGGCGACGGTATCGGCTGCAGCAGGCCAAGATGCCGCACCTGCGGATCGTCGGCCAGCTGGGGCAGGCGCGCGACCGGTGCCGCCAGCACGTTGGCGCGGGCAAAGCGTTCGATCCAGTGGGCGGAGGGGCGGGTGCGCACGACGGCCGCGATCTGCTGGTTGAGCTGTGCTGCCGCCGCCTTGCGCCCATCGGCCTTGCGCAACGCCGGGTCGGCGAGCCAGTCGGGCCGCTCCAGCACGTCGGCGATGGCGGCGAACATCCGGTCGTCCAGGGCCACCAGCACGATGTGGCCGTCCTGCGTCTCGTAGAAGCCCTGGGGCACGGTGGCGGGGCCCGGCGGCAGCCCGCCGTTCCAGGCGTGCTCGACCAGCAGGCAGTTCTGCCAGGCGGCCAGGCACGCCAGCAGGCTGACGTCGATGTGCGTTCCCAGGTAGTCGGGGCTGCGCTCGCGGGCGAAAAGCGCGGCACCCGCGGCGTTGGCCGCGTAGACCCCGCTCACGATGTCGGCCGCGTACGGGCGCGCGCCTGCGGGAGAGCCGTCGGGCGTGCCGTTGGTCCGCGCCATGCCGGCCACGGCCTGTGCCACGGAGTCGGTCGCCGGCAGCGCGGCGTAGGGTCCGGTCAGCCCGAAGCCGGAGATCGAGACGTAGATCACCGCCGGGTTGCGCGAGCTGACCTGTGCGTAGCCCGCCCCCAGGCGCTCCGCCACGCCGGGGCGAAAGCTCTGCACCACGACGTCGGCCTGGGCGGCCAGGGCCACCAGGATGGTCTGGCCTTCGGGCCGGCGCACGTCGCAGGCCAGGCTGCGCTTGCCGCGGTTGAAGGCGATGGCCAGCGCGCTCATGCCGCCGCGCGCGCTGCCCATGGTGCGGCTCCAGTCCCCCTGGATCGGTTCGAGCTTGACGACGTCGGCGCCGAGTTGCTGGAGTACCTGGGCGCAATAGGGCCCGGCCACGCCTTGCGAAAGGTCGAGCACGCGAAGTCCGGCATAGGCGAGGTGCAGGCCGGACGTCGGGTTCGCGGGCAGGGCGGATTCCATGAAAACTTATGAGTCGAAGCCGATCATAGGTTTGTGCAGAGCGGCGATCCAGTTAGATAATCCGCGAAATCGGCCTGATACTTAAAATTTGCTTATGAAAATTCGCAACCTGGACCTCACCTTGCTGCGCACTTTCGTGGCCGCGGCCGAGCGGGAGAACTTCGCCCAGGCCGCCGAGAAGGTGGCCCGCACGCAAGCCGCCGTGTCCCAGCAGATGCAGCGGCTGGAGGCGGTGGTCGGCTGCGAGCTGTTCAGCCGCGTGGGCCGCAACAAGCGCCTGACCGACCAGGGCGTGCGCCTGCTGGAGTACGCACGCCGCATGATCATCCTCAACGACGAGGCGTATCGCGCCATGACGCAGGAGGTGTTCGAATACCCGGTCAAGGTCGGCGCATGCGTCGATGCGGTCGACACCCTGCTGCCCGAGTACCTTTCGATGTGCGCCGAGGCCTACCCCGGCTTGCGGATCGACATCCAGGTGGGGCGCAGCCGCTGGCTGGCCTCGGCGCTCCGGCGCGGCGACATCGACCTGATGCTCGACGTGGCCTCGCACGAGGATTTCCACCACGTCGTGCTGCGGACATCGCCGGTGGTGTGGATCGCGGGAGCCCGGTTCCATGTGAAGCAGAACATGCCGCTGCCGCTGGTGCTGGTGGACTCGGGCTGCCCTTTTCGCGCAATGGCGGTGGAGGCGCTGGCCCAGGAGGAGCGACCGTGGCGCGCGGCGTTCCAGACCTCCACGCTGACGGGCGTGCGCGCCGCGTTGCGGGCAGGCCTGGGCATCACGCCCCGCACGATCGAGATCCTCACCCCCGGCCTGAAGGTCATCGACCAGGAACTGGCGCTGCCGAGCCTGCCTCCCATCAGCTACCGCCTGTACTCGCGCGTCAACGACTGCAGCGACAGCGCCCGCAAGTTCAGTGCCCTGATCTCGCGCGGCTGACAGGAGGCCGCACCGCGCCCTATTGCTGCATGCCCGTCTCGCGGATGATCTTGCCCCACACCGCCGTGTCGCGGCGCTGCAGCTGGGCCAGCGCGGTGGCTCCGCTGGGCGCCGGCAACAGCCCCTTGCCCAGCAGGAATTCGCGGCCCTCGGTCGAATCCATCGCCTCGCCGACCCACTGGGCCATGCGCGCCGACACGTCGGCCGGCGTGGACGCGACCGCGCTCCAGATCGCGATCCACGAAGCGACATCGAAGTCCGGGAAGCCCGATTCCGCCAGGGTGGGCACCTCCGGCAGCGCGGCCAGCCGCTCGCGGTAGGAGACCGCCAGGGCGAATGCCTTGCCGGCCTTGACCTGCGGCAGGGCCGTGGCGACATCGCAGAAATAGAAATCGAACTGCCCGCCCAGCAGCTCCGTCATGGCCTGGCCGCTGTTGCGGTACAGGACGTTGACCGCCTTCAGCCTGGCCACCTGCCGGAAGCGCTCGCCCGCCACGCGGTTGCCCACGCTGGTGCTGGCGAACGAGAGATCCTGTCCACCGCCCGTGTGTGCCCAGTCCAGGAACTCCTTGATCGAGCGCTGCCGCACCCGCTGCGGGTTCACCAGCAGGACGAAGGGGGCCACGGCGAGCGTGGAGACCGGCGTGAAATCCGCTTCGGGGTCGAACGGCAGCTTGCGGTAGATGGATGCGTTGGCAGCGTGCGTGGAAGAGCCCGAAACGAGCAGCGTGTACATGTCGTTGGGAGCGCGCATGGCGGCCTCAGCGGCGATGTTGCCGTCCGCGCCGGCCCGGTTCTCCACCACCGCCGGGCGCCCGCTGCGCTTGGCGATCCGATCGGCGAGAAAGCGCGCCAGGATGTCGGTGGCGCTGCCCGCGCCATAGGCCACGATGAGCCGGGTCGACTTCTCCAGCGGCTGGGCCTGGCCCAGGGCCGGCCAGCCGGTCGCCGCCGCCGCGACGGCCATTCCAATCCACTCTCTTCTGCGCATCTGCATGCTTGTCTCCTTCATGGTTGGCAAAGTCAAAACGTCGCCGGTGATGCGGGATGGCGGCCCGTCGGCAGCAGGGCCCGCGGACAGGGAATCTCCAGGTCGAGCAGCATCTGGGCGTAGCACTTGCCCAGCGGGTCGGAGCGCAGGCTGCACGATCCGCCGCCGCCCAGCGCCCGCTCCAGGAAGAAGTTGAATGCGCCCAGGCCCGGCACCGCGAAACGCGTGACCGGCCCCTCGACCAGGTGGGCGAAGTAGTCGCGCACGCGTTCCGCGGTCAGGTGGCGCTCCAGCACGGCCACCCATTCCGGCCGCCGGGCGATCACGCCGATGTTGGCGTCGTCGCCCTTGTCGCCGCTGCGGCCGTGGGCGAGCAGCGACAAGGCCACGGGAACGGTGTCGAGGTCGCAGGCATCGGTATCGCGCGCGGCCGTCGCGGTATCGCGCCCCGGGGCCGTGGATGCCGGCTCCGTTCCGGTCGGGGGCAACGGGGCGCCGAGATCGACGGCCGGCAGTCCCGGGCCCATCTGCAGATGCACCGGCACCTTGTGCTTGGCGATGTAGCAGGACGCCGTGCCGATCACGCCCTGGATGTCCGAGCGGCCGCCGAAGTGGCTGCGCGTGCCGGGGCCCATCGAGGTGCCGGCGGACGCCGATTCCTTCTGCAGGAAGGCCAGCGCCTTGCGATCGTCATGCTGTGCGGCGATGCGCAGCACGATCTCGCGGCTCTCCTCGACCCGGCCGTGCCGGCCGTACATCGATTCGGCGCCGAGCAACTCGACCAGCGTTGCGCTGTAGTCGCCCAGGCCGGCGCGGGCCATCTGGGTGCGGGTGCGCCCCAGCAGCTCCTGCGCGGTGCGCACGGCCTTGGCCTTGGCCCGCTGGCCGCGGATCGCCATCATGATCGCGATCTGGAAGCCGCGCGGATAGGTCGCGGTGACCTTGTAGCGCCCGCTGGGCGCGCGGCCGCGGGCGCCGGTCACACGCACCCGGTCGGGTCCGCTCTCCTCGATGCGCGCCTGCGTGAAGTCGCACACCACGTCGGGCAACTCGTAGGCGGCCGGATCGCCGATCTCGTACAGCAACTGCTCGGCGACGGTCGCGCGGTCCACGCGACCGCCGGTGCCCTGCGGCTTGCCCAGCTCGAAGCTGCCGTCCGCCTGCATCTCGACGATCGGATAGCCGATGTTGGCCCAGTCCGGCACGGTTTCCCAGTCGGTGAACAGTCCGCCGGTGGCCTGCGCGCCGCATTCGACCAGGTGCCCCGCCAGGCTGGCCTGGGCCAGCTGGTCGAAGTCGGCGAACGACCAGTCGAACTCGTGCACCGCGATGCCCAGCACGGACGCGCTGTCCACGCAGCGGCCGGTGATCACGATATCGGCGCCCTGGCGCAGTGCCTCGGCAATCGGCAGCGCACCCAGGTAGGCATTGGCGGACATCAGTGGCGCGGCCGGCAGCTGCGCGGGATCGCCCTGGGCGGTCTCGAACTGGCTCGCCTGCCCCAGCACGTCGTCGCCGGTCACGACCGCGATCCGCGGCTCCAGGCCCTGCTCGCGGGCCAGCGCCAGCAGCGCGTCGCGGCACCTGGCCGGATTGAGGCCGCCGGCGTTGGAGACCAGCCGGATCCCGCGTTCCATCAGCGTCTTCAGGTGCGGTTTGACGGCGGTGGTGACGAAGTCGGTCGCGTAGCCGAGATCCGGATCCTTCAATCGGGCCCGCTGCAGCACCGACATGGTCGTCTCGGCGAGATAGTCGAACACGATGTAGTCGAGGCGGGGCGCGCCCAGCAGTTGCGGCACCGCGAGGGCGGAATCGCCCCAGAAGCCGGAGCCGCTGCCGATGAAGACCGTGCGCCCGGCGGCCGGGTTGCGCGTGCTCATGCGGCCTCCAGTTCAACCAGCAACTGGCCGGCACTCAGCTGCGCCCCGACCTCCACCAGCACGCGCGCGACGCGGCCGGCGCTCCTGGCGCACAGCGGCATTTCCATCTTCATCGACTCCATGACCAGCAGGGGCGCGCCGGCCCCCACCTGTTCGCCCTCGGCGACCGGCAGGGCGATCACCCGGCCGCTCATGGGCGCGCGGACCAGCCGGTCCTCGGCGCCGCCCTCGCCGGCCCGCTCGAAGCGCAGGACGCGCCGGTAAAGCCAGGCGTCGGCGCCGTCTTGGATCCAGACGCAGTCGGGATCCGGCTGGAACCAGGCCAGGCGCCGGAACACCCCTTCGAGCGCGAACCCGAGTTCATGCTCCGCGCGGTGCAGGTTGGCGACCTGCCGCTGCCGGTCGGCGGCCCCGTCGGCTCCGGCGTCGTTGCCGAGCTTGAGGGTCAGGCTGCCGTCGGCCTGCGGCTCGATCTGCACCTGCCGTGCGGCCGGCGCAGGGCTGCCCGGCGCGGATTCGGGGGCAGGGGACAGCCACAGCGCCGTCGGCGGTGCCAGCGCGGCGGCGCGCTGCCGGGCCAGGCCGCCGAGCACCAGGGCCGCGGCCGCCAGCGCGTGTTCCGACGGCAGGGCGCGCCAGTGCTCGCCCTGCAGGTCCTGTTGCGCCAGGAAACCGGTCGTCACCTCGCCGGCGCGGAACGCCGGGTGGCGCAGGCAGCGCTGGAGAAAGCCGAGGTTGGAGCGAATGCCGAGCAGCACCGTGCGGTCGCACGCCGCGACCAGCTTCTGGATGCACTCGTCACGGCTTGGCGCGCCGGCCAGGACCTTGGCCACCATCGAGTCGTAGTGGGGGCCGACCACGTAGCCGCTTTCCAGCATGGTGTCGGTCCGCACGTCGGCGGGTGCCTGCCAGCGCTCGATGCGCCCGACCTGCGGCAGGTAGCCGGCGGCCGGATCTTCGGCGCAGACGCGCAGCTCGATCGCGTGGCCGGACAGGCGGACGTCGGCCTGTGCGAAGGACAGGCGCTCGCCCTGGGCCACGCGCAGTTGCTGCTCCACCAGGTCCAGGCCGGTGACCAGCTCGGTCACCCCGTGCTCCACCTGCAGCCGGGTGTTCATTTCCATGAAGTAGAAGGACCGGTCGGCGCCGAGCAGGAATTCCAGCGTGCCCACGCCCGTGTACCCGATGGCTTCGCAGGCCTTGCTGGCGATCTCGCCCATGGCCTGCCGCAGGGGTGCATCGACGGCCGGCGAGGGCGCCTCCTCGATCACCTTCTGGAATCGCCGCTGGGTGGAGCAATCGCGCTCGCCCAGGTGCAGGCAGGTGCCGTGCTCGTCGCAGAGCACCTGGATCTCGATGTGGCGGGCGTGCTCGATCGCCCGCTCGATGATGATCTCGTCCGAGCCGAAGGCACCCAGGGCCTCCGAGCGGGCAAGGGCGAACAGGGGAAGCAGCTGGTCGCGGGTGTGCACCACGCGCATGCCGCGCCCGCCGCCGCCGGCGGCCGCCTTGAGGATCAGGGGATAGCCGATGCGGCCGGCCGCCTCCAGCACCGAGGCGTCGGTGCGGCAACCCTGGGCGCCCGGCACCGTCGGCACACCGGCGTCGCGCATGGCGATCTTGGCCTGCGCCTTGTTGCCCATCAGCTCGATGACCCGCGCGGGCGGCCCGACGAAGACCAGCCCCGCATCGGCGACGGCCTGCGCGAAGGCGGCGTTTTCCGACAGGAACCCGTAGCCCGGATGGACGGCCTGCGCGCCGGTGCGGCGGCACGCGCCCAGGATCGCGTCGGTGTTGCGGTAGCTGTTGGCGGCGTCGGCCGGGCCCAGCCGCACCGCGAGGTCCGCCTCCCGTACGTGCAGGCTGTCCGCATCCGCATCGGAATAGACGGCCACGGTCCGCAGCCCCAGCCGGCGCGCCGTTCGCATCACGCGCAGCGCGATCTCGCCGCGGTTGGCGATGAGGAGGGTGTCGAACCGCATGTCAGCCGCGCTTTGGGAGAATGCCCATGTGCTTGCAGATGATGGTCAGCATGATCTCGTCGGCGCCTCCGCCGATGGAGATCAGGCGCAGGTCGCGCCAGGCGCGCGAGACCGGGTTGTCCCAGGTGAAGCCCATGCCGCCCCAGTACTGCAGGCAGGAATCGGTCACCTCGCGGCACAGCCGGCCGGCCTTGAGCTTGGCCATCGACGCCAGCTCGGTCATGTCGCCGTCGTTCATGTGGATCTGGGCGGCGCGGTAGATCAGCGAGCGCAGCAGCTCCACCTCGGTCTTGAGCTCGGCCATCCGGAAATGGACCGCCTGGTTGTCCAGGATCGACTTGCCGAACGCCATGCGCTGGCGGGTGTAGTCGATGGTCTCGTTGATGACGTTGGTGAGCGCCGTGACGCGCCGGGTGGCTCCGCTCAGCCGCTCCTCCTGGAACTGCTTCATCTGGTAGGTGAAGCCCTTGCCTTCCTCGCCGACGCGGAATCGCTGCGGCACCCGGACATCGTCGAAGAAGACCTGGGCGGTGTCGGACGACCACATGCCCACCTTCTTGATCTTGTTCATCGTGATGCCGGGACGCAGCTTGCCGTTCTCGCGCAGCGGCAGGCAGATCATCGACTTGTTGCGGTGGACGTCGTCGCCGCCGGTGTTGGCCAGCAGGCACATCCAGTCGGCCTGGGTGCCGTTGGTGATCCACATCTTGGAGCCGTTGATCACGTAGTCGTCGCCGTCCTTGCGCGCCGTCGTCTTGAGCGAGGCCACGTCCGAGCCGGCCCCGCTCTCGGACACGCCGAGGCAGACCACGTAGTCGCCGGCGATGGTGGGCTTGAGGAATTGTTCGCGCAGCTCGTCGGAGCCGAATCGCGCCAGCGCGGGCGTCGCCATGTCGGTCTGCACGGCGATGGCCATGCCCACGCCGCCGGAGCCGATGGCGCCGATGGCTTCGCAGAAGGCGATCTCGTACGAGTAGTCCAGGCCCATGCCGCCGAATTCCACCGGCTTGTTCACGCCCAGGTAGCCGGCATTGCCGAGCTTCTTGAACAGGTCATGGGCCGGAAAGATCTCGGCGGCTTCCCATTCGTCGATGTGCGGCGTGATCTCCCGCGCGATGAACTTGGCGACGCTGTCTTGCAGGGCGATGTGGTCGGGTGTGAGCATGGTTGCAGTGCGTGGAGCGGAAATGCGACGGGAGCGAGCGGCACGGCCAGGATCAGGACGGCCGCTCCCAGTCGAAGCGGAACGGCCGACCGGCCGCGAAGTCGGCGAGCGCCTGGCGGTGCCCGGCGGAGTGGAAGAAGATGGCCTGCGCCGACGCTTCCATCTCGACCAGCGCACGCGCGTCGAGATGGAAGGACTGGTTGAGGATGCGCTTGCTGGCGCCGATCGCGCCGGTCGGCGCCGCCTCGAAGCGGCGGGCCAGGGCGAGGGCCTCGTCGAGCAGGCACTCGGGTGGATGCACGGCCATCGCGATGCGCAGGTCCAGCGCTTCCTGCGCATCGACCCGGCGGCCGGTGAAGATCAGCTCCTTGGCCAGCTGCAGCCCGACGATGCGGGGCAGCGTGAAGAACAGGCCGCTGTCCGGCACCAGGCCGACGCGGCAGAACGAGGCACGGAACCACGCGTCGCGGGCGCACAGGACGAAGTCGGCCGCCAGCGCCATGCCGAAGCCGGCGCCCACCGCGGGGCCGTTGACGGCGGCGATGACCGGCAGCTCCAGGTTCATGAACGGCTGCACCCAGTCGTGCGACTGGTACAGGCGGCGGCGGTCCGCTTCGGGCGTGCGGTCGTCGGCGGCCAGCTCGCGCAGGTCGCCGCCGCTGCAGAAGCTTCCGCCCTCGCCGGTGACCACCAGCGCCGCCAGCTCGCGCCCGTGCGCCAGCTGGCCGAGCAACTGCCGCAGTTCGGCCTTGAGGACCTCGCCCAGGCTGTTGCGCCGCTCGGGTCGGCACAGGGTGAGCACGCCGGTGCGCCCCGTGACCTCGAACGACAGGGCCTGGTACGGTGGCGCTGGCACGGCGGCGGTCACTTCGCCTGCAGCCCGGCTGTCCGGATGGCTCGGCCCCAGCGCTCGGTCTCGCGCCGCTGCAGGGCCAGCAGCGATTCGGGCGAGCCCGGGTAGGGCAGCAGGCCGAGCTTGTCCAGGTGCTGCTGGCCGCTCGCCGAACCCAGCGCATCGTTGATGGCCTTGCTGGCCGCCTGAACGTGAGCAGGCGGTGAGCCCGCGGGCGCCCAGACGGCCAGCCAGGAGGCGAAATCGAACTCCGGGAACCCCGATTCCGCGATGGTCGGCAGCTCGGGCGCGGCCTGCAGGCGCTGGGCCACGGTGACGGCCAGTGCGACGGCCCGTCCCGCCTTGGCCTGCTGCAGCCCGTTGGCGGCATCGGCGATGTAGAAGTCCACGTGGCCGCCCAGCAGGTCGCTCATGGCTTGCGCGCCCGACTTGTAGTTCACGTTCATCGCCTCGAAGCCGGCCATGAGCTTGAGCTGTCCGACTCCAACCCGGCTGGCGACCGCTGCGCTGGCGTAGCTGAGCTTGCCCGGGTTGGCCTTGGCGTGCGCGATGAAGTCCTTCAGGTTGCGGGCGGCCACCCGGTTCGGGTTCGCGAGCAGCACGTAAGGCACGCGCGCGTACGTCGTGACGGGCGCGAAATCCTTGTCGGGATCGAACGACAGCGACTTGTACAGGTGCACGTTGGCCGCATGGGTGTTGTTGCCCGTCACCAGGAACGTATGGGCATCGGGGGCCGCGCGGGCGACGAATTCCGCCGCCAGGTTGCCGTCTGCGCCAGGGCGGTTCTCGACCACCACCGCCTGCCCCGATCGTTGCGCCATCTGCTCGGCGTAGTAGCGCGTGACCACGTCCGATGCCGAGCCGCCGGCGGCGGCACCCACCACGAAGCGGACGGACTTCTGGGGCCAGGCACCGGTCTGCGCCGCAGCCGGAACGCGCCAGCCGGCCGCCATCGCCGCGAGGGCGCCCAGAACCTGTCTTCTGCCGAGGGTCATGCTTTGTCTCCTTTGGTCGTTGGATGTCGTGGGCGATCTCGCCCGCTAGAGGCGCGCGACGCCGAACTGGATCGGCGAGACGGCGCGCAGCCGGGCCTGGCTGACCGTCTCCAGCACGATGCCCAGCACCTCGCGGGTGTCGCGCGGGTCGATCACCCCGTCGTCGAGCAACAGGCTGCTGGTGTGGATCGCACTGGACTGCGCGTTGAAGGTGTCGACGATCGCCTGGCTCTCGCGCGCCAGCGCCTGCTCGTCCAGCGGCTCGCCGCTGCGCCGGGCCGCGGCCTCGGCGACCTGGCGCATCGTCATCGCGGCCTGCTCGCCGCCCATCACCGCCGTCTTCGCGTTGGGCCAGGAGAACAGGAAGCAGGGCTTGAAGGCCCGCCCGCACATGCCGTAGTTGCCGGCGCCGTAGGAGGCGCCGCACAGCACCGTGATGCGCGGCACCGGAGCATTCGACAGCGCCTGGATCAGCTTGGCGCCGTGCTTGATCATGCCGGCCTCTTCGTGGGCGCGGCCGACGATGAAGCCGGTGATGTTCTGCAGGAACAGGATGGGGCGCGCGAGCTGGACGCACAACTGGATGAACTGCGCGGCCTTGGTCGACCCCGCGGTGTCCAGCGGCCCGTTGTTCGTGAGGATGCCGATCTCGCGCCCCTTGATCCGGGCGTAGCCGCACACGGTGGGGCTTCCGTACAGCGCCTTGAACTCGTGGAAATCGGAGTCGTCCACGATGCGCGCGATCACCTCGCGCATGTCCACCGGGGTGCGTGCCTCGGCCGGCATCAGGCCCAGCAGGTCCTCGCGGTCGTACCGCGGCTCGCGCCAGCCCTCGGCGGGCCCGGCGTCCGGCCAGTGCAGCGACTGCAGGATGTCGCGCACGCGGGCGATGCCGTCCAGGTCGGTGTCGGCGACGTAGTCCGCCAGGCCGGAGATGCTCGCATGCATCTCGGCGCCGCCCAGCTCCTCCTCGCTGGCCTCTTCGCCGGTGGCTGCCTTGAGCAGGGCGGGTCCGGCCAGGAAGGCGCGGGCCTGTCCGCGTACCATCACGACGTAGTCCGACAGGCCGGGCAGGTAGGCGCCGCCGGCGGCGGAGGAGCCGTGGATCAGCGAGACCACGGGCAGGCCGGCCGCCGACAGGCGCGCCAGGTTGTAGAACATGCCGCCGCCGACGACGAAGCGCTCGACGCGGTACTTCTTCAGGTTGCCGCCGGCGCTCTCGACCAGCTGGACGAAGGGCAGCTTCTGCGCGATCGCGATCTCCTGCGCGCGAATCAGCTTCTGCCCGGTCAGCGCCTGCATCGCGCCCGCGCTGATGCCGGCGTCGTTGATGGCGACCATGCAGCGGACGCCGCTGATGCAGCCGATACCGGCGATCAGGGCGGCGCCGGGAATGCTGGTGGCGGGGTCCGGATCCTCGATGCCGCAGTAGCCCGCCAGGCTCATCAACTCGAGGAACGGCGTCCCGGGATCGAGCAGGTGCGCCAGCCGCTCGCGCGGCAGCAGCTTGCCGTTGTCGTGGAAGCGCTTGGCGGCGCGGGCCGAACGGACGATCGTCCGCTGCTCGAGGGCCCTCAGGTCATCCACCAGGCCCTGCATGGACGCAGCGTTTCGCTTGAAGTCCGCGCCGGCCGTGGCCACGTTCGATTGAAGAATTGCCATCGCTCTGGGGTCCTGCCCGGCCGTTGGCTCATCGAGGAGAAGCCCCCGCAAACGACCGGCCTGACCGTGTGTGATGGGCCATCATTGCATGGGGTTCGCACAGCTTCCATCAACAAATTCGGGCCGAACTGTTAAGGGTTGCTTATGTGAATACCGACCCCGAACGGGGCGGAGGAGACCGGCGCGCTGCTCGGCGGGCGCGTGCATCCCGCGGCGCTGCCGCGGGCGCATGTGCCGGTTGGCCGATCCAGCGCGGCGGATGTGTGCGACGGGGCCGTTCGGGCCGGCCCGGAGATCAGGCCTATTGCTCGAGGAAGCGCTGCGCGTCCAGCGCCGCCATGCAGCCGGTGCCGGCGCTGGTGATGGCCTGGCGGTACACATGGTCCTGCACGTCGCCGGCGGCAAACACGCCGGGCACGCTGGTCATGGTGGCGAAGCCGTTCAGGCCGGAGCGGGTGAGGATGTAGCCGTCCTTCATCTCCAGCTGGCCCTTGAAGATGTCGGTGTTGGGCTGGTGGCCGATCGCCACGAAGAAGCCCTGGGTCTTCAGGTCCTCGGTCGCGCCGGTCTGCGTGTCCTTCAGGCGCACGCCGGTGACGCCGCTGTCGTCGCCCAGCACCTCGTCCACGGTCTTGAACAGCTTGAGCTCGATCTTGCCGGCCGCGACCTTCTCCATCAGCTTGTCGACCAGGATGGGCTCGGCCCGGAACTTGTCGCGGCGGTGGATCAGGTACACCTTGCTGGCGATGTTGGACAGGTACAGCGCCTCTTCCACGGCCGTGTTGCCGCCGCCGATCACGCTGGTGACCTGCTCGCGGTAGAAGAAGCCGTCGCAGGTGGCGCAGGCGCTCACCCCCTTGCCCATGAAGTGCTGCTCGGAGGGCAGGCCGAGGTACTTGGCCGAGGCGCCGGTGGCGACGATCAGCGCATCGCAGGTGTACTCGCCGCTGTCGCCCTTGAGCGTGAACGGCCGCTTCGACAGGTCCACCGCATTGATGTGGTCGAACACGATCTCGGTCTTGAAGCGCTCGGCGTGCTCCAGGAAGCGCTGCATCAGCTCCGGGCCCTGCACGCCGTTGACGTCGGCCGGCCAGTTGTCGACCTCGGTGGTGGTCATCAGCTGGCCACCCTGGGCGATGCCGGTGATCAGCAGGGGCTTGAGGTTGGCGCGCGCGGCATAGACGGCGGCGGTGTAGCCGGCGGGGCCGGAACCGAGGATCAGGACTTGGGCGTGGCGGGTGGTCATGGTGCTTTCAGACCTGTGTGGAATGTCACAGGCCGGTGTACATTTCGGGACGAACGGCGCCTGTATCAAGCCCCGCTCGCGGCGCGGACGCCGGGCGTTTCAATCCCGTCGATTGTAAGAAGCGATGACGCAGCCACTCGTGGAGGGAACTGGATGTCGATGCTGTCCAACCTGGAGCTGATACGCCGGGTCCCGCTGTTCGCATTGCTCACATCCAACCAGGCCGAATCCGTGGCCGACGCCGTCGTCAAGCGCCGCTTCAAGCGTGGCGAAACCATCGTCGAGCAGGGCGAGAAGTCCAACACCCTCTTCATCATCCTCACCGGTCGGGTGCGCGTGGTCACCTCCGACAAGCGCGGCCGCGAGGTCATCCTGGCCACGCTCAGCCCGGGCGACTACATCGGCGAGATGAGCCTGATCGACAACGATGCCCATTCGGCCACCGTGCGGGCCGAGGTGCAGACCGACATGCTGGCGCTGGGCCGGTCCGAGTTCGCGCGCTGCCTGCCGGAGAACAGCTCGATGGCCTACGCCATCATGAAGGGCCTGGTGCAACGGCTGCGCCAGGCCGACCGCAAGATCGAGTCGCTGGCGCTCATGGACGTGTACGGCCGGGTGGCGCGCGCGCTGCTCGAGTTCGCCGTGCCCGACCGCGAGGGCAACAACGTGATCCGCGAGCGCATCTCGCGCCAGGACATCGCCAAGATGGTCGGGGCCTCGCGCGAGATGGTCAGCCGCGTGATGAAGGACCTGGAGGACCGCGGCTTCGTCGAAACGCGCGAAGACGGCTCCATGCTGGTCAAGGAAAGGCTCGGCACCCTGGGCTGAAAGTGCCTGGCGCGGCGCGTCCGCGGCGTTGCGCAACCGTCACGCGGGTTGGCGCGCCGCTGAGCCCGGCGGTAAGCTTCGCGCCGGATGACGTATTCGCTAGACACCCTCTCCAGCGGCGGCAGCGCCGCCGCCCCCCGACCCGCCGTCCGCTTCACCCACGAGATCGCCCTGGTGATCGGCGGCGCCGCCCTGCTGTTCTGGCTGCTGGCGCTGGCCAGCTACTCGCCGGGCGACCCCGCATTCTCGACTTCGGGCGACGGTTCGCCGATCGCCAACCTGGGCGGCCGGCTGGGTGCATCGCTGGCCGACGCCAGCTACTTCCTGCTCGGCTTCTCGGCCTGGTGGTGCCTGGCGGCGGGCCTGCGCGCCTGGCTGACCACGCTGGCGCGCTGGATGCGCGGCGGGGGGGAGGCGCCGCGCGGCTTCCTGGGCAGCCGGCTGGCCTTCTGGATCGGCCTGGCGGCGCTGCTGTGCGCCAGCACCGGGCTGGAGTGGTCGCGCCTGTACCGGCTGGAACAGCAACTGCCCGACCATGCCGGCGGTGCGCTCGGCTTCCTGGTCGGCCCGGCCGGCGTCCAGTGGCTGGGCTTTGCCGGCTCCGGCCTGGTGTTCGTGGCCGTCGGCGTGCTGGGCGCCGCGCTGGTGTTCCGCTTCTCGTGGGCCCACGTGGCCGAGCGCATCGGCGCGCGCATCGAATCGTTCATCGAATCGCGCCGCGAGAAGCGCGAGATCGCGCAGGACCTGGCGCTGGGCGTGCAGGCGGCGCGCGAACGGCAGGAGACGGTGCAGGAAGAGCGCACCGAGGTCGAACAGCACCATCCGACGCCGGTGCTGATCGAGCCCGTGCTGGTGGACGTGCCGCGCAGCGAACGGGTGGTCAAGGAGCGCCAGAAACCCCTGTTCAGCGAGCTGCCCGACAGCAAGCTGCCGCAGGTCGACCTGCTCGACGGTGCCCAGGCCCGGCAGGAGACGGTGTCGCCCGAGACCCTGGAGATGACCTCGCGGCTGATCGAGAAGAAGCTCAAGGACTTCGGGGTCGAGGTGCGCGTGGTGGTGGCCCAGCCCGGCCCGGTGATCACGCGCTACGAGATCGAGCCGGCCACCGGCGTGAAGGGCTCCCAGGTGGTCAACCTGGCCAAGGACCTGGCGCGCTCGCTGTCGCTGGTGTCGATCCGGGTGATCGAGACCATCCCGGGCAAGAACTACATGGCGCTGGAACTGCCCAACGCCAAGCGCCAGTCGATCCGGCTGTCGGAGATCCTCGGCTCGCAGGTCTACAACGAAGCCCGGTCGCTGCTGACGCTGGGGCTGGGCAAGGACATCGTGGGCAACCCGGTGGTGGCCGACCTGGCCAGGATGCCGCACGTGCTGGTGGCCGGCACCACCGGCTCGGGCAAGTCGGTGGGCATCAACGCGATGATCCTGTCGCTGCTGTACAAGGCCGAGGCGCGCGACGTGCGGCTGCTGATGATCGACCCCAAGATGCTGGAGATGTCGGTCTACGAGGGCATCCCGCACCTGCTGGCGCCGGTGGTCACCGACATGCGGCAGGCTGCGCACGGCCTGAACTGGTGCGTGGCCGAGATGGAGCGCCGCTACAAGCTGATGAGCAAGCTGGGCGTGCGCAACCTCGGCGGCTACAACCAGAAGATCGACGAGGCCAAGGCCAAGGAACAGTTCATCTACAACCCCTTCAGCCTCACGCCCGACAATCCCGAGCCGCTGGAGCGCCTGCCGCACATCGTGGTGGTGATCGACGAACTGGCCGACCTGATGATGGTGGTCGGCAAGAAGATCGAGGAACTGATCGCCCGGCTGGCCCAGAAGGCGCGTGCCGCCGGCATCCACCTGGTGCTGGCCACCCAGCGCCCCAGCGTGGACGTGATCACCGGCCTGATCAAGGCCAACATCCCGACCCGCATCGCCTTCCAGGTGTCCAGCAAGATCGACAGCCGCACCATCCTGGACCAGATGGGCGCCGAGGCGCTGCTGGGCATGGGCGACATGCTCTACATGGCCAGCGGCACCGGCCTGCCGGTGCGCGTGCACGGCGCCTTCGTCAGCGACGAGGAAGTGCACCGGGTGGTGGCCTACCTGAAGGAGCAGGGCGGCGAGCCCAACTACATCGAGGGCGTGCTGGAGGGCGGCACGGTCGACGACGAAGGCGGCGGCGACCTGCTGGGCGAGGGCGGCGGCGAGAAGGACCCGATGTACGACCAGGCGGTGGAGGTGGTGCTGAAGAACCGCAAGGCCAGCATCTCGCTGGTGCAGCGGCACCTGAAGATCGGCTACAACCGCGCGGCCCGATTGGTGGAGGACATGGAGAAGGCCGGACTGGTGAGTGCCATGAACGGCCAGGGCCAGCGCGAGATCCTGGTGCCCTCCCGGGCCGAGTAACGGCTGGTTGCGAACTTCCCCGCGGCTGGGCTGACCGAAGCAGGATGGCGCCTTCGCTCCACCTCCACCGACTTCGACATCGAATGCAGAAACTGCTTGCGCCCCTCGCCCTGGTGATTGCCGCCACGGCCGCCCACGCCGACGGACTGCAGGCCCTGGAGAAATTCATCAGGACCGCCCACAGCGGGCGGGCGGCCTTCACCCAGGTGGTGACCTCGCCGGCCAGGGACGGCGAGGCCGCGCGCAGCAAGACGTCCACCGGCACCTTCGCCTTCGCCCGGCCCAGCCGGTTCCGCTTCGAGTACCGCAAGCCCTTCCGCCAGACCCTGGTGGCCGATGGCCAGACGCTGTGGCTGTACGACGAGGACCTGAACCAGGTCACCGCCCGCAAGCAGCAGGCGATGCTGGGCAGTACGCCGGCGGCGCTGATCGCGGCGGCGCCCGACCTGGAGGCGCTGCGCAAGGACTTCGAACTGCAGGCCGCACCCGACCGGGACGGCCTGCGGTGGGTGCTGGCCACGCCGCGTTCGAAAGACGGCCAGCTCACGGCCGTGCGCATCGGCTTCCGCGGCGACGACCTCGCCGTGCTGGAGATCCAGGACAGCTTCGGCCAGAAATCGGTGATGAGCTTCGACCGACTGCAGCTGAACGTGCCGATCCCGGCCGGCACGTTCCAGTTCACGCCGCCCAAGGGCGCGGACGTGCTGCGGCAATAGGGCAACACGGCAACAGGGCAAGGGCAAGGGCAAGGGCAAGTCATTGCGGGCTTGACCCGCAATCCATCTCCCGGGCCCGATCTCCGCGCATGCGTGTTCGGCCGGCGGGAGATGGATCCTGGCCTTCGCCAGGATGACATGCACGGACCCGGATGACACGCACGGCCTGACCCGGGTCGCACCTCCGCCAGGCCCCCGGGGCTGCCCCTACACTCCCCCCGTGCCCGCCCCCCGTCCCGCCGATTCCACCCCCCTTGCCGAGCGACTTCGCCCGAAGTCGCTGGGCGAAGTCGTCGGCCAGCAGCACCTGCTCGGCGAAGGCATGCCGCTGCGGATCGCGTTCGAATCGGGGCAGCCGCACAGCTGCATCCTGTGGGGGCCGCCCGGCACCGGCAAGACCACCATCGCCCGCCTGATGGCGGACGCCTTCGACGCGCAGTTCATCAGCATCAGCGCGGTGCTGGGCGGCGTGAGGGACATCCGTGACGCCGTCGAGGCCGCGCAGAAGGCGCGCGACGGCCTGCAGCGGCAGCGCACCATCGTGTTCGTCGACGAGGTCCACCGTTTCAACAAGAGCCAGCAGGACGCCTTCCTGCCGCACGTCGAGTCGGGCCTGTTCACCTTCATCGGCGCCACGACGGAGAACCCTTCGTTCGAGGTCAACTCCGCGCTGCTGTCGCGCGCCGCCGTGTACGTGCTGCAGCCGCTGGGCGAAGCGGACCTCGAGCGCATCGTCGGCAAGGCGCAGGAGCTGGGCGCCATGCCGCAGCTGGAGGATGCGGCCCGCGACCGGCTGATCGCCTACGCCGACGGGGACGCGCGCCGCCTGCTCAACACGCTCGAAACCCTGGCCGTCGCGGCCGCCCGGGAACGCCTGGCGCAGGTCACCGATGCCTGGCTGCTCAAGGTGCTGGGCGAGCGCATGCGGCGCTACGACAAGGGAGGCGAGCAGTTCTACGACACCATCAGCGCGCTGCACAAGTCGGTGCGCGGCTCCGACCCCGACGCGGCGCTCTACTGGCTGGTGCGCATGCTCGATGGCGGCGCGGATCCGCGCTACGTCGCCCGCCGCATGATCCGCATGGCGGTGGAGGACATCGGCCTGGCCGATCCGCGCGCGCTGCGGCTGGCGCTGGATGCCGCCGAGACCTATGAGCGGCTCGGCTCGCCGGAAGGCGAACTGGCGCTGGCCGAGTGCGTGCTCTACCTGGCCGTGGCGCCCAAGTCCAACGCGGCGTACGCGGCCTACAAGGAGGCCGCCGCCCTGGTGCGCAAGGATGGCACCCGGCCGGTGCCGCTGCACCTGCGCAATGCGCCGACCCGGCTGATGAAGGATCTCGACTACGGCAAGGGTTACCGCTATGCCCACGACGAGGAGGGCGGATTCGCCGCCGGCGAGACCTACTTCCCGGAAGGCATGCCTGCGCCGCGGTTCTACCGTCCGGTGGAGCGCGGGCTGGAAATCCGCATTGCGGATAAGTTGCGGGAGCTGCGTGCGCTCAATGATCAGCGCCGCTGATGCCCCATGAATCGCCACAACGCCAGTGCATCAACACGGGAAAACCCGGGGCGATGCAGTCCCGGGACGCAGCGATCGCATCGCTAGAATTGTCGAGCTCTGACCCGCCCGCATGCGGGTTTTTTGCTAAATGGCGGACGTGCCCACGAGGCCGTCCCGCCTGCCATGAAGCCCGGCGCAAGAGCGGGCCCAACCGGCGCAAGACGCCCGGCCAAGAAACGGAGAACCTTTATGGAAATCCTGCTGCAGCAGATCATCAATGGTCTGGTCCTCGGCAGCATGTATGCCCTGATCGCCCTGGGTTACACCATGGTGTACGGCATCATCAACCTGATCAATTTCGCCCACGGCGAGGTGCTGATGGTGGGCGCGCTCACCAGCTGGACCATCATCGTCGCCATGCAGGAGTCCATGCCGGGGCTGCCCGGGTGGCTGATGCTGCTGGCCTCCACCCTCATCGCCTGCGTGGTCGCCGCCGCCCTGAACTACGCGATCGAGAAGATCGCCTACCGGCCGCTGCGCAACAGCCCCAAGCTCGCGCCGCTGATCACCGCCATCGGCATGTCGCTGTTGCTGCAGACGCTGGCGATGATCATCTTCAAGCCGAACTACAAGCCGTATCCCACGCTGCTGCCGGTCAAGCCGTTCGAAATCGGCGGCGCCGTGATCACCACCACCCAGATCATGATCCTGAGCCTCACCGCGATCTCGCTGGCGGTGCTCACCTACCTGGTGAACTACACCCGCCTCGGCCGGGCGATGCGCGCCACCTCGGAGAACCCGCGGGTCGCGGCCCTGATGGGGGTCAAGCCGGACATGGTGATCTCCGCCACCTTCGTCATCGGCGCGGTGCTGGCCACCATCGCCGGCGTGATGTATGCGTCCAACTACGGAACGGTGCAGCACACCATGGGCTTCCTGCCCGGGCTGAAGGCCTTCACTGCAGCGGTGTTCGGCGGAATCGGCAACCTCGCCGGCGCGGTGGTCGGCGGCATCCTGCTGGGGCTGATCGAAGCCATCGGTTCGGGCTACATCGGCGTGCTGACCGGCGGCGTGCTGGGCAGCCACTACGCCGACATCTTCGCCTTCATCGTGCTGATCGCGGTGCTGACCCTGCGGCCCTCCGGCCTGCTGGGCGAGCGCGTGGCCGACCGGGCCTGAGGAGCAGCCATGGATAAGCACAGGAAAAAGCTGCTCTGGATCGCCGGGGCCGTCGCACTGCTGGTGCTTCCGCTGCTGCTGCAGTGGATGGGCAACTTCTGGGTGCGCATCGCCGACTTCGCGCTGCTGTACGTGTTGCTGGCGCTCGGCCTGAACATCGTGGTCGGCTACGCCGGCCTGCTCGACCTGGGCTTCGTGGCGTTCTTCGCCATCGGCGCGTACATGTATGCGCTGATGGCGTCGCCGCACCTGTCGAACACCTTCGCCTGGTTCGCCGCGACGTTTCCGGAGGGGCTGCACACCTCGATGTGGCTGGTGTTGCCATTGGGCGCCCTGATCGCCGGCATCTTCGGCGCGATCCTGGGGGCGCCCACGCTGAAGCTGCGCGGGGACTACCTGGCCATCGTGACGCTCGGGTTCGGCGAGATCATCCGCGTCTTCCTGAACAACCTGGACCACCCGGTCAACCTGACCAACGGCCCCAAGGGGATCGGCCAGATCGACTCGATCACGCTGTTCAAGTTCGAATGGCTCGGCATTCCGGGTGTCAACCTCGGGCGCTTCATCGACATCGGCGACTTCCGCATCAACAGCGTCACGCTGTACTACTACATGTTCCTGGCGCTGTGCGTGATCAGCGTGGTCATCTGCCACCGGCTGGAGCTGTCGCGCATCGGCCGCGCCTGGATGGCGATCCGCGAAGACGAGATCGCCGCCAAGGCCATGGGCATCAACACCCGCAACATGAAGCTGCTGGCCTTCGCCATGGGCGCCACCTTCGGCGGCGTGTCGGGGGCCATGTTCGCCGCCTTCCAGGGCTTCGTCTCGCCCGAGTCGTTCAGCCTGATGGAGTCGGTGATGATCGTCGCCATGGTGGTGCTGGGCGGCATCGGCTACCTGCCCGGCGTGATCCTCGGGGCGGTGCTGCTGTCGGCGTTGCCCGAGGTGCTGCGCTGGGTCTCGGGCGTGATGGACCTGCAGTCCGTCACCGGCGGGCGGCTCGACCCGGCCATCCTGCGACAGTTGCTCATTGCGCTGGCCATGATCATCGTGATGCTGCTGCGCCCGCGCGGCCTGTGGCCGGCGCCGGAACACGGCAAATCGCTGCAGCAGGCGGGGCGTTGACCATGGCAGCCGATACCGTTCTCAACGTTGCCGGGATTTCCAAGCGCTTCGGCGGATTGCAGGCCCTGTCGGACGTCAGCCTGTCCATCGAGCGGGGCGAGATCTATGGCCTGATCGGCCCCAATGGCGCCGGCAAGACCACCTTCTTCAACGTGATCACCGGGCTGTACACCCCGGACAGCGGCACGTTCGAGCTTGCCGGCAAGCCCTACAAGCCCACGGCGGTGCACGAGGTCGCCAAGGCCGGCATCGCGCGCACGTTCCAGAACATCCGCCTGTTCGCGGACATGACGGCCCTGGAAAACGTGATGGTCGGGCGCCACATCCGCACCGGTTCCGGCTTGCTCGGCGCGATCTTCCGGACCCGTTCGTTCAAGGAAGAGGAGCAGGCCATCGCCAGGCGCGCGCAGGACCTGCTCGAATACGTCGGGATCGGCCGCTACGCGGACTTCAAGGCGCGCACGCTTTCCTACGGCGACCAGCGGCGCCTGGAGATCGCACGGGCCCTGGCCACCGATCCGCAGCTGATCGCGCTGGACGAGCCGGCTGCGGGCATGAATGCCACCGAGAAGGTGCAGTTGCGCGAGCTGATCGACCGCATCCGCCAGGACAACCGCACCATCCTGCTGATCGAGCATGACGTGAAGCTGGTGATGGGCCTTTGTGACCGCGTCACGGTGCTGGACTACGGCAAGCAGATCGCCGAAGGCACCCCGGCCGCCGTGCAGAAGAACGAAAAAGTGATCGAGGCCTACCTCGGAACGGGAGGCCATTGAGATGGCGGACGAAGTGCTCCTGAAAGTCAACGGCCTGAAGGTCGCCTACGGCGGAATCCAGGCCGTCAAGGGTGTCGATTTCGAGGTCCGCCAGGGCGAACTGGTCACCCTGATCGGCTCCAACGGCGCCGGCAAGACCACCACCATGAAGGCCATCACCGGGCTGCAGCCGATCAACGAGGGCGACATCCAGTACATGGGCCACAGCGTTCGCGGCCGCGGCGCCTGGGACATGGTCAAGCAGGGCCTGGCCATGGTGCCGGAGGGCCGCGGCGTGTTCATGCGCATGTCCATCACCGAGAACCTGTTGATGGGGGCGCACATCCGCAACGACAAGGCGGAGATCGCGGTCGACCTCGACAAGGTGTTCACCATCTTCCCGCGCCTGAAGGAGCGCAAGGACCAGCTCGCCGGCACCATGTCGGGCGGCGAGCAGCAGATGCTGGCCATGGGCCGCGCGCTCATGAGCCGGCCCAGGCTGCTGCTGCTGGACGAGCCCTCCATGGGCCTGTCGCCCATCATGGTCGACAAGATCTTCGAAGTGGTGCGCGAGGTGTACGCGCAGGGTGTCACCATGCTGCTGGTGGAGCAGAACGCCAGCCGCGCGCTGCAGATCGCCGACCGCGCCTACGTGATGGAGTCCGGGATCATCACCATGAGCGGCGACGCCCGCCAGATGCTCAGCGACCCCAAGGTGCGCGCCGCGTACCTGGGCGAGTAGGCCGGGCCTTCGCCCTCCGGGTGCCCCGCTCCCCTCGCGCCGTCAGTACCTGTATTGCAACCCCAGCCCCAGCGCCCGCACGGCTTCCCTCTCCCCACCGCCCAGGCGCAGCTCATGGCTGTCCAGCCCCAGCGTCGCCGACAGGCGCGGCGTGACGGCCATGCTCACCCCCGCCCCGAACGACACCCCGTAGGCGCCGTCCGGCCCGGCGGCCAGGGCCGGCGGCAGGCCGGCGCCCTGGTCCGGGTAGCCGTAGGTGGTGCCCAGCTTCCCGTACACCGAGAACCGGCTGCCGAACAGCGGCTGGCGGCCCACCAGGGCCAGGCTGAGGCCCTCGCGCCCCGAACCGGGCGCCAGGCGGTCGGTCGTGCCCAGGCGAAGCTGCGACAACTCCAGGTTCCACTGGAAGGCGGATGGCTGGCGCGCCTGCAAGGCAGCGCCCTCGGTGCCGCACGGCAGCAGCGAGGCGCCGCACCCGATGGTGAACTGGGCGCTCGACGGGTGGAGCCCGACCCGGTCCGGACCGGCGGAAGTGGGTGGTGCCCAGGGATCGGCCGAAGGCGAACGGAGCTGGGCATGGGCCGGCAGGCCGAGTGCCGCAAAGCCAAGTACCGCAGAGCCGAGGGCGAGGTATCCGGCAGCTTGCATGGCGATGCTCCTCCAGTGTTTCGCGTTGACACAATCTAGGAGCGATGTAGCTCGGCCGCTGTCAGAGAAACCGCACACGGCTTGTAGGACGTTACAGCCGCGCTGCGTTTTCCGTAGCGCCGGCGGCTGGCCGCGCGGGGCCGGCCGCGTTCAGCACGCAGCCGGCCGGCCCCGGCGGCCTGTTACCGGCAGAGACGATTGGCCGCTGGACCGTGGCCGGCGCGCGTCAGTCGACCTTGGCGCCCGAGGCCTTGACGATCTTCTCGTAGCGGGCCAGCTCCGACTTCATGAAGGCGGCGAACTGCTCGGGCGTGGTCGGCACCGGCTCGGCCATGAGGCCGGCGAAGCGGGACTTGGCCTCCGGCGATTGCAGCGCAGCGACGAACGCCTGGTTCAGGCGCTGGATGGTGTCGGCCGGCGTGCCGGCCGGCGCCACCAGCCCCCACCAGGTGTCGATGGAGAAGCCCTTGAGCGTTTCGGCCACCGGCGGCGCCTCCGGCAGGTTCGGCGAGCGCTGCAGCGTGGTGACCGCCAGCGCCTTGAGCTTGCCGGCGCGGATGTTGGGTGCCGCGGTGGCGAGGTTGTCGAAATTGAAGTCCACGTGCCCCGACAGCAGCGCCAGCTGCGCCGGATTGCCGCCGTTGTAGGGGATGTGCACCGCGAAGATGCCGGCATCGCGCTTGAACATCTCGCCGGCCAGGTGGCCGGCGCTGCCGTTGCCGCCGCTGCCGTAATTGAGCTTGGCCGGATTGGCCCTGGCGTAGCGGATCAGGTCGGCCAGCGTGTCGATCTTCAGGCGGGCCGCCGTGCCGGCGTTCATCACCAGCACGTTGGGCACGCGCACCATCTGCGTGATGGCCGCGAAGTCCCGGGCCGGATCGAACGGCATCTTGCCGAACAGCCAGGGGTTGATCGCATGGGTGGCGACCGCGGCGATGCCGATGGTGGTGCCGTCGGGCGCCGCCTTGGCGATGGCATCCGAGCCGATGTTGCCGCCGGCACCGGGCCTGTTCTCGATGATGACGGTGCCCAGCGTGTCCTTCACCCGCTCGGCCAGCACCCGCGACGTGATGTCCAGCGGGCCGCCGGGCGCATACGGCACGATCAGGCGGATCGGGCGCTGCGGCTGCGCGAAGGAGGGGAAGGCCGCGACGGCGGCGGCAGTGGAGAGGAGGAGGTGTCGGCGTTTCATGGGGCCCCTATTGTCGGCGACTCCATGGACTGCCCCGCCAAAGGAAAGCAGGAGTGGATATCTTCGGCCTAGCGTTGGCCGAACTCGATGGGCGTAAGTTCGAGCCTGCTCTCTTCGTCCTTCGTGACCAGGAAGTCGCGGGTCACATAAGGGACCGGCCGGCCCCAGAGCCGGGCCCATACCCGCGCGAGCAGGTGCGGATTCTCTACCTGCAAGGTCACGAATTCTCCCTCGCGGAGCGACTCGCGGGAACAGAGTGCGCGCCGGATTTCGGCAAGGGCAACTGGCTCTCGATGCATGGCCCTATGTTCACTCAGCTCCAGACAGTACGCTGTAGGAAAGAGCCTACGGCGGCTTGTCGTCAGGCCGGATCCGCGGGGATGTAGGGGCGCAGCGCACAGGCCAACCAGCGCGCATAGGTCTTGCGATCGTAATGGTGGTCGGCGCGACCCATCCGCTGCCAGCTGGCACGGACGACCCCGCCAGGACCGAGGCTGGCCGAACGGTCATCGAGGTGCGGTACCCCGAGGCGCGCGCACGCCGCCCCGACCTGCTCGTTGAATGCCAGAGTCAGTGCGGTGCGCTCGGCCTGGCTCTGAGTAACCTGCTTCCGGGTCGAGCCCACATCGTCCCCCGGGACGAAGTCGTCCGCCAAGGTGGGAAGCGGTGCGCCGATCACCACGAGCCGGTGGCGTGCGGCGACTCGCTCGATGAAGTCCGTATACCGCTTGGCCGCTTGCTCCATCAGCAGGCGCGGGTCCGCCTGCTGGCGGGCAGCCCGCATCCAGACGTTGTAGCCGGTGTCGACCTCGCCGAGGTTCAGGAGCACCAGGTCATGCGCTGCCGTGGCAAGGGCCTGCTCGAACCTGCTTCGCGCCTGGGTGGCGGCATTCGGGTTGGGCAACCCTGCCGCGGTGCCTCCGGGCACGTAAACGATGTCCCAGCGAACCTGCGGCAATGACCACATGAACCACCAGTGCTCGAACACGCGCACGTGCGAGTCGCCCAGCACCAGTACCGAATGCCGGGCTCGCCTGTCGCACCAGGCACGACAGACCCAGGCCAGCCGCATCCCCCAGTCACCCAGGGGTTCGACCACTCTCGGCGGGCGCCCTGTTTTCATCGGGTCCACACCTCAAGCAGGATGCGCACCTTCCGCGCCTGCCGGCGCCACCACCCGGTGCGCAGGCGCTCCAGCCTGCCACTGCCCTCCAGCGCATCGCGTTCGGCGGCGAGTTGGCGCAAGACGGCCATGCAGGTTGTGTAACCCTTGAGTTTCGGATCCCAGTAGATCGGGTATTTCAGCAATGTGCCGGCAACCAGCTCGTCCAGCGCAAGCTGCCGTCGGCGGCGTGCAAAGGCGGTGCCCTGCTCTGGCCCCAATACATCGTGGGTGAGCCCCCAGCCGGCGTAGAAGGGCTGTCCGTACACCACCACCTTCTTGCCCCGCAGCAGCGCGTCGAAGCCGGTGAGCGAGGTCATGGTGTGGACCTCGTCGCACACTTCCACGCAGCTGACCACCGACACTTGCGTTTCGACATAGTCGGCCCAGCGAAGCGCTTTTTCGAGCGCCAGGCGACCCCGCCGATTGCCGCTGGCCACGTCGGGGTGCGGCTTGTAGACGATGAAGGCGCCTGGGCAAGCCGCGCGCGTCGCCTTCAGCAAGCCGGCATTGGTGCGAACGCCGGCGCACCCCAGGCGGATCGAGGCGTCATCCTCTACCTGGCCGGGCACCAGCACGACCCGCTTCCCCGAGGTATTCCAGTGAGGCGCGCGCCGCGGCCCGAGGTTGTACTTGGTGAGGCCGTTCGCCACGATGAATTCGCGCACCGCACGGGCTTCGTCCAGCTCCTGTGCGGAGAAGCCAGCTGTGTTGAGCAAGTGCTCGAGCGAGCTGGGACGGGATGGGTCGAAGTAGATGCCCGTTCGATCCAGCACCAGGGAGCGCGGCGCGATCAGGTCGGAGCCGAGACCGACCGAGCGAACGAAGCCGTCCTCCACCCGCACGACTTCCGCCCAGCAGGCCTGCGCGAGTTCGACGCAACCAGTCGGTGGAACCGCGCCCCAGAACACCAGCCAGTCGCCGGGGCGAGGCTGCTGCCCGCGCGCGGCCTCCACATCCGGGACGAACAGAACGTCTGCCAGTGCCCCAGCCAGGATGGGCCGAAGGTTGGCCGCCTTCCAGCGACGAAACCCGATGCAGATCAGGCGCCTCGGCCCGTGCGGTCCACGCATGGACTGGGCCATCTGCTTCTGGCGGGCGAGCCACTCGATCACGTCGAAGATCGTGCCTCGCCGCCCCGTGACGGGATCCAGATAGCGGGTGTAGTCGAAGTACGCCGCTGCGAACAGCTCGGCGACCGTGCGCCGGCGGGTGCGTTGGGGGCAGGACTGGCGGTCGTCGGTGACGCCCCATCCCGCATACCACGGCAGGCCAAAGCAGGTGACCGGCTTGCCGGCTAGGAGCGCTTCGAAACCCATGGTGGAGCTGACGACGTACACGCGGTTCATGCGGCTCAGCAGGCTCAGGGGTTCTACCGCCTCGCGAAGCACGACGACGCGGCCTCCCGACTGGACCTTCTGGAAATAACCCGCCTTGCGCCCTGAGGTCACCTCGGGGTGCGTCTTGACGTACACCGTGGCGGCCGGGTTTTCCGCCAGTGCGGCTTCCAGCATGGCCGTGAACGTACGGGCGGAGGCCCGGCCCAGCGCCACGCTCATGTCGCCGGCAGTCTGGTCGACAACGAGCACCCGCTGTACGTCCTCATCTCGGACCAGGGCCTGTGCCGCGGAATCCTCCAGCCGCGGCGCGTGGTTGTACTTGCTCAAACCATGCGCCAGCACGAGCTCGCGAGCGCGCTGCACCTCGACCAGGCGGCCTTCCAGAAGGTCCGTAGCGGAGTTCAGCAGTTTCTCCAGCGCGCTCGGTCGGCTACTGTCGTAGTAGATGCCGAGTTCATCGACCACGATCGACAGTGGCGGATACAAAGCACCTGTGCCGAGCGATCGGAGAAAGCCGTCCTCGAGCGCGACGTAGGGCAGTGAACGCTCGACCGCGACCCTGCGCGCGCGATGTGTCGTCGGCCGGCATCCCCACCCCACGATGCCGGTCAGATCCCCCTCGTGCCTTGATGGAGCGCGCCAGAACCGCCAGACGGCCGGTTCGAGCCGGTGCTCCAGCAACTCCGGCAGGGTTGTCAGCTTCAGGATGCCGGCGGACGTGGTCCCCAAACGGGCATCAGGCCGCAGGCTCATCGCTATTCAGGTCATAGATCTGCAGCACGCCGACGACGGCGCCTTGTTCGTCTTTCACGACCAGGACGCTGATCTTATTGGCGCGCATCTCGGACTCGGCTTCCGAAAACCGCACGTTCGGCGCGATTGTTTTCGGGTGCCGGGTCATGATGTCCTGCGCTTGCAGCGAACGGAAGTCGCAATCCCGGTCGAATGCACGGCGCACGTCGCCGTCGGTAATGAGGCCGACGAGGTCGAAATCGCGCATCACCAGCGTCATCCCCAGTCTGCCCCGCGTAATCGCCTGCACGACGTCGCGGAACCGAGAATCGGGCCGGCAGATCGGCAGGTTTTCCTTGTGCATCACATCGGCCACCCGCGTGAGCAGTCTGCGGCCCAGGCTGCCGCCGGGGTGGAAGCGGGCGAAGTCCTCTGGCTGGAACTGCTTTTCATTCGAAAGCGCGACGGCGAGTGCATCACCCATCACGAGCGTGCACGTGGTGGAGCTTGTCGGTGCCAGGTTGTTGTTGCAGGCCTCGCGACTGACGCTGACGTCCAGGACAACGTCCGCATGCCGCCCGAGCGTGGAACCGGGCTTTCCGGTCATGGCGATGACCTTGTTGGCCTGGTGTTCCAGGAAAGGAAGAAGGCGAAGGACTTCTTCCGTTTCGCCGGAGTTGGAGATCAGCAGGACCACGTCGATGGGCCGGATCATGCCCAGGTCGCCATGGAAGGCCTCTCCGGGATGGACGAAGAAGGCCGGCGTTCCCGTGGAAGCCAAAGTGGCGGCGATCTTCTGGCCGATGATCCCGGACTTGCCCATCCCGACCACGACCACCCGGCCGCGCATGTTCAGCACGATGTCGACGGCCTCTTCGAAGCCGTCGTCCAGGCGATTGCGCATGGACTGCAGTTCGTCGACCTCGAGCGCCAGCACCTTCCGGGCGACGTCCAGTACCTTCCCCATTTTTCTTCCTCTGATCTCGTTCGGTTAGCCGCTGGCGGCGTTGAAAGTCTTACTGGGCGATGCCGCGCATCACACGGGCGAACCCCTGGGCGGATCGGAACACTTCCGACTTGCCCTGTGCGAGCAGGATCGCGTCTGCCAACTCGCGCAGCGCGCCCCCGCCCCCGCGGGCATCGAGCACGCCGGTGGCCTGCGACTTCACATAGGAGGGAGCGTCCGCTACCGCATACGACATGCCGCAGGCAGAGAAGGCCGGCAAGTCGATGCTGTCGTCACCGACGCAGACCACCTGTCGAGCCGACACCTGCGCCCGATCCATCAAAGCCCGGCAGGCGGCGCCCTTGTCCTTCACTCCGAACTGGTGAAGCGTGATGCCCAGATCGGCAACCCGTTTCCTGAGCGCTGGCGAGTCCCGTCCGGAGAGGACGGCGACACGGACGCCGTTTTCCTCGAGCAAACGAATGCCGAGTCCGTCGCGGACGTGGAAGCGCTTGAGGCATTCACCGCTCTCGTCGTAGTAGATGCCCCCATCGGTAAGCACACCGTCCACGTCGGTGATAACCAGCCTGATCCCAGCCAATCGAGGCTTCTGCCCGACCTCCTGACCGGCCATGATGGCCCGAACGTGCTGAAGGCAGGCGTCGGTGTCCACCCCTGGGCCGGTCGGCGACACCTCGAACACCCGGATGCGGATGCCCGCGGCCAGCAGGCGAAGTTGCTCCAGCTTCTCGGCCTGCTCCAGCGCGGAAGGAGCGAGGGCGGCGAACGAGGCGAGGACTTCCCTGCGATAGGCGTATATACCGACGTGCTTCAGGTACGAACGCCATTGTTCGCCGTCATCGCGCACGAAGGGAATGGCCGCCCGGCTGAAGTACAGGGCATCGCCGGAGTCCGCGAGGACCACTTTGACGGAGTTCGGATTACCGGCCTCGGCTCGGCCGATCGGGTGGCACAAGGTGCCGACCTGCAGCGACGGGTCTGCTGCAAGGCCGTCCACGAGTGTTTCGATATCTGCGGGCCGCACCAGGGGCTCATCGCCTTGCAGGTTGATGTAGACGTCCGCATCCACGTGCCGCATCACTTCAACCAGCCGGTCGGTTCCCGACGGATGCTCGGGCGAAGTCATGATGCAGGCACCCTCGAATCCGCGTACTGCAGTTGCGACGCGCTCGTCGTCAGTCGCTACCACGACGTGCTGCACATAACGAACTTGGCACGCCCGCTCATAGACGTGCTGCACCATCGGCTTGCCCAGGATGTCGGCCAGCGGCTTGCCTGGCAGGCGCGAAGAACCGTAGCGCGCGGGAATGACGATGGCCGTGCGGGGGCGGCGTTCGCTGGACATCAGAGTCAATTGCTCAATCGATCTGCAAGGGCTCGAACGACTTCACCAGATCGTCGATGGCCTTGACCTGCTTCAGGAACGGCTCCAACTGATCCAGCGGCAGCGCGCTCGGGCCATCACACTTCGCCTCGTTGGGGTTCGGATGCGCCTCCAGGAAGAGGCCCGCTAGACCGACCGCCATGCCAGCTCGGGCCAGTTCCGCCACCTGCTGGCGCCGCCCGCCCGAAGCTGCCCCCATCGGGTCGCGTTGCTGCAAGGCATGCGTCACGTCGAAGATGATGGGGAGATCGCCCGTCACCTTCTTCATGACGCCGAAGCCGAGCATGTCCACGACCAGGTTGTCGTAGCCGAAGCACGTGCCGCGGTCACAGAGAAGCAGCTTGTCGTTTCCCGCCTCCTTGAATTTCTCGACGATGTTAGCCACCTGCGAGGGGCTTAGAAACTGGGGCTTCTTGATGTTGATGACGCGACCGGTCTTCGCCATTGCGACGACCAGATCCGTCTGCCGCGCCAGAAACGCCGGGAGTTGCAGGACATCGACCACTTCGGCCAAGGGTTGCGCCTGCCACGGCTCGTGAATATCGGTGATGACCGGAACGCCGAACTCGGCTTTGACCGTTTGAAATATCCGGAGCCCTTCGTCTAGGCCGACGCCGCGGAACGAGTGGATGGAAGAGCGGTTGGCCTTGTCGAAGCTGGCCTTGAAGACGTATGGGATGCCCAGTTTGCGGGTGACGCGCACGTACTCCGCGGACGCGCGCATGGCGGAATCAAGGTCCTCGAGGACGTTGATTCCGCCGAACAGCGTGAAAGGCGAACTGTTTGAGAGCGTATATTGAAAAGCTTTGTATTGCATGGGAGCTGGCGCCGCGGTGATCCCCCGTTTAGTTCGCCGCCGCGTACTGCCTGTGTCAGTGTCGGCGTGCTGGTTCAATTAGTGAATTGCGCTTCGAGTCTTGATGCATTGGATGCTGCCAACATAGGTTCCGACTTGGTGCCGGTGCGGTTGACAAGGGACAGTCCGGCTCCGCGGATGGCAGCTTCGAACTTTTCAAGAACTTCGAGGTACCGCTCGTGAAAGTGAGCAACCGCCTCCGGGCCCAGGTGTTTCTCCAATGCGGCACGGCAGCCGATCTCCTCGAACTCCTGCAGGCTACAGGAGGGAATGCCGTGATACGAGGCGAGTTCAAGTACTCGCGCGTCGTCGTAGAGGATTAGCGCGGGGACTCCAACCTGCAGGGCCGCCACGCCGCCATGAATGCGGTCGCCTGCGAACACATCGAATCCGGTGTATGCCTGGCGCCATGCAGTCGCATCGGCGAACGAATAGTAGCGTGAGAATGGGACCGTCACCTTGAGCTTCATCTCAAGGTATTCGCTCATCACAGCATGACTAAACGTTTGAGTGGCCTCATCGTACAGCCCCTCCTGATCCAGAAGCTCCTTGTAACGCGCAACTTCCCCTTGGAAGACATAGGCTGGTGACATTCCCCGGAATCCCCGAATCAGACGATGTATCCGGCTCCGCGGGTGACTTGTCAGCGACATATGACCAGCAGTGATCACACGTGCTGGCTGCTCTGGGGATCTGACAGAAAGTACGTTTCGCGGGTAGGCGAACATGCTAGGGCAGCCCAGTGCAATTGCGTTCCGAATTCCGATGGACTCGAGCCAAGCTCGGGTTTTATCGCCTCGAACGCCGAAGATAACGGCCTTCTGGTCCAACACTTGAACGAGTTCAAGGATGTCGGTGGAAAGGGAGGAGGCGTCCCCAAGCGGCAGGTCATCCTGAAGCCCCACTCCGAAGCAGTAAATGGGTATCGACAGGTCGCGCAGGAGCTCTGCGATCCCCGGTTCTGTTGCCCCCACGCGCAAGACGTTCGACATAGTGATAACCAACCCATCGAAGCTGGCGTTGAGCATCTCCGCTGTGGGTCTGGGTCCTCCTGCCTGGGCAATCGTTCTCAGGAGATGAATCTGGCTCGAGCGCGCGCGGTCGAAGCGCAGCATCTGGATCATCGCCATCCGGTGGATCATGTTGCCCGAGTTCCCTACCAAGGCGTCGGCGGCGAGGTGATCGCGGAGAGTCGAGCCGCAGGAAACGGGGACGCCACTCTGGAACGGCAGTGGCGTCGCGGGGAGATGGACCGCCTGCGCAGCGCGATAGAAGGCCAGCCTCATCAAGAACCTCGTAGGTAAAGTTCAAGGAAGCTTCCTATTACTTGAGCGACGATGCTGTCTTTCACGTGCGCTCCGTCCTTCTTCCAGGCGAGTTCAGGCTTCGACATCGTCACTAGTTCGTAAGAAGGGAAGTAGTCGACGTTGTCGAACTTCAGCGCCACGGCTCGTGCAGCAGAGAGCAGCGTCGCCTTCGAGTAGCTGTTCGCGCATACGACGTCCATTTGCGTGTACGTGCCGCTCAGCGGAACTGGCGACACGGTCAACAGGATCTTTGCGAGGCCTTGCGTGAGGCTGCCAATTATTTGGACGATCTCTGTCAGTACGCCCTGAACGGAAGCCGCGTCTGCATTGAAAAAGCTGAATCTGTCGCCGTGACGGGCGGTCTGGCGGGCGCCGGCCGGCGAGCGATTTGTGAAGACCTGATCACGATTGTCGAACCACGCTTCGGTATACCCGAGTGTGATTACGCAGACGTCGGCCTGTGGAAGCTGCTGGTAGGTTCGCAACAACTGCTCCCGAACTGCCAGCAGCTCCTCGCGGTTGAGGTATCGTAGTCCAGCCATCAACATGTCGCACCACGACTCTCCTGCATCATCCACTTGGAGGGCCGCCACCGACTGCCAATCATTGCGCTGCGCGAACTTGATCAGGTCAAGCATCGAGTGGGGCGTATACGCATTTAAGGCGCTGTTCCGGTTATCGGGGCCTTCGGCCGTGTAAAAGCCGCCGGGGATACGGCAGACCGTATTAAGTACGTCGATACCTTGTGAAATGAGCGCCCGTTCGACGTTTCGAGCGAAGCATGACCCGATAGTGAAGAAACGGTCAGTTCTCTTCAAAGAAAACTTCGGCGTGTGCTTGATGTCCGGGAAATCATGGTTGTGTACCCGTTCATAGCCAGATTGCCCATTGTCCTTTAGGTTTGGATAGCTACGCGCCTTATTGCTGGTGATGTTTTGCCAAGCGGTCGAGAACGGTTGCATTTCGCCAATCATGGGTGTTCCTTTGGGGAGGGGAGTACTAGTCTTGCCCTGCGTTCAGATTCGCACGGAAGAAGTTCGGTGTCGCTCGCAGGATGTGGTCAAAAGACGTGGGCAAGGGATTTCAGCGGTTTGAAACGGGAATCAGCGAAGAATGCGCGCGGATTGTTCAAGAGCTTGTTCCACTTCTTCTTGGCACGCCCCGTCTGAAGGGGGGCGGATGCGACAACTGACTCTTTCCCGGACTGACTCGAAGCGGCTCCTTCCCTCAAAACGGTCCCCGCGCTCGATGCAGCTGCCGCGTAGCGATAACGATCGAAAAGGAAGGAATTCCAGGAGATCGCCGCAGTCTTGTTGTCCGAGAACTCAATGGGGGCGGAACCGGGCCAGCGAAGCTGCGTGAAGGCGATGTCCGTAGTGGCGGTCATGTTCGATCCGTCGGGAAGCTTGACGGCCTTCGTGGCGAAGCTCCCGAAGGAGTAGATTTTCGTAAGAAGATGGTTATAGAAGCGCAAGACATCTTCCTGTTCCGGTACTTTCGGCGCGCGCAGGAACTGAATCACTGCTTCTCGCGAGCTCACGACAGCGTTCAAGGTGTCATGCTGGTAGAACGCTTTGCCGGCAAGCATAGTGGGAAGGCCCCATGCCATCGCGAGCACACCTACCCCTGAGTTGAAGGTGAGTACGGCAGCCGAGATGTCAAGCAGATCTTTGATGTGAACGTCGTTTGCATAGACGCACCGCTCATCCAGATCAAAGTCCAACTCCTCTAGCGGGTGGCGCTTAACGACGATCCGCCAGCTTGGCGGTATCGACCTCGATACGTCGCGAACGAGGTCAACGAACTCGGTGTACCCGCCCAAGGCGCCCACAAAGAAGCGCGTAACGGTATCGCCTGGCCTTTGGAATGGGACGAACAGAATCTTCTCGCCCTTGCGTATGCCAAGCTTCCTGCGGGCCCAGTCGCCACCGCGGCGTTGGGCCTGTGCCTCAAGAGCGTCGTCGCTGTTCTGCAGCGATCGAATGTAGGAGATCGTGCGTGCTCGCTCGTCCTCGGTAATAGAACCCCCCCATTTGGCCCATGTGTACATGTCTCCGTCGACGAGAAAGCCTGTTGGGTCGAAGAAACAGGAGTTGGGCAAGGCGCCACGCTCGCAGATGATGTACGGGATGCCCGCAGTTCGCGCCTCGTGGTAAAGCTCGAGCATTCGATCGTCAAGGTAAGGATTATGGAATACCACGCGCTCGATTTGATGCTCCAACACGAATGACGCAAGGTCGCGTTCACCGCTGAGAAGTTGGCTGTCCGGGTCAATTACTGTTCCGAGCAACGGCTGCACATCGCGGGCGAACGTGAAGGCGTTGCGTCTAAGAAGCAGAGTTCGCCCCCGCGACATGTCGGGGAGGGCATCCGGTTCCGAGCGACTGTCGACGAACTCCTTCATCTTCCTTTCGAAAAGGCGCCGGTTGTAGTCACCCCGCTCCATGTACGTGCCCCCTTTTGAGACGGGGTGCCAAGCGTGGAAGAGCACGACGCCTTTGTAAAGGAGCATGTCTCCGAAGAGCCGGTACGGGGCCTTCCAAGTGGCGTACTCGAGAATGGAAGAAAAATTGTATTTCTGAGTTTGCCAGTCCTTCGGAGTCGGAAAAAAGTTCAGGTGTCGGATCATACGAGTGTTGCACTCGAGGTCCTCGTATCCCCAACCCTCGAAATCACGGCTATTTCCTCCTCGGGTCAGATACCAATGGCGGTTGTATAAGTTGGCCGAAGTGCCCGACGACACCTTTTCGATGGTGTCTTTGTCGTTTAGCCACGCCATATGCAGGAACTTCCTCGCACGTTTGGAGGGCTCCGTTATATGGAAAGCGCGTGTACCCTCTTGAGTTAAGAACACATACGGAACCATCAGGAACTTCTTGACGTCTTGATCAAGCCCCTGAATGTCCACTTCATCCAGAAGGGCACGGTAGAAGCCCGGATAGGGCATCAGGTCGACGTCTTGCATGAAGACGTAAGTGGACGTGGCGTACATCGCACCGTAGTTGCGGCAACGGCCAACCGAAAACTCACGCAAGGAACTTTCGATTCGGATATAACCGATCTGCAGTTCAGCACACTTCTTTCGGATAGGCTCCGCCTGCTCCTGAAGCGATCCGTCGTCGATTACAAGAAATCCAACCTCGGGGGGAACGTCGGTGTCCAGCCGGATGAACTCGAGCCGCTCGATCGCGTCTTCCCGTTCGGTGCTCAGTCGCATTGGAATGATGCACGTTAACCGCTTGTGCGCGGGTATCTTGGAAACTAGGACTCGCATAGTTGATGCCTGTGAAATTGTGTACTTCTACAGCCCGAAGACCACCCCAGCCGTGATGGCGATCTGTGAGAGGATTTTGGTGATGTCAAGCGCAAACTGCCGGTTCTTCTCATCCACCTTCGGCAACACCAGCACCTGATCGCCGGGATTTACCATGGGACCGTTGCTCAACTTTGAAGCGTCCGCCTGTAAGAAGCTGCCGTCGCGGCGTGCGACCACGACGCGCGAGTTGTCGGCGTTCTGGGTGAAGCCGCCGGCGCGTTGGATGTAGTCCTGCAGCCCGAGCGAGCTTTCGTGGGCCACCGCATTGGGAAAGAGCACTTCGCCGCTCACCAACACTAGGCCGTCCCGAGTGGGGATGCGAATGATGTCGCCGTTCTCCAGCAGCAGGTCCCCTTTGTTCGCATTCTGTGCCACCAGCACCTGTCCTAGAGGCTCGATGCTCCGGGCGCGTTCGACCCACTGCAGCGTGAGGTTCGCTTCGTCGGTGCGCAGTCGCGCCTCGTCGCTACTGCCACTGCGGGCTGTGAGCAGTGCGGTCTCCAGGCTGCGCAAGCTGGCGTCCAGCATCTCGCGCTGGCGCTGCTTTACGCTCTGGCGGAACAACTGCACGTTCTGCTGTTCCGAGCGGTCGTTGAATTCGACGCGCTTGAGCAGATCGCCCAATCTCGCGCCGTACGGCAGCACGTATTCCTGCGGGCTCTGGTGTTCGCCCTCGACCCGTACAGTGATGGTGCCGGGCTTCTTGTCCGCGGTGAATTCGAGTTCGTCGCCGTCGATCAGTGTCACCGTACTGGCCGCGCTTAGCGCGTAGTACTCGGTGTTGCGCACCGTGCCCGTGTTCCGCACCACCCGCACGTGTGTGGCGGCAGCCAGCGGCCTGGCCAGCGCGATCAGGTCCGCTACGTTGCGACTGGGACCGCTGAACTCGAAGCGCTTCGGATTGGCTGCCAGGCCGGCGACCTTGACGGTGCCCTGCCGGGCGGGAACGAAGATGACGTCCCCGGTGGCCAGCTGGATGGACGGGATGCGGCCTTGCAGCAGGAAGTCATACAGGTTGACCTTGCCGCGCAGCAGCCCATTGCGCTGCACCTGCACCTCCAGGAACGTGCCTCGCTCCGGATCGATGCCACCTGCCTGGTCCAGGTAGTGCAGCAGGCTGTCCATGCTCGTGCCGCCATAGAGGCCCGGGCGGACGACGAATCCGCTGACGAACACGCGCACGGGCTGCGCTTCAGCCAGGCTGGCATAGCTGAAGACGTTGGCCCGGTACACTCGTCGCACGGCCGTTTCCACGGCGGGCTGCAGCTGCGCATTGCGCACGCCGCGCACCTGCACAGGGCCGACGTTCGGCAGGAAGATGTTGCCCTGCGGGTCCACCACCAGCGGCGCGTTGAAGTCGAACGCGCCCCACAGCCGCACCTGCACGGTATCTCCCGTCGCGATCAGGTAGTCCGGGTTGAAGAGGGTCGGCCCTTGCTGGGCAAATGTCCCGGTGAACAGCTGCGCGCCGAATACCTCGCTGGCTGCTGCCGCCGTTGCCGCCGGCGCGGAGGTCTTGATCGTTGTCGGTTCGCTCGCTGAAGCGGGCTGGACTGGGGCCTCGTTGGAGACTCCCGGTCTACTCGAGGACGGATACAGCGACTGCGGCTGGTTGGCCGCGGCACTCGGCAGGCGTCGCGGGCTGACGGCGCTGGACGCACTGTCGCGCGTTTGCTGCTGGAGCAGGCGTTGGAGGTCTTGCGGCGAACCCTGGGCCCCTGCAGCGAAGTGCAGGAGCAGGGCCACGATCACCGGGAGGGCATTCGGTCGCATGGGTTCAGTCCTTGTGGTCGCGGACGATCGCCAGCAGCAACTGCAGCACGCCAGCGATCAGGAGCGCGGCGAGCGCATACACGAGGGCGTTGTAGAAGCGGCGAGGGCGAAGCGGGTGTTCCGGCAGGTTCGCGGACTGCAGCACCTGCACCTGCTTGAGTGTGCGCGTGGCATCCACACGTCCGCGCTCCAGCGCCACGAGCGCGGTGTTCAGCATCTGCTGGGCGAACTCCGCCTCAAGCTGCAGGCGCTGGAACTCTTCGACAGTCTTGTTCAGCGTGGCACCTTGCGGTGCGGCCAGTCGGGCCCGCTCTTGCTTGAGCTGGGTCTCGATGGCGGCGATCTGCGCGTTGACCTCGGAGACCTGAGGCGCGGTCGGCTGCAGGAACGAGAGCAAACCGGTGCGCCGGGTCTGTAATTCGGCGAGCTGGCCTTCGAGACGGGCCACGATGGCAGCGATGTTCTCCGCCGTCGCTTGTGGCGACACCATGCCCTTGCGGTTCTGGTAGGCGAGCACCGCGGAACGGGAATCCAGCACTCTCTGCCCGAGTTGCTCCGCCTGCTGCTCCAGGAACCGAAGTTGTTCCCGCGCGAGCTGGTGCCCCAGGCCATTCATGTGGCGCTCGCCTTCGGCCAGCAGGGCGGCGCTTATGTCGCGCGCCATCTCGGGCGTGTAGGCCTGGGCTCCGATCACGAGCACGCCCGAGAACTCGTCGAGTTCGATGTTGACGCGGGACTGGAAGTACTCGTGCAGCGATTCGATTGGCGCGTCGGTATCCCATAGTCGCGACAACCAGTCGCCGTGCGTTGCGTAGTGGTCACGCAGCTTCAGCTTCGCCTCCAGCTTCTTGAGCATGTCGACGGAGCGGAGGTGGTCGCGCAGCAGCAATTGGTCGGGCCGGTGGCCGCCCGTGGCGCTGCCGATCATGCTGGCGAAGTCCATGGTCTGGCCGCCGGAGAGTTCCGAGCGCTCCAGCACCACGCGCGCCTCGGACACATAGCGGTCGGCCGCGATCAACAGCCAATAGATCGTGCTGAGTACCACGAAGACCGCGGCAGGCCAAAGCACGGGAGAGCGCTGCCAGGACGGCAGCCGGTGCAGGAAACTCATTGGGAAATGCTGTGCTCGTACGCCTCGATCGCGTCGCCGATGCGGTCGAACCATTGCACCTGGCCTTCGTGCAGCCAGATGCCGGCCTGGCAGAACTTCTTCAGGGTCGACGTGTTGTGCGACACCATGATGAGGCCGGCCTTTTCGACCATGTCCCGGAATGCCTTGCCAGCCTTTGCCTTGAAGGAGGCGTCGCCGGTGGCCGTGATCTCGTCGGAGATGTAGACGTCGAACTCGAAAGCCAGCGACAGCGCGAACTGCAAGCGCGCCTTCATGCCCGAGGAATAGGTCTTCACCGGCTCGTCGAAGTAGCGGCCGAGGTCGGCGAAGGACTGGATGCGGTCCAGGGCTTCGGGAATTTGGTCGCCCTGGCCGTGCAGGCGGCAGATGAATTTGGCGTTCTGCCGCCCGGTCAGGGTGCCCTGGAGGCCGCCGCCGAAGCCCATGGGCCAAGACACCCGGCAGTTGCGGCGCACCTGGCCGCGGGTGGGCTGGTCCACGCCGCCGATCAGCCGCAGCAGCGTCGACTTTCCCGCACCGTTGCGCCCGAGCAGCCCGACGTTGGCCGTCCGCGGGATGGTCAGGTTCACCCCGCGCAGCACCCAGGGACCCACCCCATGGTCGGTCTGGTAGCGCTTGTGGAGGTCGATGACTTCGATCACAGCGCCAGCAATCGGTTGCGGAAGCGCACGTGCAGCGCCAGTCCGAAGAAGATAAGGAAGAGCGCCGATCCCAGCAAATAGGCCAGGCTCAGGCCGGGAGCATCGTGGTAATAGTTGGAGAGGCTGGATCTCAGCCCCTCGATCCCGTGCGCGAGCGGGTTGAGCATCAGCCACTCGCGCCACGGGTACGGGATGGCGGCCAACGGGAAGACCACGCCGGAAACCAGCATCAGCGGCGTCATCAGCATGTCCAGGATGTTGGCCAGTTCAGGGGCCAGCTCGCTGGCCACCGAGACGACCAGCGACCAGCCGACCGCCAGCAGCCAGATCCCCGCCACGGATGCCAGCACTTCCAGGGGCGCGTGCAGGGTCATTGGCGTTCCCAGCAGGGCGAGCGTGCCGATCATCAGCACGGCCAGCAGCGCCATGAGGAATCCTTCCAGCACGCAGCGCACCAGCACCGTGTCGGCAGGCCGGACCTGGCGGTAGGTGAAGAGCGCCAGGTTGGCGCCGATGGCGGCCGAGCCCTGACTGGCCGTCCGCTTGAACAGGAAAAAGGCGAGCATGCCGGCCGCCAGCCAGAACACCACGTCCATGCCGCCAATCACCCGGGTGCGCAGGAGCCCAAATACGAGGAGCATGAAGCCGATGTGGGCGGCGGGCTCCAGCAGCAGCCACGCGAAGGCGCCCCGCCGCGAGAAAAGCCTTGCGACGGCTTCGCGCAGCAGCAGGGCATGCCATGCCGCCAGCGTGATGCGCCAAGCGGACCTTTTTCTCACATCGGGCCCCGTTCCGCAGTCCACAGCAGCGGCTCGCTGGCTCGCCCGTACACATTGCAGTGCACCTGCGTGAGTGCGATCAGCTGCTGGAGGAAATCACGGGCGCACTCGTGGTCGGGCGGGCAGGATTCCGTCCAGAACCGATCCAGGGGGCCATCGAAGTAGAGCCCTGGCCGCTTGTAGACGGCATCGCCGAGAACCGCGACCGGCTTGTTACGTGCAAGGGCCTGCAGGCCCACCGTGCTGTTGATCAGCACGACGCCGCGGGCATGTTCGACGAGGGTCGGCGTGTGTCCCTCGACCAGGTGCACGACCCTGCCCCTGACGCCGTGCCGCGCGGCCTGCTTGGCAATCTGCTGCGAATAGGAAGGGCCGCCACGCGAATGTGGGTGGATCTTGAAGACCAGGCGAGTGCCCGTGGGCGCATGCCGAGCGAAGGAGTCGATCACCTCCGAGATGAATGCGGTGATCTGCGGATAGGGGCTGTGGTGCGTGATCTGCGAATCGCCCTCGTGCTGCAGCGGCACGAAGAAATACGGGGCTTTCCGCAGACGGCTGGCGGCTATCTTGTCGCCGAGCAGGTGCAGGTGCTTGCGGGTCCACGACCAGAGCCAATAGCGCGTGTGCTGCCAGACATCGGTGGACCGGTGATGACGGTAGGTCTTGGATAGGGGCTCGTCCCAATGCTGGGCCCAGTAGTGCCGGCAAGCGTAGCCGGCCATGTACCAGAACTGCCCCCGGGTGGAAGCGGGCCTTCTCGTCTTCACGACGGGGCCGGGGGCAAAGGGATCCCACTCATACCGGTCCAAGGTTCGCGACAACGCATTCACGCCGTCGAATTCCATGGTCACGAAGCCGGGGCGCACGTAGCCTTCTTCCAGCACGATGGCAGCGACGCCGCGCGCGCGCGCACGCTCCAGGGCGGCCGAGTGGTGTTTCCTGGACTGGCCGAAGAGCACCACGGTGTCGATCCCGAACTGATCGACCAGGGCATCGAAGAAGCCCGGCCATTCGGCGGCATTTCCCCCGAATCGGATCGGCGAGCAGGCACGGCAATCCCTGACGTCGCCAGGCTGGAAGGCCACGCGGTGCACGGCCGCGCCGCAGCCGATCAGCCAACGGGTCAGGCGATCAAAAAAAGGCCCTACGGGCCCCTGCAGGAGAAGAACGCCTCGCGCTCGGGCGAGGTGCTGCAGGGCAGGGTTGCCGGGGACCCGTGCAGGGTCGAATTGCTGTTCAGGCTCAGCCTGAAATCCACCGCTTGTAGCGGAGTTCATCCGGGCCATGCGAGCCCCTCCAATACTTATTTATTACAGACCCTCAGGCCCCGTTACGTCTTGTTTCCTGAAGAGTTTACTGCCGAGGCTGCTGCGGAGCTAGTCGACTGAATGGATGAATCAGGGGCAGCGCGGATGAGTTTGCGCAGCCGGGGCCTGGTGTGGCGAATTTGCCGCAAATTTTGTAACGATCGGCTCTACCGCACTGCCTCTGCGGCGCTCCTGCACGCAATCTAGGATGGGAAGCGATGCGTGATCTGGAAAAAGAACGTGCTCGGCCCGTCGAACCCGGGTGGCCGCCAGAGCACGTTGAAGCCCACCGGACCATTCGGGTCGGTGATCGACATCACCGGCATCACGGCCGGCACCCAGGCCATGCGCCCCGACCAGGAGCGAGACCGATAGAACATGAACACGCCGGCGCCCGCGTCGACGCGGGTTGCGCCGATCCGCATCACTTCCCTGGTGAAGGCCGAGCCGCCATACAGGCTCCAGGCACGGCGGGAGTCGCTGAAGCTGCCCAAGGTGTAGCTCGTCTGCCAGGGGTCGCCGCTGATCGATGAGCGCCACGGCAAGCCTCGCAGGCGCACCTCGAAGCCAACGCCGGGATGCTGTTCATTCCAGACCCGCCCGGGTGCGCGCGTGGGTGTATCGTGGATCGAGGCTCCGCCTAAGTGCAGATGCCACTCGCCGGCGGGCTGTAGCCAGGCGCCGCACATCACGCGCGTGGCGCGGGCCACCGGGTCCAGGCAGTCGGCGGCAGCCGCTGGAGCGGCGGCCGCAGCGACCAGCAGCAGTCCGATGCGAACGTTGCGCGCCCGATTGGCCATCGTTCTCGCTCCCTGAAGTTGACTTCAGGGTAGGAAGCGGAACGAATGGCTCAGGTAGCCGTCATTCGCCTGTTGTCGTCATCTTTCCTGGGTTCGCCTCGTGCGAAGCTCGGCCGTCCGCGTGAGAGGAAAAGGAACTGCTGAGTGGCCCTAACGGGCTGGCCCCATCAGGCCAGCCGCGCCAACTGCTCGCGCAGGCGGTCCAGCGTGGTGCCGAAATCGGCGATCCGCCTGCGCTCCTGCTCGATCACGGCGGCCGGCGCCTTGGCGACGAAGGCCTGGTTGGCCAGCTTGCCCCGGGCCTTGGCGAGCTCGCCTTCGATCCGCGCACTTTCCTTGGCCAGGCGCGCCTTCTCGGCGGCGACGTCGATTTCCATGAACAGGCACAAGCGGGCCTCGCCGACCACCGCCACGGGTGCGGCCTTGGCGGCGGCGGCCCAGGCCGCCTCCTCGTCGAACACCTTCACTTCGCTCAGGCGGGCCAGCGCCTGCAGCACGGGGGCCACCTCGCGCAGGAAGGCCGCGTCGCCGAGGCCGTAGAGGGGCAGGCGGGTGGCGGGCGAGACGTTCAGCTCGCCGCGCAGTTGCCGGCAGGCGTCGACCAGGGCCTTGAGCCGCTCGACGTAGGCGATGGCGGCCTCGTCGATCTTCTCCGGTTGCGCCTGCGGGTAGCGGGCGATGCTGACCGACTCGCCGGCCAGCCCGGCCACCGGTGCGACCTTCTGCCACAGCTCCTCGGTGATGAACGGGATGACCGGGTGCGCCAGCCGCAGGATGGCCTCCAGCGTGCGGATCAGGGTGCGGCGGGTGGCGCGCTGCTGGCTCTCGCTGCCGTGGCGCAGCTGGACCTTGGCGATCTCCAGGTACCAGTCGCAGTACTGGTTCCAGACGAAGTCGTAGATCGCGTTGGCGACGTTGTCCAGGCGGTAGTCGGCAAAGCCCTGGGCGACTTCGGCTTCCACCTTCTGCAGCGCCGAGGCGATCCAGCGGTCGGCCTGGCTGAAGCGCAGGTAGCCGTGCGCGGGGCCGCCCGGTTCGCAATCGGCCTGGGTGTGCTCCTTCAGCCCGCAGTCGTGGCCTTCGCAGTTCATCAGCACGAACAGGGAGGCGTTCCAGAGCTTGTTGCAGAAATTGCGGTAGCCCTCGCAGCGCTTCGAATCGAAGTTGATGCTGCGGCCCAGCGAGGCCATGGACGCGAAGGTGAAGCGCAGCGCGTCGGCGCCGTACGCGGGGATGCCCTCGGGGAATTCCTTCTCGGTGTTCCTGCGCACCTGCGGCGCGGTCTCGGGCTTGCGCAGGCCGGTGGTGCGCTTGTCCAGCAGCGGGCCCAGCTCGATGCCGTCGATCAGGTCGACCGGATCCAGCACGTTGCCCTCGGACTTGCTCATCTTGCGGCCGTGCGCGTCCAGCACCAGCCCGTGGATGTACACGTCGCGGAACGGCACCTGCCCGGTGAAGTGGGTGGTCATCATGATCATCCGGGCGACCCAGAAGAAGATGATGTCGTAGCCGGTCACCAGCACGCTGGAGGGCAGGTACAGCTGCAGGTCGCGCGTCCTGTCCGGCCAGCCCAGCGTCGAGAACGGCACCAGCGCCGAGGAGTACCAGGTGTCCAGCACGTCCTCGTCGCGGCGCAGCGGCCTGCCGGGCGCCTGCCGCTGCGCTTCTTCTTCGCTGCGGGCGACGTAGACCTGGCCGTCCTCGTCGTACCAGGCCGGGATCTGGTGGCCCCACCAGAGCTGGCGCGAGATGCACCAGTCCTGGATGTTGTCCATCCACTGGTTGTAGGTGTTGACCCAGTTCTCCGGCACGAAGCGCACCTGCCCGCTGCGCACGGCGTCGATCGCCTTCTGCGCGATGGACTTGCCTGTCGGGTCCTGCTCGCTGACCTTGGTCATCGCGACGAACCACTGGTCGGTCAGCATGGGCTCGATCACCTGTCCGGTGCGGGCGCAGCGCGGCACCATCAGCTTGTGCTTCTTCGTCTCGGCGAGCAGGCCCTGCGCCTCCAGGTCGGCGACGACGCGCCGGCGCGCCTCGAAGCGGTCCAGCCCGCGGTAGGCGGCCGGTGCGTTGTCGTTGATCTTCGCGTCCAGCGTCAGCACGCCGATCATCGGCAGGCCATGGCGCTGGCCGACGGCGTAGTCGTTGGTGTCGTGCGCGGGCGTGACCTTGACCACCCCGGTGCCGAATTCCCGGTCGACGTAGTCGTCGGCGATCACCGGGATGTCGCGGTCGCACAGGGGCAGCTTCACGGCCTTGCCGACGAGGTGCCGGTAGCGCTCGTCCTGCGGGTGGACCATCACGGCCACGTCGCCCAGCATGGTTTCCGGCCGGGTGGTGGCCACGGTGAGGGCTCCGCTGCCATCGGCCAGCGGGTAGCGGATGTGCCAGAGGAAGCCGTCCTCTTCCTGGCTCTCCACCTCCAGGTCGCTGACGGCGGTCTTGAGCTCCGGGTCCCAGTTGACCAGCCGCTTGCCGCGGTAGATCAGGCCCTGCTCGTACAGCCGCACGAAGGTCTCGGTGACGATGGCCGAGAGGTTCTCGTCCATCGTGAAGTACTCGTGCGACCAGTCCACGCTGTCGCCCAGCCGGCGCATCTGCGTCGTGATGGTGTTGCCCGACTGGCGCTTCCACTCCCAGACGCGCTCGACGAAGTTCCTGCGCCCGAGGTCGTGGCGGCTCTGGCCCTGCTGCTGCAACTGCCGCTCCACCACGATCTGGGTGGCGATGCCGGCGTGGTCCGTGCCCGGCACCCACAGCGTGTTGAACCCTCGCATCCGGTGGTAGCGCGTCAGGCTGTCCATGATGGTCTGGTTGAACGCATGGCCCATGTGCAGCGTGCCGGTGACATTCGGCGGCGGCAGCTGGATCGCGAACGCGGGTTCGCCTTCGCGGGCCGCACCGGTGCCCCGGTAGCCGGCCCGGCCGTAGCCGCGCTGCTCCCAGGCGGGGCCCCAGCGTGCCTCGAGGGCGGCGGGCTCGAAGGACTTGGTCAGGCTGTTCAGGCCGGGCTGGGCAGGGGTGTCGGGCATGGCGGGCGCGGTCATCAAGACGGCAAGCGCGGGCACCGTGGGCACGGCACCCGCGCATGCGCAGGAGGGGAGACCCCCGATTTTATTCGGGGGCGGTTCAGCTCGCGCCGGACGAGGGCTTGGCCGGCTGCGGCAAGGCCGCCGCCCGCACGCATTCGGCCAGCACCTGGGCGTCGCCCACCTGGTTGGCCAGCAGCAGGATCAGGCGCGCATTGAGCAGCTCGGATTCATCGCGGCCCAGGCCCTGGTGCGCATCGAGCAATTGCTCGTAGAAGGTGTCGGCGTCCTGGAAGTTGAGGACCGTTTTCATGGAGGTGGGCAGCTTCATTCTTCGCTTGCGCCGGTGCCCAGCGCACGGGCGATCGCCTGCACCAGGCTGGCATCGACGCTCTCGCCGGTGGCCGCGACGTAGCTGTCGGGCCGCACCAGGGCCCAGGCATGGCCGAACACATGGCAGGCGCCCTGCAGGTGCCCCTGCGGGTCGCGCACGTGCTCGATGGCGCCGGGCCGCTGGCCGGGCCCCAGCACCTGCACGCAGCGCAGCGGGGCCGCCGGTGACAGCTCGCGCAGGCGCGCCAGGCCGGCGCGGCCGGGATCGCCGAACACCAGCAGCAGCAACCGGCCTGCGGCCCACCGCAGCAGGTCGTTGACCGAGCCGGCCGAGCCGTCGGCCCATTCGAAGGCGACGTTCTGCACCGACAGGCCGCCGGTGCGCTCGCACACGCTGGAGCTCGTGTAGGCATTGGCCACGGCCATCCGGCCGGTGTTCACCAGCTGGCGCGCGAACGGGTACTGCCGCGCCAGTCCCACCGCCGCGGTCCGGAAGACCCGCTCGATGCCGTCGGCCGGGCGCAGGAACCGGGCGGTGCGGTTGGTGACCTGCACGTTCTGCCGGGCGGCTTCGTGCCGCTCCTCGTGGTAGCTGTCCAGCAGCGCGGCGGGGGCGCGGCCCTTGAGCACGGCCGCCAGCTTCCACGCCAGGTTGTCGGCGTCGGCGATGCCGGTGTTGCCGCCGCGCGCGCCGAACGGGCTGACCACCTTGGCGGCGTCGCCGACGAAGAACACGTGGCCGTGGCGCATCGCATCCACGCATTCGCTGCGGTACGCATAGGGTCCCACCCACACGATCTCGACCTCGCAGTCGGCGCCGAACTGGCGCTGCAGGCGCTGGCGCACCACGTCCTCGCGGCTGACTTCCTCGGGGTCGGCGTCCGGCGCCATCTGGTAGTCGATGCGCCAGACCTCGTCGCCCATCAGGTGCTGCCACACCGCCCGGTTGTCGTTGAACGGCGCCTCGATCCAGGTGTGGCGCTCCACCGGCGGGTGCCGGGTGAAGCGCACGTCGGCGATGCACCAGCGATCGTCGCCCTTCTTCGCCGTGACGCCGGCGCCCACCCAGCGGCGGAACGGGCTGTGGCAGCCGGTGCCGTCGATGACGTGGCGGGCGCGGAGGCGGTAGTCGCCGGCCGGCGTGGTGACCGACAGGGTGGCGCCGGCGGCATCCTGCTCGAAGCCCGTGACGCGGTTGTTCCAGCGCAACTGCACCACGCCCAGTTCGCGGATGCGCTCGACCAGGTAGCCCTCGATGTAGAACTGCTGGATGTTGATGAAGGGCGGCTGGATCGACAGGTTGTAGCCGCTTTGCTGGCGCAGGTCGAACGAATAGACCTCGTCCTCGCCGGCGAAGGTGCGGCCCACGCTCCACTGGATGCCCTTGCGCGCGATGCGCTCGTAGACTCCCAGGCGGTGGAAGATCTCCAGCGACTTCTGCGTGTAGCAGATGCCGCGCGAGGAGGCCCCCTTCACGCCCACCGTGTTGTCCTCGTCCAGCACCACGGCCGGGATGCCGTACGTGGCCAGCGCGCAGGCGGCCGTGAGCCCGGCCAGTCCGGCCCCGACGATGACGACCGGGTGCTCGCCGACCTGGCCCGCAGCCAGTTCGGCCGGCACCTCGAAGGGGTACTCGGGCAGCTGGTAGCCGCTGCCCTGGGTGAATTCGTAGCCGTTGGTCAGGGCCGTGTCCGCATAGCCCGTCCTCAGCTCGTCCATTGCGATGGTCTCCTCGTTGTGCTCACCGCGCCGCGGGCCCGGTGTCGCCGTCCTCCCCGCGCAGGCGGGGGCGGAAGGCGACGGCTAGCCGTTCTTCGCGAACTCCGGCCGGTCGTTCCTCGGCGGCTTGAGCGGTGCGTCGCCCTTGCCGGCGGCGCGGTCCTTGCGCCACTGTTCCTTGCGCGCGGTCCACTCATGCAATCGCGCGTGGGCGGTCCTGCTCTCCTGCAGCATCTGGAACTCGTCGGCCAGCTGGGCGGTGAGTTCCAGCCGGATGCCATTGGGGTCGAAGAAGTAGATGCTGTGGAAGATGTGGTGGTCGGTCACGCCCAGCACATCCACACCGTGCGCCTGTAGCCGCGCCTTCATGTCCTCCAGCGCCTGGACCGAGTCGACCCGGAACGAGATGTGGTTGACCCATTTGGGCGTGTTGGGCGAGGGCTCGCAGGCCTGGTCGTCGCCGAGGTCGAAGAAGGCGATGAACGAGCCGTCCTGCAGCCGGAAGAAGAAGTGGGTGTACGGGCAGTACTCGCCGGTGCTGGGCACGTAGTCGCTCTGGATGATGTGGTAGAGCGGCAGGCCCAGGATGTCTTCGTAGAAGTGGCGCGTCTCCTCGGCGTCGCGGGCGCGGTAGGCGTAGTGGTGGAGCTGCTGGATGGGCGCGGGCGCCGGCAGCGCGGCAGTGTTCGGGACGGCGGCCATGGGATCTCCGGAATTCAACATTGCGTAACGCGTTTACTTTACCGTAATGCCTCGTGCGCCCCAACGCGACCGTTCGCGGCCTCATGAATGCACCCCATGGTTCCCTTAGCCATCTTCAATGCTGCGGATTGACGCCGCCAATTAGACCCGGCACCACCGCGGCGCTACAGTCCCCGGGTCCCCGGCGTGTTCCGGGGCGCACCGCTCAACCGATCCACCACTCAAGGAGACTGCCATGGCCACCCTCAAGGGTTCCAAGACGGAAGAAAACCTGAAGGCCGCCTTTGCCGGCGAATCGCAGGCCAACCGCCGCTACCTGTACTTCGCGAACAAGGCGGACGTGGAAGGCCAGAACGACGTCGCGGCCCTGTTCCGTTCCACCGCGGAAGGCGAAACCGGCCACGCGCACGGCCACCTGGAGTGGCTGGAGCAGTGCGGCGACCCCGCCACCGGCCTGCCGATCGGCGGCACGCGCGACAACCTCAAGGCCGCCGTGGCCGGCGAGACCCACGAGTACACCGACATGTACCCGGGCATGGCCAAGACCGCGCGTGACGAAGGCTTCGACGAAGTGGCCGACTGGTTCGAGACGCTGGCCAAGGCCGAGCGCTCGCATGCCAACCGGTACACCAGGGCGCTGAACGAGCTGGTGGATTGAGCTTTGCGGCCTCTGCGGGGCCGCAAAGCAGGGCTAGGGACCGGGGACTAGGGGCTAGGGAAATACCGGGCCCAGCATGAATCCTCCACACCTGGCCCCTGCAACCCCAGCCCCAGTCCCGGCCCCTAGCCCCTAGCCCCTAGCCCCTCATGAGAGAAGGCAGCCTCGAAGCCCCCACCCGGCACCCGATCGACTGGCGCAGCCCCGACTTCTACGACGAGGGCGCCGCCTTCCAGGAGCTGGGGCGCATCTTCGACATCTGCCATGGCTGCCGACGTTGCGTCAGCCTGTGCGGCGCCTTCCCCACGCTGTTCGACCTGGTCGACGAAGGCAAGACCGGCGAGCTGGACGGGGTCGACAAGCGGGACTACTGGAAGGTGGTCGACCAGTGCTACCTGTGCGACCTGTGCTACATGACCAAGTGTCCCTACGTTCCGCCGCACCAGTGGAACGTGGACTTCCCGCACACGATGCTGCGGGCCAAGGCGATCAAGTTCAGGAAGGGCATTCCGGCCAGCGAGCGATTCCTCGCTTCGACCGACGTCCACGGCAGTTTCGCCGGCATCCCGGTCGTGGTGCAGGCGGCCAATGCCCTGAACCACACCCGGCCGGCGCGCGCCGCCATGGAGAAGGTGCTGAACGTCGACCGCGAGGCCTGGCTGCCGGACCTGGCCACGCGCAAGTTCCGCTCCGGCGCGCCCCGGTCGGAAGCTTTCCCCGTCAACGACGGCGCCAAGACGCCCGGCAAGGTCGCGATCTACGCCACCTGCTACGTCAACTACAACGAGCCGGGCATCGGCCACGACCTGCTCAAGGTGCTGGCGCACAACGAGATCCCGTACCGCCTGGTCGACAAGGAGAGGTGCTGCGGCATGCCCAAGCTGGAGCTGGGCGACCTGGAGGGCGTCGACAGGCTCAAGCAGGCCAACATCCCGGTGCTGGCGCGCTATGCGCGCGAGGGCTGGGCCATCCTGTCGGCGGTGCCCAGCTGCACCCTGATGTACAAGCAGGAACTGCCCCTGATGTACCCCGACGATGCCGACGTGCAGGCGGTCAGGGAAGCGATGTGGGATCCGTTCGAGTACCTGTCGGCGCGCAAGCGCGACGGCCTGCTGAGGACGGATTTCAGCCAGCCGCTGGGCAAGGTGAGCTACCACACGCCCTGCCATGGGCGGGTGCAGAACATCGGCAAGCGCACCGAGGAGGTGCTCAAGCTGATCCCGGGCACCGAGGTCGCCACCCACGAGCGCTGCTCCGGCCACGCCGGCACCTACGGGGTCAAGAAGCAGTACCACGCCATGGCCATGAAGATCGGCAAGCCGCTGTTCCGGCGCATGGCCGAGCACCCGGCGGGCGGGGCGCCCGACTACATCAGCTCCGACTGCCCGCTGGGCGGCCACCACATCGCGCAGGGCTTCGAAGTCAACCAGCTCGGCACGCCGACGCTGGAACACCCGCTGAGCCTGGTGCGCAAGGCCTACGGACTCTGACAGCCATGCAAACGACCGGCCGGATCACCCCCGACAACCTGATGTCGCTGGAGGCCTACGCCAGGTGGCGCAAGGCGCACAAGGGCGAGGTCATCGCGCATCGCAAGCAGCGCAGCGTCCAGCTGGGCGAGCACGTCACCGTGCAGTTCGAGAGCGAGCTGTCGATGCGCTACCAGATCCAGGAGATGCTGCGCATCGAGAAGATCTTCGAGGAGGAGGGCATCCAGGCCGAGATCGACGCCTATGCGCCGCTGGTGCCCGACGGCAGCAACTGGAAGGCCACGATGATGATCGAGTACCCCGACGAGAGCGAGCGCCGGCGCGAGCTGGCACGGCTGATCGGCGTGGAGGACCGCATGTTCGTCGAGGTCGAGGGGCACGCGCGCGTGTACGCGATCGCCGACGAGGACCTGGAGCGCGAGAACGAGGAGAAGACGTCCTCGGTGCACTTCCTGCGGTTCGAGCTCGATGCGCCCATGCGTGCGGCGGTGAAGGCGGGCGCGGCGGTCAAGCTGGGCTGCGACCACCGCAACTACCCGGCGCACCTGACGGTGCCGCCGGAGGCCCTGGCATCGCTGGCGGGGGACTTGAAGTAGGAGCGGCCTCGAGGAAGGCTGGCGCGCCTCCTTGTCATCCGGGCCCTCCCTGTCATCCCGGCGGAAGCCGGGATCCATCTCCAGCGGACTGGACACGCACGTCGGTGAGGAGCGAGCCGGAGATGGATTGCGGCTCAAGGCCGCAATGACACCGCGGGTCGCGGCTCAAGGCCGCAATGACACCGCGGGTCGCGGCTCGAGGCCGCGAGGACGCCACGGATGCGGCTCAAGGCCGCAAGGACACCATGTCGTCCGGCGCGAACAGGTCCACCCGGTCGGTGATGACGCCGTCGGTCCCGAGGTCCCACAGCCGCCGCGCGGCCCACTCGTCGTTCACGGTGTAGCTCAGGCAGCGCAAGCCGGCGCCCTTCGCCTGCGCCACGGTGCCGGGGTCCCACAGGGCGTGGTTGCACACCAGCGCCACGCATTCGAGCTGCAACGCCATCTCCAGCCAGCCCTTCCAGAGGCTGTCCAGCAGCAGCCCGCGCGGCAGCTGCGGCGCGGCTTCACGCGCGCCGGCCAGCGATTCCGGGCGGAACGAGGTCAGCAGCGGCGGCACCGCGGCATCCGCCCACAGGCGCGCGGCTTCGCGGGCCACCACCTCGCCGGTGCGTTGCTCGTGCCCGGGCGTGGGCTTGATCTCGATGTTCAGGAAGTGGCCGTTGGCGCGGCAGAACCGCGCCAGGTTCTCCAGCGTCGGCAGCGGCTCGCCGGCATGGGCGCGCGAGTGCCAGCTGCCGGCATCCAGCTGCGCGAGCTCGGACCAGGGACGCTCGCCCCCCACGCCGCTGCCATTGGTGGTGCGCTCCAGTTCCGCGTCGTGCATCAGGAACACGACGCCGTCGGCGGACAGCTTGGCGTCGCACTCGAACATGCGGTAGCCGTGCTCGGCACCGAGGCGGAACGCGGCCAGCGTGTTCTCGGGTGCCAGCTTGCCGGCGCCCCGATGCGCGATCCAGCGCGGATAGGGCCAGTCCTTCATGCTGCCAGCCGCTTGCCCGAGCCCGCGTCGAACCAGTGCAGCCGGTCCTCGCGCGGCCTGACGCGGATCACCGAGTGGGCGGCCGGAGCGGCCTGGGCCTCCTCGCTGCGCACGATGATCGGCTCGGTGCCGATGCGGCCGTAGATCAGGCGCTCGGCGCCCAGCAGTTCCACCGTCTCGACGCGCACTTCCCAGCCGTCGGAGCCCAGGTCCAGGTGCTCGGGCCGGATCCCCAGCAGGGCGCCCGCGCGGGCGCCGGGGGCGTCCTTGAGCAGGTTCATGGGCGGCGAGCCGATGAAGCTGGCGACGAACGTGGAGGCGGGCCGGTGATACACCTCTTCCGGCGTGCCGAACTGCTCCATCACGCCGGCGTTCATCACGATCATGCGCTGGGCCAGCGTCATGGCCTCGACCTGGTCGTGGGTGACGAACAGCGAGGTGATGCCCAGCTCGCGGTGCAGCTTCTGGATCTCCAGCCGGGTCTGCGCGCGCAGCTTGGCGTCCAGGTTGGACAGCGGCTCGTCGAACAGGAACACCTGCGGCTGGCGCACGATGGCGCGCCCCATGGCCACGCGCTGGCGCTGGCCGCCGGACAGCTGGCGCGGCTTGCGGTCCAGCAGGTGCGCCAGCTCCAGGATGCCGGCGGCCTTGTCGACCCGGGTCTTGATCTCCTGCGCCGGCATCTTGCGGATCTTCAGGCCGTAGGCCATGTTCTCGAACACGCTCATGTGCGGGTAGAGCGCGTAGTTCTGGAACACCATGGCGATGTCGCGCTCGGCCGGCTCCAGGTCGTTGACGACGCGGTCGCCGATGCGGATCTCGCCTTCGGAGACCTCCTCCAGCCCGGCCACCATGCGCAGCAGGGTGGACTTGCCGCAGCCGGACGGGCCGACGATGACGATGAACTCGCCCTTCTGGATGTCGGCGCTGACGCCATGGATGACCTGCAGCGCCTGCTTGCCGGTGCCGTAGCGCTTGATGATGTTGCGGAAGGAGAGAGCTGCCATTTGTCTAGTCAGTCGGGGACAGAGCAAGAGCTCGCTGCGCGATCTTTTGGTCTGTCCCGCAAAGTCATTTATTTTTCCGTGTCCACCAGTCCCTTGACGAACCACTTCTGCATCAGGATCACCACCACGGCGGGCGGGATCATGGCGAGGATGGCGGTGGCCATGACGATGTTCCAGTCGTTGGCGGCGTCGCCGCCGGAGATCATGCGCTTGATGCCCATGACCACCGGGTACATCGATTCGTCGGTGGTCACCAGCAGCGGCCAGAGGTACTGGTTCCAGCCGTAGATGAACTGGATGACGAACAGGGCCGCGATGCTGGTGGTGGACAGCGGCAGCAGCACGTCCTTGAAGAAGCGGATCGGCCCGGCGCCGTCCACGCGCGCGGCCTCCACCAGTTCGTCGGGCACCGTCAGGAAGAACTGCCGGAACAGGAAGGTGGCGGTGGCGCTGGCGATCAGCGGCACCGTCAGGCCCGCATAGCTGTTGAGCATGCCGAGGTCCGACACCACCTGGTAGGTCGGCCCGATGCGCACCTCCACCGGCAGCATCAGCGTCACGAAGATGGCCCAGAAGAAGAACATCCGGCCCGGGAAGCGGAAGTACACGATCGCGAAGGCCGACAGCAGCGAGATGGCGATCTTGCCGATGGCGATGACCAGCGCCGTCACCAGGCTGACGAACATCATCCGGCCCACCGGCGCGGTGGACGCGGCGGCGTCGCTGGTGCCCAGGATCGCCATCTTGTAGTTCTCCAGCAGGTGCGGGCCCGGCAGCATGGGCATGGGCACCTGCACGATGTCCTGCGCCGTGTGGGTGCTGGCCACGAAGGTGATGTACAGCGGAAAGGCGATGACCAGCACGCCCAGCACCAGCACCAGGTGCGAGACGAAAGTGGCCAGGGGGCGACGCTCGACCATCTAGTAGTTGACCTTCTTCTCGACGTAGCGGAACTGGATCACGGTCAGCGCGATGACGATGGCCATCAGCACCACCGACTGGGCGGCCGAGCTGCCCAGGTCCAGCGCCTTGAAGCCGTCGTAGTAGACCTTGTAGACCAGGATGGCGGTGTCCTTGCCGGGACCGCCCTCGGTGGCGGCGTCGACGATGGCGAAGGTGTCGAAGAACGCGTAGACGATGTTGATCACCAGCAGGAAGAAGGTGGTGGGCGACAGCAGCGGGAACACCACGCTCCAGAAGCGGCGCCAGGGGCCGGCGCCGTCGATGGCGGCGGCCTCGATCAGGCTGCGCGGGATCGACTGCAGGCCGGCCAGGAAGAACAGGAAGTTGTAGGAGATGTGCTTCCAGACGGCGGCGAACACGATCAGCGCCATCGCCTGCCCGCTGTCGAGCAGGTGGTTCCACTCGAAGCCCATCTTGCGCAGCCAGTAGCTGACCAGGCCGATCGAGGGCGCGAACATGAACAGCCACAGCACGCCGGCCACGGCGGGGGCCACCGCGTACGGCCAGATCAGCAGCGTCTTGTAGATGGCGGCGCCGCGGATCACCCGGTCGGCGAACACCGCCAGCGCCAGCGAGATCGCCAGCCCCAGCCCGGCCACCAGCACCGAGAACTGCACGGTGATCTTGAACGAGGCGAGGTAGCCCTCGTCATCGAACAGGCGGCGGAAGTTGTCCAGCCCCACCCACTGCACGGACGCGCCGAAGGCGTCCTGCTGCTGCAGCGATTGCAGCAGCGCCTGCCAGGCCGGCCAGAAGAAGAAGACGGCGATGACCGCCACCTGCGGTGCGAGCAGCACCCAGGGCAGCCACCAGCTCTTGAAACGGACACGCTTTTCTACGGCCAAGGTCGAACCTGTTGTCTGGAACGAATGAAGGCCACTCGCCTGTGCGAATGGCCCTGAGCGCCCTGCGCCCTCCCCTGCTCGGCGGGGGAGGGCTGGGGAGGGGGTGCCGTCATCCTGTCGCGATCAGCGGAGCGCGACAGGAAGGCGGCAAGTCCGTCAGGACTTGTTCGCCTTCTCGAAGCGCTCCAACTGCTCGTTGCCGCGCTTGACGGCGGCGTCCAGCGCTTCCTTGGCCGTCTTCTTGCCGGCCCAGACCTGCTCGAGTTCCTCGTCCATGATCGCGCGGATCTGGTTGAAGTTGCCCAGGCGCACGCCACGCGACTTGTCGGTGGTCTTGCGGATCATCTGGTTCACGGCCGTGTCGGTGCCGGGGTTCTGCTTGTAGAAGCCCGACTCCTCGGTCAGCTTGAACGAGGCCAGGGTGATCGGCAGGTAGCCGGTGCGCTGGTGGCTCTTGGCCTGGATTTCGGCGTTGGTCAGGTAGTTGAAGAACGCGGCCACGCCCTTGTACTCCTGCGGCTTCTTGCCGGCCATGGTCCACAGCGAGGCGCCGCCGATGATGGTGTTCTGCGGGGCGCCCGGCACGTCCGGGTAGTACGGCAGCGGCGCGATGCCGAAGTCGAACTTGGCGTTCTTCTTGATGCTGGCGTAGGTCGACGAGCTGGCCGTGGCCATCGCGCACTCGCCCGAGTAGAACGGCGCGTCGCCCTTGTTGCCGCGGCCGCGGTAGTGGAACAGGCCGCTCTTGGCCATGTTGGCCAGGTTCTCGATGTGGCGCACGTGCAGCGGGCTGTTGAAGGCCAGCCGGGCCTTGGTGCCGCCGAAGCCGTTGTTGTGGGTGGCGAACAGGGTGTTGTGCCAGGTGGAGAAGCTCTCCAGCTGGGTCCAGCCCTGCCAGCTGGTGGTGAACGGGCAGGACACGCCGGAAGCCTTCAGCTTGGCGGCGGCCAGGGCCAGCTCGGGCCAGGTCTGCGGCGGCTTGTTCGGGTCCAGGCCGGCCTTCCTGAACAGGTCCTTGTTGTAGTTCAGCACCGTGGTGGAGCTGTTGAACGGGAAGCTGAGCATCTGCCCGCTGGGCGCCGTGTAGTAGCCGACCACCGCCGGGATGTACAGCTTGGGGTCGAACTTGTAGCCGGCGTCGGCCAGCACCTTGCCCACCGGCACGACGGCGCCCTTGGCCGACATCATGGTGGCGGTGCCCACTTCGTAGACCTGCAGGATGTGCGGGGCGTTGCCGGCGCGGAAGGCCGCGATCGAGGCCGTCATCGACTCGTCGTAGCTGCCCTTGTAGGTGGGCACGACCTTGTACTCCTTCTGGCTGGCATTGAAGCCGTTGGCCAGGTCCACGACCCAGTCATTCAGGCCGCCGGTCATGGAATGCCACCACTGGATTTCGGTCTGGGCCGCCGCGGGGAGGGTGACGGCGGCGGCGATCGCCACGGCACAAAGCTTCAGTTTCATGAGAGCTCCTGAGAGGGGTTGAGTCACGAGGGCGTGACTCTACAGTCGATTTGTGACAGGGATTAGAGCCGGGCCCCGTGGTCGTGCCTACCGGACTTTCCATGAGCACCGCAGGCGCCCGCCTGCTGCCGCGTTTGTTGCGCTGCGGTAACATCCCCTCTCAGCCGCCAAGCCAATCGTTCCGGCTGACAGGCACCCCGCCGGCCGCGGGGCACCAACCGCAACGATGAACGCACCCAACAAGCTCGACCAGCTGCTGGCGGCAGCCGCAGGCGACGCGCCGCGCCTGCGCGAGATCCCCTACAACTACACCTCGTTCTCGGACCGCGAGATCGTCATCCGGCTGCTCGGCGCGCGCGCCTGGGAGGTGCTCGACCGGCTGCGCGGCGAGCGCCACACCGGCCGCTCCGCCCGCATGCTGTACGAGGTGCTGGGCGACATCTGGGTGGTGCAGCGCAACCCGTACCTGCAGGACGACCTGCTGGACAACCCCAAGCGCCGGCGCCTGCTGGTGGAGGCGCTGGAACACCGGCTGGCCGAGATCGGCAAGCGCCGCACGCCGGCCGACGACGCCGGCCGCGACGCCCTGGTCGGCGAGTTGCTGGAGTCCGCGCAACGGGCGGTGCGCGCCTTCGACGCGACCTTCCGCGAGACGGCCGAGCTGCGCCGGCTGGTGCACAGGACCCTGCGCCGGCACACCGCCCGCGACAACATCAAGTTCGACGGCCTGTCGCGCGTGTCGCATGTCACCGACGCGACCGACTGGCGCGTCGAGTACCCGTTCGTGGTCCTCACCCCCGACACCGAAGCCGAGATGGCCGGCCTGGTCAGGGGCTGCATCGAGCTGGGACTGACCATCATCCCGCGCGGCGGCGGCACCGGCTACACCGGCGGCGCCGTGCCGCTGACCTGGAAGAGCGCGGTGATCAACACCGAAAAGCTCGAGGCCATGACCGAGGTCGAGCACGTCGCGATCCCGGGCCATTCGCAGCCGGTGCCGACGGTCTGGACCGAGGCCGGCGTGGTCACGCAGCGCGTGTCCGACGCGGCCGAGCGCGCCGGCTACGTGTTCGCGGTGGACCCGACCTCGGCCGAGGCCTCCTGCATCGGCGGCAACGTCGCCATGAACGCGGGCGGCAAGAAGGCGGTGCTGTGGGGCACGGCGCTGGACAACCTGGTGTCCTGGCGCATGGTCACGCCGCAGGCCGAGTGGCTGGAGGTCACCCGGCTGGACCACAACCTGGGCAAGATCCACGACGCGCCGGTCGCCACCTTCGAGCTGCAGTACTTCGCGGCCGACGGCAGGACGCCCCTGCGCCGCGAGACGCTGGCCGTGCCCGGCCCCGCCTTCCGCAAGGAGGGTCTGGGCAAGGACGTCACCGACAAGTTCCTGTCCGGCCTGCCCGGCATCCAGAAGGAGGGCTGCGACGGCCTGGTCACCAGCGCCCGCTGGGTGGTGCACCGCATGCCGGCGCACACCCGCACGGTGTGCCTGGAGTTCTTCGGCAACGCCAAGGATGCGGTGCCCAGCATCGTCGAGATCAAGGACTTCATGTTCGCCGAGAAGGACCGCAGCGGCGTCCTGCTGGCCGGCCTGGAGCACCTGGACGACCGCTACCTGCGGGCGGTGGGCTACACCACCAAGTCGCGCCGCGGCGGCCTGCCCAAGATGGTGCTGGTCGGCGACATCGTGGGCGACGATCCGGATGCGGTGGCGCGCGCCACCTCCGAGGTGGTGCGCATCGCCAACTCGCGCAGCGGCGAAGGCTTCGTGGCGATCAGCCCGGAGGCGCGCAAGAAGTTCTGGCTGGACCGCAAGCGCACCGCGGCCATCAGCCGCCACACCAACGCCTTCAAGATCAACGAGGACGTGGTGATCCCGCTGCCGCGCATGGCGGAGTACACCGACGGCATCGAGCGCATCAACATCGAGCTGTCGCTGCGCAACAAGATCCGGCTGGCCGACGAGCTGGAGGCGTTCTTCCGGCGCGGCAGCCTGCCCCTGGGCAAGCTGGACGACGCCCACGAGATTCCCTCGGCCGAACTGCTGGAGGACCGGGTGGCGCAGGCCCTCGCCCTGATCCAGGCGGTGCGCGCGCAATGGCAGGGCTGGCTGGACGATGTCGACCGGCTGTTCCCGCGGCTGCAGGACCACACCCTGCGCGCCAGCTGGAAGGTGCAGGTCCGCGCGCCGCTGCAGCAGGTCTTCTCCGGCCAGCCGTTCCGGCCGCTGCTGGACGAGGTCGACGCCATCCACCAGCGCGTGCTCAAGGGCCGGGTGTGGGTGGCGCTGCACATGCATGCCGGCGACGGCAACGTGCACACCAACATCCCGGTCAACAGCGACGACTACGTGATGCTGCAGGCCGCGCACGCGGCGGTGAAGCGCATCATGGCGCTGGCGCGCTCGCTGGGCGGCGTGATCTCCGGCGAGCACGGCATCGGCATCACCAAGCTGGAGTTCCTGAGCGACGAGGAGATCGCGCCGTTCGCCGACTACAAGGCCAAGGTCGATCCCGAGGGCCGCTTCAACAAGGGCAAGCTGCTGCGCCCGTCCACCCAGCAGGGCGAGACCTCGGTCTATTCGGACCTGACCAACGCCTACACCCCCAGCTTCGGGCTGATGGGGCACGAGTCGCTGATCATGCAGCAGTCGGACATCGGCGCGATCTCCGACTCCATCAAGGACTGCCTGCGCTGCGGCAAGTGCAAGCCGGTGTGCGCCACCCATGTGCCGCGCGCCAACCTGCTGTACAGCCCGCGCAACAAGATCCTGGCGACCTCGCTGCTGGTGGAGGCCTTCCTGTACGAGGAGCAGACCCGCCGCGGGGTGTCGATCAAGCACTGGCAGGAGTTCGAGGACGTGTCGGACCACTGCACGGTCTGCCACAAGTGCGCCAATCCCTGCCCGGTCAAGATCGACTTCGGCGACGTGTCCATGAACATGCGCAACCTGCTGCGCAAGATGGGCCAGAAGAGCTTCCGGCCGGCCAACGCGGCCGCCATGTTCATGCTCAACGCCACCAACCCGGACACCATCAAGCTGGTGCGCGCCGGCATGGTCGGGGTCGGCTTCAAGGCCCAGCGCCTGGCCAGCGACCTGCTGCGCGGTTTCGCGCGCAAGCAGGTGGCCCTGCCGCCGTCGACCCACGCGCCCGCTCCGATCAAGGAGCAGGTGATCCACTTCGTCAACAAGAAGCTGCCGGGCGGGCTGCCGAAGAAGACGGCGCGGGCGCTGCTGGACATCGAGGACAAGGACTACGTCCCGATCATCCGCAACCCCGGCGGCACCACGGCCGAAACCGAAGCGGTGTTCTACTTCCCGGGCTGCGGCTCCGAGCGCCTGTTCTCGCAGGTGGGCCTGGCGACGCAGGCCATGCTGTGGCACGCCGGCGTGCAGACCGTGCTGCCGCCCGGCTACCTGTGCTGCGGCTATCCGCAGCGCGGCGCCGGCCAGTACGACAAGGCGGAAAAGATCATCACCGACAACCGGGTGCTGTTCCACCGCGTGGCGACCACGCTGAACTACCTGGACATCAAGACCGTGGTGGTCAGCTGCGGCACCTGCTACGACCAGCTGCAGGGCTACGAATTCGACAAGATCTTCCCGGGCAGCCGCATCATCGACATCCACGAGTACCTGCTGGAAAAGGGCATCACGCTGCCGGGCGGCCGCGGCTACCTGTTCCACGATCCCTGCCACACGCCGATGAAGCAGCAGGAGCCGATGAAGACGGTCAAGGCGCTGCTGGGCGAGAACGTGCGCAAGACCGAGCGCTGCTGCGGCGAGTCGGGCACCTTCGGGATCTCCCGGCCGGACATCGCCACCCAGGTGCGCTTCCGCAAGGAGGAGCAGCTGCGCATGGACGAGGCCGCGCTGCGGGCCTCCGGCGCCGTGGGGCCGCAGGACAACATCAAGGTGCTCACCAGCTGCCCGAGCTGCCTGCAGGGCCTGACGCGCTACGGGAACGACCTGCAGAACGGGCTGCTCGAGGCCGACTACATCGTGATCGAGATGGCTCGCCACATCCTGGGCGAGGACTGGCTGCCGCAGTACGTCAAGGCCGCCAACGCCGGCGGCATCGAGCGCGTGCTGGTCTGAGCGGGGGCGGCCACCCGGGCGTGGCATCCGCACGGCGGCAACGCCGCCCGGCCGGCCTGCGCGCGTGACGGGCAGCTCAGCAAGCGGTTAACATCCGGATACAGATTGCGGGCAAGCATCCGGAGGTCGCCATGCGGGGGCAGGACATCGACAAGGCAGTGGCCAGGCTGGCGGCGGGGGCGCTGCTGGCGCTGGGCGCCGGCGCCGTGCTGGCGCAGGCGGCCGGCGAGGTGGAATTCGCGCGCGGCGTCGGTTTCGCGCAGGCGCCCGGCCAGACCCCGCGCACGCTGGGCAAGGGGCTGCCGCTGCAGCAGGGCGACCGCCTCACCACCTCGGAAGGCGCTTCGGCCATCGTGCGGCTGGCCGACGGCACGCGCATGACGGTGCGGCCCAACTCCGAGCTGGTGCTGTCGCGGTACCAGTTCCGGGAGAACGCGCCGGACAACGGCATGCTGCTGCAGATGATCCGCGGCGGCTTCCGCGCGGTGACCGGCCTGATCGCCAAGGGCTCGCCCGACGCCGCCCGGGTGCAGACCAGCACCGCCACCATCGGCATCCGCGGCACCGACTTCGACGCCCGCCTGTGCGCGCGCGACTGCGGCGCCGAATCCAGCAGGGTCGCCGAGAGGGCACGCCCGAACGCCGTGCTGGCCAGCGCCAAGGTCGTGCAGTCGCAGGGCGAGGTGCATGCGGTGGATGCCCACAGCCAGCGCCGCCGGCTGGTCGACGGCGGCAGCATCTATCCGGGCGACGTGATCGAGACCGGCGCCGGCACGCGCGCCGTGATCGCGTTCCGCGACGACACCCGCATCACGCTGGGCTCGTCCACCCGTTTCCGGGTCGACAACTTCGTCTACGACGAGCAGAACGCGGGCGAAGGCCGCTTCCTGGCCTCGGTGCTGCGCGGCACCGTCCGCGCGCTGACCGGCCTGATCGCCAAGGCCAACAACCGCAACGTGGGCTTCGCCACCGCCACCGCCACCATCGGCATCCGCGGCACCGGGCTGGACATCGGCTGCACCGGCGCCTGCGCCGGCGAACCTTTCGTCGGCAGCGACTCGGGGCTGACCCTGTACACCTGGCTGGGCTCGATCGCCGTCACCCCCCAGGGCCAGACCGCGCTGCAGGTGCTGCAGGCCGGCCAGGGCCTGTTCATCTCCCCCAGCGCCGGCATCGTGCCGATCAGCAACCCGCCGGCGATCGAAGGGCCGCGGCCCGACAGCGTGGTGGTGCCGCCCAAGCTGTTCGCGAAGGAAGACGTGTCGGACGCCCAGGAAGGCCTGTTCGTGTTCGTGCGCGACGGCCACATCGAGGTGGCCACCGCCGGCGAAGTGCTGCACCTGGGCAAGGGCGAAGCCGGCTTCGCCGGCGAGAACGGCACCACCGCGCGGCCGGTGAACATCCCGAAGTTCATCGACTTCGACAGCCTGCCGCTGCCCACCAGCAGGAACCCGCTGCTGCAATCGGTGCTGCAGGACAACAACGTGAAGACGAAGAACACCTGCAGCTGACCGCGCAGGGGCAGGAACGCCGCGGCGTCGGTCGCCCGGGCATACGAGGACGAGAGGGGCCACAGGATCATGATCAAGGGCAATTGCGCGCCGGCGCACCGTCGCAGCGGACGGGCCGCACCGGCCGTCCTGGCACTGGCACTGTCGGCGGCGTGCGCCGCATGGGCGCAGGCCCCCGCCGCGGCCGCGCCGCTGGCGCCGGCGCCCGAGCCGGTGTTCGCGATCAAGGGATTCCAGGTCACCGGCGACAACCCGCTCGACCCGGCCGAGACCGGCCGTGTCCTGGCGCCGTTCGTGCGGCCCGACGCCACCCTGTCCAGCCTGCAGCAGGCCACCAGCGCGCTGGAGGCGGCGCTGCGGGCCCGGGGCTACGGCCTGCACCGCGTCGCGCTGCCGGCGCAGGACGTGGGCGACACGGTGCGGCTGGAGGTCGTGACCTTCGCCGTCGGCAAGGTGGCGATCGAAGGCGCCAAGCTCTACGGCGACGACAACATCCGCCGCACGCTGCCCGAACTGCAGGAGGGCCGCACGCCCAATTTCAAGCGGCTGGCGGTGCAGACCGCCATGGCCAACGAGAACCCCAACAAGCAGGTGCAGGTCGGCCTGCGCGAGGCCGACGAGCCGGACCGGATCGACGCCACCATCACCGTCAAGGAGAGCCGGCCCTGGACCTTCGCCGTCAACGCGTCCAACACCGGCTCCGACAGCACCGGCCGCGACCGGCTGACGGTGGCGGGCGGCCACACCAACCTGTTCGACCGCGACCACCAGTTCACCGGCGCCTACACCACCTCGCTGGAGGAGATGTCCGAGGTCAGGCAGCTCGGCCTGGCCTACCGGGTGCCGCTGTACGCGTTCGGCGGCGTGCTCGGGGCCAGCTACACCCGCTCCGACGTGGTCGGCAATTTCGGCGCCTTCACCAGCACCGGTGCCGGCCACACCCTGGGCCTGAACCACACCTGGCACCTGGCGCCCGAGGGCGGTCGCCGTAGCTACGTGGTGCTGGGCCTGGAGGACAAGGTGTTCAAGGCCGCGCGCATCAACGACATCGTGGTGCCCGGCGCGCTGGACCGCCGCAGCCGGCCGCTGGTGCTCGGCTACAACGCCCGCACCGAAACCGACACGGCCGCCTGGGGCTACGACGCGTATCTCGCGGTCAACACCGGCAGCGGGCGCGCCAGCGACCTGGCGTCCTACCGGAGCGAGGATCCGCGCGTCGCCACCACGAACTGGAAGGCGCTGCGCGGCACGTTGCACTACACCGCGCCGGTGGCCGGCCGCTGGCTGGTGTCGGCGCGCGCCCAGTACCAGTACAGCCCCGACGTGCTGATCTCGGGCGAGCAGTTCGGCCTGGGCGGCTCCGGCTCGGTGCGCGGCACGGCCATCGAGCGCCCGGTTTCGGCCGACAAGGGCCTGGCCGGCTCGCTCGAGCTCGGCACGCCCGAGCTGGCCCCCGGGCTGCGCCTGTTCGGCTTCGCGGATGCCGGCTGGCTGTGGAACAACGGCCCCACGGGCGCCACCAAGCCGTCCAGCGACCGGCTGGCCAGCCTGGGCATCGGTGCGCGCTACAGCAACGGCCCGCTGGTCGCGTCGATCGAGTACGGACGGCTGGTCGCAGGCAGCCGCGTGCCGATGGCGGCCAACGCGTCGTCCCCGCAGCAGGGCGATGACAAGCTGTACGTGAACGTCGGCCTGCGCTTCTGATCCAATCGCCCCATGGCAGGCCTGAAACCCGGCGCCCCGGCGCCCCAGTCGATCACGGTGCACGGGCAGTCGCGCGTGCTGGAAGTCGGTTTTTCCGACGGCGCGGTGTTCCGCATCCCGTTCGAGCTCATGCGCATCTACTCGCCCTCCGCCGAGGTCCAGGGCCACGGCGCGGGGCAGGAGGTGCTGCAGACCGGCAAGCGCGAGGTCGAGCTGCTCGGGCTGGAGCCGATCGGCAACTACGCCGTGCAGCCGCGCTTCTCGGACGGCCACGACAGCGGCATCTACTCCTGGGAGTACCTGTACTTCCTGGGTTCGCAGCAGGAGCAGTTGTGGGCCGAGTACGAGCGCCGGCTGGCGGCGGCCGGCGTCGACCGCGACGCGCCCATGGTGACGCGCGGCGGCCACGGCCGCGGCCACCGCTGACGCCCGGGCGGGGCATCCGCGCTCGCGCGCGGCGCGATTGCCCCTAACATCGGGGCATGGGCAGCACGCATTTCGGCTTCGAATCGGTCGAGGAACGCGACAAGGCACGGCGGGTGCGCGGCGTGTTCGACTCGGTCGCGCACCGCTACGACCTGATGAACGACCTGATGTCGTTCGGCCTGCACCGCGCCTGGAAGGCCTACACGATGCTGGTGGCCAACGTGCAGCCGGGCCAGCAGGTGCTCGACATCGCCGGCGGCACCGGCGACCTGGCACGGGCCTTCGCCCGCAAGGTCGGGCCCGGCGGCCGGGTGGTCCACACCGACATCAACGAGGCCATGCTGCGCACCGGCCGCGACCGGCTGCTGGACGAGGGCGTGGTCCTGCCCACGTTGGTGTGCGATGCCGAGAAGCTGCCATTCGCCGACGGCCGCTTCGACCTGGTCAGCGTGGCCTTCGGGCTGCGCAACATGACGCGCAAGGACGCGGCCCTGGCCGAGATGGCCCGGGTGCTCAAGCCCGGCGGCAAGCTGCTGGTGCTGGAGTTCTCGCAGGTGGCGCAGCCGCTGGCCCGCGCCTACGACTGGTATTCGTTCCAGGTGCTGCCGCGGCTGGGGCAACTGGTGGCGGGGGATTCGGCCAGCTACCGTTACCTGGCCGAGTCCATCCGGATGCACCCCGGCCAGGAGGAACTCAAGGGGCTGATGAAGAAAGCCGGATTCGGGCACGTGGACTATCACAACCTGACCGCCGGCGTCGTCGCCCTGCATGTTGGAATCAAGTGCTGAACCCCCATCTGCCCCTGGACACCCGCAACTGATCAGGAAGGATCGATCATGAAGCTGTCGACTGCCGTACTCGTGGGCGTGCTGGCGCTGTCCACCAGCCTGGAAGCCGACGCCCGCCGCCTGGGCGGCGGCGGCTCCTTCGGCCGCCAGTCCCCCAACGTCACCCAGCGCGAGGCTCCGCCGCGCCAGGCCCCCGCGCAGAACACCACCAGCCAGCAGCAGGCCGGCCAGCAGCCGGCCCCGGCCAACCAGGCCGCCGCCCGGCCGGGCACCCCGAACACGGCGGCGGCCGCGCCGTCGCGCTTCGGCGGCATCCTGGGCGGGCTGGCCGCCGGCCTCGGGCTGGCCTGGCTGGCCCATGCGCTGGGCTTCGGGCCGGCGCTCGCGCAGTTCATGCTGTTCGCGCTGCTGGCGCTGCTCGTCATGGTGGCGGTCGGTTTCGTGATGCGCCGTCGCGGCGCAGCCCCGGCGGGGCGGACCGCGGGCTGGCAGGGTGGCCCCGAACTGGCGACCGCGCCGCGCCAGTACAGCCCCGACAAGGTCGGCAACGACGCCTCGGCGCGGCCGTGGGAGCGCGGCAGCATGGCCTTCGATGCCGGCCGGTCCACCGGCGGCGTGCAGATCGGCTCGGCCCTGGGCGGCTCGCAGAACTGGGGCGTGCCGGCCGGCTTCGATGCCGAGGGCTTCGTCAACGCGGCCAAGCGCAACTTCCTGACGCTGCAGGACGCCTGGGACCGCTCGGACATCGCCACGCTGCGCTCCATGATGTCCGACGAGATGCTCGCCGAGATCCGCCAGCAGCTGGCCGAGCGCGAGAAGCAGGCGGGCGGCCAGCCGAACAAGACAGAGGTCGTGATGCTGCAGGCGCAGCTGCTGGGTATCGAGGAACTGGCCGACGCCTACATGGCGAGCGTCGAGTTCTCCGGGATGATCCGCGAGCAGCCCTCCGCCGGCCCCAGCCCGTTCCGCGAGGTCTGGAACATGACCAAGCCGCGCAACGGCGGCAGCGGGTGGCTGGTGGCCGGGGTGCAGGCGCTGCAGTAATGCATGACGAATGACGGATGACGAATGACAGAGGGGTCCGACGGCCCCTTCGTCATCCGTCATCACGGCAGTGACTCGCGGTGTGGCCGCGAGTTACTGCCGCGATAATCCGGGGCCATGCCCACACGGTCCCCCTTTCCCTTCGTGGACAGCCTGCTGGATGCGGTCAGCCAGCGGCTGGCGCCGCCGCCCTGGGCGGTGCACGAGGCGCAGCGGCGCCTCGTGCTGCTGCTCAACCACGTGCTGATGCAGGAGCCGCAGGCCATGGAGCGGCTGCGCCGGCAGGTCGGCCGCACCCTCGAGGGGCGCTGGCGCGTGTTCACCGTCCGGCTGGTCGCCACCCCCGCCGGCCTGCTCGACCTGGCGGCTCCCGCGGCGGCGCCCGACCTCACGCTCACGGTCACCGACGACTCCCCCTGGCGGCTGACCCAGGCTGCCCTGCGCGGCGAGAAGCCGCCGGTGCGCATCGAGGGCGACGTGCAGTTCGCCGCCGAGGTCAACTGGCTGGTCGACCATGTGCGCTGGGACCTGGAAGAGGACCTGTCGCGCCTGATCGGTGATGCGCCGGCCCATGCCGTGGGGCGGGGCGCCCGTGCCATGGCGGAGGCGCTGCGCCGCTTCGTGCCGCCGCGCACCGGCGACGACCCGGCGGCGCCCGCGCCCACGGCTGCGCCGCCGGCCGCAGGCGCGCCCGGCCGCCCGCCGGGACCGGGTGGCCCGGCGCTGCGGTGACCGGCATGACGCGCTACCTGCGCGGCGCCTACATCATCTGGGTGGCGCTGCGGTACGGGCTGGACGAGCTCGTCCTCAGCAGCTTCCAGCGTCCCTGGCTGCACCGGCTGGCGCGCATCGTCAGCTTCGGCCGCCGCCTGCATGCGCCGCGCGGCCAGCGCCTGCGCGAGGCACTCGAGCGGCTGGGCCCCATCTTCGTCAAGTTCGGCCAGGTGCTCTCGACCCGGCGCGACCTGCTCCCCGGGGACGTGGCCGACGAACTGGCGCGCCTGCAGGACCGGGTGCCGCCGTTCGACCCGGCCATCGCCATCGCCACCATTGAGCGCGCGTTTCGCCGGCCGGTGGGCACGATCTTCGCCAGCTTCGAGCGCGAGCCGGTGGCCAGCGCCTCGATCGCCCAGGTGCATTTCGCCACCCTGGTCGACCGCGAGGGGTGCACGCGCGAGGTCGCGGTCAAGGTGCTGCGCCCCGGCATGCTGCCGGTGATCGAGAACGACCTGGCGCTGATGCGGATGATGGCCGGCTGGGTGGAGCGCCTGTCGTACGACGCCAAGCGCCTGAAGCCGCGCGAGGTGGTCGCCGAGTTCGACAAGTACCTGCACGACGAACTGGACCTGCTGCGCGAAGCGGCCAATGCCGCGCAGCTGCGCCGCAACATGGACGGCCTGGACCTGGTGCTGATCCCCGAGATGATCTGGGACTGGTGCCACTCCGAGGTGATCGTGATGGAGCGCATGTACGGCGTGCCGATCAGCCAGGCCGAACGGCTGGTCCAGGCGGGCGTCGACCTGCGGCGGCTGGCGCGGGACGGCGTCACCATCTTCTTCACCCAGGTGTTCCGCGACGGCTTCTTCCACGCCGACATGCACCCGGGCAACATCCAGGTCAGCCTGGACCCGGCCACCTTCGGGCGCTACATCTCGCTGGATTTCGGGATCATCGGCACCCTCACCGAGTTCGACAAGGAATACCTGGCGCAGAACTTCAACGCCTTCTTCCGGCGCGACTACAAGCGGGTGGCCGAGCTGCACATCGAATCGGGCTGGGTGCCGCCGGGCACCCGCGTCGACGAGCTGGAGTCGGCGATCCGGGCCGTCTGCGAACCCTACTTCGACCGCCCGCTCAAGGAGATCTCGCTGGGCATGGTGCTGATGCGGCTGTTCCAGACCTCGCGCCGCTTCCAGGTCGAGATCCAGCCGCAGCTGGTGCTGCTGCAGAAGACGCTGCTGAACATCGAGGGGCTGGGCCGCCAGCTCGACCCCGAGCTGGACCTGTGGGCCACGGCCAAGCCGTTCCTGGAGCGCTGGATGCTGGAGCAGGTCGGACCGCAGCGGCTGCTGGACGAACTGCGCGACCAGGCGCCGCGCTACGCCAAGATGTTCCCCGAGCTGCCGCGGCTGATCTACGACTACCTGCGCAAGCGGCCCGACGGCCACGGGCGCGGACTGGAGGCGCTGCTGGAGGAGCAGCGGCGCACCAACCGGCTGTTGCAGGCTTTCCTGTACGGCGGCATCGGTTTCACGCTCGGCCTGCTGGCGATGCAGGTGCTGGTCCGGGGCCACTTGTTTTAGCGCGACCGTTGACCATAATGCCGGCCCAGGTCGCACAGACGGCCGCACCGCCACCGAAAGACACCCCGGAGACCCCATGCTGATCACCTTCGTCGTGCTCTACCTGCTGCTGTCCGTCGCCATCGGGCTGCTGGCCGCCCGGCGCGTCCAGAACACCGCCGACTACGCACTGGCCGGGCGCAAGCTGCCGCTGGCGATCGTGGTCGCCACCACCTTCGCCACCTGGTTCGGCTCGGAGACGGTGCTGGGAGTGCCGGCGCGTTTCGTCTCGGGCAACCTGGGCGAAGTGGTGGAGGACCCGTTCGGTGCCTCCATGTGCCTGATCCTGGTGGGCCTGTTCTTCGCCTACAAGCTGTACCAGCGCAACCTGATCACGCTGGGCGACTACTACCGCCAGCGCTTCGGCCGGCTGATCGAGGTGCTGTGCTCGATCATGATCATCATCAGCTACCTGGGCTGGGTGGCGGCGCAGATCACGGCGCTGGGGCTGGTGTTCCACGTGCTGCTGCCCGACACGGTGTCGGTGGCCGGGGGCATGGCGATCGGCACGGCCATCGTGCTGGTCTACACCCTGTTCGGCGGCATGTGGTCGGTGGCCCTGACCGACTTCATGCAGATGATCGTGATCGCCGCCGGGCTGCTGGCGATCGCCTGGTTCGCCGCCGAGCTGGCCGGCGGCGCCGGCGCCGTGTTCGAGTACGCGGCCAGCAACGGCAAGTTCCGGTTCTTCCCCGAGGACGGCGACGCGAAGACCTGGACCTTCTTCTTCGCCGCCGCCATCACCATGATGCTCGGCTCGATCCCGCAGCAGGACGTGTTCCAGCGGGTGATGTCGGCCAAGGACGCGAAGACGGCCAAGCGCGGCCCCATCATCGGCGGCTCGCTGTACCTGCTGTTCGCCTTCGTGCCGATGTTCGTGGTGACGGCCGCCGTCATGGTGCTGGGCGCGGACGGCGCGAAGCTGCTGGCCGACGACCCGCAGAAGGTGCTGCCCACGCTGGTGATGCAGAAGATGCCGGTGCTGCTGCAGGTGGCGTTCTTCGGCGCGCTGCTCTCGGCCGTGATGTCCACCGCCTCGGCCACGCTGCTGGCCCCGGCCACCACCTTCGTGGAGAACATCCTGCGCAACATCGTGCCCGGCATGGGCGACCAGGCCACGCTCAAGGCGATGCGCCTGTCGGTGCTGGCCTTCACCGCGATCGTGCTGACCTATTCGATCGTGATGCAGGGGACCTCGATCTACGACCTGGTGTCCGGCGCCTACCAGGTGCCGCTGGTCGGTGCGTTCGTGCCGCTGGTGATGGGCCTGTACTGGCGACGGGCCACCACCCAGGGCGCGCTGTTCTCGGTGACGGCGGGCCTGGGCACCTGGTTGTTCTTCGTGGTCAGCCCGCCGCTGGCCGAGCAGTTCCCGCAGCAGCTGGCCGGCCTGGTCGCGGCATTCGCCGGCATGGTCTTCGGCTCGCTGGCGCCGCAGTGGATCGCCAACCACAAGGGCCACGTCCACCACTTCGAGGCGCGCGACGCGGCGGCCTGAGCGCAGCGGCGCGGGGCAGGGCGGCGGGGGTTGAGATCCGGGCCCCCGCCTATAATTGAAGGCTTTGCCGCCCCTTGCGTGCGCGGCCCACTTGCTGCCATGCCCATCTACGCCTACCGATGCGGGTCCTGCGGCCATGCCAAGGACGTCCTGCAGAAACTCTCCGATGCCCCGCTGACCACCTGCCCGGCCTGCGGCGCCGCGACGTTCACCAAGCAACTGACCGCCGCCGGCTTCCAGCTCAAGGGCACCGGCTGGTACGCCACCGACTTCCGCGGCAACGGCAACGGGGCCAAGGCGCCGGCCGGCGAAGGCGGCGGCGGGGGCGGCTCGAAGCCGGGCGAGAAGCCTTCCGAAACCAAATCCTCCGACAGCGTCGCGGCCAAGTCCGAACCCCCGGCCGCGTCCGCCGGCGGCTGCGGCAGTGCCTGCGGCTGCCACTGATCCCCCACCCGCCAGGACCGCGATGGCCGCCCTCCGCCGTTGGCTGTTCGCCGGCCTGCTCGTCCTGGCCCCGCTGGGGATCACGCTGTGGGTGCTGCAGTGGATCATCGGCACGCTTGACCAGACGCTGCTGATCCTGCCCGACGCCTGGCAGCCCGACCGGCTGCTGGGCCACCGGATTCCCGGCCTGGGCGTGCTGCTCGCGCTGGCCATCCTGCTGGCGGTCGGCGCCGTCACCAGCAACATCGTCGGCCGCAAGGTCATCGAGTGGAGCGATGCCCTGCTGCACCGCATCCCGGTGGTGCGCTCGATCTACTCCAGCGTCAAGCAGGTCTCCGACACGCTGTTCTCGCCCTCGGGCAATGCGTTCCGCACCGCGGTGCTGGTCGAGTGGCCGCGGCCGGGGGTCTGGACCATCGCCCTCATCACCGGCACGCCGGGCGGCGACGTCGCCAACCACCTGCACGACGATTTCGTCAGCGTCTATGTCCCGACCACGCCCAACCCCACGGGCGGATACTTCGTGCTGCTGCCCCGCAAGGACTGCATCGAGCTGAAGATGAGCGTGGACGAGGCGCTGCGCTACGTGATCTCCATGGGCGTCGTGGCGCCCCCCGCGTCTGCGGCGACGGCCGCTGCCGCCGTCGGCGCCGTGCCGCCCGCGCTTCCCGACGCCCGCTAGCGCGCTGCCGCCGCGGCGCGCCCTTTCCCAAGGTTGCTCCCCATGTCATCACAACAAATGCGCACCACCTATTGCGGCCTCGTCGACGAGTCGCAGCTTGGCCAGACCGTCACCCTGTGCGGCTGGGTGAACCGCCGGCGCGACCACGGCGGCGTGATCTTCGTGGACCTGCGCGACCGCGAGGGCTATGTCCAGGTCGTCTGCGACCCCGACCGCCCGGAGATGTTCAGGGCCGCGGAGGGCCTGCGCAACGAGTTCTGCGTGCAGGTCAGGGGGCTGGTGCGCGAGCGCCCGGCCGGCACCACCAACGACAGCCTGCGCAGCGGCAAGGTGGAGGTGCTGTGCCATGAACTGGCGGTGCTCAACCCGTCCGTCACCCCGCCGTTCCAGCTGGACGACGAGAACCTGTCGGAGACCACCCGCCTGATGCACCGCGTGCTGGACCTGCGCCGGCCGTACATGCAGAAGAACCTGATGCTGCGCTACAAGGTGACGATGGAGGTGCGCAAGTTCCTCGACGCCAACGGCTTCATCGACATCGAGACGCCGA